>NZ_FWWW01000033.1 GCF_900176135.1 Hymenobacter roseosalivarius DSM 11622 | reverse complement strand
AAAGCGACCCATCATTGGACAAGCTGGTTACGGTAGCTGTACCAACCCCTGGCGGACAGATAGTTGGCGCTGACACATTCACCAGCGAGGGCTCGGCCGGTTATGTTAAAGGTTCATCAGACTTCTCTTTTTATGTTCAGTATAATAAGAGCTTGAGAAACCCACAGGGCAGCGCAGAAATTACGGTAAAAAGCTTCTTCGATCGTAATGGTAAAGAAACCCCAGGCGTTCCTCACTACTACAAGCTGAAGAGCAATTCTATCTCTGTACTTGCTACTACTGACCCAACAGCTGAATTCAGTGCTAAGGCAAATATCTCGGAGATTGTCGGCGGAGTAGCCCAAAGTATAGAAGGCAACTGCACAATGCAGCTCAGTATGTATGATGGAAGAGATAACCCATCCGTAACCACTGATAAAATTGATAGACTAGCAGTTACTGTATACCGCAGCAATGGTGGTATCTGGTACTCAAGCCGATGGGATGGTACCAAGACCATCCTAAGAGACGTAGATCCTAAAGACTTGATTTCTGTCACAGGAACAGGTGGGTCTACTACAACCTTAGCTGCCAAGACCACAACTCAGTCATTCTCAGCAGATAACCCTACTGTCAAGCCAGCAGCCAGCAACCTGCTGGAGATCTACCCGAACCCAATAGCTGACCAAGCTACTATCCGTTTCCGTAGCACCGAAGGCGGCAAGGCTCAGGTATATATCTACAACAGCTTGGGTGGCTTAGTCTCGACGCTTTACAATGCTGAGATAGAAGGCAACCGTGACTACAGCGTTAAGCTGACCCGCGAGGATCTGCCGAACGGGGTGTACTTCTGCCACCTGATTATCAATGGCAAAGTGGAGAACAAGCGCATTACCATTGAGCGATAAGCTGAGCTTACCTCAGCAGGTTGCATCAAAAAAAGAAGCCGGGAAATTCCTGGCTTTCTTTTTTTGATGCATGTAGAACGATCTTGCTTAAGCCTTGTACACAAAAGCCCCCAGAAATACTCTGGGGGGCTTTTGTGTATTGCAGAAAGAGCTGAGGTAGCTAAGTACTCCTTAAAACCACCGGACCATCAACTGCGCCAGTTGCTCCAGTGCCTGCTGGTCATCTTGGTCAAAGTCCTTGAGCTGGTCGCTGTCCACGTCAAGCACCATTACTACTTGGCCATCTTTCAGCACCGGTACCACGATTTCTGATTTGGATTCGCTGCTGCAGGCGATGTGGCCGGGGAACTGCTCCACATCGGGCACCAGCAAGGTCTGGGCCTGGGCCCAGCTGGCGCCGCATACGCCCTTGCCGTGCCGGATACGGGTGCAGGCAATCGGCCCCTGGAAAGGCCCGAGCACCAGCTCATTGCCTTTTACCAGGTAAGCACCTACCCAGAAGAAGCCGAATGCTTGCTTCAAAGCGCCCATTGTGTTGGCCAGGTTGGCAATCAGGTCGGGCTCGCCCGTGGTTAAGGCCTCAATTTGGGGAAGCAGCTGACGGTATTTTTCAGCTTTGGTAAGCGTAAGATCGAGAATGAGTTCTTCAGCCATAAGAAAAGCAGAGTAAGCCGCGGCTTATATAGTTGGTCAGTGCGAAAGTAAAAATGTCTTGTAGGGCTAAGACAGAAGCGCTGCCTAAGCGCAGTAGTGATGATAGACAAACAGCGTATCGTCGCCCAGGGTTACCTGCTCGTGCAAATGCCTGATACCCAATTGGGGAGCGGCAATGCCAGTCCCTAGCTTTTTAGGATTGCGCAATATCCGCGCTTCATCCCACAAACCGTGTTGCAGCAAAGAGGTGAGCACCGTAGGGCCACCCTCCACCAGCACTGATTGTATCTGGCGCTCGAACAGGTTGGCCAGAATGCAGGGGAATAAGTCTTCCGCTTCGGGCAATTTGATGTAATCAATATTAGTTCTGGCTGGCCGCTCGCGGTAGGTATACACCAGCGTAGGCTGCTGTCCGTCCAATAAATGGTGACTGGGGGGCAAACTGAGGTTCTTGTCGATGACCACGCGCACCGGGTTTTGGCCGGGCCAGTCGCGCACGTTCAGGTTGGGGTTATCATGCAGGGCCGTGCGGGTGCCTACCAGGATAGCCTGCTCCTCGGCTCGCCACTGATGCACCGCCACCCGCGCCAGTTCCCCGCTGATCTGGATAGGCTGATAAAAGCGTCCGGCCAACAGCCCATCGGCCGTTTCAGCCCATTTCAAGACCACGTAGGGCCTTTTTTTCTCCTGAAAAGTGAAGAAACGTCGGTTGAGCCAGCGTCCCTCCGCCTCCAGCACGCCCGTCTCCACGCGCACGCCCGCGGCCCGCAGCTTATCAATGCCCCGGCCGGCTACCAGCGGGTTAGGGTCTAGATTGCAGATAACCACGTCGCGTACGCCGCTGCTGATGAGCAGGTCGGCGCAGGGCGGGGTTTTGCCGTAGTGGGCACAGGGCTCCAGCGTTACGTACACGCGACTTTCGGGCAGTAAGTGCTTGTCGGTAACGGCAGCTAGGGCATTTACTTCGGCGTGGGGGCTGCCGTAGCGCTCGTGCCAGCCCTCGCCGATGATACGGCCGGCGTGCGTTACTACGCAGCCAACTACGGGGTTGGGCCGCGCGTAGCCCAGGCCGAGCCGGGCCAAATCGAGGGCGCGGCGCATTATCAGTTCGTCAAAATCACGCATACGGGGTGGGAGGAACGTAGCTTTATGGCCGAAGGTACAAACCCCGCTTCGTATGACCATTCTGGAGCTAACGCGCTGCCTCTCCACCGCTTTGGGGGGCATTTATCCCGAGCCTGAAGCCGCCGCCATCGCGGGGCAGGTGCTAGAGTATTATCTGAAATTGACTCCCCTGATACGACGCATGCAGGCCGCCGAGTTGGTTTCGATGGAGAAGGAGCAATTAATAGAAGCTGCGCAAGACCGTTTGTTGCGCCACGAGCCTCTGCAATACGTACTGGGCACGGCCTACTTCGCCGGTCTGGAGCTGGCAGTAACGCCCGCTACGCTTATTCCCCGGCCCGAAACGGAGGAGCTGGTGGCGCTTATCAGTAAGGAGCAAAAAAATGCCCCCCAGCTTACCATTCTGGACATCGGGACCGGCTCGGGCTGCATTCCGATTGCCCTCAGCCAAGCGCTGCCCGAGGCGTGGGTAATGGGAGTAGATATTTCGGCCGAGGCGCTGGCCGTAGCCCGGCGCAACGCGGCGCGTTATGCGCCAAACGTGGAGTTTCAGGAGGTAGATATTCTGCGGGCTGCGCCGACCGGAATTGCCCCCCACAGTTTGGCCGTATTGGTGAGCAATCCGCCCTACGTACTGGAAAGTGAGCGGGTGCTGATGCGGCCCAACGTACTGCGCTACGAGCCGGCAACCGCGCTGTTTGTGCCCGATAATGACCCACTACTTTTCTACCGGCGCATTGCCGGGCTAGGCCAGGAATTATTACGGCCGGGGGGCAAATTGTACTTCGAAATAAATGAGCGATATGCCGAATCGGTGCTAGCCTTGCTCGCTGGGCTGGGGTATGCCGGGGGGCAAATTCAGCAGGATATGTTTGGTAAAGACCGAATGGTAAGTGGAGTGTTCTGCGAATGATCGACCTCAGCTTTACAAAACCATAACTTCCCGGACCACTGCGCACAGAATTTCTCAAACGTAAAAAGTCCTACCTTTGCCGGCTCAAAATCGGCAGCCTGCCGAGCTAGTTATCTGCTTTCGTGACCGATACGCTTGCCTATTTTGCCCACTCCACCGCCGTGCTCGACGAAGGCTGCCGCATTGGTGCCGGCTGTCGCATCTGGCACTTCGCCCACCTGATGGCAGGCTGTGAGCTGGGTGAAAACTGCACCATCGGCCAGAATGTGATGATAGCGAATGGTGTGCGCCTGGGCCGCAACGTGAAAGTGCAAAACAACGTGAGCCTATATACCGGCGTAGAATGCGCCGACGACGTGTTTCTGGGCCCATCGGTTGTATTCACCAATGTGCGCAACCCGCGCAGTGCCGTGCCGCGCCGCCACAAGTACCAACCTACCGTGCTGGAGCGGGGCGTGAGCGTGGGGGCCAATTCTACTATTATCTGCGGGGTTCATTTGGGTGAGTACGCCTTTGTGGGCGCTGGCTCCGTAGTAACCCACGACGTGGCTCCTTACTCCTTGGTATACGGCAATCCGGCCCGACCCCAGGGCTGGATGAGCCACGCGGGACACCGCCTACTGTTTGATGCCAGCCGGCATGCTACTTGCCCCGAAAGCGGCGCGCAGTACGAGTTAACCCTTGATAATCAGGTAATACCTATTCCTTCGATCCAGAATTCATAAGTCTAATTCAGCATTTCCTCTTCCTGTGTACGAGCAATTACTTCAGAAAAAAGCCAAGCTGGCCGTTATCGGTCTCGGGTACGTGGGCTTGCCTATCGCCCTTGAGTTCGCCCGCCAGCTCAGCGTTATCGGTTTCGATATAAACGCCGCCCGCGTCGACTTGATGCGCAACGGCATAGACCCCAGCGGCGAGCTGGAAGCCAAAGACTTCGAGAACTGTGACATCACCTTCACTGATTCGCTGGAAGTGCTGCGCGAGGCTACTTTCTTCATTGTAGCCGTGCCCACACCCATCGACGAGCACGCCCAGCCCGATCTGAAGCCCCTGCTGGGCGCTTCAACTAGCGTGGGCAAAGTGCTCAAGAAAGGCGATTACGTAGTGTTTGAAAGTACCGTATACCCCGGCTGCACCGAGGAAGACTGCATTCCCGTGATGGAAAAGCTGTCGGGTCTGTCATTTCCCCAGGATTTCAAAGTAGGCTACTCGCCTGAGCGCATCAACCCCGGCGATAAGGAGCATACGCTCACTAGCATTATCAAAGTGGTGGCCGGCTGCGATGATGAGTCGCTGGACATCATCGCTAAGTTGTATGAGCTGGTGGTAAAAGCCGGTGTACACCGCGCCAGCAGCATTAAGGTGGCCGAAGCCGCCAAGATCATCGAGAATACCCAGCGCGACGTCAACATCGCGCTAATGAACGAGCTGTCGCTGATTTTTGACCGTATGAACATCAACACCTATGAGGTGTTAGAGGCAGCCGGCACCAAGTGGAACTTCCTCAAGTTCTCGCCCGGTTTGGTGGGCGGTCACTGCATCGGGGTCGATCCTTACTACCTGACCTACAAGGCCAAAGAACTAGGCTTCGATGCGAAAGTTATTCTCTCAGGTCGCAGCACAAACGATAATATGGGAGCTTACATCGCCCGCAAAACGGTGCAGATGATGATTAAGCAGGGCAAGGACGTAGCTAAGAGCCGGGTGCTGGTGATGGGAGCTACTTTCAAGGAAAACGTGGAGGATATTCGCAACTCCAAAGTAGCAGACGTAATTCAGGAGCTGAAAAACTTTTCGGTAAACGTGGATATCGTGGACCCGCATGCCGACTCCGACGAGCTGCACCACGAGTATGGTTTCCGCCTCACCGCTGCCGCCAACACCAGAACCGACTATGACGCCGTTATCGTAGCCGTGAGTCACAAGCCTTATCTGGAAAAGGACGAAGCGTATTTTAAGTCCATTACTGGCGATAATGCCGTGCTGGTTGACATTAAAGGCTTGTATCGTAGTAAGATGCGGGACCTGCACTACTGGAGCTTATAGAACACGCAACACATATGGAACGGACGAAAATACTAGTGACGGGCGGAGCGGGGTATATTGGCTCGCACGCGGTGGTGGAGCTTTACGAGGCTGGCTACCAGCCCGTTATTGTAGATAATTTCAGCAACTCCTCTGAGGTTGTAATGCGCGGCCTGGAAGAGATTCTGGGTGTAACCATCACCTGCTACGCCATCGACTGTGCTGATGAGCTAGCGCTACGTGAGGTTTTCTTGCACGAAAAGACTTTGCGTGGGGCCATCCACTTTGCTGCTTTCAAAGCGGTAGGTGATTCGGTGCAGAAGCCGCTGGCTTACTATCACAATAACATTGGCTCCCTGCTGACGCTCTTGAAAGTGATGCAGGAGTTTGAGGTGTCCAATCTGGTGTTTTCCTCCTCCTGCACGGTGTACGGCATCCCCGACCAGCTGCCGGTTACGGAAGAGACGCCGACCAAACCCGCTACTTCGCCCTACGGCAACACCAAGAAGATTTGCGAGGACATTCTGCGTGATGTAGTGGCTGCACCCGACAGCAGTCTGCGCACAATTTTGCTGCGCTACTTCAATCCTATTGGTGCTCATCCCTCCGCTTTGATTGGCGAGCTACCTCTGGGAGTGCCGAATAATCTGGTGCCCTTCGTGACGCAAACCGCCGCCGGTATCCGCGAAAGGCTGACTATTTTCGGCAATACCTACGACACGCCCGATGGCACTAATATCCGCGACTACATCCATGTAGTGGATTTAGCCAAGGCGCACGTAGTAGCCGTAGAGCGCCTGTTGAAAGGCGAAAGCGCAGCCGTCGAGACCTTTAATGTGGGTACGGGCCGCGGCAACAGCGTACTGGAAGTGGTCCAGACGTTTGAAAGAGCAACTGGTCAGAAGCTGAACTATGTAATCGGACCTCCACGGCCCGGTGATGTGCCGGCTATCTACGCCGACGTGACTAAGGCTAATCGGGAATTAGGCTTTGAAACGACTACTCCCTTGGAAGAAAGCTTAGCAAGCTCTTGGAAGTGGCAGCAGAAACTAATAGGTGAATAAGCGAATGGGCGAATGAGTGAGTGTTAAAGTACCGTCATCCGCCCATTTATCCATCTACCCATTCACTCATTCACCCATTGAAGACATGAAAATCATTATCACCGGCGGGGCTGGGTTTATTGGGTCGCATGTAGTGCGCCTGTTTGTGACTAAGTACCCGGAGTATCAAATCATTAACCTGGATGCGCTGACCTACGCGGGTAATCTGGAAAACCTACGTGACATTGAGAATGCGCCTAACTACCGCTTCGTAAAAGGGGACATTGCCGATCAGCAGTTCGTTGATGAGCTGTTCGCGCGCGAAGAGCCCGATGCCGTCATTCACCTTGCTGCCGAATCGCACGTTGACCGCTCCATCACTGACCCGCTGGCTTTTGTAAAAACGAACGTGTTGGGCACGGTTCACTTGTTGAACGCTGCCAAAAACCTGTGGAAGCCGCTGGGGTTTGAAGGCAAAACCTTCTACCATGTAAGCACCGATGAAGTGTACGGCTCACTGGAAATGGGGCCCGATATGTTTACGGAAGAGACGGCCTACGATCCTCGCTCGCCCTACTCAGCTTCCAAGGCCAGCTCCGACCACTTTGTACGGGCCTGGTACCACACGTACGGCCTACCCATAAAGCTGAGCAACTGCTCAAACAACTACGGCCCCAATCATTTCCCCGAAAAGCTCATTCCGTTGGCTATTCACCGCATTCGGACCCGGCAGCCGGTACCCGTGTACGGCAAGGGCGAAAACGTGCGCGACTGGCTTTTTGTGAAAGACCATGCTACGGCCATCGACGCCGTATTTCATAAAGGCAAAGTGGGCGACACCTACAATATTGGCGGCGTAAATGAGTGGCAAAATCTGGCGCTGATTCATCTGCTCTGTGATGTGGTAGACGAGAAAACTGGCCAGATGCCCGGCACATCGCGTCAGCTTATCACCTTCGTGAAAGACCGCGCCGGCCACGACCTGCGCTACGCCATCGACTCCAGCAAAATCATGAACGAGCTGGGGTGGAAACCCTCCGTTACGTTCGAGCAAGGCTTGGCTCAGACCGTTGATTGGTACCTGGCTAATGCTGAATGGCTGGAGCGCGTGACCACCGGCGCTTATCAGGATTATTACCTTCAACAATACAGTAATTAATTACGCCGGCGCTTAATAAAGAAGGAAACATTGGGCTTGACCTCGGTGCTGTAATCATTCTTTATTATTCATTGACAAACGATGTACGAAATCCCCTTTCACGACCAGCCCCTCGATAATCTGACCTTTTTGGTGACGGGCGGAGCCGGCTTTATCGGCTCCAATCTGGTCGAATATCTACTTAAGTATGGCGCTGGGCGCGTGCGCGTGCTGGACAACTACTCCAACGGGTTTCGCAAAAACATGCGCCTGTTTGAGGGTCACCCAGCATTGGAAGTTATAGAAGGCGACATCCGCGACCCGCAGGTGTGCCGGACGGCCTGCCGGGGGGCAAATGTGGTGCTCCACCAGGCGGCGCTGGGCTCCGTGCCTCGCTCCATCAACGACCCCATCACGAGTAACGACGTGAATGTGGGGGGCTTTGTGAATATGCTGGTAGCAGCCAAAGAAGCTAACGTACAGCGCTTTGTGTATGCCGCGTCATCCTCGACCTACGGCGACTCGCCCCATCTGCCCAAGGTAGAAGACCGCATCGGGAAGCCGCTCTCGCCCTACGCCGTGACTAAGTATGCCAATGAGCTGTACGCCGATGTATTTGGCAAAACCTACGGCATGCCCATTATCGGGCTGCGCTACTTCAATATTTTTGGCCCCCGGCAAGACCCTAATGGGGCCTACGCGGCCGTAATTCCGCTGTTTATTGACGCGGTTTTGCAGGGAAAAGCCCCCCGCATGAATGGCGACGGCGGCCAGACCCGCGACTTTACTTTCGTAGAGAACTGCGTGCAGGCCAATATTAAAGCGGCGCTCACTGCTAATCCGGCGGCGCTGAATGAAGTATACAACATTGCCGTAGCCGACCGCACCTCGCTCAACGACCTCTTCAACATTCTCAATGAAGAAGCCGGCTCCGACATCACACCCGAATACGGCCCCGACCGACCCGGCGATATCCGCGACTCGCTGGCCGACATTTCCAAGGCGAAAAACCTACTCGGCTACGATCCTCAGATTCGCATTCGGGAAGGGTTGCAGAAAACGCTGGCGTGGTTTAAATCGAATCAGACGTTCATTCGGGAAAGCAACTAGCTATTCCTGGCGGGCATATAGCGCATTAACCTATCAATACAGCTTATTCTAACTACTTAATGAAAGGCATCATTCTCGCCGGCGGCTCCGGCACACGGTTACACCCACTTACACTGGCAGTTAGCAAGCAACTCATGCCCGTGTACGACAAGCCGATGATCTATTATCCCTTGTCGATTCTGATGATGGCCGGAATACGCGACATCCTCCTGATTACCACGCCCCACGACCAGGAGCAGTTCAAGCGCTTGTTGGGTGATGGTAGTAACCTGGGGTGTAATTTCCAATATGCTATTCAGGAGGTGCCTAATGGGCTGGCTCAAGCCTTCGTAATCGGCGCTGATTTTATCGGCGACGACAAAGTTGCTTTGGTACTGGGTGATAATATTTTCTATGGCGAAGGCTTGGAGCAGCTCCTGCAAAGCAATAGTAGCCCTGACGGCGGCGTAGTGTATGCTTACCACGTAAATGACCCAGAGCGCTACGGCGTAGTGGAGTTTGATGCCGACAAAAAAGCCCTCAGCATTGAGGAAAAGCCGAAAGTGCCGAAGAGTAACTACGCGGTGCCAGGCTTGTATTTCTATGACAACGAGGTAATTGAAATTGCCCGCAACCTAAAGCCCAGCCCCCGCGGCGAATACGAAATTACGGATGTAAACCAAGAGTATCTGCGTCGGGGGAAGCTGAAGGTGGGTATTCTGGGTCGCGGTACTGCCTGGCTGGATACGGGCACGTTTGAGAGCCTAATGCAGGCCTCAGAGTTCGTGCGCGTAATTGAACACCGTCAAGGTCTGAAGGTGGGATCCATTGAGGAAGTGGCTTACCGTCAGGGATTTATTACGGCAGAGCAGCTGCGCAAAATAGCGGAGCCCCTGCGTAAAAGCGGCTACGGCGACTACCTTATGCACCTGCCTGAAACCCAGATGCTGGAGGAATAGCAGTGCGAAGGAACACAAAAAAAGCCACNCCNCNCGCGTCGTC
>NZ_FWWW01000036.1 GCF_900176135.1 Hymenobacter roseosalivarius DSM 11622 | reverse complement strand
TGAAAGTGCTGCTTATATCACCCTAATTTTAGTCCATAGCATCAGAGCTAAATTTTGCCCCCTAACCCGTAGCTTACAGGTTTATTCGCTGGCTGCTTTGTACCTTATGTTTTTCAAACGCCGTCGTCCTGAGTTGCCCACTGCGCTATCCGATGCAGAGCTGTTGGTGCGCTACCGGCAGCACGGCGACGTAGCCGACGTGGGCACGTTGTATGAGCGGCACATGCCAGCGGTGTTGGCCGTCTGTCGGCGCTACCTACGCGATGAGGACGACGCCAAAGACGCAGTGATGCAGCTATTTGAAAAGCTGGTCGACAGCCTGCGCTGCCACGAGGTCGATAATTTTCTGGCTTGGCTCCATAGCACGGCCCGTAACCATTGCCTGATGCTCCTGCGGGCCCGGCAGCGCGCCGGGCCGGATAGCGGCGGCACCCTCTTGCTGCACTTTCCCGACGCGGCGGGTATGGAATCGGCGGTGGCCGCGCATCTACCCACTGATGACCCCGACGAAGCCACATTGACCGAAGAGCGCCTGCAAGCCCTGGAACTCGCCTTGGCCGAGCTGCCGCCCGGTCAGCGACGATGTCTGGAACTGTTTTACCTCGAAAGGCAGTGTTACCGCACTATCGCCACCATCACCGGCTTCGAGCTGGGCTTGGTGAAAAGTCATCTTCAAAACGGCAAGCGCAATCTGAAGCGCTACCTCGAATCATCTGCTCCCGATGCGGCCCACTAACCAGCTACCTCCTCCACTTTTGCCCCCCGAACCCGGTGGGCACCTGCCCGTGGCCTTGCTGCGGCAGTACGTGGCTGGTACGCTCGCACCGGCGGCTCAGCACCGCGTGGAGTCGCATACCCTTACTTGTCAGCGCTGCGCGGAGGTACTCGAAGGCCTGGAAATGACCGACGCCGCGACCACCGACCACAGCCTGACAGACCTGCAACGCCGCCTGCGCGCCCGAGTAGCCCAGGATGCTGACAGCAAGCCCGCCGCTAATTGGCCCTGGCTTCAAATGGCCGGCGTTTTATTGTTACTCATAGCCAGCATCATAGGCTGGCGACTTAATCAAGCCAGAACCGAAGCACAGTCGGAGCCGGTAGCGGCGCTGATGCGCAGGAAAGACACCGCAGCGGCGCAACAGGAGGCGGTACCACAGGCTGTGTCCAAGCCAGAGCTGAAGGCGATGGAATCGAAGCCGGCGCCGGTAGAGGTGCTAGCGGCACCGGCCCCAGACGCGGAAACTTCTGGAGTTGCGCCATCATTGGCAGCAGCTGCATCTAGGCCAAAAGCAACTAGCCGTACACGCTCTGCGCGAATTGCTAGACCGGCAAGCACTCGTATAGCAGCACTAAAAACAGAGACTTTTAGTAATAGCAATAAAGATAAAGTAGTAGCTGACAGTGTCTCAACCGCGGATTTGGCCGCTGCTTCCTACGCTACGGCAGCGGCAGCGGCTTCAGCCCCTCTCCCACCCGACCGAACTCGCACTTCCCTTGCCCGCACGGCTGCACCAGCGGCTGGCGTCTATTCTGACTCCGGTAAACAGGTGGCAAAAATGCCCCCCGGCAGCGATACACGGTCGTTAGCCAGCAAAGGCGCTCCAGCAACGGGCGTAAGCTTAGTTCGAGGGCGTATTACTGACCAAAATTCCGGCGAGGGTCTGCCCGGCGTGACGGTGCTGGTAAAAGGCACTAAACTAGGCACAAGTACCCAAGCAGATGGCTCCTTCACGCTGCCCATAGCCGACTCTCCATCGACCCTGACGATTGCCTCCATCGGCTATCAAACCAGAGAGTATAAGCTGACCAACCCAAGTGCTCCGCTCACGCTGGCCCTGCCCACCGATACCAGGAGCCTGGGTGAAGTAGTAGTGACTCGCAAAGGCAAAATGCCCGTACCACCGGCCGTTGGTCCCACGCCGACCGGGGGCTTACCTGCTTTCCATCAGTATCTAAAAGAGGAGCTGGAATACCCCGAAAGAGCCCGTCAGGAGCGAACTGAAGGAACCGTAAAGCTTAAATTCACGGTCACAGCCAACGGAGCAATAGAGGATTTGAAGATAGTGCGCGGCCTTAGTAAGGAGTGCGATACGGAAGCCCTGCGGCTGGTGCGCGAAGGACCAGCCTGGTTTCCGGGTATTACCGGTGGCCGTCGCACGGCTCAGCAAGTGCGCCTATTGGTGCCGTTTCGCCTGCCGTAGTTGGTTGGCGAGTCGTGGTACCACTATCGTTATCGATACCTGTCTCCGCTGGTTCGTTCCACGATAGTGGTACCACGAAGCCCATTGGGCAATTCGTAGTACCGTTAAAAAAGCCCCCCAGAACAAATCTGGGGGGCTTTTTGATAACTTAAAAACAAGTTTCTAGCCGCTATAGCCGCCGCCGCTTTCGGCTGTGGTGGCGCTGCCGCCGGGCTCTACTTCGCGGGGCAGATCGGGCTGGGTTTTTATCTCTACCTGGCTGTAGTCGGGGGTGCCGCCGCCGGTGCCGGGCGTTTCGGCCTGCTCGGTTTCGGGGCTGCCGACTGCGCCCGCGTTCCACTTGTGCAGCACTTCAAAAGTTATTTTGGCCGTGATGCGGTACTCCACAATCCGGTTGTCCTGCACTTTGCAGCTCTGATCTTTGATGTAGATAGAGCGGATGCCCTTAAGTGTGGTGCTGGCTTCGGTAAGGGCGCGCTGGAGAGCGTCTTCGAAGCTCTTATCGGAGCTGGCCAGTACTTCAATTACTTTTTTGATCGTGCTCATAGCTTGGGGCGTTTGGTGGTAGAATGGGGCTGACGGGCGGCTCCAGAGGGGGCCGGCATGGTTGTACGCAAGCGGGCGACGGGCGGCTATGTCTCAACATTGCCCCCCGACCAGGCGTTACGTACTTTTACCCCCTCGAACCAATTTGCCACCTCAGCTTTCCGCTTCATGAATTTTCGCACCGAGAAAGACACCATGGGCCCCGTGCAGGTGCCCGCCGACGCCTACTACGGCGCCCAAACCCAGCGCTCCATTGATAACTTCCGCATTGCTCAGGATATCAACCGGATGCCCAAGGAAATCATCCGCGCCTTTGCTTATCTAAAGAAAGCGGCGGCTCTTACTAACCGTGATGCGGGCGTGCTATCGGCCGAAAAAGCCGAGCTGATTGGCCGCGTGTGCGATGAGATTCTGGAGGGCAAGCTGGACGCGGAGTTTCCGCTGGTGGTGTGGCAAACCGGCTCGGGCACCCAGTCGAACATGAACGTGAACGAGGTGGTAGCCTACCGCGGCCACGTATTGCAGGGCGGCCAGCTTAGCGACGAAAAGAAAGCACTGGCGCCCAACGACGACGTAAACAAGTCGCAAAGCTCGAACGACACCTTCCCCACGGCTATGCACATCGCGGCCTACAAGATTCTGGTGGAAGTGACCATGCCCGGCATTGAGAAGCTGCGCGACACGCTCAAGCGCAAGTCGGAGGAGTATATGCAGGTGGTCAAGATTGGCCGTACCCACCTCATGGACGCCACGCCGCTGACCGTGGGCCAGGAGTTTTCGGGCTACGTATCGCAGCTCGACCACGGCCTGCGGGCTATTAAAAATACGCTAGCGCACTTGTCGGAGCTGGCCTTGGGTGGTACAGCCGTAGGCACGGGCATCAATACGCCCCCCAACTACTCCGAAAACGTAGCCAGGCACATTGCCGACCTGACGGGCCTGCCCTTCATCACGGCCGAAAACAAGTTTGAGGCCTTGGCTGCCCACGATGCCATTGTGGAAGCACACGGCGCGCTGAAAACCGTAGCCGCCAGCCTGATGAAGATTGCCAACGACATTCGGCTGTTGGCGTCCGGCCCGCGCGCCGGCATTGGCGAGTTGTATATTCCTGATAATGAGCCCGGCTCCAGCATTATGCCCGGCAAAGTAAACCCCACCCAGAGCGAAGCCATGACCATGGTAGCCGCGCAGGTGATGGGCAATGACGTGGCCATTAACATCGGCGGCATGAGCGGCCACTTCGAGCTAAACGTGTTCAAGCCCCTGATGATCTACAACTTCCTGCACTCAGCCCGCCTCATCGGCGACGTGTGCGTGTCGTTTAATGATAAGTGCGCCGAAGGCATTAAGCCCATCGAGGAGAACATTAAGAAGCACGTAAACAGCTCTTTGATGCTGGTAACGGCGCTGAACCCGCACATTGGCTACTACAAAGCCGCCGAAATTGCCCAAACCGCCCACCGCGAAGGCAGCACCCTTAAAGAAACCGCATTGAAGCTCGGCTACCTCACGGAGGAGCAATTCAATGAGTGGCTGAAGCCGGAGGATATGGTTGGCGAGATTAAGAAGTAACCTACGCTACTGACTTGTCAATCATTTCTGAAAGCGGGCGGCCAGCTATTGTGCTGGCCGCCCGTTTTTATGTCCGACTATCCTCAATTTTTCGCGCCTTTTCGTGTTTTTCTTGACCAGATTCCTGCTGCGGGCCGCGTGGTTGTATTTTGCCATTTTGATGCGGACGGACTGGCTGCGGGGGGCATTTACCCCCTGCGGAGTGCCAGTTACTCTTGCAGGGGCTGGGATTTTCGGAGTAAATAAAGTACTGAGAGCCGTTTTTGTAGGCTGACGTCATATTTAACGTTGTCTTACCGTTGTCGATACGCAAAGCGTGTCCCTAGTACCCAGGGTGCTAGGTGGACTAGGCGACCTCCTGGCTACTACAGTCATTTCTGCTGACCAACTTTTGGTTGCATCAGAAGCGAGTAGAGCAAACTTTGCTTGGCTCAACACCAACCGCAGGGCATCGAAGAGTTATGGGCGAGGGAGAACGTATACATAGCTGTAGCAAGCCAACATTCGCCGAATCTAAAGTTTTGCTGACACTAACAGTTTATAAGACTAAAAGCCTCTCTACTTGTAATAGGGAGGCTTTTAGTTTGTTCGAGAATTTGCTAAGACTCAGGCAGGGGTAACTTATAAAAGGTAGTTATAATAACAGTGAATTTAGATGTACCTTGCTTTAGTCCAAAAACATCTTGCTTTCACCAAGTTTTCATTTACTGCCATTTATGAAAATACCCTTATTTAGCCTGCTGTGGTTGCTGCCTTTAGGTGCCCTAGCACAGCAACCCACTACCGTAAGTCCGGCCCGCCGCGAAGAAGGGAACCTAGTTATCGAACGGATTCCGCCGCCTACACCTGCCTTGCGCGAACAACTTAATGCTTACCAGAACGCCCGCTCGGCCGGCCTGCTCGACTGGGACCACCAGGGCGGCATCTACATCAGCACCCGCTTTGGCGATGCAGCGCAGGTGCACCACGTAGCGGCGCCCGGCGCCGACCGGCGCCAACTGACGTTCTTTCCCGAGCCCGTAGGCGGCGCCTCAGTGAGCCCCGACCCGAAACACAACGGCTTCGTGTTTTCCAAGGATGTAGGCGGCAACGAAAATCGCCAGAACTATTGGTTTGACCGCGCCACTGGTCAGTACACGCTACTTACCGACGGCAAAAGCCAAAACGGGGCGGTGCTGTGGAGCAAACGCGGCGACCGGTATGTGTATAATAGCACCCGCCGCAATGGCCGCGACTATGACTTGTACGTGGCCCCAGTGGGCAACCCCAAAGCCGAAAAGCGCCTGCTGGAAGTAAGCGGTTCCTGGAACGCCGCCGACTGGAGCCCTGACGACCAAACCATCGTGGCTGAGGAATACATATCGGCTAACGAAAGCCACCTCTATCTGCTGGACGTGGCTACAGGCAAAGCCACGCCTCTCAACCCGCAAAGCGAAAAAATATCTTACGGTTCGGCGCTGTTCAGCCAAGACGGCAGGGGCTTGTATCTGGTCAGCGACGAGGGCACTGAATTTCACACCCTCCGCTACTATAACCTGGCTACCAAGCAGCAAACTCCGCTCACGGCCGGCATCAGCTGGGATGTGGACGAGATAGAAATGGCGCCCAAAGGCGACCTATTGGCTTTTACGGTGAATGCAGACGGCTTCAGCGAGTTGTACCTGCTGACCACCAAAACCGGCAAATACGAGCGGGTGAAAAATGTGCCACAAGGTCTGATTGGTGGGCTTAAGTTCAGTCGCGATGGTCAACGGCTAGCTTACACCTTTGCCAACGCCAAGACTGCTGGCGACGTGTACTCGCTGGCGCTGAAAGGCAACCGGGCTACACGCTGGACTCAAAGCGAAATCGGGGGCCTGAACCCGGCTACCCTTGTAGAGCCCTCGCTGGTGCGCTACCCTACTTTTGACCAAGTAAATGGGCAGCCGCGCCAGATTCCGGCTTTCGTGTACAAGCCTACCGACCGCAAGGGTAAGATGCCCGTCATCATCAATATCCATGGTGGGCCGGAGGGCCAAGCTCGGCCCGGCTTCGACCCCTCCACTCAGTACATGGTTCAGGAGTTGGGGGTAGCCGTCATCTTTCCCAACGTGCGCGGTTCATCGGGCTACGGCAAAACCTATCTGGCTGCCGATAACGGCATGAAGCGTGAAGAATCGGTGCAGGACATCGGCATGCTGCTCGACTGGATTGCCACGCAGCCCGACCTCGATGCCGGCCGCGTGGCCGTGTATGGCGGCTCTTATGGTGGCTACATGGTGCTGGCCTGCATGACTAACTTTAATACCCGCCTGCGCGCTGGCATCGACGTGGTGGGCATCAGCAACTTCGTAACCTTCTTGGAAAGCACCTCGGAGTACCGCCGCGACTTGCGGCGGGCTGAGTACGGCGACGAGCGTGACCCTGCCATGCGTGCCTACCTGCAGAAGATTGCGCCCTTGAACAATGTGCAGAAAATCACTAAGCCTATGATGATTGTGCAGGGCCAAAATGACCCACGTGTGCCCTACACCGAAGCCGAACAAATGCTCTCGGCCCTCAAGAAGAATGGTAACGACGTCTATTTTCTCATGGCAAAAGATGAAGGCCACGGATTCCGTAAAAAAAGTAACCGCGACTACCAGACGGCGGCCATGTCAGAGTTCATTGAACAATACTTAGTGAGTGAGCCAGCCAAATAGCGGGTGCTGCGGATAATAGCTACCGTTTAAAGTATTAGCATAAGTACTCGTGCTGGCACCTTAACCAGCTTCTAAAGCTCAACTCTCTACGGAAAGCCACCGCTCCCACCTGGGGTGGCGGCTTTTCTTTTTTCCAGCATCTTTAGGGCTGGCTTTCACGCTTCTGCCCTCTCTATGGATTTCGCCCAGGACATTACCCTCGAAAATAACCGAGCTCAGCTGCGCCCCTTAAGTGCTGCCGACTTTGAGGCCCTGCAACCCGTTGCGTTTGACCCCGATTTGTGGCAGTTTACGCTCACCCGCGGCGACGACCGCATCAGCCTGGCCGCTTACATAGCGGCAGCAGTGCAGGGCCGGGAGCAGCAGCAGCGCTACCCTTTCCTGATTATTGACAAGCAAACGAACCAAGTGGCCGGCAGCACCAGCTATTATAATATCCATCTGGAGGATGCGCGCTTGTCTATCGGCTATACGTGGGTGGGCACGGCGTTTCAGCGCAGCGGCCTGAACCGGGCAGCGAAGCATTTACTATTTCGGCATGCGTTTGATGTGCTCGGCTGCGAGCGGGTGGAGTTGGAAACCGACGCGCAGAACCTGAAGTCGCAGAGTGCGATGCGCCGCATGGGAGCCACCGAGGAGGGCACCTTGCGCAGCCACCGCTACACGCAGGGCGGACGGCGGCGCGACACAGTGGTCTTCAGCGTGTTGAAGCCAGAATGGCAGCAGTTGCGCACCACCACGTTTAAATACTTCGAAAGCCGTGGCTGATTTGCCCCCCAGCCAACGCAGCCTGCTCCGCCGTCGCGCCGACAGCTTCGGGCATGCCTTTCGGGGCGTGGCCTCGGCGTTGCGCTCGGAGGTGCATCTTCGCTTTCACGCGCTGGCAACGGTGGTGGTCATTGGTCTGGGATTTTACTTCAATATCAGCCGGACGGAGTGGGCACTGGTAGCCTTGGCGGCTGGCACCGTCTGGACGGCGGAGCTGGCCAATACGGCCATTGAGGCACTTACTGATCTGGTGTCGCCGGAATATCATCCGTTGGCTGGAAAGGCCAAGGATGTAGCTGCCGGGGCCGTTTTGCTGGCCGCGCTAGCCGCGCTGGTGGTGGGCGCACTCATATTTGCCCCCCGGCTTTTTCAATTAGCAATTGAAAATCAGGAATGAACAATTAGCGGGTGGGGGCGTAAGCACCACTGTCCGGTTGTAGGCTCCTTCACCACTCGGCTCATATCAGGCAATCAGCCTGCCGCTCATTGCTCATTAATTAACTGCTCATTGACTATGCGCTCTGCTTTACTTTTTGCTTCTCTGTCGATTATAACCTTGCTATCAGCAGGTTGTCAGACTGGTGTAAACGTGACGACCCCCACCGACGCACCTGTTTCGGGCAGCGTGTACGGCACCGATACTCCCGCCCCGACCAGCGCCAATACGGTGATGCCCACACCGACCCGGTCTTCTATAGCTGACACCACGGGGCGACCAGCCTGGCTGAGGGAGCGTATTCAAAAAATACTGGCCGAAGAGCCTGCCAACCCACCCGTGCAAGTATTCCGCTACCTCTACAACGACCAGGTGGTGTACTATGAAACAGCGCCCTGCTGCGACTTTTTCACTACCCTTTATGCTGCCGATGGCAAGGTTATTTGTCAGCCCGACGGCGGTATCACGGGCAAAGGGGACGGCCGCTGCCCGGATTTCCCCAAAAAACGTACGCAGGAAACGCTGGTCTGGCAAGATCCCCGGTAAATTTTCAACTCGTTTTCATCATTCCTACTTCCATGATTAACACCATCGAAAAGCTGGCCGCTTACAATGTGTGGGCTAATGACACGCTGCTCGCTCATATGCAAAAAGCGGTGGCAGCCGGTGCCGAAATCCCGGCTGTGGCCCTGCGCCTGTTTAGCCATGTGCTCAACGCACAGGCTATCTGGATTGCGCGCCTTACCGATACGCAAAGCCCGGTGAAAGTGTGGCAGGAGCACACACTGGAAGGCCTGCACCAACTGCACGCTCAAACCTCTAACCGTCTGCTTCAGATGGCCCAGACCGCCGACGATACCGAGTTGTACCGCACCATTACCTACATGAACTCGGTAGGTGACGCGTATATAAGTCAGGTATCCGATGTGCTGACTCATGTGCATGTGCACGCCAACTACCATCGTGGCCAGGTCGCTACCCGCCTGCGCGACAATGGGTTAGAGCCCATCAATACCGATTTTATCACCTACTGCCGCGAGCTTTCAGCCCAGGAGATGGTGAGCTTGTAGCTCCTATACGTGCAGCGCTTCCATATAAACCCTTCTGGCTTGAAGACCAGAAGGGTTTTTGTTTGTTATCCAGCCATTCTCATTAAGTCCCGATTCTATGTCAGCTTCCCTATCTTCTGTTGTGGCCCCCGAGCGCCTGGCTTCTGCTTATACCTACGTCACTTACCGCCAGCTCATCGATGAGCTGATGGCCCAAAACCTTACCACCGGCACCAACCAAACAGAGCAGATTCTGCAGTATGCTCGCCTGAACGTGCAGCGTATGCGGCGCGTTGATAAAACCATTGTATTGCTGCCCGAGCTGCGCGAGGCCGTGGCTAATCTGCAAAACAAGTACGTGTGGCTGACGCTCACCGAAGGCTGGTGCGGCGACGCGGCCCAGATTGTGCCGGTAATCGAAGCCATTGTGAAAGCCGCCAATGGTAAGCTGGAATCACGGTATCTGTTGCGCGACGAGAACCTGGACCTGATGGACCGTTACCTTACCGATGGGGGCCGTTCTATTCCCAAACTTATTGTGCTGCACGCTGATACGCTCGCTGAAGCCGCGACCTGGGGCCCGCGTCCGGTCCCGGTGCAGGCCATGTTTTTGGAGCTAAAAAGTCAGAACTTACCTTTCGAAGACTTTGCCACTCAGCTCCACAGCTGGTACGCCCACGACAAAACCCAATCGACCCAAGGGGAACTGCTGGAGTTGGTTCGGGCGCTGGAACTAGCGGATGGCACCAGATAGGCTCAGCTTCGCTTTGTAAATGCCTTGTTTATAAACAAAAAAGCCCCCCAGATACAATCTGGGGGGCTTTTTATGAGTTAAGGACAGATCTAATCAAGCTTCGTTTGACCTAGCTCCGTTATCTGATTGTTAGTAACCGTAATATCAGTGCGAACTACGTTTTTGTAAACCGGCTGATTGGCTGGAGCCGTAGTAGTAGGAAAAAACTCCACCCGGTACACTCCTGAAGGTAAGCTACTCAGCTGATAGCCGCCTGACGCATCGGCAGAGGTGCTGAAGGTATCGGCGGGCGTGATGGAGGCGCGAATAGCCAATATCTGGGGCAGCGACGCGGTCGGAGTAACGGTGCCGCGCAGGCCGCCGGCAATGTCTTGAGCGATAACACGAATGACCGGCTTCAGAATAAAACGCTCTTTCTTGTCGTCGCCGGGCCGCCATTTGCCGCGCTGCACGATAGATTTAGCTACGTCGAAGTCGAGCAGAAGCTGGAAGGTTTCACGCTCCTTCAGCGTCGCCTTGTTTAGCTTGAGCTTCACGCCGGAGGTCTGGCCGCTGGGCGTTTTCAAATCGTAGGTTACGCCGTCACGGGTCGTGACGGTGCTGTTGGGGCCGAGTAGTAAGCGAATCTCTTTCAGGTCGCCGGGCGCGAAGTCGGTGTCTACCAGCAGCGCGGAACGACCGTTCACGTAGTCCAGTATATTGAGCGCTTGCGGAGTGAATGGCAACAGTTCCCAGCCGTTGGGATCTTGCTCATCCTTGAGATGCACCTCAATCTGGCGTACATCCAAGCTTACTTTCTGGAAGTCGCCGGGAGCATCCGTCATGCGGACCTGGAGTTTGGTAGCGTCGGTTTTGTCGGCGGCGCAACTTGATAAAGCCAGCGCACCTATACAGGCAGCAACAGGCAGGTAGTGGGTGATTTTCATGGAAAAGGAGGAGGAAGTAGATGACAGAAACACGCGCTTACTGAGCTGAATAGTGCCCTAGCTAAATTCACGCCATTTTTATTAGAATTATTATATAAATTTTAAACAAATATTTATTTAAGCAGATAGCCGACACTTTATATGCAAGCGTTAGGTATTGCGGGGACATAAAAAAAGCCTCATCATGCGCTGACAAGACCTTCTTTATGTTTGATTCCGTATTATTTGCCTCCTGAGCGAGTTGTATCGGAGGAGGTTGGGGGCGCTGAATCCGTTGGCTCAGCAACGGGCCGGTTTTTGGGCTTACCAAAGAGCAGCCCGTTTAGCTTATCCTGGGCCTTGTTGCGAATTTTGGCTTCTGCTTCAAGACGCTTTTTATCAATTTCGAGGCGCGCTTTTTCCTGCAAATCCTCTTGACGGCGAGCTAAGTCACGCTGCAGGCTATCCTGCGCTACTTGCGCGCGGGCTTGCAGCTGTGATTTGGCGTCGGTCACTTTGGCCTGCACAATATTCTGCACCAGGTCTTTGGCCTGAGTTTTCACGCTGCCACTGTTCAGCTTCACCTGCGGATTCTTGACGGTGCCGCCAATAGTCAGGCCGAGGGTGACGCGGTCGGTGCCTTCCAGGTTTTGAACGCCGGTAAGAGAGGTGAGGCGGGCATTGAGCTGGTTACCCAGCTTGCCAGTGGGCACGTTCAGGGCGGTTATATATTCGAGGTTGCCGTTCACGTTGTTGGAGCCCCCCACGGTCATCTTGATCTGGCCTACATTCACGTCAAACGGCTTCACGATGAAGTTGCCGTTGAGGATTTCAGCGGCCACGTCCTGGTTTTCGACCGCAAACTTCTTCAGCTCCTGAAACTGGGTGAGGGCGCTAATTTTGTCCATCACCGCGGAACCACTGACGGCGGCCCGCACTACCTCAAACAACCCTTTGCCGGTAAGTGAGCTGTACACGGGCAGCATATCGGGACCCATTTCGCCGCTTACGTTGAAGTTGGTGGAGAAAATGCCTTCCAAATTGGCGGCTAAGGGCACCAGCGTTTTAACGGAGTTGAAGGCCTGAAAAGCGTTCTGAAAGTTCAGGTTCTTGATGTTGAGCCCAAGATTAAACTTGGGATGCTGCAAATCTTTGCTGCTGTAGCTGCCGGTAGTGGCAAAATTGCCCCCCAGCGTATTGAAATTCAAACCATCCATGCGCACCGTTTCATCGCGCACGACTACGGTGCCTTTCACATCGTCGAGCTTGAGGTTGTCATATACCACCTGGCCCACGGTGCTGTTCAGGGTCAGGTCGAAGTATTTCGGGATTTGAAGCACACCTTGCGCCTGAGCAGGAGCAGCGGTTTTGGCGGTGGTAGTGGGCTTGGCAGTTACCTCATCTACCATCCACTCATTCACGTTGAAGCGGTTGCTGTTCACCGTTAGGTTGCCGCGTAGGGGCTGGCCCGGCGTGAACAGGTAGCCCATATAGTTGCTGATGGTTCCTGATGCGGCAATATCGGAGCTGCCCACAAAGCCATTCATGTTTTGCAGCACGATCTTGTCGTTGTTGAACGTAGCCGTGGCCCGCGTCACTTTTACGCCCTGGGGCAAGTCAGCGCTTTTATAGGTTACGTTTTGAGCATTCACCGTGCCCGAGGCAACTACGTTCTGGTAACGCTCTGCTTCGATATCGGCCATGCTGCCCTTGGCGGCGATGTTGCCGTTCAAGCGCCCCGTTACGGTCATGCCTTCCAGCGGGAATATTTTGGTGAGCTTGGTCAGGTCCACGGTGCCGCGCACATTGGTATCAAAAATGGGCTTGTCGATATTTTGGGCGGCAATACGGCCTTCCAATGGCTCGCCGTCGAGCAGCATTTTGAACTGCGGAATGTTCAGGCGCGTGTCGTTGGGCTTGCCGGTAGTGTTGGTGACCGTACCGTTCAGGGTCAGGTTTTCAATGGGCGCCGGAAATTGCTTCGACTTTACGTAGCCATTGGTGAGGCGCATAGCGGCCTGCACCACGGGCATTTGGGTGGCTGAATAAATGCCTTTGGCCGTAGCATCCACGAGTAATTGCCCCCTGAGCAGCAAATCCTCAACAGGATATACCTTCATTACCTCCGCCAAATCGACATTGGCCTTTACCCGACCATCCACGCGCATCGGCTCCAAACCGTCGATGGCTACGGTGCCGTCCACGGGATTTTTGCCTAAGTCGAGGTGAAATTGCTTCACGTTCACTTTCACGTTGTTGGTGAAGCCCGAAGGATTATCCACCACCATATCCACATTAATGTTGCGGGCCGCCTGGGGCAGGTCGGGGTAGTGGAACATGCCGTCTTTGACTTGCAGATTCACGCCGTAGCCCGGCGACTTCACCTCGCTCATGGTGCCTTTGTAGTAGCCATCAAAGGCCATTTTGCCCCCCGTCTCGATGTTTTTAAATTTTTCGGTAAACACGCCGGGCACGATGCTCAGGATGTTTTTAAAGTCCGTTTCGAGGGCTTTGAAGGTCAGGTTGAAGTCAATATCGTCCTGGGGCATGGCGATGGTGCCGGCAAAGCTGGCCGGAAAGTCATTGATGCGTACCTGGTTATCCTTAAACGTGAACAGCATCTTGTCCAGGTCCATGGCCATGGTCACGTCGGCGTCGAGCTTGGTATTGGATAAATAATCCGTGCCGGCGTAGTTCATCGTGAAACGGTCGGCCGTGGTTTGCGACACCATATCAAACACGTTCTGCGTGAAGTCGCCCGAGCCGGTGTGGTTCACGTTGTGGGCCTGCATCGCAAAAGGAATCGTCAGGTCTTCGTAGCGCATTTTGCCCCCCACGATTTCCCAGCCCTTTATTGCGATGCTCAGCTGGCTCGTGTCCTTGCCTTGCGTGGCCAGGGTAGAATCAGATAGGAAAATATCCCAGTTGGCGCGGCCGCTTTTCAATACCCGCAGATTTATATCGGGCTGATCGAGCTGAATGGACTTAATTTTGATCTGCTCGCCCCGCACCACACTCATCAGATCCAGCCCTGCCCGAAAGGCCGGTAGGTAAGCCAGCGTATCGCGGGCAAACGAATCTTGCCCAATTATGCGCAGCTTGTCGATGCTTAGCGCCAGATCGGGGAACGTGCGGAACAGGCTCAGGCTCACATTGGCCGGGTCGTATTCTACTTTAGCCGCAACGCGCTCAGCCAACTGCCGATCCAGAGCTTGCTTGATCTTATCTTTGAACAAGAGCGGCGCGAGAGCAACAGCGGCCACCAGCACCACTAAAAATACCAGCAGACCAACAAAAAATTTACGCATGAGTATGAAGCTTTGATACAGGAGAAGCATACAAGTTCGGGGCACGGCACCGCCGCTGAAACGGGTGCTACCTGAGTTTTAAATCATGAATGGGCAAAAATAGTGCAATGTTCGCCTGGAGTCACCGCCAAGATTAACATTCAAACCACTCGCATTTTACTTACTTTATCGGGCAAGATTGCCTTTTACTTCTTGCGTTATCTTGCTCCTGCGTACCAAACGGGGTAGTTGGCGCGTTAGTGTTTTTTCTTATGCATCTACTTTTACTTTCTGTTTTTGCCCCCCGGCGGCTTCGTTGTACTTGGAGTCGCTTGGTGGCGCCGGTGATGTTGGCAGTAGGTTGTATTATAGGTCTGCCCTCGGTTGCGCAGGCGCAGGACCTGTACTTCTCCCAACCCTACGCTACGCGCTTGCACACCAACCCGGCTTTTGCCGGTCTGCTCGATGATTATAGTGTTTCACTTAACTATCGAAATCAATTCCCGACCCTGGCTGGCACCTTCCAAACCAGCCAGCTAGCCGCCGACTATCGCATGCGGAATCAGCGCAGTGCGGTCGGCTTTTTGCTCAACTACGACCGTACGGGTTCCGTCGGCTACACGCGCTTTGAGGTGGGGGGCCTGTATGCTTATCACACTCGCCTCACCGAATACATAAGCTTAAGCGCGGGCTTGCAGGCCAGCTACGGCAATCAGCGCGTGAGTTACGGAAACCTTGTTTTTGGCGACCAACTTTCGGATGAAGGCCTTACTGGAAACCCCACCGCGGAGACGCTGGACGTGGCTCCGGTAAATTATCTGACTATCGGTGTAGGTGGTTTACTATATACGGAACGGTTTTGGATAGGGGCTGCTGCACACCACTTAAATCAGCCTGATCTGGGTTTTGAGACCCAAACAAAGCTGCCCATGCGGTTGAACCTTAATACCGGTTACAAACATTATTTCGTGCGCACCTCCACTCCCATCAGAACTCGTGAGATTAGCCTGACCGGTACGGCCAGCTACACCCGGCAGGGTGGTTCGCAGCGAGCGGAAGTTGGATTGTATGGTACCGTTTCACCTATTACCCTGGGAGCAGTTTATCGGGGAATGCCGCTGCCGGGTGCTCCCCAACCGCAGCAAATTATAGCGGCTATCGCTGGTATAAGCACCGGTGTTTTCCGCTTTGGCTACAGCTACGATGTCAGCCTGAGTGATTTTAGTGCCGATTTGGGTGGCGCGCATGAACTTTCGGTCAGCGTCCGCAATTTTGATCGGATAGAGGATGCTTGGCGTCGCTTGCGGCACCGCAACTTCAAAGCTATTCCTACGCCAGCTTTCTAAACCACAGCACAAATAAGTACCTTGCGTCAAATTACCTTCTCTAACTCATTTTCTCTCAGGTAGTTTCTATTACATCATGAATCTTTCCAAATACTTACGCTTTGCCATCGTGGGAGCCTGCGCGCTGGCTGCCTGCAGTAAAGGGGCACCAACTGCCACCAAACCTGGTAAGTACAGCTCAACGACGGGCATCGAGTACAACACCGAAGAGGGCATGAAGGTATCCGACTACGCCGGCATTCCGGAGGGTCCGGGTCTGATCTTCATCGAAGGTGGCCGCACCGTACTTGGCTCGGCCGAAGAGGACGTGGCCATGACCCGCGACAATGTGGAGCGGACCGTTACCATCGCCTCTTTTTACATGGACGAAGCTGAGGTAGCCAACATTCACTGGCTGGAGTATCTGCACTTTGTGCGCAAGGACTCGGCTGAGGAGTTCTACCAGTCAGCCCTGCCCGACACGACGGTGTGGGCGCGCGAGCTATCCTTTAACGACCCTTACGTAGATTATTATCTGCGCTACCCCGGCTTCCGCTATTTCCCCGTCGTCGGTGTTAGCTGGTTGCAAGCCAATGACTATTGCACCTGGCGCACTGCCAAAGTGAACGAGACCTTGGCTAGTGGTGGCTCTTCTAAGAAAAAAGGAGGCGGTTTATTTGGCCGTAGCAAGAAGAATGCTGCTGCTGATGAAGCCGCTGACGCAGCTGAGGGTGCTGGCGCTGCCAAGCCTTCTATCGAGGATGGTAACACCTTACCTAACTACCGTCTGCCTACCGAGGCGGAATGGGAATTCGCCGCTCAGGCCCTTGTTGGAACCCAGGAAGTTGGCAACGAGAACCAGGAGAACAAGCGTATCTATCCTTGGGATGGTCGCCAGGTGCGTAACCCATACGGCAAGAAGATGGGCCAGTTCCTGGCTAACTTCAAGCGTGGCCGTGGTGACTATGCCGGTATCGCCGGTAGCCTGAACGATGGCGCTATGATTACGGAATATATCTACAACTACCCTCCGAACGACTACGGCCTCTACAACATGGCTGGCAACGTAAACGAGTGGGTACAAGATATTTATCGTCCGCTCTCGTTTGAGGACGTAGAAGATTTGAACCCCTTCCGCCGCAACGGCTTCCTTGACCCCGCCGAGTCGGGTAACGGTAGCAGCACTGGCTACGACAAGAAGGGCTATCAGTCGCTCATCGACGACCATGTACGGGTCTACAAAGGCGGATCTTGGAAAGACGTAGCTTATTGGTTGTCGCCCGGCACCCGTCGCTTCATGGCGGAGGATTCCGCTACTGCCGCTATCGGTTTCCGTTGCGCTATGATCAACGCTGGCTCAAACAAGTAATCTGATTTACTGACTTAGTATTCGATAAACATGAAACAAAAAGCCCCCCAGCCGAGTGCTGGGGGGCTTTTTGTTTCATATATAGTTAGAAAAGGATGAGATTAGCAACGAACTTCGCACGCTGACCTCATCCCTATTAATTCTCGGCGCAGGCAATGGTAGCAATACTAACCTCACTGCAGCCAGCGGCTAACAACGCAGCCGCGCAAGCTTCGAGCGTGGCGCCGGTAGTCAGCACATCATCCACAATGAGTACACGTTTATTGAGAACCTCGGCGGCCTGAGCTACTTCAAATACTTCTGCTACGTTTTGCCAGCGCTCAGCGCGGTTCTTCTGCGTTTGAGAATCAGTATGCTCCGTACGACGTAAGGCGGTGGCGCTCCACGGCACCTGTAGGCTCACTGATAATCCTTCCGCGAAGGTATCCGACTGATTAAAGCCTCGCTTAGCCAGCTTGCGCGGGTGCAGAGGCACGGGCACAATTAAATCGAACTCAGTGCCCAAACTATAATCAGCAAGTTCGGCACCATACCAGCGGCCCAGTACTCGTCCAACGTCTTGTTGCCCCTGATATTTTAGCTGATGTAGCAGGTGCTGCACCCGGCCACGCCGCAAAAAACGCAGGTAGCTCAGGGAATAACGCACCGGTAGCTTACCCCAGAACTTGCGCGCCAGCGGGTTCTCGCTGGAAGGCAATTTGTGGTAATCGGTGTAAGGGAATTGCGCCCGGCAGCCCGTGCAAATGTGGTCTTCGCCGCAGGCTAAGGGCTCTTCACAAGCCAAGCATACTCGTGGGAAAATCAGGGATACGAAATCGGCCAGTGCGGTACGGATCATGTAGCGCTGGGGGCAAAATTGAAGCCATTATAAGACAACAAGCAGCCAGCAAATTGGATTACCTGCTTATACTTAGGCTTATCAGTTGGGTACTTAGCCTGCTAAGGCTTGCTAAATAAGCGAGCCTTTTCTGCCTACTTTCGTGTTATCAATTCTCACCTCAGACTTATTTACTCGAATCAATATGAGTCTCGTCACCGAATTCAACGATTACCGGGCACGCATGAACGAAAAGATCATGGCGGCCGATAACAAGGTTATCAAGCGCTTTTTCAACCTCGACACCAATACCTATCAGGCCGGTGCCATCGACGTCAGGACCAAAGAAATGCTGGGCCTGGCCTGCTCTATGGTGCTGCGCTGCGATGATTGCATCAAGTATCACTTGGGCAAATGCCACGAAGAAGATATTAATGATGAGGAAATCTATGAGGTGTTTGCCATTGCCAACCTCATCGGCGGCAGCATTGTGATTCCGCATTTCCGCCGCGCCGTGGAGTATTGGGAAGCCCTGAAAGAAGAAGTCGTAACAGCCGCCCCTCCGCACGCCCACGACGCATGAGCATGGACGCGCAGGAAACCGAGGCCGAGTTTGAGGCCCGCTGGTGGCAGCTGATGAATGAGATGCGGGAGCGTTTTGGCAAAAAGCCAGATCTGAACGCGTTACTCCTCCTCATCGGCGTGCAGGAATTGGGGCAGGGTGCCGGCCCGTTCACCAAAGAGCAGAAGCAGGACCTGATGCATATTGCCACCTGCAAGCTCTTCAGCCTCTCGGGGCACTATGAGCTAGAGCGCGTAGATGAAGAGGGCTGGCCGCACTACAAGCTATTGCAGCCCGTGCCTTTTGCTAATCTCAAAGAGCAGGAGCGCATGCTGAAGTGGCACATTCTGGAGTATTTTGATAAGTGGATGAAGGACTGAGTGGTGAAATTGTGAGTTTGTCGTTCGAGCTGCGCAATAAGAACCTAAAGCCTACCATTTCACCACTTCACAGTTTCATCACCTCCCTTTTGAAAATCATCAGCTATAACGTCAATGGCCTGCGCTCAGCTTTGAGCAAAGGCTTGCTCGACTGGGTGCGGGAGGCTGGGCCCGACGTACTTTGCCTACAAGAGATAAAAGCTGGCCGCGAGCCGCTCGACGTGTCGGGCTTCGAGGCGCTGGGCTACCACGCCTACTTGCATCCAGCGGCCAAACCTGGCTACAGTGGCGTAGCTACGTTTTCCAAGCACAAGCCGAAGCATGTAGCTGTAGGCTCCGGTACGGAATGCTACGACTGTGAAGGGCGGGTTTTGCGGCTCGATTTCGACGATTTTTCGGTACTGAACACCTATATGCCTTCTGGCACCAGCGGCCCCGAGCGGCAGGCGTTTAAGGTGGAGTGGCTACACTTTTTTCGCAACTACGTGCGCGAATTGCGCCCCACTCTGCCGCCCCTTATCATCGTCGGGGACTTCAACTGCTGCCAGCGCGAAATAGACCTGCACAACCCGAAAGCCAACCAGGACAGCACTGGTTTCACGCCCGAGGAGCGGCGCTGGTTTGCCGATTTCCTGGCCGATGGCTTCACCGATTCCTTCCGCCACCACCACGGCGACGCCGGGGGGCATTATTCGTGGTGGACGTACCGGGCCGGGGCCCGCGCCCGCAACGTGGGCTGGCGTCTCGATCATCTGCTGGTAGATGATGCTTTGCAGCCGCGCCTGGCTAGTGCTGGTCTTTTGCCCGATGTCGTGCACTCCGACCATTGCCCAGCTGTGGTAGAGTTGCAGCAACTGTAAGCCTCCGCTTGGTGCATCGCTATCTTGGAACAAATTGCCCCCCAGCGGTTGTCGTTCCGAAACAGACTGGTGGCGAAAGTCACGCGCTGCTTTAATGCGTATCTTTCCTCGGCCCGGAAAGGCGTTTTTACACCTTGTGAAGAAAGAATACGTGTCAGAAATCAACACGACTACAACTACTCGCTTGCCAGCCCTGCAACAGGTGCTCGGGCAGTTGGATGCGTTTAAGCGTAAATTCTATCTCAACCTGCTCGTGCGCGGTATGCTGGTGGCCGGGGGGCTTTTGCTGACTTTGTTTTTAGTCCTGAGCCTGCTGGAGTATTTCCTGTACCTGCCTACCTGGGTACGGGGAGGCCTGCTATTTGGCTTTTTGGGCTTGGTGGTGTACACCTTCCTGCACTGGATTTGGAAGCCTCTGGCAGCCCTTACCAACCTGCGGCTCCTGCTTTCCGACGAGCAGGCTGCCCAGCGTGTGGGTGAGCTGTTTCCGCAGGTACAGGATAAACTACTGAACGCCTTGCAATTGCAGGGACAGGCACGCGAAAACGCCCTGATTGCGGCGAGCTTGGAGCAGCGTGCCGCCCAGTTTACGGGCCTAGAGTTTAGCGAAGGCATCAAGATCAAAGAGCAGAGCCGGCCGCTGTGGAAGTACGTGGTGGTGCCGGCTGCCATTGTATTGGGCGTGCTGCTGGTGTACCCGAGCTTATTCGTGCAGGGTACGGGCCGCATTTTAGATTATCGCCATAAATACTCGCCACCCGCGCCGTTTGAGTTTATCATCGAGAATAAAAACTTGCAAGCCTTTCGCAACGAAGACTTTAAGCTGCAAGTGCGGATTGAGGGTAAGGCCTTACCCAATGAGATTAACATCCGCTACAACGGCCGCGAGCGCCGCCTGACCAAGGAAGCTGGCAGCAACAACCGCTACAGCTACGAGTTTCGGCAACTCCAAAGCAACACCGAGTTTCAGCTTGCCGGTGCCGGTTTCACCTCCGAGGGCTACGGCCTGACCGTCCGCGCCCGCCCCGACCTGCGCGATTTCGCGGTGCATGTTTCTTATCCAACTTACCTGGGCAAGCCCGCCGAAACTATCCGTAACAGCGGCAACCTGACCGTGCCCGAAGGCAGCACCGTACGCTGGGACTTTGCCACCACAGCCACCGATGAGCTGCAACTACTTTTCAAAAACCCCAGTGAAACCGTAACAGCTACAGCCACCGACGACCAGTTTCTGGCCTCGCGGCGCATCATGCGCAGCCAGGAATACGCCGTGCGCCTGCGCAACGCCGCCAGTCTCAACCGCGACCCTATCGAGTACCAGATCACCGCCATTCCCGACCAGGTTCCGGAAATAACTTTAGAGGCTTTCTCGGATACCACTTCCTTGCGTTACCTGGCGCTGGGGGGCAATTTGCGCGACGATTATGGGTTTACACGCTTGCAGCTCAACTACCGGGTAACGTCGGGGTCTAAGTCCAACACGGGTTATAAGACACGGGCGCTACCACTACAGGCTGGCCCTGCCCAAGCCTACGCTTACCAGTGGGACTTGGCAGGCCTGAACATGAAGCCCGGCGACCGGCTCGAATATTTCGTGCAGGTGTGGGACAACGACGGTGTGAACGGCCCAAAAAATGCTCGCACGCGCAGTTCGGAGTTTCGGCTGCCGGCCCGCAAGGAGCTACGCGAGCAGCTGAATGCCCAGTCGCAGTCGGTGCAGAACCAGATGAGCAAATCGGCGGAGCAGTCGAAGAAGCTAGAGCGGGAGTTAGCCAAAACCGAAGACAAGCTCAAGACCAAGCGCGAGCTGAACTTCCAGGACCGCAAGCAATTGCAGGATATGTTGGAGCAGAAGCAGCAGATGGATCAGCAACTGGCTGACATGAAGAAGATGTTTGAGGAGATGAATCAGCGCGAGGACCAGCTCGACCCCAAAAACCAGGAGATGGCCGAAAAGGCCAAGGAGCTGGAAAAGCTGATGGAAACCCTGCTCGACCCCGAAACCAAGAAGCTGTACGAGGAGCTGCAAAAGCTGCTGGAGCAGCAGCAGGACCAAACCCAGCCCGAAATGCAGAAATTGCTGCAACAGCTCGAAAACAAGGAAAATACCCTGCAAAAAGAGCTGGAACGGGCCCTGGAGATGTTCAAGCAACTCCAGTTTGAACAGAAGCAGGAAAACGCCATCAACAAGCTGGAGGAGCTGGCTAAGGAGCAGCAAAAGCTAGCCGAGCAAACCCAGCAGAACGATAAGTCGCAGCAAAAAGGCCCCCAGCAGCAACAAAAGCAGCAGGAGCTGCAAAAGCAGCAAGCCGAAAAGCAGCAGGAATTTAATGAAGTAAAGCAGGACCTCCAAGACCTGAAAAAGCTGGACGAACAGCTCGATGGCGAAAATGGCGCCGATGAGATGAAAGACCAGCAGAAGCAGGTAGACGAGGAAATGCAGGAAAGCCAGGAGCAGCTCAGCAAAAACCAGAACCAGAAGGCCAGCCAGAGCCAGCAGGATGCCGGCCAAAAAATGCAGAAAATGGCGCAGCAGATGCGTGAGCAGCAGGAAGAAGAGGAAGGCGATAAGCAGCAGGAAAACATCGATAGCCTGCGTGACATCCTGGAGAATCTACTCAAAATCAGCTTCAACCAGGAAGGCCTGATGAAGGACTTCCGCCAGGTAGACCAGACTGATCCGCGCTTCGTGCAGCTCGGCCAGACTCAGCGCAAGCTCAAGGACGACGCGGCCGTGGTGCAGGACTCCCTGTATGTGTTGGCCAAAAAGGTATTTCAGATCCAAAGCTTCGTGACCCGCGAAGTAGGCGAGATGAATGGGCAGATGGACGAGTCGTTGAACCAGATTCGGCAGCGCAACGTGAGCAAGGCCACCAGCAGCCAGCAGCTAGCCATGACCAGCATGAACAATCTGGCTTTGATGCTCAACGACGCCTTGCAGCAAATGCAGGAGCAGCAGCGCCAAAGCCAGCAAAGCCAGCAGGGCGACGGCAAGCCGGGCCGCAAGAAGAAGAAGGGCCAGGCTGCCGGCGAAGGCCAGATGGGCCGGATGCAGCAGCAGCTCAACCAACAGATTCAGCAGCTGCAACAGAGCGGCAAGCAGGGGCGGGCCTTGTCGGAGGAGCTGGCTAAGCTGGCCAGCCAGCAGCAAATGCTGCGCGAGGCGCTCAAGGAGCTGGACAAAATGCAGCAGCAGTCTGGGGGGCAAAAAGGTAAAGGACAAGAGGGCCAGGGCGGCACCGGCGACCTGAAAAAATTAATGGAACAAACCGAAACCGACCTCGTAAACAAGCGGCTGACGGAGGAGACTGTTATGCGCCAGCGCCAAATCTTGACTCGCTTGCTGGAAGCCGAAAAATCGGCTCGGGAGCGGGACCTTGATGACAAGCGCGAAGCGCAAACGGCCCAAGCGAAGCCACCTGTTTTTCCACCCGCTTTCGATCAATATAAGCGGCAAAAAGAGCGGCAAACTGAGCTGCTCCGCACTGTACCGCCCGCCCTCACGCCGTACTATCAGCGGGAGGTAAGTGAATATTTTCAGAAAATGAAGTAGCGTCTCGCTACTTTTACCGCTGCTGCCCTCCCTCTTATACTTATTATGAAGCAGGTTAAAATTCAGATTCCTTCGCTTGTTGAGAATATTCGCGTAGTAGAAAGCTTCATCGATAACTCGAAGGAAACCTTTGAAATCGAGGACGACATCTATGGCAATATCATGGTTGCCGTCACGGAAGCCGTCAATAATGCTATTCGTCATGGCAATAAATTCGACAAGGACAAGAACGTGTACCTGTCGCTGCAAGTAGCTCCCGACCGCATCAAATTTGAAGTCGAAGATCAGGGCGATGGCTTCGATTTTACCAATCTGATTGACCCAACGACTCCCGAGAATCTGGAAAACCCTGGTGGCCGTGGTATTTTCCTGATTCGCCATCTTGCTGATGAGGTAGAGTTTCAGAAGGAGGGCCGCAACGTGCAGCTTACGTTCCTGTTGGCTCCTACTTCCGACTTGGAAGCATCAGATGCCGATACTTTTTCTTCCGATCATAGCGCGGCATGAACCAACACCCGCCCGGTACTGAGGACGAGATGAACAACGGCCTGCCCGAGCAGTCGCACGAGGTACACGGCATTGAGTTTATCGTAGAAGATGTAGAATTCGAGCTAGCCGAGGCGGAAGCGTTAACGAGCTGGATTGAGCGCGTAGCTGAGGTGCACGAGCACAAAATCGTGCAGCTTACCTACATTTTTTGCTCGGATGAGTACCTGCACCGCGTAAATGTTGAGTATCTCGACCATGATACCTACACCGACGTTATCACCTTCGACAATGCTGATACGTCGGACATTATTGAGGGCGACATTTTCATCAGCGTGGAGCGAGTGCGCGAAAACGCTGAGCAGCTAGGCGTATCCTTCTGCGACGAGCTGCACCGCGTCATGATTCACGGTATGCTGCACTTGCTTGGCTACCAGGACAAAGACCTGCTGAGCCAGACGGCCATGAGCAAAAAAGAGGATTACTGCCTATCTTTGCGCACGTTCTGAGCACGTTGCCTCGTTTTTTAAACTTATCAGGAAACCGCAGGTCGTACAAACGGCGGCGGTTTTTTGGCTTGTAGGAACGCGCCACGGCGCGTTCGTCGTTGTTGGCATCAAGGCGATTATACTTAACGAATAATTCACAACAACCAGCGACGAGCGTGCCGTGGCGCGTTCCTACAAATCAGGTGTTTGCTGTTTACCACGACAGCCAAAAAAGCCCCCAGCCATGTTTCAGCAAGAAGAATATGATGTCATTGTAGTAGGTGCCGGCCACGCGGGTTGCGAAGCGGCCGCCGCGGCCGCAAACCTCGGCTCCAAGGTGCTGCTCGTGACCATGAACATGAACACTATCGCCCAGATGTCGTGCAATCCGGCCATGGGCGGGGTGGCCAAGGGGCAGATTGTGCGCGAGGTGGATGCTCTTGGGGGACAAAGTGGCATCGTGACCGACAAAACCATGATTCAGTTCAGGATGCTGAACCGGTCGAAAGGCCCGGCCATGTGGAGCCCCCGCGCCCAGAGCGACCGGATGCGCTTCGCCGAAGAGTGGCGCCTAACGCTGGAGCAAACATTAAACGTTGATTTCTGGCAGGAAGCCGTAACGGGTTTGTTAGTAGAAAACGAAACCATAGTAGGTGTCAAAACTGCCTTAGGAGTTGAGTTCCGCAGTAAGGCTGTGGTGCTCACCAACGGTACCTTCCTCAATGGCCTGATTCATATTGGCGAGAAGCAGTTTGGCGGTGGTCGGGCAGCCGAAAAAGCCAGCTCCGGCATCACCGAGCAGCTTATCGAGCTAGGCTTTGAGGCCGGCCGCATGAAAACCGGGACGCCGCCCCGCGTGGATGGCCGCTCGCTGGATTACTCCAAAATGGAGCAGCAGCCCGGCGACGAAGTGCCCGGCCGCTTCTCTTACCTCGACACGCCTACGCTGATAAAGCAGCGGCCGTGCTACATCACCTACACCAACCCGGAGGTGCACGAAATCCTGCGCACGGGTTTCGAGAAGTCGCCCATGTTTCAGGGTCGCATCAAGGGATTGGGGCCACGCTATTGCCCATCGGTGGAGGACAAAATCAACCGCTTCGCCGACAAGGACCGCCACCAGATTTTCGTGGAGCCTGAGGGCAGCAGCACGGTGGAGATGTACATCAACGGCTTCAGCAGCTCGTTGCCCGAAGATGTGCAGTACCAGGCCTTGCGCAAGATTGCGGGCTTTGAGAACGCCAAGATGTTCCGGCCCGGCTATGCCATTGAGTACGACTTTTTCCCGCCAACCCAGCTCAACCTGACGCTGGAAACCAAGCATGTGCGCAACCTCTATTTTGCGGGCCAGATCAACGGCACCACGGGCTACGAGGAAGCTGCCTGCCAGGGCCTGATGGCTGGTATTAACGCTCACAACCGGGTACATGGCAAGCAGCCTTTCGTCCTGAAAAGGAGTGAGGCCTACATCGGTGTGCTCATCGACGACCTCGTAAACAAAGGCACCGACGAGCCCTACCGCATGTTCACCTCCCGCGCCGAGCACCGCATCGTGCTCCGCCAGGACAACGCCGACTTGCGCCTCACGCCCATGGGCTACGCGCTAGGCTTGGCCTCAGAAGAGCGGATGCGGCGCGTAGAGCAAAAGCAGCGCGAAACGGCTGAGGTAATAGAATATCTACAGAAGAAATCCATCGAGCCGACCGAGATAAACGGGCTGCTCACGGAGCTGGGCTCGGCTACCATCAGCGAGAAAACGCGGGCTGTAAACCTACTGCGTCGGCCCAACGTGGAGCTGGAGCACCTTACGCGCCACCTTCCTACACTCGCTTTGGAGCTGGGCCAATATCAGCCCGACAGCCTGGAGCAGGCTATTATTGCCATCAAGTACGAATCATATATTCAGAAGGAGCACTTGCAGGCGGCCCGCGTGGGTGAGCTGGAGAACTTCGTGATTCAGGGCCGCTTGGATTATAAGCAGATGCCGGCCCTGTCGCACGAGGCGCGCGAGAAACTCCTGCGCGTGCAGCCCGAAACCATTGGCCAGGCTGCCCGCATTAGCGGCGTATCACCGGCCGATATTTCGGTGTTGATGGTCTATTTAGGAAAATAAGGTGGAAGCGGCAGGCGCAGATTCGCTTCGGCGAAATCTATCCCATTCATTTCTACTTATCTACTTATTACTGGGCTAACCGTAGCAGGCATGGGAAGCTTATTGCTTTGGATAAGCAATGTTTCTCCTGTTGCACCTCATTTGATCCGCCCTAGTTTAGTGCTGGACGCGCTTTTTCCCTTGTTAGGATTCGAAACTGTCGCAGGTTTACTCTTAGGTATCCACCATCTACGGTTGCAGCGTTATTGGGCTGCTATACGATGGGTATCGTTCACCGTGGCTTTGTCAGCTATTTGGTACTTCAGTTTCCTATTAACATTTCAATTGGCTTTTATTGAGCTTTTTTTCGGGTAAAGGAGTCCAGAGACATATCTGTTACTTTTACCAAAAATTCTATTCTTTAACCTGTGTCCTACGAACGTCTGTCAGCCTGCCCGGTGTGCGGCAAAAGCGAGTTTCGCAACAAGCTGGTCGTAGAAGACAAGTCGGTAAGCAACGAAAGCTTTGCCATCGTGCAGTGCGAGAGCTGCGGCTTTCAGTTCACGAACCCGCGGCCCGGGGCCGCCGACATCGGGCGCTACTACGAGTCGGACGAGTACGTGTCGCACAACAGCGGAGCCCAAGGCGTCATTAATCAGGCCTACAAAGTCGCGCGGTTTTTTACCATGCGCCGCAAGGTGGCTTTGCTCAATAAAAAAGCCCCCCGTAAAGGAAAAGTCTTGGATTACGGCTGCGGCACCGGGCATTTTCTGGCGGCCTGTAAGTCAAATGGCTGGCAGGTAGCCGGCTTGGAGCCTAATGCCCGCGCCCGCGAAGAAGCGGCGCGCCGCGTGGGTCAGCCCATCGGCGCGGAGGATCTGGGGGGCTTTTCTCCTGAGTCGTTTGATGCTATTACGCTCTGGCATGTGCTCGAACACGTACACGAGCTGACCGGTACGCTTAAGCAGCTTATCGGCTCGCTCAAGCCCGACGGCGTGCTGGTCATTGCCGTGCCCAACGTAGAAAGCTTCGATGCCCAGCACTACCGCCAGGACTGGGCTGCCTACGACGTGCCGCGTCACTTGTACCATTTCAGCCCCAAAACCATGACCCTTTTGCTCAAAAGGCATAAGCTCGTGGTTCGGGAAACATTGCCGTTGCCCCTAGACGCTTATTACGTGAGCATGCTCAGCGAAAAGCACCGCGCCGAGCGTAATGGTGGGTTGCTAAGCGTACTTAAAGCCGGCTACAAGTCCAATCAATACGCGGCGGAGCACGAAGGGCAATATTCAAGCTTAATTTACGTAGCTGCTAAAAGGTGAAGTGGTGAAAGGTGAGATGGTGAATTTATGAAGTGGCAATTAGGACAGTTGTAGAATCTCACCTTTCACTCCTTCACTCTTCACAAACTCACCATCTTACCTTTCACCACTTCACCTTTGATGTCTGTACGCGCTCGTCTGCTGTTTTTACTGGGAATTGGAGGTGGAATAAGTGGCTGCGCGGCTGTCAGCTCGCCCGAGGGTGGGCCGAAGGATCTGACGGTGCCTAAGCTGGTACGAACCTCGCCGGAGCAGGGCGCGCGCAACGTCAGCCAACAAAGCATTCGCCTGGAATTCTCGGAGACGGTGCAGCTGAAGGATTTGCAAAAGAACCTGATTATCGCGCCCGTTATTCCGGATGAGAATAAGTATCAGGTGCGTGAAGACAAGGGTGGCATCACGCTCACCTTTGAACAGCCTCTCGATAAAAACACGACCTACTCGTTCAACTTCGGCACGGCCATTACGGATATTACGGAGAGCAACGTAGCGCCCAACGTCATGCTGAGCTTCAGCACGGGTGCCGATCTGGATTCGGGCCGCGTATTTGGGCGCGTCACGGACCTACTCACCAAGCGAACGGCCGAGGACATATCGGTTATTCTTTACCCGGAAGCTGATACGGCTAATATTCGGCGGGGTAAGCCGTATTATCTTGTCCGTACCACCAAAGATGGGCAGTACGCTTTTCAAAATCTGCGGGAGGGCCGCTACCGCCTGTTTGCCCTGCAAGACAAAAATAATACGCGCCGCTACGAGGAAGGAGAGAGGATAGCCTACCTGCCCGAGCTGATTACCGTAGCGCCTGGCCTCGACTCAATACCGCTGGTGATGGTGCGCCCTGATGCCCGCCGCCCGCTGGCCACTGGCCGGCAGGGTGCGCCCACTCAGTTCAAAGTGAGCTACAACGAAGGTGTCCGCCAAGCCGTGGTAGCACCTTTGCCCGAAGGTGGCGCGGCTCCTTCCCCCGAAGCCATGACGCAGCTAAATAATGCCCTGCAGGTGACTGATCAGGGCAAATCGGTGGTGCTTTATAAAACGAAAGCCGTCGCGGAGGGGCGATATGTGCTAACCGCCACCGATAGCGTGGGCAATATAGGCCGCGACACCATTAATGTACGCTTTCAGGGTAACGCGGCGCGGCGTGGGCCGGCCTATACCGTCGAAAACAACCCGCAGGAAGTATATTCTCAGGGGCAGGTGCGGTTTCTGTTCACCGAGCCAATTATTTTGCTCCCTAACCAGCCTTTTGGCACCTTGGTGGAAGACTCGACAGCCCGCCGACCGCTTCGCCTGCCCCAGGACGGTACGCTCAGCCCCGACCGCGCCCGTTTAACCATCAAATTGAATTTGAAGGCCAAGAAAACAGCTACAATCATCCTCGATAGCACCGCCATTACCAGCGTCACGGGCCAGTCGTTGGGCTTGCGGCCGCTGCGGCTGCGCGTATCCGACCAATCACCAACGGGTACGCTATCCGGGGCCATCAAAACCAAGTTCACGCGCTACCAGGTTCAGCTGATAAACGACAGCTTCCAGCCCGTGGCCGTGCTCGACAGTCCGAAAAATCGCTACGTGTTCAGCAATATTGCCCCCGGCTCTTATCAGATTCGGGTACTGATTGATGCTGACGCCAACGGTACTTGGCGCGGCGGCGACCCGCAGTTTCGGCTGCCGGCTGAGCCAGTGTATCTTTTTTCCAAGAAGCTCGAAGTACGCTCTAACTGGGAGCAGGAGGAGAACCTGGCTTTTTAGGCTGATTAATAGCCGTGAGAGCATTTCCAAGGGCCGAAAAGACCGTGCCTACCCGATTACCCTGATTATCCTCAGTTTCTGGTCGTGAGAATAAAAAGCTGGTTACGCTCTATCTGGCCCTAGACGGAGCGTAACCAGCTTTTTGTTTTTGCCTGGCTGCTCCGATAATCCCGTTGGTTGAGTTTGTCCTGACAGCTATGGCTGCTCATGAACTGCTTCGGCTTTGAGCGGCGCTATCCACAAGTCAACAACTGCTCTTCTGCCGCACCAGGGAGCTTTTTTCGGGTTTTCCACAGGCTATACACCAGGTTATCCACGCGGTCATCCATACGTAGGTAATCTGTGGATAATACAGGCGTAACCTGGGGATAACTCGTGGAGAAATTGCGGACAAGTTTATTTGCCGGTCTGGAAGCCAATACAGCACACTTCGGCTGTGGATAAGGGTGGACAACTTCGCCCCAAAAAAGACCTAATCCACACTGCCGGGTTGGTGTGGATTGTGGATTCGTGGATAACGTTTGAATTGTGAATAATCTGAATAATTCGTTTAAAATCAGCCATTTACAATCCACATACCCTGTTGATAGCTGGTGCATAAGCCTGAGCTTGTACACAAGTTTTCAGCCCTGTGTATAACTCTCAAATCTTATCAACTTATGCACAGCCCTAATGGTAGGGGATTAAAAAAATATTTCTTAAAATCTCTTTTAAAAAGTTATTAACCCTGTGGATAAATCGGGCCTTCTCTCAAAAAAGCCCCCCGACACAATTCGTGGCTTTCAGCGTATACAGCAGCCCAGCTTCCGTGTACCTGTCATGCCGTTCGATTACTCGCTCGATTTCAAAAAAGTTGATTTTCGGCAGCAGCCGGAGCTGTACCGCGTGGGCAAAGGCGAGCAGGGCGTACTGCTGGTAGAGCCCTACAAGTCGGAAATACTGCCGCACTGGCGTTTTCGCACCCCAGAGGTAGCGCGGGAGTCGTCGGAACGCATTTATACTCTGTTTCTGGCTTATCTGAAAGCCAACGACTTCGTGGGAGCTGATATGGCCCGTAAATTTCTGCAAATGGGCTTCACGCGGGCCCGGCGCTACGCCAATCATAAGGGCGGCAAAAAGTATGATGGTCCGGTGCCCGCCGATAAAAAGGGCCAGAGTGGCGCCCACGGCCGAGCCGAGCTGCCCCGCGCCTCCGAAGACCCCGAGAAAGCTGCCGCTGCTGCCATCTTTAAGCAGAAGTGGGACGAGGCCCAGCACGAACCCGAATACGAACGGCAGCGTACCGAATTTCAGGCGCGCTACGGCAAGTGAGCCACAGATTCCTACCTTTATCTAAACTTAGACCTCACCCTACGGCTATGACAAAGCCTGACCAACCAACCAGCATGGAAGAAAACGAAATCACCCTGGGCACCGGCATGGGTCCCCTGAAGTTTGGGGCCTCCATGGACGAGGTGCGCGCTCTGATGGGCGAGCCCGAAGAAATCGAAGAGTCGGAGGAAGACGATGAGTTCGAGCACCAGGCCTGGAACTACTTGGAAGAAGGCTACTCCCTGTACTTCGACCGCGAAGACGACTACCGCCTCAGCTGCATCGAAACGGACCACCCCGGTTTGCGCCTGTTCGGTGAGCCAATTCACGGCAAGAGTCAGGCTGCTGTTGAGGACCTGATGAGTCGCCATGAATATAACAATCCCGAAATGGAGCGCATGGAAACGGGCGAGGTACGCCTCTCCTACGAAAAGGAAATGATTGACTTATACTTTGATGAAGACGAGCTGCAGTTTGTCAACTTCGGCGTGTTTATATCCGATGATCTGGAAGTACAGTGGCCAAGCTAGTTGGTAGTTATCCACAAAATACGTGATTTGTTATGTGGAAAAGTGGATAACTAGCCGCCCTATCGTCATTTCATACAATGTTTTAAGCGGAAAATGCCCCCGGCGGGTTTTCTATAATAGATGTTGAAAAGCATAGAATCAAAAAAGCCGCCTTCATGAAAGGCGCTTTTTTGATTCTATGCAAGATGAATCCAGCCTTATAGTATGGCTCGGAAGAATAAAAACAACCCTCCCGACAACACCATGGTAACGGGCAGCGTGAGGACCCAGGCCAGCGCGATATTGCGCACCATCTGCGGGTTGAGGTTCTTCACGCCACGGTTGGCCACCATAGAGCCGGCAATGGCCGACGACAATACATGGGTGGTAGAGCTAGGCAAACCAATAGCCGTAGACACGCCAATCATGGTCGCGGCAACCAGTTCGGAGGAGGCACCCTGAGCGTAAGTCAGGTGCTCCTTGCCGATGCGCTCCCCGATGGTTTTGACGATGCGCTGCCAGCCGACCATCGTGCCCAGACCCAGGGAAGTAGACACCATCAGCAGTACCCACCAGGGGGCATAATCGGTGTAGGTGCGAAGGTCAGTAATGCCCTCTCGATAAGTCTTCTGGTCAGAGGAGCTCAGGGTGAGCCGCTCGCTGCCCAACAGCTTTTTGGTGCGATTGTCGAGCAGAAGAATTGCTTTGCGAATCTCAAACCGGGCGTTCTGCGGGAGCTCGCGCACGCTGGTTTTTCCTACGAAAACACGGTCCAGAGCGGCCGTCTGCGTTTGAATATCCACTAACGTTTTACGGTCGTCGGCGCTGAGCGCAGCCGGATCTACCTTCTGCACCACCTGCTCTACGCGGGCCAGGGAGGCGCGCATATCCAAGGGGTTCAGGTCATCGTTGAGGGCGAAAAAGGTGGGTACAATGCCGATTAGAATCAGCATGATGAGGCCAACGCCCTTCTGCCCGTCATTAGAGCCGTGAAAGAAGCTCACCAGCGTACAGGTCACGATCAGGATAAGGCGAATCCAGAGGGGCGGGGGCTTCCGTTTGTGGGGCTCCCGGAAGATGGCTTTGTTGCGCACGAAGCGGCGCAACACGAACATCAGCAGAATGGTAAGCGTGAAGCCAAACAGCGGACCCACCAGCAGCGCCACGCCGGTTTCGCCGGCCTTGCTCCAGTTGACAGCCGCGCCGCTGGACTCGGGCAAGAGCGAAAAGGCGATACCCACACCCAGGATAGAGCCGATCAGCGCGTGGGAACTGGAGGCCGGAATGCCGTAATACCATGTACCCACGTTCCAAATAATAGCCGACAGGATAAGCGCCCCCACCATCGCAATGCCGTGATACACGTTCTGATCCACGAGGCTCTCGACGGGCAGCAGGTACACGATACCCATGGCCACGGCAATGCCACCGGCAAACACGCCAATAAAATTCCAGAAAGCCGACCATATAACGGCTACCCAAGGGCGGAGGGTATTGGTATAAATGACCGTGGCGACGGCATTGGCCGTGTCGTGGAAGCCATTGACAAATTCGAAAGCGCAGGCTGCTACCAGACAAATCATCAGGAGCAGTAACACTTGAGGCTCTAAGCCAAACATAGGAGGGGAATTGGTAGAAAAAAATGGGCGCCCAAAGGTAATGCCACCGAAAACGGAGCAAGATTATCAAATTGTTACCGCAACTGGCGCGTTGGAGGAAATGCGCTAGCCGAAGGAAGCGAATTTCAACGCGACACTACTACCTGTAATGGCCCCGATACGCAAGCGGCCGGGTGGGCGGTCAACTGAGCTATGAAAAAGATTTGGGCCGCGGCTTGGGGGCCAATTGCGCGGTGCTGTATAATGGCCCGGCAAAGCAGTCAGCCACGAATCTTCGGTTTTCCGCCCAATCAGTTAAATCGACGAACTATCTTTGCCCGCATGAGCAACCCGACGCAGAAACCTTCCCTCGAAAATACCCAGCTAAAGGACATTGTGGCCCACGCCAAGGAATACGGCTTCGTGTTTCCGTCGTCCGAAATATACGATGGCCTGCAAGCCGTGTACGACTACGGCCCTAACGGCGTGGAGCTGAAAAATAACTTGAAGCAGCTCTGGTGGCGGGCTATGACTCAGCTCAACCAGAACGTGGTGGGCATCGACGCGGCCATTTTCATGCACCCGCTCACCTGGAAAGCCAGCGGCCACATCGACGGCTTCTCCGACCCCATGATTGATAATTTGGACTCGAAGAAGCGCTACCGCGCCGACGTTTTACTAGAGGAAAAAGCCGCCCATTACGAAAACGTCGGCGACAAAGTGCGCGCCGATATGCTGCTGGCCGATATGGGCCGTCTGCTCACGGCCGAGGACCTAACCGGCGTACGTCAGCTCATCATCGACGAGAAAATAGCCTGCCCCGTATCAGGCACCGCCAACTGGACCGAAGTACGGCAGTTCAACCTGATGTTCTCCACCCAGGTAGGTTCGGTGGAAGGCGACTCGACCTTGATTTACCTACGGCCCGAAACGGCGCAGGGTATTTTCGTCAACTTCCTGAACGTGCAGAAGTCGGCTCGGATGAAGATTCCGTTCGGTATTGCCCAGATTGGCAAGGCCTTCCGCAACGAGATTGTCGCTCGCCAGTTCATCTTCCGCATGCGGGAGTTTGAGCAAATGGAAATGCAATTCTTCGTGCGCCCTGGCACCGAGATGGAGTGGTATCAGCAGTGGAAAGAAACCCGTCTGCGTTGGCACGAAGCGCTGGGCCTGCCCGCCGAGAAGCTGCGTTTCCACGACCACGACAAGCTGGCTCACTACGCCAACGCGGCTGTGGATATCGAGTTTGAATTTCCCTTCGGCTTCAAGGAAATTGAAGGCATTCACTCCCGCACCGACTTCGACCTGACTCAGCATCAGGCGCTAAGTCGCAAAAAGCAGCAGTTTTTCGACAACGACCTCGACGAGAACGGCAAGGCGTACGGCAACTATGTGCCCTTCGTAGTAGAAACCTCCGTGGGCGCCGACCGCCTGTTCCTGGCTACGCTGTGCCAGGCATATACCGAGGAAACCATCACGGAAGGGGAGGGCGAGCAGCAGCAAACCAAAACCCGCACCGTGCTGCGTCTGCACCCGGCTTTGGCGCCGGTGAAAGCCGCCATTTTCCCGCTGGTACGCAAAGACGGTTTGCCCGAAAAAGCCACCGAAATCTTCGACGAGCTGCGCCACGATTTCCGCCTCGTGTACGAAGAGCGCGACGCCATCGGCAAGCGCTACACCCGCCAGGACCTCATCGGTACGCCTTTCTGCATTGCCGTCGATCACCAAACCTTAGAGGATAACACCATAACGGTTCGTCACCGCGACTTGCGCGAACAAACCCGCATGCCGATCAGCGAGCTACGCAACTACATTGGCGAAGCTGTTAGCTTCAAGCGAATTTTTGAGAAGCTGTAGACCTCGTCGAGAAACTATACAAAAAAGCCCTCCAGAAATACTCTGGGGGGCTTTTTTGTAAGATCTTATCTTAGTTATCTCCCAGCCAATCGGTGGCTTCGCGGCGGGAAGTAAAGTAATTGAACTCCACTTGTTGGGGGGCAAACGTGCGGTCAAAAGAAGGGGAGTAGCAGCCCATCTGGTGTTGATACTGGCCTTCTGAGAGCAGTGCCGCAATGAACAGCGGCCGGGCCGACTGAGCTGGCAAGTAGCGCAGGATGGGCGCCAGCAGAAATTCCTCGTCCTCGTCGGTGGGTGGGGCGTTGCGCTTGAGGTCTAGAAGCAACTTATCCACACCCAGATTGTGCATAGCTTCGAGGGCCAACTGATATACTTTCTCAAAAGTTTCCGCCAATGAGGCCGCCGCATACTGCAGCTGCATGGTAGCAGTAGCAGCATGATAGGCAAGGGACACGGTAGGCGTTTGGTACAAAATCATGGAAGCGGGAAGCTAGCAAGCCAGCATTCAAAACGGCATTGGGGGACAAAAATTGCGATAGACGGACTAATACGCAGATTGGACTGCCTTCATTTACAAACTTTTAAGTTGAAAGATTCAAATGCGTGCTGTTCAGTTGCCTGAGGCGGTTGCAGTTTGAACAGCTATAGATTTATTACCTACCAGGCTTTCCGTACCTTTGCTGCATTTTAACGGCCTATGTGGAGCTCTCTTGCGCTTTTCGTCATCAAGCAGCGGCGGATTCTTATCCTGCTCATAGCCGTGATGACCGTGTTTATGGCCTGGAAAGCCAAAGACGTGGAAATGACCTACGACTTTGCCCAGGTCGTGAGTCCGAATGACCCGGATGTAGTCTACTTCCAGCAGTTCAAGCAAACCTTCGGCGAAGACGGCAACGTGCTCGTGCTGGGCTTGCAGGACAGCAGCGTGTATAAGCTGGGCAACTTCACCGAGCTGCGCAACCTCACCGACACGCTGTCCGCGGTCGAAGGCGTGAATGGCGTGCTGTCGGTATCGAAGGTGCTGGCCCTGCGCAAGGACACGGCTACGCAGCAGTTCAAGGCCATTTCCATCTTTCAGAAAGCCCCCGAAACCCAACGCGAGCTGGACAGCCTGATGCGGGAAGTGAATCGGGTAGAGTTCTATAAAGGTCAGCTCATCTCGCCCACCACGGGCGCCACGCTGCTGGCCCTCACCATGGACCCCAAGTACCTGAATTCCTCGCGCCGCCAGGCAGTGATGAACGATATACTGGGCCACGCGGAGGCGTTTAGCAAGAAAACGGGCATCCGGCTGCACTACGCGGGCCTGCCCTACGTGCGCTCCACCATGACCACGAAAGTGGCGGCCGAAATGAAGTTTTTCGTGCTGCTCACGGTGCTCATGATGGCCGCTACCCTGTTCATGTTCTTCCGGACGTGGGCCGCTGTTATCTTCCCCATCCTGGTGGTGCTGGTGGTGGTGGTATGGTGCGTGGGCACCATGGTGCTCCTTGGGTACAAAATCAACCTGCTGACCGGCCTGATTCCCAGTATCCTGATCGTTATCGGGATTCCCAACTGTACGTATCTGCTCTCGCGCTACCATTATGATTACCGCAAATCAGGGAATCAAATACTAGCCATGACGCGCGTGGTGCGCAAAATCGGGTTGGTGACTTTGATGAATAACACGACGACGGCCATCGGCTTTTTCGTGTTCTGCTTCACCGATATTGCCATCTTGTATCAGTTTGGCCTGATCGCTACTATCAATATTTTCGTGGCTTTTCTCGTCTCCTTCATCCTTATTCCGGCAGTATTTACATATCTGCCGCCTCCCACACCCAAGCAGCTGGAGCACCTTGATGCCAAGCCGCTAACCAAGCTGCTGGAGTTTTTTGAGCACCTGGTACTGGAGCGCCGCGGCACGGTATATCTGATAGGCGCGGGCCTTGTGGCCATATCTCTATTGGGCATCACCCGAATCAAATCCGTCTCTTATATGGTGGACGATTTGCCCAAGGAAAGCTCCGTCAATAGCGATTTGAAGTTCTTTGAGCAGCATTTCAACGGCATTATGCCCCTGGAAATCGTGATTGACACGGGCAAGAAGCAAGGAATTCTCAAGACTAAGAACCTGGAGAAGATTGACCGTTTGGAGAAATTTCTGCGCACCCAGCCAGTGCTCTCGTCGCCGGTCAGCATCGTTACCTTCCTGAAAGCCTCGACCCAGGCTTTCTACAATGACAATCCCGAGTATTATCGCCTCCCCGATAACTCGGAGCGAAACTTTATCCTGCGGTATCTGGCTCAGTCCAGAGGACAAGGGTCGGCCAATGGCCCGATGAGTGATAAGCTGTTGCGCTCCTTTGCCGACTCCACGGGCCAGCGCGCGCGCATCTCCCTCAAGATTGCCGATATCGGCTCCCGCAACCTCGACACGCTGATCAACCGCCAGATTCAGCCCCAGATTCAGGAGATTTTCAACGGTTCGGGGATGACGGTGAAGCTGACGGGCACTACTATTCTCTTTACGAAAGGCAACGAATACCTCATTAATACGCTGAAAGAGAGTATTCTAATTGCCTTTGCGCTGGTAGGGCTGGTCGTGCTGATTCTGTTCCGCTCGCTGCGGGCGGTGTTCTTTACGTTGCTGCCCAACCTGGTTACGCTCATTCTGACGGGGGGCCTGATGGGCTACTTTGGCATCCCACTTAAACCCAGCACGGCCCTGATTTTCAGCATTGCCCTGGGTATTGACGGCGACAACTCCATTCACTTGCTGGCCAAATTCAGGCAGGAGTTAGCTGTGAACGGGCGAAAAGTGAAGGCTGCTATCAGTACCACGTTGCGGGAAGCGGGAACTAGTATGATTTATACCAGCATTACACTGTTCCTGGGCTTTAGTGTGTTTGCTTTCAGCGAGTTTGGTGGCACCAAAGCCCTGGGCTTGTTGATGTCGGCGAGCCTACTAATCACCAACTTTTCCAACCTCATTCTGTTGCCCTGCTTGCTCGTCACCTTTGAGCACGGTAAGGATGAGACCATTAATAAATCCTTACTTCAACACTACGACGACGATTATCACCAGGAAGACGATGACTACGAACTTAACCTCAGCCGTATGACGGTGAAGCGGTTAGGTACGGAAGCGTAATAATCACCTCATCCCTAGCCCTTCTCCTCGGGGAGAAGGGGACTAATTTTAGCTTTTCTAATGCTAGTCTTCTATCATTTTAGAACTAGTCCCCTTCTCCCCGAGGAGAAGGGCTAGGGATGAGGTTCCCGCCAGCACGACAACACCACCCCATGAAATATTCCGAATACAAACAGCCGCTCAACTACGCCCAGGTTGGTACCGACATCCTCAAATGGTGGCAGGAGAACGGCATTTTTGAGAAGAGCGTGAGCACCCGCGAGGGCCAGCCCACGTTCGTGTTTTACGAAGGTCCGCCGTCGGCAAATGGTGCGCCCGGCATTCACCACGTAATGGCCCGGACGGTAAAGGATATTTTCTGCCGCTACCAGACCTTGCTGGGCAAGCAGGTGTCGCGCAAGGGCGGCTGGGATACCCACGGCCTGCCCATTGAGCTACAGGTAGAAAAGGAGCTGGGCATTACGAAGGAAGACATCAGCAAGAAGATTTCCATTGCCGACTACAACCAGCGCTGCCGCGAAACGGTGATGCGCTTTAAAGCGCAGTGGGACGACCTAACCCAGAAAATGGGCTACTGGGTTGACCTCGACGACCCCTATATCACCTTCGAGCCGGAGTACATCGAAAGCTGCTGGGCGCTGCTCAAGAAGCTCTATGACAAGGGTTTGTTGTATAAAGGCTACACCATTCAACCTTACTCGCCCGCTGCTGGCACTGGCCTTTCCTCGCACGAGCTAAACCAGCCCGGCACCTACCGCGACGTGAAGGACACGACCATAGTGGCGCAGTTTAAGGTGAAGCTGGAGGAACTGCCAGATGATTTTTTTGGGCTAGATGAAGAAGTTAATGTCTTCTTTCTGGCGTGGACTACGACGCCATGGACACTTGCTGCCAATACTGGGTTAGCCGTTGGCAAAAACATTGAATATTCGGTAGTTCGTACTTTCAATCAATATACTCGCCAGCCGATAGTAGTAATCCTTGCTAGTGAATTGCTTGGCAAATATTTCTCGGAAGAAGCTACTGGTGTTTCTATCCCGCAGTCACCAGAATTTTCCGAGGCACTGCTGAGATGGTTAGAGAAAGGTGATGAATATCCAATTGAAGCTGTGCTTCATGATGAGAGACTGAAGGTATTTTTTGATAAAACTCTAAGTCGGCTTAAACTGCCTTATAAAGTTGTAAAAACCTTCAAAGGTGCCGACCTGGTAGGAATCCGATATGAGCGTCTTTTCGGTCACGACACAGGTTTTCCAGCCTTTGAAGGCGAAGAAAAAGGCTTCCGTGTCGTTGCCGGCGACTTTGTTACGACCGAAGACGGTACCGGCATCGTGCACATCTCGCCCACTTTTGGAGCTGATGATTTCCGCGTAGCACAGCTCAATGATATTCCGGCCCTGCTGGTTACCGATGCCGAAGGCAAGCTGACGCCCATCGTGGACCGCACGGGCCGCTATGTGCCGCAGATGGGCGAGTTTGGGGGGCGTTTAGTGAAGAACTACGACGGCCACGATGAAACCGGGGCCGACTACAAAACCCTCGATGAGAGCATTGCCATCAAGATGAAAGGGGATGGCACCGCTTTCAAAGTGGAGAAGTACGAGCACACCTACCCCCACTGCTGGCGCACCGATAAGCCCGTGCTGTATTACCCGCTCGATTCCTGGTTTATCAAGACGACGGCCGTCAAAGACCGTCTCATCGAACTCAACAAAACCATTAACTGGAAGCCCGAAACCACCGGCTCCGGCCGCTTCGGCAACTGGCTCGAAAACCTAGTTGACTGGAACCTGAGCCGTTCGCGCTACTGGGGCACGCCCCTGCCCATCTGGCGCAGTCAGGATGGCTCGGAGGAGATTTGCATTGGCTCTATCGCCCAGCTGAGCGCGGAGATTGACAAGGCTGTGGCCGCCGAGATTATGACTCACAATCCGCTGACGGCTGGGGGGCAAATTGACCTGCACCGGCCCTACGTGGACGATATATTCCTGGTGTCGCCCACCGGCCAGGCCATGTACCGCGAAACCGACCTCATCGACGTGTGGTTCGATAGCGGCGCCATGCCCTATGCGCAGTGGCACTACCCGCTCGAAAACGAAGCAAAATTCCAGAAGAACTTCCCCGCCGATTTTATTGCCGAAGGTGTTGACCAGACCCGCGGCTGGTTCTTTACCTTGCACGCGCTGGGCGTGATGCTGGAAGATTCGGTTGCATTTAAAAACGTGATTGCCAACGGGTTGGTGCTAGCCAAAGACGGGCAGAAGATGAGCAAGCGCCTCGGCAACGCCGTCGATCCGTTTGCTACCATCCAGCAGTTTGGCCCCGATGCCACGCGCTGGTATCTGATTGCCAACGCGCCACCGTGGGATAACCTCAAGTTTGACCCCGCCGGCGTGACGGAGGTGCAGCGCCGCTTCTTCGGCACGCTGTTCAACACCTACTCCTTTTTCGCCCTCTACGCTAACCTCGACGAGTTCCGCACCCGCGAGTTTGACCGGATTCCGCTCACCGATCTGAGTGAACTGGACCGCTGGGTGTTGTCGAAGCTGCAATCCTTGATTCTGGAAGTCAGGGGGCATTATGACAACTATGACCCCACCAAAGCGGCCCGCGCCATCCAGGATTTCGTCACCGATCAGCTGTCTAACTGGTACGTGCGGCTCTCGCGCCGCCGTTTCTGGAAGGGCGAGCTGACCACGGATAAAAAGGCGGCTTTCGAGACCTTGCAGGAATGCTTGGTGGTCGTGTCTCAGCTGATGGCGCCCATCGCGCCCTTCTTTGCGGAGTGGCTTTACAAGAACATGACCGACGGTATGCGCCAGGAAGCCTTAGCCAATAACACGCCACTGGCTCCTGAATCGGTGCACCTGACCTTGCTCGTGGAAGCGAACGAAACCCGGATTGATACGGCCTTGGAGGAGCGTATGGAACTGGCTCAGCGCATCAGCTCTTTGACCCATTCGTTAAGAAAAAAGTCGGTGCTAAAAGTGCGCCAGCCCTTGCAACGCATCTTGGTACCGGTGCTGAATGACACAACTCGTGACCAGGTAGGTAAGGTGGAAGACCTTATTTGCGCTGAGGTAAACGTGAAGCATGTGGAGTTTTTGGACGACACAAGCGGCGTGTTGGTGAAGTCGGTGAAGCCCAACTTTAAGCGTTTGGGTCAGCAGTACGGCGCTAAGCTCAAATCCGTGGCGGCCCGTATTCAGCAGATGACGCCCGAGGAAATCAGCGCGCTGGAAACGACCGGCACGCTGGCGGTGGAAGTGGGAGGGGAGCAGCTGAATTTGGCCCCCGACGACGTAGAAATCCGCACCGATGACCTGCCCGGCTGGCTCGTTGCTACCGACGGCCCGCTCACCGTAGCCCTCGACGTAACCCTGACTGATGAGCTGCGTCGCGAAGGTGTAGCCCGTGAGCTGGTCAACCGTCTGCAAAACCTGCGCAAGGACAGCGGCCTGGAAGTGCAGGACAAAATCCGCGTCACGCTAGGCGGCGAGCAGCCCGATCTGGCGGCCGCCGTGCAGTTCTTCGGCGACTATATCCGCACCGAAACGCAGGCGCTTTCGCTCACCTTCAGTCCGGAGCTGACGGGCGGCGTGACGCTGGAGTTTGATGACTACAGCGTGCCGGCTCAGCTGGAAGTGGTAACTGCTTGATACTGAATAGCCAACCGAGCCGTTAAAAGCTCGGCTGGTATAACCTCGCACAAAGCATCGGAGGGTGCGTTTAAAGTCGTCCAAAAACCCGCAATTCAGGCCCAAAATGGCATAAAATGCCCCCCGGAGCTTGTACTCAAGCGTTATTAGCACAAGAATGAAGTACTGGAAATATTACTTGCTGGCCTTGTTGGTTATCCTCATCGATCAGGTCTCGAAATGGGCAGTGCACACCTACATGGAGCCAGGAATGCCGGGCGAAATTCCGCTCATCGGTGATTGGTTTAAGCTCCATTACACCCTGAATCCGGGCATGGCTTTCGGGGTAGAGCTGCCCGCGCCCTACGGCAAGATCATCCTAACCAGTTTTCGTCTGGTAGCCGTCACGTTTATTGCCTACCTCATTCGCAAGCACAGTTTTCGACATACGCATCCCGGCCTGCTAGCCTGTGGGGGGCTTATTTTGGGCGGCGCCATCGGTAACCTGATCGACTCCATGTTCTATGGCGCAATCTATAATAACGCCCCTTTTGAAGCGCCCACGCCGTGGCTGCACGGGCAGGTAATCGACATGATTTACCTGGACCTGTACGAAGGCTTTTTGCCGATGAGCTGGCCGTTGATTGGTGGTTCTCACCTCTCGCTGTGGCCCATTTTCAATATCGCCGACTCGGCTATCTTCATTGGCGTGGCGTTTATTCTGCTTAATCAAAGCAAGTTCTTTCAGCACGAAGACTCGCCTAAGAACACCGTATTGTCGCCCCGCGATACCGAGCCGACGTCCACTGAGCACGTTCAGCTATAGTAGATAGTTTACTCCGCTAAAAGTCAACGGTCGCTTTAAGAGTGGTTGTCATCCTGACGAAGGAAGGACCTTGTCAAGCCAGAATGATGATCGTTCCAACGACTCGTTTCAGCCTGATAAGGTCCTTCCTTCGTCAGGATGACAAGCGTTTGCCATAACGACTACTGTTTTTAACTAGCTTTGGTGAGTGCGAATCGCTTTCCCAACGAACCCTTTATTTAGCTTATCAACTCCGTGCAGCCTCTTCTCACCGTCTCCAACTTGACTATTGACTTCACCTCTCACCGCGGCGACGTGCGGGCGGTGAACGATGTGTCGTTTGAGCTGCACCGGGGCGAGACGCTGGCTATTGTGGGCGAATCGGGGTCAGGGAAGTCAGTGACGTCGCTGGCGCTGATGGGGCTGATACAAATGCCCCCCGGCCGCGTCACCACGGGTCAGACGCGGTTTCATTCGGAAGAATTGGGAGAAGTGGACTTGCTGAAGCTCTCAGATGAGCAATTGCGGCGGGTGCGAGGCAACGAGATTTCGATGATTTTTCAGGAGCCGATGACCTCGCTCAACCCCGTGCATACCTGCGGGGCGCAGGTGGTGGAGGCGTTGCGCCTGCACACGTCGCTGTCCTCCAAAGAAGCCGAAGCGCGCACCATCGAGCTGTTTGCTACCGCGCAGCTACCGCGGCCGGAGAAGATCTTCAAAGCGTATCCGCACGAAATATCTGGGGGGCAAAAACAGCGGGTGATGATTGCCATGGCCATGGCCTGCAACCCCGCCATTCTCGTTGCCGACGAGCCCACCACCGCACTCGACGTAACGGTGCAGGCGCGTATGCTCCAACTCATCGACGACCTGCGACGCCAGAATAACACGGCTGTTCTCTTTATCACCCACGACCTAGGCGTGGTAGCTGAAATCGCCGACCGCATCCTCGTTATGTATCGGGGAGAGGTGGTGGAGCAAGGCCGCGTGCTCGATATTTTTACCAACCCCCAGCACCCCTATACAAAGGGCCTTTTGGCCTGCCGGCCCAAGCTTTCCGTGGGCAAGCAACGTTTACCCGTTGTAGCCGATTTTATGGCTGAAGACGCTTCCGGCCAGCTTACCGAAATCAGTGCTCCGCAGCCCGAAGCTCCTAGCGTTGAGTTAGATAAGGCCCCAATGCTGACGGAGAACTTGCCGGTCGAAATCCCGAAAATGTTCCACGGGGAACATTTTGCGGCCGTTTCTGCCCCAAAAGGAGCTTCGGAATCTACTATTTCAGCACCTGTTTTAGGGGGCAAATTAGCCGCTGAAAACGGCTTGAAGAAGCCCGAGACCAGCGGGCCGGTGCTGCTGCGGGTTGAAGGTTTGAACGTGCACTTTCCCATCCGTAAAGGCTTGTTCAATCGGACCAAAGAATACGTGCGAGCGGTGGATGATGTGAGCTTCGATATCTATCCTGGGGAGACAGTAGGGCTGGTAGGCGAGTCGGGCTGCGGCAAGACGACGCTGGGTCGAGCCTTACTGCGCTTAGTGGAACCAACGGCAGGTCGCATTCTGTTCGAAGGCACTGACCTGGCTACGCTGCCGGCGGGTGAGTTGCGGCGGCGGCGGCGCGAGTTCCAGATGGTGTTTCAGGACCCCTACGCGGCACTCAACCCCATGATGACGGTAGGCGAGGCCATCATCGAGCCTATGCAGGTGCACGGCGTGGGCGGCACCAAACAACAGCAAAAAGCCAAGGTAATGGAGCTACTGCGCACCGTAGGGCTGCGCGAGGAACATTACCTGCGCTATCCGCACGAGTTTTCGGGTGGGCAGCGCCAGCGCATTTGCATTGCGCGGGCGTTAGCCTTGCAGCCCAAGTGCATCATTTGTGACGAGTCGGTGTCGGCGCTGGACGTGTCGGTACAGGCTCAGGTATTAAATCTGCTGAACCAGTTGAAGCGGGACTTTGGCATTACTTACCTTTTTATCACTCACGACTTGTCGGTGGCTCGGTTCATGTCGGATCGGCTGCTGGTGATGAATAAGGGGCAGATTGTGGAGAGCGGACCCGCCGCTGATGTGTATGCCAACCCCCAGCAAGAGTACACGCGCACCTTGCTCAGTGCCATCCCCAAGGATGAGCCCTCTGATATTCGGGCAGCTCAGGCCCGGCGGGCGGCGGAAGTAGCCCCCAACCTAGCCGTTGGGATGTAACGCGAAGCGGTGCTTCGCTCGTTGAACGACTAACGCTGGGTGGCTTTTTGCAACGACTTAATCCGCTAAACAACGAGCGAAGCACCGCTTCGCGTTACACTCAACGATTCGCCAAATTGCTACCTCGCAATAATTTCATAACCCATCATTATCCGCAGGAAATAGTTATTTTCTTTAATATTTCGTAGTATCTACTTTGGTGCGGAAACACTTACTTCCGCCCACTTTTAATCGCCTTTCCGGCGACTTCTAATTTTTGCTTAACCCCGGAGAAACGCACCTGCGTATACTCCAACCTACCTATTTTCCGGCCGCCTGCGAAAACGACAACCACTGGGCGGCACCTTCTTTTCGAATGAAGAAACAAGATGAATCTGCAGCTCCCCGCGCCCCTCGCGCGAAAGCTGCCCGCGGCGAAAAAGCCGCCGTTGCCCCCGTTACCAAAACGCAAGTGTACCGGGTATTTGCCGACAACCCCGGCAAAGTATTTTCCTACCGTCAACTCTCGCGCCGCTTGGGCGTGACCACCAAAGAGCAGCGCGACGAAGTGTTTGATCACCTCAAAGCCCTGCGCAAATCCAATCAGCTTACCCACCTCCAGAACGACGACTACCGCCTCACCGATCCGGCCGCCGCGCGCGTGCAGCCCGACGCCGGCCAGCGCCCCGAGCGTAGTCGCAACCGGGGGGGCAAATCCCGGCCGGATGGCGCCGCCATTGAGGCCCAGTTTGGACAAGATCCGTTGGTACACCGCCGCCGTGATGCTGGCTTCGACTTCCCCGGCGATGACCGCCAACGCTCCCGCGAGCGGCCCGGCGGCTCGGGCGGCGACGTTATTACCGGTAAGGTGGCGCTGGCCACCAACAAGTACGCTTTCGTAGTAAGCGAGGAAAGCGAGAACGACATTCGCGTGTTCACCGACCGCCTGAAGTTTGCCATGAACGGTGACACGGTACGCGTGCGTCTGCGCGGTGAGCGCGACGGCCGGCCGGTGGGCGACGTGGTGGAAGTACTCAAGCGGGAGCGGGAGGAAGTAGTGGGCCAGCTGACGGTGCAGAACGCCGGCTTCGGCTTCGTATCGCCCGACCACCGCAAGATGTACTTCGACGTATTTGTGCCCCACGAAGGCCTCAACGACGCCCGTAGCGGCGAGAAGGTACTCGTGCGCATCACGGAGTGGCCCGACGACCCCGGCCGCCAGCCAGTGGGCGAAATCGTGCGCTCCTTTGGACAGGCCGGCGAGAACGAGGCCGAGATCAACGCCATCATGGCGGAGTTCGGGCTGCCGTTTGAGTTTCCCCAGGATGTGGAAGAAGAGTCGGAAGGCATTTCGGACCGCATTAAGGAAGAAGAAATTGCCCGCCGCCGCGACTTCCGTGCCATCACCACCTTCACCATTGACCCCGCCGACGCCAAGGACTTTGACGACGCGCTATCCATCCAAAAGCTGGAAAACGGCCACTGGGAAATCGGTGTTCACATTGCCGACGTGACCCACTACGTGCGGCCCGAGTCGATGCTGGAGCGGGAAGCCCGCCACCGCGCGACTTCGGTTTACCTGGTCGACCGCGTGATTCCGATGCTGCCCGAGCGCCTGTCAAATGGTCTATGCTCATTGCGGCCGAATGAAGACAAGCTGACCTTTTCGGCTGTGTTTGAGCTGGACGAAAACGGCAAGCTCTACGACTCGTGGTTTGGCAAAACCGTTATTCACTCCGACCGGCGCTTTGCCTACGGCGACGCCCAGGAGCGCATCGAAACCGGTGAGGGTGACCTTGCCGAGGAGGTGAATACCCTGAACAACATTGCCAAAAAGCTCTCGGCCCAGCGCTTCAAGAAAGGAGCTATCGGCTTCGAAACGCAGGAGGTAAAATTCCAGCTGGATGAGAACGGTAAGCCGGTGGGTGTGTACGTGAAGGAGCGCCAGGATGCGCACAAGCTCATTGAGGAGTTTATGCTGCTGGCCAATCGCAAGGTGGCCGACTTCGTGTTCCAGAAAAAGAAGACCAAGCCGCGCTTCACCATGGTGTATCGTACTCACGATGCCCCCGATGCTGACCGCTTGCAGAACTTCGCTTTGTTCGCCAAAAAGTTCGGTCATGATCTGAATCTGGACAACCCCAAGAAGCTTAGCAACGAGTTGAACAGCCTGTCGGAAGACGTGGTGGGCAAGCCCGAGCAGAACGTGATTCAGACCCTGGCTATTCGGACCATGGCCAAGGCCAAGTACACCACCGAACCGCTGGGCCACTTCGGTCTGGCCTTCGACCACTATTCGCATTTCACCTCGCCCATCCGTCGCTACCCCGACATGATGGCGCACCGCCTGCTGGAACATTACCTGCAGGGGGGCAAAAATGTGGAAGCTGAGGCCGTGGAGGAAGAGTGCAAACACTCCTCGGAGCGCGAGAAGCTGGCCGCGAATGCCGAGCGCGCCAGCATCAAATACAAGCAGGTAGAGTACATGGCCGCCCGCGTAGGCGAGCAGTTCAAGGGCGTGGTATCGGGCCTTACCGAGTGGGGCATGTACGTGGAAGTGGAGGAGAATAAGTGCGAAGGCATGATCCGCATCAGCGATATTCCCGGCGACTTCTTCGAGCTGGACAAGGACAACTACCGCCTCGTCGGTCAGCGCAGCAAGCGCATCATTCAGTTCGGCGACGAACTGCAAGTCATTGTAAAAGCAGCCAACCTGCTCGACCGCACCATCGACTTTGAGCTAGTGGATGAGCGCCCCATGGCCCAGCGCCGCAACGACCCGCCGCGCCGCGAGGAAAGCGGCCGTGGTCGTCGGTCAGAGCGAGGACCTGAGCAGGGCGGCAAAAGCAGTGGTGGTCCGGGTGGTGGCGGTAAGCGCCGGCGCTAACAACGATTGGCTTCACCCCCCGGCCCCCTCTCCTAGGGGAGAGGGGGAGCCATATGGTTGGCCTGCGCAGCACCTTCGGCTTTCACCTCCGTAACCGCTACCATGCTAGCAATGGAATTAAGACCTTGTAAATAGAAAAAGCCCGCGACAGTAAGTCGTTGGCTTTTTTTTGTACTAGAACACACCCTCCGGTAGCGGTTACGGAGGCGCAAGCCGACGCAGCCGCGTAGGCCGAGCGTCGGGCTCCCCCTATTTTTGGGAGAGGGGGCCGGGGGGTGAGGCCCAACGTCCGTACCTTTCCGCTCTAACACAATTTGCCCCCTGTGAGCCCCACTGATTTCACGCAAAAAATAACCGCCGCCCTGGCTACTCTTGACTACGGCCAGCAGCCAATTGCCCTCTATGAGCCCATTCGCTACATCATGGCTCTGGGTGGCAAGCGTATCCGCCCCCTGCTTACCCTCATGGGCGCCCACCTCTTCACCGACAAGCTGGACCCCGTGCTACGGCCGGCGCTGGCGACCGAAGTCTTCCACAATTTTACCCTACTCCACGACGACATCATGGACCAGGCGCCCTTGCGCCGGGGCCAACCCACGGTGCACGAGAAATGGAACGCCAACGTGGCCATCCTTAGCGGCGACGTGATGGTGGTGCGGGCCTACGAGCTGTTTCTGGACGTGCCACCGACCTTGCTGCCGACGGCGCTGCGCAAGTTCAGCCAGACGGCTGCCGAGGTCTGTGAGGGTCAGCAGTGGGACATGGATTTCGAAACCAATGAGCAGGTCACCATCGAGCAATACATGGATATGATTCGGCTGAAAACGGCCGTGCTGCTCGGCTTCTGCCTGGAGTTGGGTGCCTTGCTGGGTGGCGCTTCACCCGAAGATGCCGACCACCTGCGCCAGTTCGGAACCGACGTGGGCATTGCCTTTCAGCTACGCGACGATCTGCTCGACGTGTACGGCAACGCGGCCACCTTCGGCAAGCGCGTGGGCGGCGACATTGTGTCGGATAAAAAGACCTTTCTGCTGCTCACGGCCCAGGCCCAGGCAAAAGCCCCCCAGCAAGCCGTGCTGGCTCAGTACCTCGGCCAGCCTACTGCCGACGCTGCCGCCAAGGTCCAGGCAATTACGGAAGTGTACGACCAGCTCGGTATCCGCTCCCAAACGGAAGCGCTTATCAACGACTACTTCCAGGATGCCCTCCAGCACCTGGAGCGCGTGGACGCGCCGGCCGAGCGCAAGGCTCTCCTGCGGCAATGGGCTCTGGAGCTGATGGCCCGCGAAAGCTAAGCCTGGGTTTTGGCCTGATTTGGGCTCGCTCTGCGCATTTCGCTCCCCAGCGTAGTTTCTCCACCTTCTCCAAGCCGACGAAAGCGCCAGGAAGCCGTACAATGCGGCTTCCCTTATTTCTCCTTTTACTTCTCTGTTTTCTAATGCTGAATCTGAACGTTGTACTCGCCCTCATAATCCTGACGGGGGGCATTTCTTTATACGCCTGGTCGAACGCTAGCTTGCGCGAAAGCTGGATTATGACGCCCTTCCTGGTGCGCCGTCGTAACGAGTGGTATCGCTTCCTCACCTCCGGTTTCCTGCACGCCGACTGGATGCACCTCATCTTTAACATGATTGCCTTCTACTCTTTTGGGCAATTAATTCAGGATGTCTTCGTGCAGGTATTCGGGCCGATGGGGGGCATCTGGCGCTTCCTGCTACTGTACCTGGGGGGCATTATTGTGTCGGATATTCCTACCTACGTACGCCACCGCAACGACCCCGACTACCACAGCCTGGGCGCGTCGGGCGGGGTGGCTTCCGTGGTTTTCTCGGCTATTCTCTTTAATCCTGTGCAGGGCGGCATCTACATTTTCCCCATTCCGTTTGCCATTCCGGGAGTCATCTTTGGGGTGCTGTACCTGGCTTATTCTTACTACCAAGGCCGCAAGCAAGGCGATAATATCAACCACGACGCGCACTTTTACGGGGCGCTGTACGGTATTCTGCTCACGCTTGCATTAGTACCCGCGTCAGCTTCTATTTTCTGGAATGAAGTGCAGGCTTATCTATTTAAATAGCTGACTGTCAAACGTTTAGTATATATAAATAAGCATAATCATATCTATTGCCTCAGCAGGTGCGTAAAGGAGGTCTTTCAAGCACATCTCTCCTTCCAACTTCACCTGCTATGAACAATCTTCTCACTTTAACCAAACGTCTGCCGGGAGCGGCCCTGTCACTTTCTCTTTCGCTGGCTTTCCTGCTCAGCAGTTGCTCCGGTCGTCGTAGCGATGGCACCACTACTATCGCTGGGATTATTTATCTAGCGCTGGCCGTTTTTGCTGTTATCAGCCTTATTAAGCAAGATTGGTCAATTGGCAAGAAAATCATCTGGGGCTTGGTCATTTGGTTCTTCCCGTTCTTGGGCTCCATCATCTACTTCTTGTTTTCAGGCCGCAAATAGGCCTTAATCGCCCACACAAAAGCCCCAACGCTAAGTAGCGTTGGGGCTTTTGTGTGGTATAAATATGTGTTGAATCGTTGGTCGATGACCGAGCACTACGAGGGAAAGCCGTTACTTATTGCCCTTCAGCAGTCGTTGCTTTTCCAGTCGAGCTGTGCGCTTGATCAAAGTGCCCATATTAGCTATTTCCGTCACGCGCCAATAGTCACCCTGGTCCAGCATTTTCAATTCCAGAACGAGCGTCGTGTCGTATTGAGGCTGCGTGATTTCCAGCCCGACCAAAGTTTGCGCATCCTGTTGATTTACATATTTAATCCCTTTGAATTGCGGGTTTGAACCAATTACGCGTCCGGCCAGTCCCAGCACCGACACGTTTATTCCGCCGATATTTTGCCCCCCAGCCGCTGCCTGTTCCGCCGAGCCCGTCTCAATGTAGCGTCTCACTTCCTGTCGCGCCGATTGCGCCAGTTGAGGCTTCAGTAGCCGTAAGGCGCTTTGAATAAGCGCTCCATTCATGTGTAGCCCTTCCAGCGACGAGCTTTCCTCAGATACCTGGTCTACTAAGTTGCGCGCTACTTTGTCAACATCCACGTAGCGTTCAAAGGCGGCCACATCATGCGTGCGCACGGCATTAGCAGCCTGCGCGAGGGAGTATTGTGGACTGGCCGCAACTACCGTACGGTAGTACCAGTAACCGCCTGCTACTAAAATAACCAATAATCCGAGCAACAACGCTTTCTTCATAAAATGTGGTAAAAGGGCAACGAATACAACTTAGGAGGGGCCAAAGTACCGCAATTCACTGCTGGCAACATGCCTGAGTGAAGTACCTAAACGCTATCTGGACACAAAATCTTATGATTGCCGCCTGGGGGGCTTTTTTGCCTCGTAAACCTAATCTACGCAAGTCGTCTACGCGTATTCAGGGTTCCCTAACCCCCCAGAAATGCCCCCCAAGCCCATTATCATCCCCGAAATACACGGTCATCGTGGTTGCCGCGGCCTACGTCCCGAAAATACCCTTGCGGGGTTTATGCATGCTTTGGAGTTGGGGGTAGATGCCTTGGAATTAGATGTCGTTATTTCAGCCGACGAGCAGGTAGTGGTTTCGCATGAACCCTGGCTTTCAGGTGCCTTCTGTCGAGATGCCGCCGGCAAGCGCATCGACCCAACCAGGGAGCGTTTGCACAACCTTTTCCAGCTGCCTTACGCCGCCATCCGTCGCTGCGATTGTGGCTCCATAGGAAACCCTAGCTTTCCGCGTCAGGTGCCAGAGACTGCTTACAAGCCTCTGTTGCAGGAAGTCATTACGAAGGGTAATGACTACGCTCAGCGGCTCGGCCGTCCACTCCCATTATTTAGTATTGAAATAAAATGCAGTCCTGCCGGCGATGGCAAATTTCATCCCTCGCCCGAGCACTTTCTGGAGTTGGTACTAGCCGTTGTGCATGCCACTGATATAGCTGGTCAAACCACCCTGCTGAGCTTTGATAAACGGGTCTTGCAAGTGGCCCACAACCAGATTTCATCTTTGCCTCTATCCTTATTAGTGGAGGATGACCAACCGCTGGCTAAGCATCTAAGTGAGCTTGGGTTCGTGCCTGCCGCCTACGGTCCTGAGCACGCCCTCGTCGATGAGAAATTGGTGGCAGAGGTACATGCCTGCCGCATGCGGCTTATCCCCTGGACGGTGAATGAACCAGTCGAAATGCAACGCCTCATTGCGCTCGGCGTCGACGGTATCACCACTGATTATCCTGACCTCTTGGTGCATTTACTGGCACACTAATCATTATTCGGCAGGAATGGACATCTGTCTAGCAGATGATCACGCGCTGTTTTATTAGTGAGGGCTAAGCGAGTATCTGTACAAATGGCTGATTTCAGAGTAGAGTGTGCTGTTACATATGTCCAAACATAAAAAAGGGCTTTTCTGGCTTATTTAAGCTGTTTCATCTTGAAGCTGTACAGATGTAACACAAACTGTAACGATAGTCGATGTTACAGTGTATGTGTAAAGCGGCATTGTTGCGTGTTACGTAGTGTATCAGTGTATTGTATTTACACACTGTGTAACTGTACGTTTTTACGTTCACATTTGTACATGTGAAACAAATTAAACACCTTTACAACCTCACTGATTCCTAACGCTTGCTTATGCCGCACCAGGGCAAAATTCTTCAAGATGCCATCAAAAATAGTGGTATTTCCATCACTCGCATCGTGGAGGAACTGGGTATTACGCGTCCAACCATCTATCGCAAGTTCAAGGAGGAAACACTTGATTACGGTTTTGTAAAACAAGTTGGTGACATCATTACGCATGATTTTTCTCAGGACTTTACATCGTTACAACAAGCGACGCTGCCATTTGTGTCCGGTACACCTGGTGTTGCTGTTACAAGCACTGTAACACAACGTTCAGCACCACTACAATTGAACGATAATGATCCAACTAAGCAGTTTATGGCTCTTCAGGCTAAGTATATAGCGCTGTTAGAAGCCTATAATGAGCTCTTGTTGAAAGTGTATGGGCCTAAGTGACAAATATGTTCCACGTGAAACATAGGGTCGTTACGAACGTGTATTGGCATTTAAATGATAGGGTGGGCATTTGACTGAAGTAGTATTAAAGCAAAGCGATTTTAGTAGCCCAACTGACAGTTCTCATTGCCTAGTAAGTCGAGTTGCTGCGCCACGGCCAGTAGGGAGCGAGCGTTGTCAAACTCAGCGCTGAACTGAGCTTTGAGCTCCTTGCGTTTGATAGATTCCAGGAAGCGCCGCGTATCGTCGGGGGTTTCTAATACCAGGCCGGGCACTGGGGTAGGGCGACCGTCATCATCCTTGGCCACCATCGTGAAATAGGAAGTGTTGGTATGCTTCACGGTGCCGGTGCGAACGTCTTCAGCAATGACCTTGATACCGATGACTAGTGAAGTCCGGCCTACGTAGTTGACTGAGGCCAGCAAGGACACCAGCTCGCCCACTTCCACCGGCTGCAAGAAATTTACGCCGTCCACGCTCACCGTTACGCAGTAAGTGCCGGCGTGTTTGGCAGCAGCGGCATAGGCCACCTTATCCATTAGCGACAACAGAATGCCGCCATGAATTTTGCCCCCCAGATTGGCATAAGAAGGAATCATAAGCTCGGTGAGCGTGACCCGCGAGTGGGACACTAGTCGGAAGTCAGGGAGGAGGGAGGTTGACATGAGAACGGGAGAAATAGAAGTAGTACAGTAGAAGTATCTATCGAGCTATTTTAGCTTAGAAGAGTTTGAATTAGTCAGAACAGAGTAGCAACTCAACCTCCATTAAGCGACGATTGATTTCATGCCGTTCTTATCAAGGACGCTGTTTACACCTGATTAGTCTTGTTATCAGTAACAGAGAAGAGAGCCGCAAAACTGCGGCTCTCTTCTCTGTTACTGATAACAGCTTACCTACTACAATGACAAAGCCTAGAGAAAGATCACCTCTTTGATAACGGTTTCACCAACCTCATCATTGATAAGCTCCATGACGCGCGTCTTGGCCATCACCAGCTCATGCTTCAGTGGGGCCGAGCTCAGGCGCACGAACAGCTTACCGTTGCTGATGTATATCTCCTGGGTCTTCAGCGCCACGGCCTTTCCCATGATGCGCTCCCAGCTTGACACTACGAATACCTCATTCAACTTCCCTTGTAAGCGATAGGCTTTCAGCAAAGCCTTGATACCATCCTTCAACGGGACTATATCAGCTTGGCGGGAGTTGTCGGAAGCGCTTGGTCTTTTCAAGGCAATATAATACACTAATGCGCGAGCCAGAGGGCAGAATAGCCGCTGGGAGGCAAAAGCAGGTGCCTGCAAAGGTACGTTATTCCAGCCCGGCTAGAGAGTTGTGACCGTACCGTTCTGCACCGCAAAGCGCGCTACCTGCTCAGAGATAGTAGCTAGGATTCGGTCGGTGCGCTCCAGGTGCGTATCGGTAAGAAAGACCTGCCCAAAGGTATGCTCAGCTACCAGCTGCATGAGGCGGGTGATGCGCTTTTCATCCAGGCGGTCGAAGATGTCATCTAGGAGAAGCAGGGGCTTATGCTGCTTGCGGCTGGCAAAGATCTCGAACTGGGCCAGCTTGAGGGCAATGGCATACGACTTCTGCTGGCCCTGCGAGCCGTAGCCTTTTACCGGCAGCTCATCCATTAGAAAAGTGAAGTCATCTTTGTGGGGTCCAATAGTAGTGCGCTGGAGCATAATATCACGCCGCTCATTGGTGCGGAGCAGATGAGCAAAGTCAGCGCCGGGCAGCTGGCTTTTATACTCCAATGTCACCTGTTCCCGGCCATCAGCCAGCTGCTGGTAATGGCGCTGAAAAAGGGGAGTAAACTCGGTCAGGAATTGCTGCCGTCGCTCCATAATTTGTCCCCCGGCAGGTACCAACTGTTCGTCGAGTACCAGCAAATAGTCCCGGTCGTAGCCCCGGCCATCAGCAGCCATCTTTAGGAGCGCATTGCGCTGACGCAGCAGATTGGAGTAAGTAATGAGCAGCTCCAGGTAATCATGATCGAGCTGCGAGATCAGGCTATCGAAATACTTACGGCGCTCCTCGCTACCCTCCCGAATCAGGTCGGTATCGTAGGGCGAGATGAGCACCACAGGAAAGCGACCTATATGATCCGCGATACGCTCGTACGCTTGCTTGTTGCGAGTAACCACTTTCTTTTGGCCAACCCGTAGGCTGCACTGAATAGTGTCGGCATCGGCAGGGGGCGTTTGGAAGCGGCCTTTCACCACGAAGAACTCAGCGCCCTGCTTAATGCTTTGCGCATCAGCAGTAGCAAAGGCGCTACGGGTGAGCGACAGGTAGTGGATAGCGTCAAGCAGATTCGTCTTGCCACTTCCGTTGTCGCCGACGAAGCAATTGATGTGGGGAGAGAAAGCCAACGTGGCTTCGTCGTAGTTTTTAAAGAATAACAGGTGTAGGCTTTCCAGAATCATCCGGTTCGAAATTGCAATCCTTTTGCGTACTTTCGCATCCCAAACGCGAACAACCGAAAGCACGATGGCGGAGACGAAAGTAAAGGCTGACTCAAAAGCGACTAAGTCGGCAAAAAAAGCGGCAAGCCCGAAAGCCACTTCCAACGGTAACGACGCAGCGTCGGTTACCAAGACAGTAAACCAACCTGACTCGGGCTTGCCACCCTCTAACGAAGAGGCAAAGGAAGCCACTGGCGCGCCTAAAGCCACGATACCTGCCAAACCCCAATTTCCTAAAGAGGTTTACCTGCAGTGGTATGAGCAGATGCAGCTCATGCGCAAGTTTGAGGAAAAGGCTGGACAGCTCTACGGGCAGCAAAAGATCAAAGGGTTCTGCCACCTGTATATCGGCCAGGAAGCTTGCGTGGCTGGGGCCGTAACGGCGCTTACCAAAGACGATAAGTGGATCACCGCTTACCGCGACCATGCGCATCCGCTGGCGCTAGGCACGTCGCCTAATGCTATCATGGCTGAGTTGTTTGCTAAGGCTACTGGTTGCTCCAAAGGCAAAGGCGGCTCCATGCACATGTTCGATAAGGACGTTAACTTCATGGGCGGCCACGGCATCGTGGGCGGCCAGGTTCCGCTGGGTGCTGGTATTGCTTTTTCCGAAAAGTATAACAAGACCGGTAACCTCTGCATCTGCTACATGGGCGACGGTGCCGTGCGCCAGGGAGCCTTGCATGAGGCCTTCAATATGGCTATGCTGTGGAAATTGCCGGTCATCTTCGTGATCGAGAACAACGGCTACGCGATGGGCACCGCAGTGCAGCGCAGCTCCAACGTAACGGAGCTATACACGCTGGGAGAAAGCTACGATATGCCATCGTTCCCGGTGAATGCCATGAACGTAGAAGATGTGCACGAGGCCGTAGCCCAGGCCGCTGAGCGCGCCCGCGCCGGCGAAGGCCCTACGTTGCTCGAGTTCAAGACCTACCGCTACAAGGGCCACTCCATGAGTGACCCGGCTAAGTATCGTACGAAAGAAGAATTGGAAGACTATCGCTCGCGCGATTCCATTGAGGCTGTCCGTCATACTATCCTGACGAACAACATGGCCACCGAGGACGAACTGAATGCCATTGATGAGCAAATCAAAGCGGCCGTAAACGAGTCCGTGGAATTTGCTGAAACTTCCCCTTATCCAACTGCCGACGAGCTCTACAAAGACGTGTACGTGCAGCAGGACTATCCTTACATCCGCGACTAACCGTCGATTTTTCCCAGCCGCGAGGCTGATTTTTGCCCCCCGCAATGTCGAAGATTCCCTACACGCGCAATACTCCGAATGCCCGCCAACGGACAGAGGTACCCGCAGATCCCAACCAGCCCATCACGGACGGTGTAACCGAGCATCCGTTGATGGAAGACCCCGACGCGCTGGCCACCCGGCTGGTAGAGTCAGAAGATTTCGTACGGCGCAATAAGACGGCCTTGCTAAGCTTGCTGGCTGTCGTGGTGCTGGCCGTAGTTGGCGGTTTTGCTTACTATACCTGGCGTACTACCCAGAACGAAAAAGGGCAGGCTGCCATGTATCAGGCGGTAAACTATTGGGAGGCTGACTCACTGAATAAAGCGCTCAAAGGCGACGGGCAGTACGATGGCTTGGCTGCTGTCACTTCCGAATATAATGGGACGAAAGCCGCTAATCTGGCCAACTTCTATGCTGGTGTAGCTGCCTTGAAAGATGGTAAATACCAAAATGCCATTGATTATCTGGAAGATTTCACATCGGACGATTTGCTGGTGCAAGCTCGTGCCTATGCCTTGACCGGTGATGCTTACCTGGAATTGAACAAGTTCAAAGAGGCCGCTGATCAGTATGAGAAGGCTGCTAATTATAAGTCTAACGAGTACTTCTCGCCCGGCTACCTGATGAAGGAGGCTACGGCCCGCGAGCTTGCCAAAGACTACGACGGGGCGATGAAAGCTTACACCCGGATTGTAGACGAGTACCAGAATGCTGCCGAGGTTAGGGAAGCGAAGCAGTACCTAGCCCGCGTGCAGGCAGTGGCTGGCAAATAGGCCTTTTGGATTCGCAGAGTCCGCGGATCAACTAAGCAAATGTGACAAAAGGAAAAGGGCGGTTTCATACCGTCCTTTTCTTTTTGTCAGTACTAGTGTTTTTGACAACTCTTCGAAGATTAAGTAATAATAGGAAGTCTTAGTCAGTCCAATACAATCATTCCGCAAAACCTGTGATTAATGGCAACCGCCCTTAAAAATCTTAGCGATTATAATTCTGACCACTTCGTTGACATTGCTGATAAGCGCTTTGGCTTGGTGGTGGCCGAGTGGAACCGTGAAATCACGGACATACTCAGCGCTGGCGCTTACGAGACCTTGCTCAAGCATGGCGCTCAGGCCGATAATATTTTCCGTAATACAGTGCCAGGCAGCTTTGAGCTGACATTGGGCGCGCAACTGTTGGCCCAGCACGAAGAAATTGATGCCGTTATCTGTTTGGGGGTAGTTATCAAAGGCGACACAAAGCATGATGACTACATCTGCCACGCGGTAGCCAACGGCATCACCAACGTGGGATTGAAATATAACAAGCCCGTCATCTTCGGCTTAGTGACAACGAATACGCTGGAGCAGGCTTGGGACCGGGCGGGGGGCAAACATGGGAACAAAGGAGTAGAGGCAGCCGTAGCGGCTATCCAAATGCTCGGCTTTTGATTCAGGAGCGGAACCAACTTTCGTAAGATGAAGGTATTGTGGTCAATTAGCGCACAAAACTGTAGCTTTGCGCCCAAATGCTCCAATGGAATCCGTGAAAATACTAAAGTCGTAACTCCCTGAAGGCATTTTACTTCTAACAACTAAACTGGTTATGCCGGCGTTAGGAGGGGTATCAAGCTGATCTTTGTTTTAAAAAAGGTTGGCTAATTAGTTTACATTCAATAGTTTACTTTTCCGAGCTGACATGAGTGAAGAAACCATACGCTACTCCAGAGAAGACCTGGCGGAGTTCGAAGAGATTATCCAGGACAAGCTTACGGCCGCCCGTAAGGAGGTGTCATTTATCAAAGAAACACTGAGCCGCCGCAACGATTCGGGTACCGACAATACAGCTTCATCATCCAAAGTATTGGAAGACGGTGCTGATACGGCCGAAAAAGAAAGCATGAACCAGTTGGCTTCGCGCCAGATGAAGTTCATTCAGCAGTTGGAGAATGCGCTGGTGCGCATCAAAAACGGCACCTACGGTGTGTGCATCGGTACCGGCAAATTGATTCCAAAGGAGCGCTTACGGGCTGTGCCGCATACCCAGCACTCCATTGAGGCTAAAATGGCGCGCCGCGACTAACAGCTTTCCTGCTACTTACAGAATTGCCCGGACTTGCGACCGGCTACCCACGGCAGGGTTGCGGCGCAGGTTCGGGCACTGTTTTGATGACTAGTGCGTTAGCATCACCTCGTCTTATTTAGCGATATTTACTTTCTAACCGTACCGTAGCGATACGGCACTTACTTCCCCGACCATGGGCAAAAAGCACAAACCCGATTTTAATGCCGGCCGCAACGGCCGCAACGACTCCCGCCCCTCCGGTAATACGGGCGGCTCCGAGGGCTTCCGCAAATTCTCGGACCGCCCCGCTAATCGGGATGGCAACGACTCCCGCCGTGGCAGCGACTTCCCTTCGCGCCCTGCTTTTGGTCGGCCTAATACTGGGGGTAATACTGCCGGTGGTAGTCGCTCTGGTGGAGGAAACGCGGGGGGCAAATTTGGTGATAGAAGCAGCCGGCCAACTGGCGGCGATTTCAACCGGGGTGAAGAGCGCGGGCCGCGCGGCAACTTTGCCCCCCGGCGCGATGGCGACAGCCGGCCTCCTTTCAATCGCAACAACAATGAGCGGTCCCCGCGCTCGTTTGATCGTGACGCTCCCCGTCGCTTTGATGACCGCCGCGAAGGTGGTTTCGGTCGTGGTGACCGTGACCGCGCTGACGAGCGGCCCGCGCAACCTTATCAGCCCAAGGCCAACTGGCCGGGTCAGCCATATCGGCAGGAAGGCAAGCCAGCCGTTCCGCGCGGCGGAGCGGGTGAGCGCAACCGAAAATTTAACAAGATCAATCCTTTCGAAACTGATAAGCCGGCGCCTGCTAAGACTCCATACGAGCCCGATACTCGCCGCGACTCACGAACCGACGAGTCGGGCCCGGACCGGCCGATACGTCCGGCGCGGCCGTTCGATTTTAAAAATGCCCCCCAGGACAGAGATTCTGACCGCGACGACCAGCGCCGCGAGGGTGGCTACGACCGCCGCGACCGCAGCGAAGGCAGCTTTGGCAAACCACGCCGCGACGAAGACCGGGGCAACTTTGCCCCCCGCGACGACCAGCGCCGCGAGGGTGGTTTTGGCAACCGCAACGCGGATGATAAGCGCGGCAATTTTGCCCCCCGCAGCACTGGTGAGCGCGGCAGCTACGGTGACCGGAACAATGCCGGTAGCCGCGACCGCGACTTCGGTACCTCTGCTCCCCGTGATGCCCGGCCCTTTAGTGAGCGTCCGGCGCGGCCCGAGAATCGGCCAGCGCGTGATGCCAGCAGTAACCGGGCAGATAAGCCCAAGCGCGACGAAGTGCCCGGCGAATCACCCGCTTACAAGAACCTGAAGTTTTACGAGGAGGATAAAACCCGCGGCAACAAGCGTCGGCGGGAGGAAGACGATTCGGCCGGCGACACGCTGCGCCTGAATCGCTACATCGCTAACGCGGGGGTTTGCTCACGCCGCGAGGCGGATGCGCTTATTGCCGCCGGCGAGATTCGAGTGAATGGCGAGGTCGTTACCGAAATGGGCTATCAGGTGCAGCCCACTGATACGGTGCAGTATGGCAAAACCAACCTCAAGCGCGAAAAAGAGGTATATGTGCTGCTCAACAAGCCGAAAGACTTCATTACTACCACCGACGACCCGGAAGGCCGCAAAACAGTAATGGATCTGGTGGCTACGGCTTCTAAGGAGCGCATTTTCCCAGTTGGCCGCCTGGACCGCAATACGACTGGTCTACTACTGTTTACCAACGATGGCGAGGTAGCCCAGAAGCTCACTCACCCTTCGCATAAGAATAAAAAGATCTATCAGGTAGAGCTGAACACGCCGCTTACCGAAGAGCATCTGCGCCAGATTGCTGAAGGCGTAGAGCTGGAGGATGGCAAAGCCGAAGTAGATGATGTGGCCGTGGTGGCCGGCAACGCGCACTTTGTGGGCGTGGAGCTGCACATTGGTCGTAACCGTATCGTGCGCCGCATTTTCGAGCATTTGGGCTACGAAGTAGTAACCCTAGACCGGGTGCAGTACGCGGGCCTTACCAAAAAAGATTTGCCCCGCGGCAAGTGGCGCTATCTAAACGAGAAAGAAGTTATCCGCCTGAAGTATTTCTTGTAAGAAGCAACCTACGGACGCCTTACCGACTCATGATCAAGTCGGTAAGGCGTTCATCTGCTTTTGGGCCTCTCCGCCGCGTTCAGCTTTTCCATCTAGTTACTCTCGACTGCTTTAACGGCTACTATCGTTAGCGGCTTCTTCTTAAGAAGAACTGACTACGCCAGTATCGTCAGTAAAGCCCTGTTTTTCATGCTTACTCTCACCCTCGACATTGGTAACACCTTCGTGAAATACGGTTGCTTTGAGGCCGATGTACTGCGCGAAACCGCCATTGTTCAGACCAGAGAGCAGGTAGGCGAGGTCGTGGAACGGTGGAAGCCAGCGCACGTTATTCTGGCATCGGTAGCGGGGCCAACAGATATATGGGCTGCTGATTTACGGTCCCTGGTATCGGGGCAAATAGTAGAGTTTAGACCGGCTTCTACGCCTCTGCCCATTCGTAATGGATATGCTACTCCCCAAACCCTCGGGGTCGATCGGCTGGCGGCGGCGGTGGGGGCCGCGTGGCTACGGCCGGGCCGCGACTCGCTCATTGTCGACGCGGGCACGGCCATCAAGTGCGACTGGGTCGAAGGCGGTCATACCTTTCGGGGCGGGAGTATCGCGCCGGGGCTGCGGCTGCGCTTTCAGGCCCTGCACACGTTTACGGGCCGGCTGCCGTACCTGGAAATGCCCCCCGATCTGACGGCTGGGATTCCGCTGACTGGTAATGATACGGAGTCGGCTATTCGGAGTGGGGTGCTCAATGGGGCAGTGGCAGAAGTTAATGGAATACTTGATCAGTACCGCGCGCAGCGGCCCGCTTTGGGGGTGCTCCTGGCGGGTGGCGACGCGGCCTTTTTTCAATCGCGGCTCAAAGGCCCTATCTTTGTAATTCCCGAACTCGTGCTGCTCGGGCTTCACCGAATTTTGGTGCATACCATTGACTATGTGGAAGAATAAATTAGCCGGCCTGATCGGTGTAGGGTTGATGAGTTTGGCAACAGCGCCGCACAGCCAGGGACAAGGGCTCGGCAACTCGCCGTACTCGCGTCTGGGTCTGGGCGATGCCAACCTGAATACGGGCGGGGTGCGGCAGCAGGGAATGGGCGGTGTCGGTCTGGCCGCGCCCAACAGCATTCATATAAACGAGTTGAATCCTGCTTTGCTCTATTACACGGCCCGTACGACCTACGAAATGGCTATAAACGGGCAAATCAAGACCATTCGTAATCAGAACAACTCCCAGCGTGACGGGAGCGGTACGCTGGGCTACCTGGCGCTGGCCGTGCCGCTGTCCAAAAGTTGGGCTGGCGCGGTGGGCCTGAAGCCTTACAGCGCCGTCGATTATGAGAGCAACGTAGTCGAAATCGTAGCTAATGGGCCCGCCGGAACGCGCGTGCTCAAGCGCTTCCAGGGCGAAGGTGGCCTGACGGAAGCTTACTTGGGCCAAGCATACCGCGTGGCTAAGGGCCTGACGGTGGGCGGTACGGCGGCGTATGTATTCGGTAGCATCGATCAGCGCGTAGCTACTCAGGTGGCACCCCCAGACGTTACCGATGTGACGCAGTTGGCCAGCGTGGTATTGCTGGAGCACGTACGCTACTCCGATTTCACCTTTCGGGGGGCGGCGCACTACCGGGGCACTATCAACAGCAAGTTCAACTATAACCTGGGGGGCGTTTATACCTTCCGGTCGAGCATAAACGGGGTGCGCAACACTTCCTTGGACCGCGAAGACGTAGCTGGTAATCAGTTGGAGCGTATTCAGTTGGAAGATAGCCAGAAGGGGGAGGCCCGCGTGCCCGCCATGGCCCAGTTCGGCCTCAGCATCGACAACAACAAAAACTTCAGTGCCAACCTCGACGTGGCGCATCAGCAATGGTCGAAGTTCCGCTCGTTTGGCATAGCCGGCGGCGCTACTACTGGCATCGTCTTGGATAATACCGTGCGTGTAGGGCTGGGGGGCGAATATACCCCCGACCCAACCTCCGTTGATAGCTACTTCAAGCGCGTAACCTACCGCGCCGGCATCAGCGCCGCGCAGTTGCCGTATCGGCCCGCCGGCCAGACGCTCTACGACCGCGCCATAAGCTGGGGCTTCACGTTGCCCGTGCCGTCGGCTACGGCTTTGGAAGCTGCCAGCATGAACCTGGCCTTCACCTACGGACAGCGCGGCAACACTGACCCCAACGTGGATAACCCCAACGGCAACGTGCGCGAGGATTACGTGCGGGTGCAGTTGGGCCTAAGCCTGAACAACCGCTGGTTTATCAAGCGGCGCATTGAATAACCGCTGTACACTCATGCTGACGCGTAGTCGTGGTTGGATGAAGCTCCTGGGGGGCATTTTGGTAGTGGCCGGTTTAAGTACGGGCTGCCAGAAGAACGAAGCCGAGGTCAAAAAGAAGGTGGTGTACAATGGGCCGCTACTGGAAGCTACCAATGTGACTATGCTGGTCAGCGACTCGGCCAAGCTGCAAATCAAGCTCACGGCTCCAGTATCGCAGCAATTTGAGAGCGGCGACCAGGTGTACCCGAAGGGCATGAAGGTGACGTTTTACTCAAAGAGTGGCGCTATCGTCAACACCCTGCAAGGCAAATACGGGCGGTATGATAAAGCCAAAAATCTTTATCTGGTACGCAATGACGTACGGGTGAGCAACGAGGAGAAAAAGCAAAAGATGAACTCCGAAGAGTTGTATTACGACAAGCAGAAAGCGATTATCTACACGGAGAAATTCGTGCGCGTCGAAACGCCCACCGAGATTCTGACGGGTACCGGTCTGACGGCCAACCAGGATTTCTCGCGCTACAAAATTCTTAAGCCCGCAGGCGTTTTCACCGTGGAAGCGCCGGTAGAGGAGTAATAAAATACCCACTCAGGCGCTAGTGAAATGCTGCCTACTTGGCTGGGGGCTTTTTAAGCGACTACTACAAATTGCCAGCGTAGCCCGTTGGTTTACAGCTAAGCAACCACATGGATTTTCAATTTGATAGAGCAATGGGGCGCACCGTGCTGTTCTCCGTGGCGGTAGTAGCCCTAGTGATTGGGGTTTACGAAACCGTCGTCCTTAATAGCCTGGAGGGAATATCCCGCAATTATTGGCTGTTTATGGTGTCGTTTGCCTGCATGATGTGGTACCGTTACCTGAGCCAAACCAAAGACGAAACACCGGGCCCAACAGCGCCAACGAAGGCTGCACCCACCAAATCCCAGTCGCGCAACCTTGCTCCCCGCAAGAAAGGCCGCCGCTAGGCAATCGTCTGCCGGGGGGCATTCTGGCGCAAAGCTTTGAATGTCCGGCGGATTCTGGTTATTTTGCGACTCTTTCCACTTTTCTATACTGCGCTTTTTTTCAAGTACATGGCATTAATTAACACGATTCGAGAAAAATCGGGCTGGGCCGTCGGCGCCATCGTCATTGGCCTGCTGCTCTTCATTATCGGCGGCGACCTGATTTCGGGCCAGAACCGCCTCTTCAATCGTAACGATAATACGGTAGGAGAGATATCCGGCGAAAAAGTGGAGCTCACCGACTTCAACAACACCCTGGAGCAAGCCAAGCAGGCTTTTGTCGCTCAGCAGGGCCGCCAGCCCGACGAAAACACCCTCGGCTACCTGCGCGACCAGGCTTGGAACCAGACCATCTACCGCATCGCTTTTAAGGAGCAATTCGACGCGCTCGGGTTAGAAGTATCCGACGACGAGCTGACCGATATGGTGCAGGGCCGCAATATTCACCCCAGCATTCGTCAGGCCTTCTCCGACCCACAGACCGGTCAGTTCGACCGCGCCAAGGTAATTGAGTACCTGAAGAACCTAGACAAATTGCCCCCCCAGGCTCGGGACCAGTGGACTAACTTCGAAAATGGCCTGACCCCTGACCGCTTGGCTACGAAGTACAACAACCTGCTCAAGCTGAGCACCTACGTGACCTCAGCCGAGGCCAAGCGCTTCCACGAAGCCCAGAACACCCGCGCCAACCTGCGCTACCTCATCGTGCCGTACTTCTCCATTTCGGATTCGGCGGTGAAAGTAACGGACGCTCAATTGCAGGCTTACCTCGATAAAAACAAAGGCCGCTACAAAGTGGAAGACGGGCGCTCCATCGAGTACGTGACTATTCCGGTTACGGCTTCGAAAGAAGACAGCAGCGCCGTGCGGGCTTCGGTTGATCAGTTAACTGCTCAGTTCCGCACGGCTCCTAATGACTCGCTGTTTGCCAAGCTCAACTCCGACCAGCCTTATAGCGGTGCTTATCTCTCGCCCGGCGATTTGCCCGAGAAGCTCCGTGAGCAGCTTCCTTTGCAGGTAGGCCAGGTGTACGGCCCCTACGCTGAAGGCAGCGTGTACTCCATTTACAAGATAACTGGTCAGAAAGCCGGTACGCAGGTAGCCGCCCGCGCCAGTCACATCCTCATTAAGCCCGAAGGCACCACACCCGAAGCCAAAGCTGCCGCACTAGCTAAAGCCAAAAGTATATTGGCCCAAATAAAGGGGGGCGCTGACTTTGCCGCCATGGCCCGCCAGCACGGCACCGATGGTACGACTGCTACCGGTGGCGACCTAGGCTGGTTTTCGCAGGGCCGCATGGTACCTGAGTTTGAGAAAGCCATCTTCGGCGCTACTTCCGTTGGCCTGCTGCCCAATCCGGTTGAGACTTCTTTCGGCTACCACATTATCAAAATCACGGCTCCCAAAACCACGCAGACGTACCAGGTAGCCGCTGTGCAGAAGAACCTCGTTTCGAGCGATGCTACCCGCGAGGTTGCTTACCAGAAGGCCCAGGAGCTGAAAGGTGCCGCCACCAATTTGGAGTCCTTCCGCAAAGCAGTGGCTGCCGATAAGTCGTTGCAAAAGCAGGAGGTCAAAGGTTTGGGTCGCGGCGACCAGGCCGTGAGCAACCTACAGGGTGCCCGCGCGCTCGTACGCTGGGCTTATGGTGCCGGCCAGGGTGGTCAGACCACGAAAGTAGGTGACGTATCGGAGGTATTCGAAATCGGCGACCAGTATGTGATTGCTGCCCTCACCGGTGAGCGCACCAAAGGCATTGCCGATGTAGCCAGCGTCCGTCCCGAGCTGACCGCGGCCGTTCGCAACGACCTGAAGGCCCAGCAGATTATGGAGAAGCTGAAGGGTAAGACCGGCACACTGGAGCAGATTGCCGCCGCTTACGGTGCACAGGCCCAGGTAAAAACGGCTAACGAGGTAGTGCTCAGCTCCGGCATCATTCAGGGCTTAGGCGGCGAGCCAGTAGCGGTTGGTAAAGTGTTTGGGCTGAAGCCCGGCCAGAAGTCAGCCCCCATCCAGGGTGAGCAAGGCGTCGTGATTGTGGAGCCCGTGAGCATCACGCCCGCTGCTGCCCCCGCCGATCTGAAAGCAGTGCGCCAGCAGCTTGCCAGCCAGCGCATCGCTCGCACCGATGGTGCCATCTACGAGGCCGTAAAAGCTAATGCCAACATCAAAGACGAGCGCACGAAGTTCTTTTAAGTCGAGCGTTGCTAATTCATTGAAAAAGGGTCGCTCATGCGACCCTTTTTGTTGAGGGTATCTACCACAGTATCCATTGAGCCTCACGCGGGACCAAGCAAAGTGTGACGTTCTGCTAAATAGATTATTGCGATCTTTTACTCAGTCATTGCATTAGTTTTTTCTCGGTAGTGAAATGAAACTAGCGCGTAGCCAGTTATTTGCACATGCCTCCAATCCGCTGCTATGCTTTACCTGAATCTTCGTCAGTTTCGTTCCCTCCTTCTGGTCCTGCTAGGCATGACGCTGTCAGCGCCTCTGCGTGCTCAGCAGGAAGGCGGCGACATTGCCTTGGCCCGCGAGTACGTGCGCAAGGGCGAAAATGAAAAAGCCGCTTTCCTCTTTGGCCGCTTGCGTGCCGATGAGCAGCTAGCTCCCAATGTGCTGCCCGATTACGTAAGCGCCCTGCAAAGCCTGAAGCGCCACAAAGACGCCGAGAAGCTGGTGAAGAAAGCAGTTAGGCAGCAGCCCAAGGAAGTAAGCTACGGAGTGCTGCTGGGGGGCATTTATACCGCCAGCGGCGACCAGGCAGCTGCGACTAAGCAGTATGAGCGGGTGATAAGTCAGCTCACCGGTGAGCAGGTGGTACCCGTAGCTACCGAGTTTATGAAGCGCAAGCTTCCGGAGTGGGCCGAGAAAACCTACCTGCGCGGCCGCCAGTTAGCCGGCAATGAAACCGAATTTGCCCCTCAGCTTATTCAACTCTACACCCAGAGCGGGCAGAATGCCCCCCTGATGGCCGAAACTCTGCGCCTTATTCGCGACGACGATCAGCAGCTACCCTTCGTGCGCAATATGCTCCAGAACAGCCTGCGGGAAGAAAAAGATTTTGAGGCTCTGGAGAAAATCCTGCTTACGAACGTGCAGCAGCAGCCCGATCAGGCCGTGTACAGCGAGCTGCTGCTTTGGCTGCAGGTGCAGCGCCGCGACTTCACCGGGGCCCTGGTGCAGGCCAAAGCCCTCGACCGCCGTGCCCGCGCCGAAGGTGGCCGCGTGCTGGACCTCGCCGCTATTGCCCAGCGCAACAAAGACTACGAAAGCGCCATCGCCGGCTACGAGTACGTCATTCGGGAGCACCGCCAGGGGCCGTTTTACCCCGTGGCCCGGCAGCGCTTGGTGCAAACCCGCGAGGAGCAGGTGCGCAACACCTTTCCGATAGATGTAGCCAAAATCCGCAGCCTCATTACCGAGTACGAACAAGTGCTGACCGAGCTGGGCCGCACGCCCGAAACCGCACCGGTGCTGCGCAATATGGCTACGCTCTACGCTTTTCAGCTCGACGACAAGCCCAAAGCCATGACTTTGCTCCAGCAGGTAATCGATATGCCCCGCGCCAGCCTGAACGTGGTGGACGACGCCAAGCTCAACCTGGCTGACATCTACCTGCTGCGCAATGAGCCCTGGGAAGCCACGCTGTTGTACTCGCAGGTCGAAAAAACGCATAAAGACTCGCCCGTGGGCTACGATGCCAAGCTGCGCAACGCCCGCCTGAACTACTACGCCGGCAACTTCAAGCTGGCCCAAAGCCACCTCGACATTCTCAAGCAAGCCACCAGCCGCGAAATCGCCAATGATGCCATGCAGCTCAGTCTGCTCATCACCGATAATACCGCCCAGGACACGTCCGGCGTGGCTTTGCGCGAGTATGCGGCCGTGGAGCAGCTCGTGTTTCAGAATAAGCTGGCGGAAGCCTTAAAGGGCCTCGATAACCTATTGCAGAAGTACCCCGGCCATGCCCTCACCGACGATGCCTGGTACCTCAAAGGCCAGCTCCAGCGCCGCACCGGCGACTACCAAGGGGCCATTACGACCCTGAGCCGCATTACCGGCAACCCCAAATACGACGTGCTCAGCGACGATGCCCTTTTCCTGACAGCCACTATTATGGAGGAAGATTTGAAAGACAATGCCAAAGCCCAGGAGCTCTACAATCAGGTGCTGACCAAGTACCCCGGCAGTATCTACGTGGCCGAGGCCCGCAAGCGCTTCCGCAAGCTGCGCGGGGATAATTCGTAAAGCTAAAAAGCCCCCCGCCTGCGTCAGGTGGAGGCCTTTTTAGCTTTACTTCACTTCCACCGTAAAGGTGCTTTTTTGTTCTAACCAGCGCTGCCAAACCAGGCCTTTTTAAGAGAAGAAGACGAACAGCAGCACAATAAACAGGATGAAAACCAGGTACATCAGCCCATCAGTGAGGATGTATTGTCGGTATTGCTGGTAAAACGCACGGAGCTTTTTCATAAAACGCAGGAGCAAAAGGCTGGGGGTAAAAATACGCACTAGTGGGCGAGGCGGCGTTTTTCTGCTTACTTTTGAAGTCGTCGTTTGCTATAATCGACGCCCGCCGACTAGTATGGAAAAGAGATGGATTCGCAAGCCCGTGCCTGAGCCCGCTACCGTGCGGCAGTTGGCCGATGCGTTGCGTGTAAACGAGGCCATCATTAGCTTGCTCTGCCAGCGAGAGGTAAGTTCTTTTGAGGACGCCCGCGCCTACTTCCGCCCCGTGCTGCACGAGTTGCCCAACCCTCTGCGCATGCGCGACATGGACCGCGCCGTAGCGCGTCTGGTGCGCGCCCTGCACGAAGGCGAGCGGGTGCTGGTATTTGGCGACTACGACGTGGACGGCACTACTTCCGTGGCGGTGGTGTACTCGTATCTGCTCCCGCTCTTCGGCCCCGAGCGCATCGACTATTACATTCCCGACCGCTACCAGGAAGGCTATGGCGTATCGGAAACGGGTATCGACTACGCCGCTCAGCACGGCTACGCGCTCATTATCGCGCTGGACTGCGGCGTAAAATCGGTGGATAAAGTAACCTATGCCACCACGCGAGGCGTCGATTTTATCATCTGCGACCACCACTTGCCCGGCCAGGAATTGCCCCCCGCCGTGGCCGTCCTCGACCCTAAGCGCACCGATTGTGAGTACCCGTACAAGGAGCTATCAGGTTGCGGCGTAGGCTTCAAGCTGATGCAGGCGCTGGGCGAGCATCTTGGTCTGGATGAAGAGCCGCTCCATGAGCTGCTCGATCTGTTGGCCGTGAGCATCGCGGCCGATATTGTGCCGATTACGGGCGAAAACCGTATTCTGGCCTACCACGGCCTGCGCTTGCTCAATGATCCCCAACGTCCTCAGCGCCCTGGCCTGGATGCCCTGCGCGAGCTGGCCGGGATGGGGGTCAATGAGCTGAATATTACGAGTCTGGTGTTCGGATTTGCCCCCCGCATCAATGCGGCCGGCCGTATGGGCGACGCCAAGCGCTCGGTGGCCATGCTGCTGGCCCAAACCAAGAAAGAAGCCAAAGAAAAAGCCGGCGTGGTGGATCAAACCAACCAGGAGCGCCGCGGCTTCGATACCAGCACGACTAAAGAGGCGCTGCAAATGATTGAAGACGACGCGGGGCTGCGCACGGCCAGCGCCACGGTGCTCTTCAAGCAGGACTGGCACAAAGGCGTGGTGGGCATCGTGGCTTCGCGCTGCCTCGATAAGTATTACCGCCCGACCATCATCCTGACGGCCAGCAACGACGGCAAAGCCACCGGCTCGGCTCGTTCGGTGGTCGGCTTCGACGTGCACGAGGCCATAGGAGAGTGCGCCGACCTGCTCGACCAGTTTGGGGGGCATATGTACGCCGCTGGCCTTACCATGCCCGTCGAAAATGTGCCGGCCTTTCGCGAAAAGTTTGAGCGAATAGTAGCCGGCCGCATCCAGCCCGAGCAGCTCATCCCGCCCGTGGATATTGATTGCGTGTTGAAGCTAAGTGATGTAACGCCGGCCTTCTTCAACCTGCTGCGGCAGATGGAGCCTTTCGGACCAGGCAATTCCAACCCGGTATTTGAGTCCCGGAATGTATATATCGTGCGCCATTCCGCGCGTATTGTTGGCAATTCTCACCTCAAGCTCACACTCACCCAGGATGGGCATTGCACCATAGATGCCATCGGTTTTGGATTGGGCGAATACCACGAGCGCATCATGCAGGGGGAGCCATTCAGCGTGTGCTACACCGTGGAAATGAACGAGTTCCGGGGCGTAAAAAGCCTGCAGCTGCGACTGAAGGATATTCGTTGGGAAGAGTAGAGGCAGCTTTTGGTTCGCCCAGCGGATGTCCTTACCGCTCCGCCGTCAGGCGGGGCACCAGATACAATTTTGGCCCCCAGCGCACATAGCCTTCACGCGTATAATCACCACTAGTACTTCCACCAGGCCTAGCGGCGTTTTGTCCGTTGACTACCTGGTAAGGAAGTAGCTTCAGCCACGTAATGGAACCATTATGCCGCCGTTCGCGCAATACGATCAGCCCGTTTTCGGTGTAGCCAGTGTACCGCTCATTGGTAGCACCACTCAGATAGGTCTTTGTGACCTGTTCCCAGGCTTTTTGCCCGCGTGAAGCTGTACCATTAGGCATGGTGTAGTAGCCCCGTACTACGTGCCGACACATAGCGGTGCGTGGTGCTGACACGGCGAAACGCCGGGCGTTATTGGCTATCCGCAATAAAGAGTCGCGGGCGGCGGTAGCGGCGATTGAATCGGTAATAATTTGAGCGCTGGCGGAGAAGGTCAGCAACACTACAAGTAGCTGGCTATTTCTTCCTGACTAAGCAAACGTATAAAACGCGTTAATCACGAAGTTCCAGATAACCACCACGCCGGTAGAAATCAGCTTAGCCACGTAAAACGGCACTTTCCAGCGCTGATACAGCCAGCGCAGGAGCAGGGTATTGAGGCCTAATCCGATAATGGCCGCCAGCGCAAAATAGCCGAACTGACCAAGGATGGCCGGGTCATGGCTTCGAAATGTCCAGATGCGGTTCAGGAAAAAATTGATGCAGGTAGCCACGCTGAAGCCAATAGCATTGGCCACATACGGGTTCAGCCGTAGCTTCTCTTTGGCCAGATAAGTCAAGCTGAAATCGACGGCTACCCCAAAGCCTCCCACTACCCCATACTTGACCAGCTTCATCAATAATTGAGCGTATTCGGGGGGCATGGGAAAGGGAAGAAGCTAAACAGAAAGAGAAGCGGCGGGCACCGCTGTAGCAGGTGCTTCGGTGGCTGAAGTGAGCCGGGGGGCAAAATCACGGGTTAGGAGCTCCACCGTCAGGCGCGCCCAAACGAAGATGCAGGGTACTGCCTTGAGCACATAAGGCACCACGTACGCCTTACGCAGGAAGCGCGGAAACAGATCGGTAGGGGAGAGGACGGTGAACAACACGACGCTGAGCAGGAGCGCCAGATCGGGCCAGCGCCGGCTGGGCTGTAAGCTCCACCACAGCCCTACGCCCGCCACCGCGATAACGAACGTGGGCGACTCCGCCTTATGATTAAACACGACTACCCACAGCAATACGGCCGCCAGCAACCCCGTCCGAAACGCGGCGTGCTGGTATTGTTTGAAACGCAGCAGCGGTAAGCAAAACAGCGCCGCCCCCACCAGCACCACGGCCGTCTTGGGGGGCAAAAATCCGAACCAGGTTTCCAGCCATCCCATCACCGACAAGCCAAAAGAGGCTGAATGGTCGGCGGCCAGCATCCGGCCCCAGCTTTGATATTGGGCCAGCAGCTCTGCGGGCGGCACTACCACCAACGGCAGCAGCGCCAGCCCGATTCCTAACCCAACCGACCACACTACGAAACGTACCCGTTGGCGCGGATACAGCCAAAACAGGACGAAAGCTACCAGCCCAAAGAGCTTCACGAACACACTCAGCAAAAGCCACAACGCCGCTCGCCCTGGCCGAGCACGCTCCAGCGCTACGGCTCCCCCAATGATAAGCCCGGCCACAAGGCCGTTGCTTTGGGCATTTTGCATGGAAGTCAGCAGCTCGATGGCCGCCAGCCATAATACTACACGTCGCGCCCTAATGTCGATGGTAGGGAGCTGCTGCACAGCCCAATAGAGGGCGGCGGCGTTCAGCGCATTCCAGCCCAGCAATCCTATAAAATTGGGCAGCACCGCAAATGGTCCCATCAGCAGGGCGAAAGTGGGACTGTATTTATACAAATCGTACTGCTCTACTAAGTGCAGAACGTACATATCCTGACCTTGCAGCAGGTGGTAAAACGCGTTGCGGAAGATGATGTAGTTGTTATAGTTGGTGTAAGGCAGATTGCTGCTTTTCAGAAACTGCACTACCGTAGCCACTACCGTCAGCAGCGTGTAGACCGCCGGAAGGGTAGCGGGGTGATGCAACAAACGCTGCCAGCGAGTAGAAGAAGACGATAGCGTAGTTGACATAAAGCGAAATAGAGCCCTTGGGGGCAAAAGTACGATGCCCAGCGTCAGCTTAGAAGCTGTTTGAGTTAGCTGCCAAGTGGCTAAACGAGGTAGAGACGCAATATTTTACGTCTCGCCGTTGCACGATTCACGCGCGAGGAGACGCAAAATATTGCGTCTCTACCTCATTCTACCGGTCCGAAAAGCCAACTCAAACAGCTTCTTAGTGAATCGTTGTGGTCATCGAAAAAAGTCCCCCAGCGGTTTTTCTTCAACGGTGCAGAGGTCAGGAAGCGAAGGGCTACTCCTTTCGCGTATGACTCCACGCCCAGGCAATCAGCACCAGTTGCAAAGGCAGCCGGCCCCATACGAGCCACGTCGGCAAATGGAATAACGAGCCATTCACCTGCGCCATATACACGTTAGCAGGCAACACGGCTATAAACAACGCCACCGCGCCCCAAGCTGCCCAACGCCGGGTCTGTCGGAAAAGCAGCCCGAGTCCCAGCCCGATTTCGCAGAGGCCACTCAGATACACCAGCAGGAGCGGAGCTGGCAGATACGGCGGCATAATGCGCACATAAGGCCCCGGTGCCACAAAATGCAGCAATCCGGCCACCACGAGGAGCAACCCAAGCGCATAGCGACTAACGGTGGTAAAATGGGCCATTCTAGGGGCAAATTAAGGGTGTAATCAGCGCCAAACCGCAGGGTAGGGAATCCGACCCGGCTATTCTACGTTGGGAAGAATTCGAGGAGCGCAATGTATACCTTGTGCGCTCGTTTTAACCGCTCCTTTCATTCCCCGATACCCTTATTGCATGAAAATTCTTGGTCTTGCCCTTGGGCTTGGATTAGCAGCTACTGTCGCGGCTCCGGCCCAGCAGCCAGCTCCTGCGGGCTATCAGATTGCCGTCGATTTGCAGAATGTGGCCAATGATCAGGTGCGGGTAGTTGTCAATACGCCGCCCGTGAAAGAGGCGCAAGTCTCCTACGTAATGCCTTCGGTGGTGCCCGGCTCTTACTCCAAAAAAGACTACGGCCGCTTTGTGACCAACTTCAAGGCCTTTGACAAAAAAGGCAAAGCGCTGAAAGTCACGCAGCCGAATCCTAACCTGTTTGTCATCAACAAAGCCAAAGGGTTAGCCCGCCTCGAATACTTGGTCGATGATACCTGGGATGCCCAGCAGGGCGACGATTATATCTTCCAGCCGGGCGGCACGAACTTCGAAGCAGGCCAGAACTACGTGCTCAACCATTACGGGCTGTACGGCTACCTGGAGGGCTACAAAATGGCTCCTTACCAGGTAACCGTGGCCAAGCCTGCCGACCTCTATGGCGCTACTTCCCTGGAAAAAAAGGCCCCCACGCCCACCCAGGATATATTCACCGCGCCCAATTACGTTGATCTGGCTGATGGCCCCATCCTCTATAGTCGCCCCGATACGACCAGCTTCGCCACGGGCGGTGCCCGCATTGGCGTATCGGTAGTATCGGAAACGGGGCAGATAAAGGCGGCTGACGTGCGCGAAATCATGCGCCCGATGGCGGAGGCCTTGACGCAGTTTTTTGGGCAAATGCCGGTGCCGAAATATCATTTCCTGATGTATTTCCCCGCTCTCGGCTCGCCGCTGATCAGCAAAGACGGCGGCTTTGGGGCCATGGAGCACTCGTACTCCTCGGTGTACTTCCTGCCCGAGTTTCCCGACTCGGCGCGCCTGCGCGGTATGGTGCAGGAAGTGGCCTCGCACGAGTTTTTGCACATGCTGGCTCCACTTAATATTCACAGCCGTGAAATCGGCGAGTTCGACTTCCGCGACCCCAAAATGTCGCAGCACTTGTGGCTGTATGAGGGAGTAACGGAATACTTTGCTCAGCTGGTGCAGGTGCGCGGCGGCCTGGTAACCCCCGACGCATTCCGGGAAAAGATGAAGGAGAAAATCGACAACGCCGCTAAGTTCAAAGATGTGTCGTTCACGGAAATGAGCCGCAATATTCTCGTGCCCCCCTACAAGGATATGTACCAGAACGTGTACGAAAAAGGCGCTTTGATTGGCCTGTTGCTCGATATCCGCATTCAGGAGCTAAGCCAGGGCCGCCAGAGCCTGCGCGACGTGCTCCTGACGCTGCGCCAGAAATATGGCCCTACGCGTTCCTTCGAGGACAGTCAGCTGATCCCGGAAATCGTAGCTCTGACTAACCCGCAGCTTCAGCAGTTCTTTGATCAGTATGTCATCGGCAGTCAGCCGTTGCCTTACGCCGAGTACTTCGCCAAAATAGGCTGGCGCTACGCTCCTACGGAGCAAAGCAAAGTACTGGCCTTTGGTCGTTTGGGCTTTGGCTACGACACGGAAAAGCAACAGTTCAAGGTAGCCTCCACCGCGCCCGATCAGAACGCTTTCGGCCTGCAAGACGACGACGTAATTCTGGCTGTGAATGGCACCAAGCTGGATATGTCGAATGCCGAAAAGCTCCTGCGCCCGTTGGTAGAGCCCACCTCGGCCGCGCCGGTGAAGGTGCGCTTTCAATCCAAAGACCAAAAAGCCCCCCAGGAGCGCCAGGCCACGCCCCAGGAGTTTGAGGTAGAGCTGACCAATGTAGTAGAAGCTGCTCCTGCCCCCACGCCCGCTCAGCAGGCTTTGCGTACGCAGCTGCTGGCTCCGAAAGCGTAATCAAGTCAAGAGCAATGAAGGCGATTCTGCTTGATTTGGCCTCCGCCTGTCGAAGCATCTCGCGTGCAGTCGTGTATTAGTAACCTCACTTTAACACCCGAGATGCTTCGCTTTGCTCAGCATGACCGCTGAGTTTAAAACTCGCTACCCCCCTTACCTTTACTCCATGATTCTACGCGCCGACCACCTGATCAAAACCTACAAGGCCCGTACCGTGGTCAATGACATGAGCGTGACCGTGGAGCAGGGCGAAATTGTGGGTTTGCTGGGGCCGAATGGGGCTGGTAAAACTACTTGCTTCTACATGATTGTAGGGATGGTGAAACCCAACTCGGGCGAAATCTACCTCGACGATGAGAATATCACCAAGCTGCCCATGTTTCGGCGGGCCCAGCGCGGCGTGGGCTACCTTGCGCAGGAAGCTTCGGTATTTCGTGATTTGACGGTGGAGGAAAATATCCTTTCCGTGCTGGAAATGACCAATTTGCCCAAGCAAGCCCAGCGCGATAAAGTGGAGGAGCTACTCAACGAGTTCAGCCTTACCCACGTCCGCAAAAACCTGGGCCGAGTGCTTTCCGGCGGAGAGCGGCGCCGCACCGAAATTGCCCGCGCCCTGGCCGTCGACCCCAAATTCGTGCTGCTCGATGAGCCCTTCGCCGGCGTTGACCCCATTGCCGTGGAGGAGATTCAAAGTATCGTGGCCAAGCTCAAAACCAAGAATATCGGCATTCTCATCACCGACCACAACGTGAACGAGACGCTTAGCATCGTGGATCGGGCGTATCTGCTGTTTGAAGGAAAGCTGCTGAAAGCCGGCACCGCCGAGGAGCTGGCCGCCGACGAAACCGTACGCCGGGTATACCTGGGCAAGCATTTCGAGTATAAGCGTAAAATATAGCGGTGGTTCGCAGTTAGTGCTAAATCTCTCGCGTCAGGCAAAGCTTGATACGAGAGGTTTTTTGTTTGTAACTATCCGTCAAATTACCGCTCAATCCCACCTACCTCCATGATTGATTCCGTCTTGACGTGGGCCGTGCAGCGGCGACTGACTGCTATCAACCACTTTCGGAACCACCCGCACGAGGTACAGCGCGAGTTATTACGAGGCCTGCTGCATACGGCACGGGCTACGGAATGGGGGCAGCGCTACGGCTTCGCTGATGGCTTCGACGGTCGTGAGCTAGCCCAGCGCCTGCCCGTAAGCAGTTATGAAGATCTATATCCAGCCATTGAGCGCGTATTGCAGGGCGAAGCCGATGTGCTATGGCCCGGCCGCGTGACGTGGTTTGCCAAATCCAGTGGTACTACCAACGCGCGGAGCAAGTACATTCCCGTCACCCGCGAATCGTTGGAGGCGGGCCACTACCGCGCCGGCCGCGACATGACAGCTCTGGCGACGGCTCTGTATCCAGCGGAGCGGATACTGGGGGGCAAAACCTTGTCCCTGGGCGGCACGCACGGCCCCAATCCTTTTCGTCCCGACGACTCCGATTCTCGCGTCGGCGACGTGTCGGCCGTTATCATGCAGAATTTGCCTCGTTGGGCCGAGTTTCTGCGCACCCCCCCCTGGAGCTAGCCTTGCTGGATGAGTGGGAAGAGAAAATTGCGCGCATTGCGCGCCATGTGCAGCACGTCAATGTGACTACCTTGGCGGGCGTGCCCACCTGGATGATGCTCCTGCTGCGGCGCGTCACGGCCCTGGCCGGCGCTGATAACATTACGGAGGTGTGGCCCAACCTACGCCTGTTTCTGCACGGCGCGGTAGCCTTTGGTCCCTACCGGGCGCTGTTTAAAGAGCTGATTCCGCACGAGCGGATGCGTTACCTTGAGATTTACAATGCCTCCGAAGGCTACATTGCCGTACAGGATGAGCCCGATTCGGAAGACTTATTGCTCCTGCTCGACCACGGCATTTATTACGAGTTCATTCCTGCCGACCAGTTTGAGGCCGAAAACCCGCGCACCCTCCGGCTTGAGGAGGTAGAGCTAGGGCGCAGCTACGCTTTGGTAATCAGTACCAATGCCGGCCTGTGGCGCTACAAAATCGGCGACACGGTGCGTTTCACCTGTCTGGCACCTTATCGTATCCGCATCACGGGGCGTACCAAACACTTTCTTAATGCCTTTGGCGAGGAAGTCGTGATTGAAAATGCCGACACTGCTATTGCTGCCGCTTGCAAAGCCACGGGTACCACCGTACGCGACTACACCGCTGCCCCCATCTACTTCGATGCCTCTGCTACTTCCCGCGGCGGGCACCAGTGGCTCATTGAGTTCACAAATTTGCCCCCCAGCCCCGACCAGTTCGTTGCTATACTAGACCAAGCCCTACGCCAACTCAACTCCGACTACGATGCCAAGCGTCACCGCGACTTGGCATTAGCCCCGCCCCAGCTTACCGTGGCCCCGGCGGGCACGTTTGAGCGTTGGCTGGCTAGCAAAGGCAAGCTTGGCGGCCAGCATAAAGTACCCCGCTTAAGTAATTCCCGGGAGCTACTCGACGAGATTCTGAAGACTTTATAAGCAGAGCAGCAGCTCGTTGTCGAGAAATAACTGATTTAGAAAGATGCGCGGCACTAAGTGAAACTCCCAGCGGCGCATTGTGCGTTGTTGTTGCTTGGCATTCATCTCAACTCGTACTGCATGCGTAAGCTACTCAGCCTGCTAATTTGGGGAATAGCGCTTTCCTCCTGCGCTAGCTCGGCTTCTACTGCCCCTTCCCGCAACCGGCTGCCTATCGGATTTTGGTCGCTAAATGAGTATGACCGCACCGGCGAGCGGCACGGCCGCTGGAACGCCTATTATGATGAGCAGTATAAGAAAATAGGTACCAAGGGGCGCTTCAAGCATGGCCAGCCAGTTGGGCGCTGGCGCTATTACGGTCTGTCGGGCCTGCTTGAGCGGCAGGAAGTGTACTTGCGGCGGCCGGCTGGGCGGCAGCTTATTACCTACTATCATCCCAATGGCCGGGTGGCAAAACGTGGCCAAGCACAATTCGAAACCGACGCTAACGATGCCCATTTCTACTGGCTTGGCGACTGGACTTCGTACTCGCCCAATGGCCAGCCGGAGAAAGTAGAAACGTACAATACGGGTAAGTTACAGGCGGTTAAAAAACTTTAAACTCTTATGTAACTGAGGTTGAGCGTAGAAGCCAAGGTTGAGGTACAGTAAATGAGTAAAAAGAAAGATGAGATATAATTATTCTAGACGGCATTATTGTTGATATATTGCGCAGGTATTGACTTTGTGCAAATCTCGAACGATTAGACTTCACACTGTGCCCGCCCCCACTGCCCGCTCCCGCTCCTATGTTTCCCGTCGCAACTCTACCTCTGATAAGGGGGACCTTTCTTCGCTAAGTGCCATCTTAACCATGGGGTTGATAGGCGTCTTGGTTTGTACCTTGGTAATTAGCATTGGCTTTATAGCCACGCAGCTTAGCGGTAGCTAACAAACGCGCGTAATAGAATAGTATTCAGGTTACGCCTTAGTGGCTAAGGTGTAACCTTACATGAGAGCGGTCTACTCATCAAGTAAGCTACCGAACAGGCCACCACTTTCTTTTCTGGCATTACCGCCAGCGGGCATAAGCGCCTGAATCAATTTCTTAACGGGCATCGATTGAAGCCATACTCTGCCCGTGCCGCGCAGAGTAGCCAACAGCAGCCCCTCGCCGCCGAAAATCATCGATTTTAGCCCCCCGGCGCGGACAATATCGAAGTCGATGCTGGGCTCGAAAGCGACCACGCAACCCGTATCGACGCGCAGCAATTCGTTGTTGAGTTGCTTCTCGATAATGGTGCCGCCGGCGTGAATAAAGGCTTTGCCATCGCCCGTGAGCTTTTGGAGGATAAAGCCTTCGCCGCCAAAAAAGCCTGCTCCTAGGCGACGGTTGAAGTGAATAGCGAGTTTGGTCCCGCGCGCCGCCGCCAGAAACCCGTCCTTCTGCACGATTAAGCCCTGCGGCAGCATACGCAAATCAAGCGGGAGAATGGTGCCGGGATAAGGTGCCGAAAAGGCCACCCGGCTTTTGCCAGAGCCACCACGGTGCGTGAAGTGCGTCATAAACAACGACTCGCCAGTCAGCATGCGCGACCCGGCCGAGAAAATCTTGCCCATCAGTCCCTGGTCGGGCTCCGACCCGTCGCCCATCTTCGTCTCGAAAGCAATGGCCTCGTCCATGTACACCATCGCGCCGGCTTCAGCAATGACGGTTTCATTCGGGTCGAGCTCTACTTCGAGTACCTGAATATCGTTGCCCAGAATGCGGTAGTCTACGTCGTGAGATTGCATAGAGAAAGAGAGAAGAGCAAAAGTTTCTCAAGTATAGCAAAATGCTATGATTGCCAGCTCCAACGACTTAGCAAATGCAATCAGCACACTGCGAACCTCTGCGCCTTCCTCCGCGTCCTCTGCGGGCTAAATTCGTTGAACGACGGTTCCCGCAGAGGAGGCAGAGATTTAACGCGGGGGGTCGCATTGTGCTAGCACAAAAAAGCCCCCCAGGAATAATCCGGGGGCTTTTTTTACTCCGCTGATTCAGTAGTCGGAATGTCTTCTTCATCGTCCGCCGCGCCGGCCGTTGGCTTCTTAGGCTTCTTCGCCTCGCGGCTCGTGCGGCGCATAAAGTCCTCTTCTGATTCTTCCGGCTCCGGCGCACCCTCTTCCAGCGGAAACGCCTCGTCTTCCTCGATTTTCTCGCCGAACTGCCCATCGCGGTTCACCAGCTTCTTGTCGCGCACATGGCGATTCAAAAACTGGTTGACTTCTTCAATGGTATAGGTCGAGGTGATTTCGCCCAACGGATTGATTTTTATCTCAAAGCCTTCCAGGTCTTTGTGTACCCGAGCCTTCTTTTCCGGGTCGTTTTTCTTTTTTTGACGGGTTTCTTAGCCATATCGTCGTCCGTTTTCGGTGGGTTAGGTTACAGCACCCTGCTCCAAAACGCAAAGGTCGCCCCATAGCAATACGGCGCGGCCCCTATAGTGGATGCGGAAAGAAGCGGAAGCAAAGAATACCGCCCCTACGTCTGCCTTATTGCGGCAACCTCTGTACGGCAGTTTCGATGCGTTGTGCAGTTTCGGCGGTCCCGATAATGCTCATCGTCGCCATCAGGTCGGGGCCGGCGGTGACGCCTGTTACCGCTACGCGCAGCGCTTGCAGCACTTGCCCAATCTTAATGCCTTGCCGCTCGAGCACCTGCGTAAGCAACGCTCGGATTCCATCGGGTGAGACATCAGAGGAGGCAGGTAGCTCGCGGGCAAACTCGGCCAGCGCGGCTGCGGTAGGCGCATTCCACTTCTTGGCAATCACCTGCTCATCATACGAAGTGGGGGCTTGGAAGAAGTACTGCGCTTCACGCCAAAAATCCTGGGGAAACGTCACGCGCTCCTTCATCACGCCGGCAATTTGAACTGCTTTCTCCTCCGAGCACTCGATGTTGTGCTCGCGCAAGGCGGCCAGCAGGTACTGCGCCAGCTCGGTGTCGGGCTTGGCGCGCAGGTACTGCTCGTTGTACCAGCGCACCTTGTTCTGGTCGAAGCGGGCCGGCGACTTGCTCACGCGCTCAATCGAGAAAGACTCGATCAGCTCGTCCATGGTAAACAGCTCCTGCTGCGAACCGGGGTTCCAGCCCAAAAACGCCAGAAAGTTGATAAATGCCTCGGGCAAATAGCCGCTCTCACGGTAGCCACTGCTAATGGTAGGCTCGCCGGTCTCGGCATCCTGGCCATGCCATTCGAGCGGAAAAACGGGGAAACCGAGCTTATCGCCGTCGCGCTTGCTGAGCTTGCCGGTGCCATCGGGCTTGAGCAGCAGGGGCAAGTGGGCAAACTGCGGCATCGTGCTTTCCCAGCTCAGATAGCGGTACAGCAGCACATGCAGCGGCGCCGAAGGCAGCCATTCCTCGCCCCGAATAACGTGGGTAATCTCCATCAGATGGTCGTCCACGATGTTGGCCAAATGGTAGGTCGGCATTCCATCCGACTTCATCAGCACCTTATCGTCGATGGCCGAGGAATGCACCACGACCCAGCCCCGAATCAGATCCTGAAAGCGCACTTCTTCTTTGCGGGGCACTTTGAGGCGGATAACGTAGGGCACGTCGGTGGCCAGCAGCTCTTTTACCTCATCTTCAGGCAAGGTAAGCGAGTTGCGCATCTGGTTGCGCGTGATGGCATTGTACTGCGGATTGGGCACTTTGGCGGCCGTGAGGCGGGCGCGCATGACGTCCAGATCCTCGGGCGTATCGAAGGCGTAGTAAGCGTGGCCGCTGTCGATGAGCTGCTGGGCGTACTGCCGGTACATGGGCTTGCGCTCACTCTGGCGGTAAGGAGCGTGGGGGCCGCCCTGCTCCGGGCCTTCGTCAATTTCGATGCCGGCCCAACGCAGGGCCTCCATGATGTACTTCTCTGCACCGGGTACAAAACGGTTCTGGTCGGTATCCTCGATGCGGAGCAGCATTTTGCCCCCCAGCTTGCGGGCCAGCAAATAATTATAGAGCGCCGTGCGCACGCCGCCAATGTGCAGCGGCCCCGTGGGGCTGGGCGCAAATCGCACCCGAACTTCTCTTTCCATACAAACAAAAATTCGCGCTCAGACTAAAAAAACGCGGCGCGAAGGTACGACAAAACCGCCCGACGCCGGCTGGCGCGGGCGGTTTTGTAGCCGATCGACAACGCTTGCACCGGCGGAGCTAGTCGCGGTTGCGGTAAGTGAGATAGAGAACAAGGCCCAGCAGCGTAACGCCGCCGCGGATCAACCACGCTACAGTGGTACCCCATTGGTCTATCCAAGCCAGCAAAATAAACTTCAACCCCAGGAAGGGCAAAAACAGTGATAATAAGCCAATAATGAATAATCCGAGGCCCAGTTCTTTCATCTGACGGTGGTGTAAAGTATAGGTAGCTTCGCCAAGATATACACTATGCTCCCCGATATCCTATCAGGCTTGCACGGCTACGCAGGAAATCTCTACCTGCACATCCTTGGGCAAGCGACTTACCTCTACCGTTTCCCGGGCGGGTGCGTAATCGGCGTCGAAATAGCTACCGTAGATGTCGTTGATGAGACCAAAATTGCCGAGGTCTTTGACGAAGATGCTGCACTTTACCACATCGCGTAGGGTGAGGCCCGCAGCCTGAAGCACGGCTTGTAGATTGCGCATTACTTGGTGCGTTTCGGCCGTTACGTCGCCGTTGCCCACGAGCTGGCCCGTGTGCGCATCCAGCGCAATCTGACCCGAAACGTAGACTGTGTTGCCGGCCTGAATGGCTTGGCTGTAAGGACCGATGGGCGCCGGTGCGTCGGCGGAATAAATGATGGTGGGGGGCATTTTGGTAGGGTTGTGAGGAAGGAAGGTATCTTTAAGCCGAAACTTACGAGAAAATATGCACCTGCTGATTATTGATGGTGGCCACGCAGAAGCGGAGTTCCGCCAGAAGTTTGGACCGATGCACGAGTACAGCTTCCTAACTCTAGACCCACCTGAAACTGCTGCTACCAGGGAAGTGCTTGAACAGCAGGGTTCTGAGGTACTAGCGACTGCCGATGTCCTATTTTCTTTTAGTGAAGACTTGTGGCCCTTTGTTTTAGATAATAAAGGTCAGAAGCCCTACTTCGTGGAAGCTTCTGGCAACGCAGTTACTTTACTAAATAAAAGGTATTCCTCCATTTTCGGATTCTGCGGCTTACCTACGCTCTTGAACCGCCCGCTCCTAGAAGTCAGCTCACCTAATCCTGAAAATGCCCCCCAGCTGGCCGAAACCTGCGCTGCCCTGGGCACCGACTACCGCGTGGTGCAAGACCGCGTGGGCCTGGTCACGCCGCGGGTTATTTGCATGATTATCAACGAGGCCTGCTATACCTTGCAGGAGGGCACGGCCAGCATTCAGGATATTGATAAGAGCATGAAGCTGGGTACCCGCTACCCGCGCGGGCCGTTTGAGTGGGCCAATCTGATCGGGGTTAGTCGGGTGTATGAGGTGCTGAAAGCGCTGTGGGAGGATACCCATGAGGAGCGCTATAAAGTATGTCCGTTGCTGAAAAGCATGTATTTGCGCGGCGAGCAATTTCAGCTTAATGAGTAAAGGAGTAGCTACTTAGCGCTAGTTTGAATGCTGGCTTTACCAAAAAACTCTGCATAAGCCAGATTCACCCAACCCTTGGGATTACGGCCAAGATCGAGAAAAAGAATAGACCTGGGCGGATTCAGTAATGGTTCTACTATTTCCTCCTGGAGCGATGAGGCCCGCAGATACTTATAACGAGCTGTTAGCTGAGCATCATAGCGTGCGGCGGCACCGCCCAACCAGTCTTGATAGGCGACAACAACATTGTTTTGTTGCCGGTTGACACGCACGCGGAATTGGGAAGTCATAAAGACCCCGAAAAACAACCAGCCAACGAGTGCCCACCGAATAAGAGTGGAAATTGAATGTGGCAACCAGTTGAAGCGTTGCCACATGAATCGGGCCCAGGCATAGGCATGCAGAAACCAGCCCACCAAAAAAAACAGATACAATACATTAAGGGCCCGTAGTGGCATTAGGTGGTTGCTGATCGAGTAACCCATCGTTAAGACAACTACCATTGAAACGACCATTAAGAGACCAATAAAAAAGGGATTTTGGGCCACACGATTTAGTGGTAGGTCTGGTATGCGGCTTAATCGGTAGCCGAGGGGCATAAGTAGCAGCGTGATGGCTGGTAGCACCCCGTTGCCCGTCCAGTCAATTAAGCAGCGGTAGGCTGCCGAAGCGGCATGATGTACACAATCCAGCAACCCGATGTAGCGAGTAGCTTGGTTAAGCCGTACGTAGTTGCCAGGAGCTGCAAACGCCACTATACAAGCGGCTATTAACACAGCGCAAAGGAATAGGTGCTCCCAATTTAGGCGGCGTTGCTGTATATAGCGTAGCGCCGTAAAACTAAGCACCCAGATTAGCAGCGGTAGAGATATTGTTTCGTTGCTGCCTACCACTAGCACCGTCAGCAGGGCACTTATCAGTAGCCATTTGCGTCTGGCCGCCTGAGTCGGGGTGCTGGCATGGTGGACTAATACGGCCAACAAAACCAAGGTTAAGGAAGCTGGCAGCAGGTAATTGTAAGCACTAGCAATCCAGTATAACCCTTCGGCCGGACTGGGCATCTGAAGTAAAAATAGTGCTACAAACACGCCACTTCCCAGCCATGAATACTTTCTCTTTAAATGCTCGCCCAGCAGAGCGCGGAACAGCACATAACTCGCACCGAGTAAAAGCAGCAAAATGAGTAAGCATACCAGCCCATAGTCTTCCGTGGTGTTGCCATAGGCCACTGGGTTAGCCAGCCCCCAGAGTGCAGCGGCCGTATATCTGCCCGTCCATTGCATATACATAAATGCTATGTAACCCCAGTGCCCATGCTTGCGGACATCATTGGCAGTGAGAAAGTCATCACCCGAGGGATGAGCATACCAGCATAAGGCGACGAATGGCAGCAGGGTGAGCACAGCAATTGATGCTATTACTATGGCACTAAGCCTTTTGCTGTAGTAGGTATAGAATAAAGCTTTTCTCATGGGGTTCAGAAGGCATCTGAAAGCAAATGCTGCGAAAGTTGGATAGTTCGTAAAAAAGCCCCACCGAAACGTTAACGTTACGGGGTCGGTTTTAGTTTAAGTA
>NZ_FWWW01000038.1 GCF_900176135.1 Hymenobacter roseosalivarius DSM 11622 | reverse complement strand
AGTCATTAACCAACAGCTCCTTTTCAAAACCTTGATATGCTCGCCTTCTCAGCGGCGCGCTATCGGATAAGGCTCTTCCTGATTAGGATAAAGCTGGAGTTGAAATGTGTCCACATCCAGCACGGCCAGGTGAGCTAACTCCGCATTGTGGCGGTAGACGCAACCGGTATCAAGACCAATTGCTCCCTGTCGGACATCTACCCGCCGCTGCACTTCGGCCTTGGGTGTGGGAACGTGGCCATGCAGCAGGCGCCGCCCCTGCAACCGCGACGCATCAAACACGAATTGCTTGGTATTGAGCATCGTATTCCAAGCCTGACGCATTTGCTTAGGGGGCAAATGAAAGTCGAAGCCGGCATGAACAAGCGTGAAGCCCGGAATATCCAGTTGGTAGGGCAGGGAATCGAGCCAGCGGAGGTAAGGTTCAGGAATTTGGGCTGCTTCCGTCACCCCAAAGCTTTGTAGTGTCAATGCCCGGTCATCGGCTGAAGCCCAGGTGGCGGCAGCCCGGCCGTGAGCAGCATCGAGCAACTCCTGATCATGGTTGCCGCGCAAGCAATACATCTGAAAGCCAGCGGCCTGTAGCTGCATCAGATAATCGAGCACGCCGCGGCTATCGGGACCTTTATTTACGTAGTCGCCCAGCACGTACAACTCATCCGTAGGGCGCAGGCGCAACTTCGTTTCTACCGCGTGACGGAAGGTGTGCAAGCAGCCGTGCAAATCGGTGGTAGCGTAGCGGGCCATGAGAGCAGGCTGGTTGTTGGCAAACATAGATAACGGGAAACCCCGGACAAGCGGCCCGCTGAGCGGTGCCAGGCGGTCAAATCTTACCTGTTTGAAACCTAAAAAGCACTTTCTCCGCAGGGAGAAGTGCTTTTTAAGCCTAAAGGAAGAGGCACCGGACGGCTTAGGTATACGGCGTGTTGTCCAGGTCCGTCTTATCGAGGTTGCGGTTGGGGTTGTTGGTCAGGTGAGGCGGCACCTCGTCCAGCCCATCGTCGGTGTACTCATCGGCCAGCCGCTGCTCCAGCTCGCCGCTGTTGAGGGGGGTGCTAGTCGGGTCGCTTTTGGTCTGGCCATCGCCGGCCGGATTGCCTTTGTTCTCCTGGGACTGCTGATTGCTTTTTGCCATGATTTCAATGCGTTAGATGATAAAGCAGGTGCGATAATCTGGTCTACTCGCCCCGCAAAATGCCTGATTCCTGGGCGTTGGGGTCGTTTAGGTCGGCGTTGGTTTCCGGGGTGGCCCGGCCGGGCGGGCTGTCCTTGACGGTAGACACGTCGTGGTCGTCTTTGGAGAGGGTATTGCGAATGCCATCCACGTCGCTTTCGCCGGCCCCGTGTAGCGTGCGTTGGGCTTTCGTGGCGTTGGCTTCGGAGGCGGAAGGTGGCCGCCGAACCGTATCAGCACTGGGCAGGTCTGAGTCGGGCATGTCCTGGTCGGCACGCTCGTCGCGGCCTTCTTCCGTGGTCAGCATATTATCGCCGGGGTGACCTACTTTATCCGCATCTTCATTCACGGAAATCGACGTATTGCCGCTGCCGCTGTCTGTGCCAAAGCCCTCTTTGCCGTCGCGGTTGCCAAATCCGCCGCGGGCAGCTTCGTTTTTGGGTGGGTCGGCATCGGGAATAATATGTCCGGCAGCTAATTCCTGATCAGTAGTGTCGTCGTTGATGACGCGGACGGGACGATTATTAGGATCAATGGCCATAGAAAGCGTCGTTTAGAGTCGTGGGGTGATTACCTTGAAGTGTACTCTGGTTTGCGAATTTTGGTTTAAGTTGACCGGAAACAGCGTGGCTTGCAGCAAGTTAAAGGCAGTTGTGTCGAGCGCTTTATTTTTCGAGTATTGCTACCCAAAAAAGCCCCTCATGTGGACCGAACACGATAACGCCCTTACCCGCAGCTTCCATTTCGCCGATTTCAAAGCGGCCTTTGCCTTCATGACAGCCGTGGCCGCCGAAGCGGAGCGTCAGAATCATCATCCATGGTGGTCCAATGTGTACGACATTGTCGAGTTTCGCCTCTACACCCACGATGCGGGCAATACCGTCACTAAACGCGACCACCGCTTAGCGGAAGCCATCGACCGGATTTACGCTACGCTTAATGAAGAATGATCCATTATCAGATGCCTTCAATGCCTCATTCCTTATTCTTCATTTCTCATTAAGCGTAGCGTCAACTTACCTTTGTACCTCTATGCCCGACGAAGCTCCCGCGACCACCGTTCTGTATCTCGTGCCCACGCCCATCGGTAACCTGGAGGATATCACCCTGCGGGCCATTCGCATATTGGGCGAGGTAGATACGGTGCTGGCCGAAGACACCCGCAACAGCGGCCGCCTGATGCAGCATTTGGGTTTGAAAAAACCGTTGCTCAGCTACCACCTGCACAATGAGCATCAAACCGTGGCCCGCCTGATTGAGCGTCTGGAAAAAGGGGAACGGATGGCTTTGGTGTCGGATGCCGGCACGCCGGGCATCTCCGATCCGGGTTTTCTACTGGTGCGCGAGTGCCTGAGCCGGGGCCTGAAAGTAGAGTGCCTGCCGGGCGCTACGGCCTTTGTGCCGGCATTGCTCAAGTCAGGTTTCGGAGCCGAACGATTTGTATTTGAAGGATTTCTGCCCGTAAAAAAAGGGCGCCAGACCCGCCTGCGGGAACTGGCCACCGAAACCCGCACGTTGATATTTTATGAATCGCCGCACCGCATCGTAAAAACCCTGGAGCAGCTGGCCGAGGTTTTTGGACCCGAGCGGCAGGCGTCGGTGAGCCGGGAGTTAACCAAGTTATTTGAGGAAACCGTAAACGGCACGCTGCCCGCGCTAGCCGCCAACTTTGCGGGCCGTTCATCCATTAAAGGAGAAATCGTTGTTGTCGTTCAAGGAAGTAAAGACTAGCCCAGCCGTTGCTGCGGCTCCGCGCCCCCAGGCTGGGTGGGCTTATTGGCAACCTTCACTGCTGGCGCTGCTCAGCGCCGTGCTTTTGTGGGCCGGCTGGCCCGTACACCCCACTGGCATGGCTCTGCTGCTGCTCGTCGGCTGGGTGCCGTATCTGTTTATGGAACAGCTGCTTACGCGGCGCGGCGCGAGCGGCTGGAAGGTGTTTCGCTACACCTACCTGACGCTGGTGCTCTGGAATGCTTTTACTACCTGGTGGGTGAGCTACAGCACCTTGGGCGGCGGCATTGCGGCCGTGGTGCTGAACGCTTTGCTGATGTGCCTGCCCACCATGGCGTTTTACCACACCAAAAAGCTGGCGGGTCCTATGCTGGGCTACCTGTCGCTACCCGTTTACTGGATTGCCTTCGAGCAGCTGCACCTGCACTGGGACCTCACCTGGCCGTGGCTTACGCTCGGCAACGGCTTTGCCCAGGCCAATAGCTGGGTGCAGTGGTACGAATATACCGGCTTTCTGGGCGGCTCCGTCTGGATTTGGGTGGTAAATATCCTGGCGTTTCTGTCCCTGCAAAAATACGCGGCGGCCAGCCGACCAGGTGCCCCTGAGTTGAGCCGTGTACAAGTGCAGCGCCTGTTCATGGTTCCTTTACTTGCTGCTTTGCTGCCCATCGGCCTCTCCAAGCTTATTGGCTACAACTATCAGGAGAAAGGCCCCCCAGCCGAGGTTTTGGTTATTCAGCCCAACATCGACCCGTACCAGGAGAAGTTTCAGGGAGCAGAAAACTTCATCCCGATTGAGGCGCAGGTTACCCGGCTAATTACCCTCACTACCGAAAATCTGACGCCCAAAACCCGCCTCGTACTCTGGCCTGAAACCTCTCTGGATCAGGCGCAGTGGGAAAATCAGTTTGACGCCAACCCCAATACCCAGCGGGTTCGGGCAATGCTGGCTCAGCATCCCAACCTGGAGCTTATCACGGGTATTACCAGTCTGGTTGCTTATCCGAGCAAGGAAACCGCTACTGTAACGGCCCGCTACCGCGACGAGACGGGCTACTTCGATGTGTTTAATACCGCTGCTTTCCTGACCAATGCTAGTACGCCGGCTACTTTTTATCACAAATCCCGCCTCGTGCCGGGCGTGGAGAAGGTGCCGCCACTCCTCACCCAACTCATTGCCAATATCAACTTGGGCGGCACGGTGGGCAGCTACGGCAGCCAGAAGGAGCGCACCGTATTCCGCTCCCCTACTGACTCCGCGCTGCGAGTGGGTCCACTCATTTGCTACGAATCGGTGTACGGCGACTTCGTGGCCGAATATGTAAAGAATGGGGCGACGCTGTTGGGCATCATCACCAATGATGGCTGGTGGAGCGACTCGCCCGGCCACGAGCAGCACCTACAATACGCCACTCTGCGCGCCATCGAAACTCGTCGGGCTATTGCCCGCTCGGCTAATACGGGCATTTCGGCTTTCATTAACCAGAGAGGCGAAATCACGGCTCAGACTGGTTGGTGGGTGCCCGCCGCCAGTCGGGCCACCGTGCAGCTCAACTCCGAGCTAACCTTTTACGTGCGCCACGGCGAGCTGATTGGGCCCACGATGCAGGTGCTGGCAGGATTACTGCTGAGCTTCACCCTCGTGCGCCGGTTTGTGGGCGCTAAAAAAAGTCAATTATCATCCTGAGATACGAAGGATGACAGCCTAACATATACCCTATGGATTTCAATGCATTAAGCCTCCAGGTAGCGGATATAGCTCGCCGCGCCGGCCAGTTTATTCGTCAAGAAGCGGCCAACTTTGACTTGGCCAGCGTGGAGCATAAAGGCTTGCATGATATGGTTTCGTACGTCGATCAGCAAAGCGAAAAGCAGTTAGTCGACGAGTTGCACGCACTCCTGCCTGAAGCGGGTTTTATTACGGAGGAAGGCACCGCGGCCAAGGAAAGAACCGAAGAGTATAACTGGATCATCGACCCGCTCGACGGCACTACTAACTTTATACATGGGCAACCCGCGTATTGCGTGAGCGTGGCGCTCATGCACCGCGACGAGCTGGTGGTGGGCGTGGTGTACGAAATCAATCAGGATGAGTGCTTCCGGGCGGCGCTGGGCGGGGGGGCTTACTGCAACGAAAAGCCCATTCACGTATCGGCCGCGGCCGATTTGCATGAGTCACTGCTGGCCACGGGCTTTCCCTACTATAAGTTCGACAAGCTAGATGCCTACCTGAAAATTATGGGCGAGTTTATGCAGTCTACGCACGGTATCCGCCGCGTGGGCTCGGCGGCGCTGGATTTGGCTTATGTGGCCGCAGGCCGCTTCGATGGCTATTTCGAGTTTAATATCAACTCCTACGATGTAGCCGCCGGCGTGCTGCTGGTGCGCGAGGCCGGTGGCCACGTTACGCAGTTTCTTACCAATGGTGACCCCATTTTTGGTCGGGAAGTGTTAGCCACCAACGGCCAGATACACCGCCGGATGCAGCAAACGATTGGCGACTACTGGAAATAGCAGGGCCAGTGGCCAAACTTTTTTTCGGATTGCATAGTTTTATGAGCGTTATGCTGTTCCAATATTTTCTCATCGGCGTTTTGTTCCTGGCAGCCACTTTTTATGTGGGCCGGGTATTCTGGAGAGCCTTTTTCTCCCCAGGCACTACTGGCTGCGCCAAAGGCTGCGGCGGTGCCTGCGGTACCATTGATGTTGATCGGCTGCAACGCACCATTGAAGCGGCGGCGCTGAAAGCTGAACCCCTTCCCAGTAAATAACTTTCCGTATTGTCGATTCAGACAACCTAGCCCCGTGCCGACTGCGTATAGTCGGCACGGGGTTCTTTTTGCTCCTACTCCGCCGCACCGTTCCACTCCCAAACGCCCCCTGATCATGCAAGATAAAGAAGAAGAACGCTCCCTGATTATGGTAGAGCAGAAGCTGGCCAAAGACGGTTTTACCGAAGATTTTCGGGTCGCCGATGGCCGCCTGCGCCCTTTTAGCTCCGAGACCATCAGCTATGGCCCCGAAGACGTGACCATCGTGGATTTTTACCGCTTTGAGGGTGAGAGTGACCCCGATGATATGTCCATCCTGTACGCCCTGGAGTGCGCCGACGGTACGCGCGGCACGATTTCCTCCTCCTACGGCCCCACCGGCGACACCGACAGCCTGGGTTTTCTTAAGCAGGTAGAAGACCTCGGCAAAAACCTGAAAAAAGACCACAAATAAGAAGCGCTAGAGCTAAAAAAGCCCCCCAGAATAGATCTGGGGGGCTTTTTTGGCTCTAGTGGTGCAGGGTGTTGTGCTTACTCATTCTTGTCTGCATCGACTTCTTCCTTTTGCAAGGCGATGGGCAAAGCAACGCCACCCGGCACATGCAGGGTCCGAATGGGAAAGGGAATGTTGATGCCCGCCTCATCGAAGGCCTTTTTTATGCTCATAATGGCGGCGCTTTTGGCCGACACGTAGTCGACCTGCCGCTTGTAGGGAATCCAGAAGCGGAGCTGAAACGTGATGGCGCTGTCGGCAAACTCTGTGAACATTACCTCCGGGGCCCGCTCGCGCACTAGGTGCGGCACCTGTTGTACGGCTTCCAGCACGACTTCCCGCACCTGCTCCAGATCGGAGTCGTAGCCCACCCCGCAGTCCAGATCGACGCGGCGCATGGTATTGACGGAGTAGTTAATCAGGGCATTTTCAAACACTTTGCGGTTGGGCACCAGCACCAACTCGCCGGTTGGCTGGCGCAAATCCACGGTGCGCAGCCGGATGCGCTCAATAATCCCAAAGTAGTCGTTGGTTTTAATCATGTCGCCCACGTTGAAGGGCCGCTGAATGGCGATGATAATGCCACTGATAAAATTGGCCGCGATGTCCTGGAAGGCAAAGCCCAGGGCCAACCCAATAATACCGACGCCGGCCAGCAGCGAGGTCACGGTCTTGTCCAGATTCAGCACCGACAGCACGAAGAACAACCCAAACAGCAGCACGACCACGTAAACCAGCGTCGCAATCAGGCTATTGATCGTTACGCTATGCGACACACGGGGCAGAAACCGGGTAGCTAATCGCTGCACGAGCCGCGCGGCAAATACGGTCACGATCAACAGCAGAATAGCTACCACCAGGTTGGGCAGCATTATGACAAACTGCTCAACCCAAGCAATAAGCTTATCAGTGACGAGGTTAACCGTATTGGAGAAATCAGAGGTAAGAGCAAACACTACTTATGGGATATGATTTGGAATGCGACAGCGCAAAATAAGATCAGCCAGCCACCAAGCCAGACTAAGCCAGTAGTAATAACGCGGCGGCCGTGCTAGTGTTTTTACGCATAACTAACGCAAGCGCAGGCCTATATGCTACTTATCGTTCGCCGCCATGTGCTTTTACCCGGCCCGCTGACCTGCTCAGCCCCACACGCGGGTGCCTTCGGTGCAGTTGCGGCACATCTCAATCTGGTCGCGGCCTTTGAGTAGGGAGGCGCGAAACTGCCGGTATTGTGGCCCCTGCCACAAGCCTCGGAAGGTTTGCTGAGATAAGTCGCCGAGGCGATATTCCGCGTCTTTATCGAAGCAGCAGGGCACCACCAGCCCGTCCCAGGTGATAACGCAGGAGTGCCACATTTTCCAGCAATGATTAATCAAGCGGTTTTTGATGCTCCAGGTGCCGTTCTGGTTATTCTCGTAGCGCGAATAGTAGTCGATGGTCGGGATAAGAGGCGAGCCATTTTGGTAATCGTAAATCTGGGCGGTTTTGAACCACACGTCGTCCACGCCCATGTCGCGGGCCAGCTGCCTGGCATCCTCAATCTGGTGCTCATTGGGCTGCACTACCAGAAACTGAAATACTACCCGCGGCGTGCTCGACTTCAACTCTTTACGCCAGCGCAGCACGTTGCGCGCACCCTCCAATACCTTGTCAATTTTGCCCCCCACGCGGTACTGCTGATAGGTTTCCTGGGTCGTACCATCGAGCGAGATAATCAGCCGGTCGAGGCCCGACTCCACGGTGCGGCGGGCGTTCTGGTCATTCAGGTAGTGGGCGTTGGTGCTGGTAGCGGTATAAATGCCTTTATCAGCGGCGTATTTCACAAGCTCCAGAAAATGCGGGTGCAGGTACGGCTCACCCTGAAAATAGAAGATCAGGTACCAGAGCCGCGCCGCTACTTCGTCGATGGTGCGCTTGAACAGCTCGTCGGGCAGCATGCCGGTGGGCCGGGTAAAGGAACGCAGCCCGCTGGGGCACTCCGGGCAGCGCAGGTTGCAGCTGGTGGTTGGCTCAAACGACAAAGCCATGGGCAACCCCCAGTGGCGCGCCCGGCCCGTGAGCTTGCTCAGGGCGTAGCTCCCGACCACCTGCGCGGTATTCAGTACCCGGCGCGGTGTGGTTTTGGAAAGCAGGTTAAGCGCGTCGGTGAGCGTAGAGGCCATGGTGCGGGTAAAGGTCGGCAATGCCTAGGCAAAAATGCCCGCTAAAGTTCTGGCAGCACTGCGGGAGCACAAAAAAGCCCCCCGCACTCGTCGTATGGGGGGCTTTTCAGGCAAACAGGCGCTCTACTTCACTGTAATATTGCCCCGTATTTCGCCGCCGGGGAATGCGGCACTATGCAGGTTTGAATAAAAACCGTTATTCAGCAATAAGGCTTCGTCGTCCTCAGTAAAGGTGGCCGTAGCGGTGACGGGCGAAGTCAGCTGCGGAAATGGGAAGATTACTGGTCCATTCATGCCCGGCGCGCCGCGGTGCAGGTGGCCAGCTACCGGCGTCAGCCCGGTGTAGGTTACCGTGTAGGTCAATACATTGGTGTTCTTGTCATAGACACCGGTAAAAGTACCCGTAGCGGCCGACGAAACAGCTGGTACTTCCTGACTGCCGCTCATAATGGCCGTTAGGTTTACTTTGGTGCTGGGAGCCGGCTGCGCAATCTTGATCAGCTCATTCAGATCTGTTTGGTCACAAGCGGAAAAGCCTACTAGGCCAAAAGCCAGTAGGAAACCAGAAGTGAGTTTTTTTAGCATTGTTAGGTGGTAAGGAGTGGAAAATAAAAGTTAGAAAAGATGGAATTGTCAGGACAAGAACTCGACAATGGAGAAGGCTGGCTAGGACCTACGGCAAAATATAGCAACCGGTTTGTAACAATTTGGTTTTCTTGTATTTCCAACCAAAACAGAGCCCGCTTTACTGCCTCATAATAGCGCCCCGGCTTACAGCAACGAGCGGCTGCCCCTCACGAAACCGCGTTTCTGCATCCACATACAGACTTCCATCCAGTAGCAGAGCCTCATCGGCCTTCGTTAATGTAATCGTCCCATTAGTTGTCGAAGGCAACGTATAAGCGATGGGCCCGACAGTACCTGCCGCGCCGCGGTGCAGATGCAGCTCTTGAACCGAAATGGCCCCAGCCAAAGAAGTGTTGAATGCCACAGTATAAGCCAGGACATTGGTCTGCTGGTTATAAGTAGCCGTAAAAGAGCCTAAGCCGCCAGTGCCTGCCGGCACAAGCTGACTACCCGTGAGCCTAGCCGATAGGGATATTTCGGGGAGGCTAGGTGGCGCCTTTTTGCGCAGGTCATTCAAGTCGAATTGGTCACAGGCGGAAAATGTGGCCAGACTCAGTAGGAAGAGAAATCCGGAAGCGAGTTTTTTTAGCATGGGTGAGGAGTAGGAAGTGAGCGTTTATCACCTTGGTATCAGCGCAGTTAAGCGATATTCGAACCGCTTTATTGCCGCAAAACAGGCCCCCGGACTTCGCCCTGAGGGAAAATCTGAGTATGCACATCCACATACATATCGTTGTTGAGCAGCAACTCCTCGTCAGCCTCGGAAAGGGTAACTGTAGCTCCGATGGGGAGTGGGAGTGTGAGCGAAGGAAAGGAGAAAACGATTGGCCCGTTCGTTCCTGGTGCCCCCCGGTGCAAGTGGACCTCTGTTACAGGTTGAGATATCACACCAGTAATGGATTCACCACTCGTATAATAAGCAACAGTAGATACTAACACATTGGTTTGTGGGTCGTACAGGCCCGAAAAAGACCCAACGGCTCTCGATGGAGGACCCAATACTACTTGGCGGGCGTCCATATTAGGGGAGGTCAAGGCTATCTTGGGTCTGGGGGCAGGCTGCCCATTGCCTCGCCAGTCTTCCAGTCCGAACTGGTCGCAGGCGGAAAAGGCTACTGAGCTCAATGCCAAGAGGCAACAGCCGGTAAGTTTGTTTAACATAGGTTGGGAAGTGAAGAGTGGAAGATAAGACCGGTAGTGAACTGCCCCCCGGGCTATAAATTGACGGAGCTAAATCACTAATCTGAATTTGAGCTAAAGATTTGAAATATTCCTACAACTATTTGAATTTCTGATCGTTGAGTCTGGAGATAAGTATATCACAACGATTTTATACCATATCTCTGAACTCCTCTTTGCTCCTACCGTTAAGTAATATTTAACCCTAATCCACTCCCATGAAAATTCCAGTTGAAAAAGGCCAGGAGAAGGGCTTTCTGCCCAATGGGCGTCATGTGGTTGAGATTACCGATATTCAGGAAGGTACTAGCGAGCACCAGAATGTGCCGTTTTTCGCGGCCCGCATGGAAAACGAAGATGGCTTCTTGACGCAGCGCTTCTACACGTCGCCGGCAGCCATGCCCATTTTACTTTCTCTCTACTCGGCCGTCGGCATTCATGCTGAAGGGGGCAAAGACCTAGATACTAAAGAGTTGTTGGGCAAGAAGCTCTCCATTGAGGTGAGCGACCACACCTACGCCGAACCGGCTACCGGCGCTGAGCGCACTATCAAGCAGGCTACTGGCTTCCAAGCCGCTTAGTCGTAATTGGAAACCAAAAAAGCCCNCC
>NZ_FWWW01000041.1 GCF_900176135.1 Hymenobacter roseosalivarius DSM 11622 | reverse complement strand
AGGGAGCTTACCGCCTATTTCTCATTAACTCGCATAATCAATTACCACCCTCTCCGACTCACCAACTTACACTTGGTGTTCTATATGAAAGTAACTGACCACCTGATCCAAGCCGACGGCAAAACGCTGTTTTCCTTCGAGGTTTTGCCCCCCAGAAAGGGCGAGAACATCCAGAATCTGTTCGGCAACATCGAGCCGCTGATGGAGTTCAAGCCGCCGTTCATTGATGTGACTTACCACCGCGAAGGTACGTGTACCGCAAGCAGCCCAACGGCTTTCTGGAGCGCAAAACCGTGCGTAAGCGGCCCGGTACGGTAGGCATCTGCGCGGCCATCAAAAATCGCTTCGATGTGGACACCGTGCCCCACTTGACCTGCGGTGGATTTACAAAAGAGGAAACCGAAAACGCGCTGATCGACCTGCACTTTCTGGGCATTGATAATGTGCTGGCTTTGCGCGGCGACCCGATAAAGTCGGAGTCGCACTTTGTACCCGAGCCCGACGGCCACGCCTACGCCAGCGACCTGATTGAGCAGGTAGCCTGCATGAACAAAGGCCGGTATCTGGATGATGAGCAGGAAGATACGTTTCCGACCGACTTCTGCATCGGCACGGCAGGCTACCCGGAGAAGCACTTTGAGGCGCCCAACTACGGCTCTGACATCCGTTTTTTGAAGCAGAAAATGGACCGTGGGGCCGAGTACATCGTCACGCAGATGTTTTTCGACAACGAGCAGTTCTTCAACTTCGAGAAGCGCTGCCGGGCGGCGGGCATTACGGCTCCCATTATTCCGGGTCTGAAGCCAATGACCACTAAAAGCCAGCTGACTATGCTGCCGCGCACGTTTTTCCTGAACATCCCGGAGGAATTGGCCGAGGCAATCAGCCAGTGCCGCGACAACGAGGACGCCCGCCGCATCGGCATTGAGTGGTGCATCAACCAGAGCCGTGAGCTGATGGCTCACGGCGTGCCCTGCCTGCACTACTATTCTATGGGCAAGTCGGAGTCGATTCGGCGTGTGGCGAAGGAGCTGTTTTAAGTTGCTATTGCCCCGTACAAGCAAAAGCCAGCAACCGAGTTGTTGGCTTTTGCTTTTGACAAAAGCGTATACATTCGGCAGGATATTGAGAGTGGGGAAAAAGCCCCCCGGCAGGCTTTACCCAAACGCAGCAGCTGTTCCAGCGTACACTTTTACCTCAGCATTTACCCCTCCAAGCTATGACTACGCTCGATGATCTGTTTGCCAGGTTGCAGGAGGCAGAAGCGCCAGCGGAGATTGAAGCGTTGCAAAGCGGCATCTGGCAGCTCTGGCTTACCACCGGCGACCAGGCCCTCGACAAGCACCTGGAAGCAGGCATGCGCGCCCTTTCGGCCGGCGACTATACCCGCGCCATTGCCGATTTCACGTTTTTGATTGATAACCGCCCCGACTTTGCCGAAGGCTGGAATAAGCGCGCTACGGCCCACTATATGCGGGGCGAGTACCGCGCTTCTTTGCTGGATATTACCGAAACCCTGCGCCGCGAGCCCCGCCACTTTGGGGCACTTTCCGGCTGGGCAATTATACTGCGCATGTTGGGCGAAGACCGCTCTGCCCTGCGCGTGCTGCAGAGGCTGGCCAAAATCTGCCCTCATTTTCCCGGCCTGCAAACCCAGCTGCGTGACCTGCGCGACCGCACCGACGAGGAACAATAAGTGGCGTCCTTGGCTGGGGGGCTTTTTCGCTTTTGCACGGGCAAAGCCCGAATATCCAACTCGGCAGCAGTTGCGTACACGCTTCTATGAAATCTGCCACTACCTCTCCGTTCTGCCTGGCACCTGCCGCGTGCCTGTCTTTTATCTGCCTTTTCCTGCTCACCGGCTGCGACACCACGCCCCGCGAGCGGCAGGAAGTCGTGCGTCAGGAAGCCCGCAAGCTGGATACTCTGGCTGAGCGCGCCGGCGACCGCCTTGACCGGGCCAGCGACCGTGCCGCCGATTATACGGCCACGGCCCGCGCCCGCAACCGCCAACCTCTCGACCCCGCCGCTGAGTCAGCCTTTACCACCGAGCTGCTCGGCACCTATGCCACCATCGACCAGCTCACCCCACAAAGCATTGAGCCCGCCTACACCCAACTGCTCCGCCAAACCCGCGCCAAGCGCCGCCAGTGGACCCAGCGCGACTGGGACTACGCTACCAGCGTATATAAGCGACTCAACAATCAGTTAAAAGCAATTCGGCTGGATGTGGTCGGGCGCGATGAGCTGCGCATCCGGGGTCTGCAAGCCGAGTTTGTGGCCATGGAATCGGGCCGTGATATAAAGGACCTGGGCCAGGCCGTGAAGGAGTAAATTTTCGCCGTGTGGCTACATCGGTTGGAATTATAACTACGATATATCCCAGGAAAAAGCCCCCCATATTATTTCTGGGGGGCTTTTTTTAACCAGCTCCAACCTTTGCTAATGCTTAGCAAAAGCCTGTTCACACATTGCCGGTTAATACAATATCTTGCAGCTCTACATATCTTGCAACACTACCCCGCCACCTTTCTTTCTTATGACCAGCGCTTCTTCTCCGGATTCGTCCGTGCTCCACGATATTGGAGAGTTCACCTCCGTGCTTCAGCAGCACGGGATTCATACTGCGCTTCAATACCTGAATAGCCGCACGCCGCATCGCTACACCGGCGTTTTCCGCTTTGATGGCGACCAGCTGCGCAATGAGGCCCTCTACGACCGGCGCGACCCCGCTAATGTGCAGCAAGGCCCTGCTGCTCCGATGGAGGCCACATATTGCGCCTTGGTAGGCCGCCAGCAGGCGCCACTGGAAATAACGGATGCTACCACCGACCCACGCGTGAAGGGCGTGGTCGATACGCCCGTCGTGTCCTACTGCGGGGTTCTCATCCGGGATAGTGAGGGCAAGGCATTTGGTACGCTTTGCCACTACGATATGCAGCGCTGCCAGGAGCGCACTACCGATTTACCCTTATTGGAAGCCGCCGCTGACCTGCTATACAACCAATTGTATCCTACTGATAAACAATCAATTAATTAGTTAATCAAAGGACTGGCCAGCTACAAAAACCTATACCTAGAAGGCAACCGTAGCCCGTAGTCGCATGGCGGGCCGATGCATGGTTGTAGTTTCCTGATAGGTGAAGACGCTGCCGCTGTGGTTGTCTTGTTGGGCGGTTTCGTCGCGGGCTCGCAGCACGTCGTAGTAGATTTCCGGGCTTAGGTAAACGCTTTTAAACACCCTGATTCTGGCCCCCAGGCCGGCATTGAGCCCTATCCCGTTGGAAGTACGGGTGTCCGTGACATCCAGGCAGCCGCACAGCCCGCCCGTAAGGTCTCCCGTGGAGCTGTAGCGTCGGTAATACAAGTCGGTGAAAGTGTAGAGCCAATCGTATTTTGTGAGGGGTGCGTATTGAACGCCCAGCTTTACTTGCAGCTCCTTGTCCGTCACCTTTCCCTCCAGGCAATCGGCACAGTAATCATAGCTGGGCTTCACGGTTCCCCGGCTAAAATTGCCCCCCAGCCTTAGCCCAAACCGAGTGGGAGTATACCGCAAAAATAGGCCGGACGCCCACTGGGCCGGATTATTAGCAGGTGAGTTGTCGTAGCGGTGGCCGTTGCCGGAAGGGTTATAGTTTATGACTTCGATGCCGGCTTCATACGCGCGTTTTGGCTCATTCTGGGCGTGGGCAAACAGGGCGCAGCCCAGCAAGCAGGTAGTTAGGGTTAGCATCTTTAGCATAAATACAGGCAATAATAAGGTGGAGGAGAAACTGAGGTAGAGCTGAGCCGTAGCAGCCTCTACTAAGCTGCGTTCAGGCGCTGGGCAGGCAATCGTGGCTATGATGCTTGGTAGAGGATAAATGGTTGCAAACCTCTAAAGACCGAATATTGACTGCTGGTTCTGCATCAGCTAAGCCATTTTCATTCTAACTCTTCATGGGTATACCCAAACTTTTGCTGCGGCTGCTCCTGCTGCTCCAGGTTACTACGGCCCTAGCGCAACTATCGCCTATCGAGACCGCCGAAACCGTACCGGCCGCTGACCAGTGGCTGCAGCCCGGCGACCGGCTGCAGGTACGCCTGAAAGGTCAGCCGGGCGCGACGGCCACCTTTCTGGGGGGCAAATCGATGAATGAATTGTCGCCCATGCTCACCAATGGGCAGCTTGGCATCTATCAGGGAACGTACGTGGTGCAGCCCGGCGACACGCTTTTTGACCGGCTCATTGCCTTTGAGCTGCTCACCGCGGATAGCATGCGCACAGTGGCGTTCAGCCAGAATACGGTGCGTTTTTTAAACCAGAATGCTCCCCAGCTGGCTGTTACTAAAGGCCCGCTGGCTTACCTGAATTACGGCCTGGGCGAAGACCGCCTGGGTGGGGCCAAAATGGGCTACCTCGATTCGCTGGTGGTGCTGAATATTAACGGCAAAGTAGGCAATCAGTACCGGGTACGCCTGGCCGAAAACCAGATTGCCTGGGTGCCGGAGAATAGTGTGCGCTTGCTGCCCCCCGGCGGCTTTATGCCCGGCTCGCTCACTGGCTCGTGGAGCGTGCAGGGCGATTCGCTCTACGACTACGTGCGCGTACCGCTCACCGAGCGCCTGCCCTACCGCTCCCAGCTCCTGACCGAGCCCACGCGCCTGGTCATTGATGTATTCGGGGCCACTTCCAATACCAACTGGATAACCCAGCGCGCGGGCCTGCAAGCCCTCGGCGACGTGCACTACGAGCAAGTGCAGCCCGATGTATTCCGGCTGGTGCTGCATTTACGCCACCGTCAGAGCTGGGGCTACAGCATTGGCTATCAGAATAATGTGCTGACCATTCGCGTAAAACGCCCCCCGGCCAAGATGCACCTACGTGGTCTGACCGTAGCCGTGGACGCCGGCCATGGCGGCACCAACACCGGTGCCGTAGGGGCCAGCGGTGCCCGCGAAAAAGACCTCACTTTAGCCATTGCCCAGCGCCTGCGGCGGAAGCTGGAGCACAAAGGCGCGCGGGTGCTGATGACCCGCGACGCCGACCTGAGCGTGGACAACGGCGACCGAATCCTGCGCCTGCGCCAGGCAAACCCTGATCTACTGGTCAGTATTCACGTTAACTCCTCCAGTAGCAAGACCGTGCGGGGCACCAGCACCTACTACCGCTACGTGGCGTTTCGGCCCCTGTCAACGGCTATTTACGCGGAGATGCTGCGCACGGGCTTACCCGGTTTTGGCAATGTAGGCAGCTTCAACTTCGGGCTGAACGGCCCCACCGAGTACCCGAATGCGTTGGTAGAAACTGCTTTCGTTTCCAACTCTGACGATGAGCGCTTGCTGACCTCACCCGAATTCCAGCAGCGCATGGCGGAGCACATAACCAGGGGCCTGACCAATTTTCTGCGTAACAGCCGCCAGCCGGGTCTGCGGGGCTGGCTAAGTCGCCGACCCGCAGCACAATAGGTACCAGGCTCAACCAAAGCTATAGCTGATTAGCAACATTTACGGGCTTAGGGTTGATAATTTGCCGTAAAAGCATCTACCTTCCTGATTCTCAACCCCGGAGGCACATTTCCAGCCTCTGCCGTGTCCCGGTGCTGTCTCGTTCACCTATTTCCCACCAATTCTCTTTAGCGCATGGCAACCACTACTTCCTGGCTGGACCGCAGCCGCACCATTGCCGGGCCGGGCTTCAACCGCTGGCTGATTCCGCCGGCGGCCCTGGCCGTTCACCTCGCCATCGGGCAGGCGTACGCGTTCAGCGTGTTCAAAAAGCCCATGGGAGCCCTGATCAGCGGCAACGTGGACGCGCCCGCGCCCACCGACTGGACCGCCGGTCAGCTCGCCGTTATTTTCTCCATTGCCATTGTGCTGCTGGGCTTGTCGGCGGCCGTATTTGGCAAGTGGCTGGAGCGCGTAGGGCCGCGCAAAGCCATGCTGGCCTCGGCCTTGTGCTTTGGGGGGGGCTTTTTCATCGCGGCCCTGGGCGTACACCTGCATAGCATCTGGCTCGTGTATTTCGGCTATGGCTTCGTGGGCGGCATTGGGCTGGGTATCGGCTATATCTCGCCGGTGAGCACGCTCATCAAGTGGTTTCCGGACCGGCCGGGCGTGGCTACGGGCATGGCCATCATGGGCTTTGGCGGCGGGGCCATGATTGGCTCGCCCCTGGCCGTGGCCCTGATGGCCTATTTCAAAGACTCGGCTCCGATGGGCGTAGCGCCCACCATGCTCACCATGGGAGCTATCTACCTGGTATTCATGATGTTTGGCGTAATCACCATCCGGGTGCCCGCGGAGGGCTGGAAGCCAGCGGGCTACGTGCCCGCCACCCAGCATACCTCCCTCATCACGACGGCCAACGTAGATGCCGACACGGCTATCAAGACCCCGCAGTTCTGGCTGTTGTGGGTGGTGCTTTGCATGAATGTGACGGCCGGTATCGGGGTGCTCGAAACAGCTTCGCCCCTGATTCAGGAAACGTTCTCGGACGCGTCGATGGGTACGGGTCTGGGCGTGACGGCGGCCGCGGCGGCCGGCTTCGTGGGCCTGTTGAGCTTGTTTAACCTGGTGGGGCGCTTCTTCTGGTCTTCGGCCTCGGATAAGCTGGGCCGCAAGCCCACTTACATGATTTATTTTGGTCTGGGCATCGCGCTCTACGCCTTGGTGCCCACGCTAGCTGGCAATCACTCCCTGGCCCTGTTTGTGATCGTGTGCTGCGTGATTCTGAGTATGTACGGCGGCGGCTTTGCCACCATTCCGGCCTACCTGCGCGACCTGTTCGGCACGATGCAGGTAGGGGCCATCCACGGCCGCCTGCTGACGGCCTGGTCTACGGCCGGCATCCTAGGGCCGCTGATCGTTAACTACCTGCACCAGAACCAGAAAGACAAAGGCCTGACCGGCGCCGAAGCCTACCAGACGGTATTCTACGTGATGGCCGGGCTGCTGGTCGTTGGCTTCATTGCCAATCTGCTCGTGACGGCCGTCAACGAGAAATACCACTACAAGGAAGCCGCCCGCCGGGTAGCCGCCTGATTTGATGTACTGATGGCTGGTGGGCTGATTCGTTAAGTTTAGCGCCAACCCACCAGCCATCAGCAAATCACCCCATCAACAACTCAACTCTGTATGGAAAACCGAATGAATTCTCCGGCCGCCGATGCTACGCCGTCGTCGGGGCTGCAAACGCTGCTGGCCTGGCTCTACGTGGGCGTGCCCCTGTTCTGGGGCGTCTCCCAGACGTTTATTAAGGCGCTGGCTTTGTTTCAATAAAGCCCTCCGCCAGCTCTTTTTTACCCCCAGAAGCACCTAACCGGGTGCTTCTGGTGTTTTGGCTCAAACCGCTGCTGCCATGTTCATTGATCCCCCCAATAGTCCGGTCGTCTTGCTGGAGTCATTTGCCAACTCCATCTCGGCGCACCTGGCCAAAAATCAGCTGGAGACGGCCGGCATTGCCTGCTTCATCAGCAACGAAAACCGCCCCTACGGCCCCATTTCGGGCGGCGTGCGCCTGCACGTGCGCCAGCAGGACGTGGCCGCCGCCCAGCAGATCCTAGCCCGGCATACGGCCCCTATGGCAGCTGTTCGGGATGATGACGCGGACGCACCAGAGTCGGTGGCGGCCCCGGCGGAGGGCAGCCTGCTTGCCCGCCTGCGGGCCTGGCTGCTTGCCTGAAGCCGGTGCCGATGCCGTGCCACGCTACCCGCAGCTTCGTCGTGAATTTGTATTGTTAAAAAATATGTCGGTACATTTGTGCCAGCAATTCTTTCCAACCAAAGGATTGTTTTTATACAGAGGCGTGGAGAGACAGGCTCGACGAAACGCCGGCAACCCCCCAGCTACCCGCTGGAACGGTGCCAAATCCTGACTATATAAAAACAAATTGCCGTGCGCTTTCTCAACACCTCCGCTTTTTCTCTTACCCGCCTTGCTACGCAACCCGCCGGCCGCTTTCTGTCCGTGCCGACCAGTTGTTGGGTGCGCCCGGTAGGTCAGGGTTGTTGTTGTTGATTTCCGCCGCTCCCCGGCCCGCCACTTCCCCCGCCTGAAGCTTTTTCAGCGCCTGCTTTGTGACGGCTTGCCAGGTCCGCGTCGCGCCGGGCAAGCCGTCCGTGGGGCCTCGCCGCCACCGGCTGCGCCTACTACCCCCCCCCGGCCGTTTCCCTGCCTTCGTTTTCTGCCTCACATCGCCCCGTCGGCCATTTCCGGCGTCGTAGCGGCAGCGGCGAGCCGGCCGCCCCCCTCGTTTTCTCCTTCTTCATTCCTTTTCTCTTATGTCTGATTCACAGAAGCCTATCGGCATTTATTACGAGCACCCCGAATGGTTTAAGCCCCTGTTTGCCGAGCTGGACCGTCGCGGGCTGGCCTACGAAAAAATTGACGCCGCCCACCACGCTTTCGACCCCTCCGAGGAGGAAAGCGCTTATAGCCTGGTGATTAACCGCATGAGCTCCTCGGCTTACCTGCGCGGGCACGGTCAGGGTATCTTCCACACCGCCGGCTTCGTGACGCATTTGGAGCGGCTGGGCGTGCGCGTTATCAATGGCTCGGTGGCTACCAGCATTGAGACCAACAAGGCCCGCCAGCTTTCTTTGCTCAGCTCGCTGGGGCTGAAATACCCGAAGTCGCGGGTGGTGAACCACGTTTCGCGCATACCGGGCGCGGCGGCCGAGCTGCGGTTTCCGGTGGTGGTGAAGGTGAACATCGGCGGTAGCGGCGCGGGCATTATCCGCTTCGATACGCCCGCTGGTTTGCAGCAGGCCGTAGACGCGGGCAGCATTGATCTGGGTATCGACCAGACCGCCCTGGTGCAGGAGTACGTGACGCCGCGTGGGGGGCACATTACCCGCGTAGAAACGCTGGACAGCAAGTTTTTGTACGCCATGAACGTATTTACCACCGGCGAGAGCTTCAACCTCTGCCCGGCCGAAATCTGCCAGATCCCCGACGAGCCTACGGCCGGCGACTTCTGCCTGACGGAAGCCCCCAAGAAAGGCATTCAGGTGGAAGCCACCACGCCGCCAGCCGAGGTAATTGAGGCTGTGGAGCGCCTAGTAGCCGCCGCCAAGATCGACGTGGGCGGCATTGAATACCTGATAGATGACCGCACCGGCGAAACCCTGTTTTACGACATCAACGCCCTTTCCAACTTCGTGGCCGACGCCGTGAACGTAGTAGGCTTTGACCCTTACGCCCGCTTCGTGGATTACCTGGAGCAACAACTGGAATTGACCACCGCAAACGCCCTGACCATATGAAATTCGGCTATTGGCTTCCCATTTTTGGCGGCTGGCTCCGCAACATTCCCGACGAGCAAATGCCTACGTCGTGGGACTATGTAAAACAGCTTGCCCAGCGCAGCGAGGACTGGGGCTATAGCCTCACGCTCATCGCGGAGCTGTATTTGAACGACATCAAAGGCCAGGAAGCGCCGGCCCTGGAGGCCTGGAGCACGGCCGCCGCGTTAGCGGCTGTGACAAAAGAGATGGAAATTATGGTGGCGGTGCGCCCGACTTTTCATAACCCGGCGTTGCTGGCCAAGCAGGCAGCTAACATTGATTTGATTGCGCCGGGCCGCTTGTCCTTGAACGTGGTATCGTCGTGGTGGCGCGATGAGGCGACCAAGTACGGCCTGCACTTCGAGCAGCACGACGACCGCTACGCCCGCACCAAAGAGTGGCTGGATGTAGTAACCAACGTGTGGGAAAAAGATCATTTTTCCTACGAAGGCAAGTACTATCAGCTGACTGACAACGTATTGCAGCCGAAACCCGCAAAGAAGCCCTTTCTGTACGCGGGCGGCGAATCGGAAGCGGCCAAGGACCTAATATCGACGCAGTGCGACGGCTACGTGATGCACGGCGACTCGCCGGAGCAGATCGGCCAGCGCATCGCCGACATGCGCCGCCGCCGGGAGCAGAAAAATTTGCCCCCCATGAAGTTCGGCGTGGCCGGCTACAGCATCGTGCGCGACAATGAGCAGGACGTGAAGCGCGAGTTGGACCGGATCACCAACGTGCAGGCTTCGGCGGCTGGCTACGACAACTACCAGCAGTGGCTGGCCGGTACGCAGCTGGAGCAGCAGGTGTCCTTGCAGGATTACTCCGTTTCGAACCGTGGCCTGCGCACCGGCCTCACCGGCACACCCGCCCAGATTCAAGACCGCATCGGTGCTTACGAAGCCGTTGGCGTCGATTTCTTCCTGTTGCAGTGCAGCCCGCAGCTGGAAGAAATGGAGCGATTCTCGGAATCAGTAATTCATGTGCTGGCCTAGGAAAATACCGCCAAGCTCCAGCTTGGCGGTATTTTATTCCCGAAACCGAAGCAGTGGCCACGCTTCGCCAGCGGCAAACTCGGTTTGTTCGGGGGGCAATTCTAGGAAGCCGTCGCAGTGGAGCAGGCTGGCCAGGTCGCCGGAGCCGCCGGCCCGCTGGGGGTGGGCCAGCAGGCGGCCGTCGGGGGCCATGTCGAGGCGCACGGGCAGGAAGTACGTGAGGCGCGGCCGGAAGCTGACAGCTTCGGCCAGCACGGCGTAGGCAGCCGGCGCGGGGGGCATTTCCGGGGCCTGACAAGCCCGCAGCCAGGGCTGTACGTAGCGGTAATAATTCACGAAGGTGGATACGGGGTTGCCGGGCAAAGCAAAGACTACCACCCCGCCCGGCATCTGTCCAAACCAGAACGGCTTGCCCGGCCGCTGCTCTACTTCGTGAAAAATCTGCTCGACGCCCAGCTCGCGCAGTACACTGGGCAAAAAATCGGCCTGCCCTTTTGAGACGCCGCCGCTGAGCACGACGGCATCGAAGCGGCGGAGCAAAGCGGGCAGTCCCTGGCGCAGAATGTCCTGATTATCGTTGAAGTGAAAAGCTTCGGTAACGGCGTCAGCGGCTTGGGCGGCGGCTTGCAGCATGGCCGCGTTGGAGCGCCGGATCTGGTGGGGCAGCGGCTGTTCAGCGATGTCAACCAGCTCGTCGCCGGTGCTGACGATGGCCAGGCGGGCAGGCCGCGTGACGGAGAGGGTAGCCGCGCCGATGGTGGTGGCCACGGCAATCTCGGCCGGCCCCAGGCGGGTGCCGGCGGGCAGCAGCAGGTCGCCCTGGCGGCGGTCGGCGGCGCGGGCGTGGACGTTGTGACCCATTCGCTCGGGCAAAGCGTGCACGGTGGCTACGCGCTGGCCATCAACTTCTTCAAACGACACATCCTCATAACGCACCACCGTATCGGTGCCGGGAGGCAACACGGCGCCCGTCATGATTTCGACGGCCGCCCGCGGATTCTGAAGAGGCTGCGGTGGCGCTCCGGCAAACTGCGTGGCCTCGATGGGAAATGAAATTTGCCCCCCGGCCACGGCCTCAAAGGCCAGCGCGATGCCATCCATGGCCACCCGGTGGAAGGGCGGAAAGTCACGGTCGGCGGTTAGGTTCTGGCGCAATGTCCGGCCGGTGGCAGCCAATAAAGGAACTGTTTCGGGAGGCAGCGGGCGAGCAGTAGCGAGAACCAGACGTTGGGCTTCGGCGACGGAAGTCATAGGGGCGGGAAATAGTTGGAAGGAAAGCGCCGGAGCACGTTCCTGGTTGCGTAACGTAAATTTGCTCTATGCGACCTGTTTGCCGTTAAAGCTGTTATACTTTCTTTGTGTAGCCGTCTACTTTTCACTTCTGCTTATTATAAATAGGCGGTCATGCAGAGCGAAGCATCTCGCGTGCTGACGGTCGAGTACTAAATCCAGCTAAACACGCGAGATGCTTCGCTTTGCTCTGCATGACGTTCTCTTTGAATTGTTTTTGCAAGGCTCAAGGTCAGAAGTCAAGTGTGCCGTTGTGTGTCTCTAAAAATCTCTTTCCGTTTATGTCCGAGCCTCGTTCGCTCACTCACCTCAATGCCGCCGGCCAGCCGTCTATGGTCGATGTGGGGGGCAAAATTGCTACCCGCCGGGTGGCCCGTGCCCGCAGTCGCGTGGTGGTAGGAGCGGAAATTCTGGCGCTGGTGCAGGCCGGCGACCTGCCCACGCGCAAAGGGCCGGTATTTCAGACGGCTATTCTGGCTGGGGTGATGGCGGCCAAGAAAACCGCCGACCTCATTCCGCTCTGCCATCCGCTGGGGCTCGACGACTGCCAGATCCGGATTGAGGTAGCCGCGCCCGATGCTATCCTCATCGAATGCACGGCCACCGTGACCGGCAAAACCGGCGTGGAGATGGAGGCGCTGACGGGCGCTTCGGTGGCCGCGCTTACCGTGTACGACATGTGCAAAGCGCTGTCGCACAACATTGTTATCAGCGAAACCCGCCTGCTCGAGAAGACCGGCGGCAAACAGGACTTCCATCATGTCGACGAATAATACCGCCGCCAATCTGCCCCCCAAGCCACGTACCAAGCACGCGGCTTTAGTCCGCCCTGACCTTGGCGAGTTTGGCCGCTACGAGTTGGCTATTCTGGGTGCGCCTTGCGGCAAGATCAAGGACCTAGTAGCCCGCCTGCTGCCGCACCTCGCGCCCGCGCTGAGCGTGGGCTACGTGGATGCGGACCACGCCGGCGCGGATGCCGACGAGGCGGCGGGCGCCAGCCCTATTCTGCAGGCCGGTGCTACGGCCGAGCTGACCGACAAGATTCAATTTCGCCGCCTCGATCAGCCACGCGGCCTGGATAAGTTCAGCCAGCAGGAGTGGCTGGCGCACCAAAGTCTGGTGTTAGTCAATGGCAATCACTTCCGGGCCAAACAGCAACTTATTATCCTCGACCCGGCCAAGCCGCTGGACCGCAAGCTCGACCGTCTGACGGATGTGCAGCTGATTTTGCGCTTGACAGCCGGGCAAGAATTGCCGGAGTATCTGCGGGCCCATTTGCCGGATGCGGATCGGATTCCAGTACTTGATTTATCCGACACACCATCAATTGCCGCCTTCATCAGGCAATGGTGGCAGGCCAGCGCGCCGCCACTGCGGGGCCTGGTGCTGGCCGGGGGGCAAAGTCAGCGCATGCAGACCGACAAGGGCCGCCTGCGCTACCACGGCCAGGAGCAGCGCGCATACGCCGCCGAGCTATTGGCTGCGGTTTGCCGGGATGTCCACGTCTCCTGCCGCCCCGATCAAGTGGCCGATTTTCCCGCGACGCTACAACCCCTCCCCGACCGTTTTCTCGATCTGGGGCCACTGGGGGGCATTTTATCCGCCTTCCAGCTCGACCCCAACGCGGCCTGGCTGGTCGTGGCCTGCGATCTGCCCTTTCTCTCCGCCGACACCCTGCAACACCTGGTAGCGCACCGCCAGCCGGGCAAGATGGCTACGGCCTTCCAAAGTCCGCACAACGACTTCCCCGAGCCGCTCATCACCATCTGGGAGCCCGGCAGCTACGCCGCGCTGCTGCGGTTTCTGAGCTTGGGCTACTCCTGCCCCCGCAAGGCGCTGATCAACTCGGATGTGGCCGTGCTGAAAGCGCCTGATGCGCGGGAGCTGCGCAACGTGAACACGCCCGAGGAGCGAGAGGCGGCGGAAAGGGAGTTGGGGGCAGACATTCATTTATAACACTGGCAATTACTCCACCTTGTCATGCTGAGCAGAGCAAAGAGCCTTATCGCAGTTGAACGAGCCGTTGATACGCTAGTCGTTCAGGCGTGATAAGGTCCTTCGCTCTGCTCAGCATGACAGACGGGTGTTTTATTGTTTAAATGAACTGGCGTTTCCGCTTATTAGTAAGCCTACGGATGCGCGGCTACCCACACCTGCCCATCCTCAAACTCCTCCTTTTTCCAGATTGGCACTACCTTCTTAATCGTGTCGATAATAAACTGGCAGGCAGCGAACGACTCGGCGCGGTGGGGCGTGGAAACAGCCACCACCACGGCCACATGGCCGATTTCCAGGGTGCCTTTGCGGTGAACGACGGCTATTTTCTGAAGCATAGGCCATTTTTCCTGGGCCTGCTCGGCTACGCGGCGCATCTGGTGCAGGGCCATAGCGTCGTAGGCTTCGTAGTGCAGGCGCACCACGGGCCGGCCGGTCGATTGGTTGCGGACGGTACCGATAAAGGCATTGACGGCCCCTGCGCCTTCCGCCTCCACGGCGGCAATGGTGGCGGCTACGTCGATGGGCTGATCGGTGAGTTCGATAAGCATTGCTTAGTTCTTAGTTGTTGGTTTTTAGTGCCTGGTCGAAAGATGATAATTGTTAGTGCAAACGGCCCAAAAACCAAAAACCAGGCCCTAACAACCAGCAACCCTACCCCCCGCTGACGGGCGGAATCAGCGCGATTTCGTCGCGCTCTTGCAATTGATAGTCATCGGCGGCGTATTCACTGTTTACGGCTACGGCGCAGCTGGTCAGCTCGCGCAGGCGCGGGTACTGCGTGCGCAGTTGCTCCATCAGGCCCGCCACCGATTGCGGGTCAGGCGCGGTCAGCTCCAGCTCGGGGCTGCCGACGATTTCTTTGGTGATGCCGAAAAGAGAAAGTTTGAGTTTCATTTGTTGAAATGTCAGTTCGTAAATTGAGCCTGTCGGAAGGCACTGCGTAAGCAAAGTACGCTGAACCATTTTTGTTCCGAAGCCGTCCTGATTACAGCGCCTACCGTTATAGACTTTCGCTGCCTTTTACCCACCTATGCCCGTTGCTCCTGCTGTTTTGTACGATAATCACGGCCGCCCACTCGAATACGTGCGTGTGGCCGTTACGGATCGTTGCAACCTGCGCTGTTTTTACTGCATGCCCGCCGAGGGCATCGAGTACATGCCCAAAAACGCGCTGCTGAGCTACGAGGAAATGGAGCGCGTCGTCGGTATTCTGGCCGGGCTGGGCGTACGCAAAGTGCGCCTGACCGGCGGCGAGCCCTTCGTGCGCCGCGACCTGGTGCCTTTCATGGACCGCCTAAGCCGGATTCCGGGCATCAGCGACATCAGCCTGACGACCAACGGCGTACTTACGGCCCCGCACATCCCGGAACTGGTGCGCCTGGGCATTCGCAGCGTCAATCTAAGCCTCGACACGCTCGACCGCGCCCGTTTCCTGCGCATCACCCGCCGCGACGAGTTGCCCCGTGTGCTGGACACGCTGCATGCCTTGCTGGCCACCAACATCGCGGTCAAGATAAACGCGGTAGTGATGGATGGGCAGAACATCGAAGACCTGATTCCGCTGGCCGAGCTCACCCGCGAGCTGCCCGTAGACGTGCGCTTCATCGAGGAAATGCCCTTCAACGGCGGCAGCCACGGGGCCATTGCCTTGCCCTGGAACCACGTCCGGATTCGGGAGCATCTGCGGGGGGCTTTTCCGGGGCTGCACGCGCTGCCCACACCGGCCGGAGCCACCGCGACGGCCTACGCTATTCCGGGCCATGTTGGCCAGCTCGGCATTATCGCGGCGTACTCGCGCACATTTTGCGGCACCTGCAACCGCATTCGGCTCACGGCCGAGGGCGGCCTCAAAACCTGCCTCTACGATCAGGGCGTGCTCGACGTGCGGACGCTGCTGCGCGCTGGCAGCTCCGACGACGAGGTGCGCGCGGCCCTGATGCACGCCTTCCGCCACCGCGCCGCCGACGGCTTCGAGGCCGAGCGCCAGCGCCCCGTGCACCAGCTCAGCTTTGAGTCCATGTCTACGATTGGGGGCTGAGGCGGGGGCGACTGACCCTGCCGGCCAGCGGCCCATCCTTACTAAGTGAAGCACCGCGCCCACCATCGTCGCCCTTGCGCAAAAAAATTGCACTAACTAAGAGCGATTAGACTAACAGCGCGAAACAAGTAGTTGTCATCTCCTGGTTGACCTCCAAAAAACGCGTCTATAACCCATGTAAGCGCATTTCGCGCTCCTGAGCCAATCTCTAATCCAGCTGTAATTCAGTAGTTATCCTACCGTTACACTGCCTTATTCTGAGGCAGCCATCTTCCGTTCAGCTTGTACTGCTACCAGAATAGTTGAACATTTGCGGCATGAGACCAATGCAACTCTCCGATTTGGACAAACGAGCCGGACGCGAGCGGGCTGTCGCCTGGGCATTAGCCATCACCCTGAATACGACGCTGGCCCCCAAGCAATACGAAAAGCAGCTGCTGGAGCGGTTTATCGCGGGCCAGCTGTCACTGGACGAGGTTATCAGCTGCCTGCAGGAGCAGCAGGAAGAGTAGGCGGGCTGCGCCTGTTGCCAACACGGCGCCCGCTTTACTTCCCCAGGCCGGCCCAGCCGCGCTGCATAGCGTAGTACACCGCCGTACCCACTACCAGACCTACCAGATACCCATAAGGCAGTCCGCCGCAGAGCAGGCCCACCAGCAGTGCCACCAGCAAATCGGCGCGGGAACCGGTCAGGTCGCGGATGAGGGCAGCTAGGGTTAGGGCCTCAAACAGGAGCAGAATACCGAGGATAGGCAGCGGGAAAATCTGCACGATCTGGGCGAAGCCCTGACTGAAAAACAGGCCCATTACCAAAAAAAGCCCCCCATACAGAATAACGGAGCCCCCAGAGCGCGCGCCGAACGCGTGGTGCCCCACCAGCCCGCCCGAGCCGTGGCACACGGGAATGCCGCCGAAAAAGGGATTCACCAGATTCATCAGGGAGTACGTGAAGCTGATCTGCCGGACGGTGATGCGGCGTTCGGGGAAGAAATCGGTGAGGACCTGGCTGGTGGCCAAGATGGAGTTGCCGAGCGAAAGCGGAATCTGGGGCAAAGCCAGCAGCAGCGCGCCGGTGAGCACGTCGGCACGGTTGGGCTGGTGCCAGGTGGGCAGGTGAAAGCCGAGCGCGGCGTAGGAAGCCGTTAGATCGAGCTTGAAAATCAGGGCATAAAGGCCTCCCAGCGCAATGACCAGCAGCGCCGCTGGCCAGCGGCGGTTGCCCAGCAGCGCCACCGTAATGGCGAAGGCCGCCGCCGCCAGCACATAGCCCCCCAGCCCATCGGCCGGCACGTACTCTTTAAGCGCCAGCGAAGCCAGCTGCAAGGCCAGCCCCAGCTGAATACCGCGCACCACGGGTTTGGGCACCAGCCGCGCCAGCCCATCGATCAGCCCCAGCACCGAGAGCAGAAACATGACGATGCCAATGGCCAGTCCGCCACCATAAATAACGCTGCCGGGCAATTTTTGGGCAATAACCAGAGCCGCAAAGGCCTTCAGCGGCTGCACGGGCATGGGCAATCCGTACCAAAATCCCGAAAACAGCTGCATCAGCCCAAACATGACCAGCACACTGGCGCTATCCACGCCCGAGGCGGCAATGATGCCGATAAGCAGTGGCAAATCGGTGCCCAAGTCCCCGAATGCCCCCGCCAGCTCGTTGCGGTCAAAACGGATGCGGCGGGGCGAGGGAGCGATACTGGGGGGCATTTTGGGCACTTATAATCTTAGCAAATGAAGGCTTGGGCAGGTGCCGGCACCAGTAACCCCGACGACCATTAGGCTTCCTGCAGCCAGCGCGTGGCCTCGCCTTCATCATCAAAAACCTTAGTCAGAAAAGGGCGTTCCGGCGCGAGCATATACGCCACATACTGCTGGTGCGCCGGATCGTTGCGGAAGCGTTCGTAGATATAAGTGGAGTTGAGGACGGCCAGATGCAGACGCTGGGGCAATAGTTGGGCGGCGGCCTGTGGATAGAAGGTCGCGCTGGCCCACGCGCTCAGCTGCGGATCGGTGTCTTCGCGACGGCGCACATCCAGCAGCCAGCGGGCGCAGTTATGCTCCGCAGCTACTTCCAACATCGTCTGATAATCGGCCTGCAGGACCGGCAGGGCAGCATCCTGGTGCCAGCGCACAATCAGAATCTCAAGATCGGGGCGGTAAGCACTGGTGCGCGTGGTGGTAGACGACGGGGTAAAGTTGGGCATGGTAGGTAGGCTCGGGTCAAATATTCATCCGACGCGATGTATTGCACGGATGTCCTGTAAACTAATTTGTCCTGAAATCCTCCCTCAGTATTGCGGCATCGTCGGGTCGACCTCCAACGCCCAGGCATGAATGCCCCCCGTCAGGTTCTGCAAATTGGTAAAACCAGCCTTGGTTTGCAGCTCTGTAATAGCCGCGGCGCTCCGCCCGCCGTGGTGGCAATACACCACAATCGGATGATGGCGGGGCAGCAAGCCGGCGCGAGCTAATACCTGGCTCAGCGGAATAAGCGTGGCACCCGGCAAATGAAAGTGGTAGTACTCTTCCGGCTCGCGCACATCCAGCAGAAACGGCGGCGCCTCGGAGGCCAATAGCTCCGCCAGTTCCGGCGCCGTTACGGCTACTGGCGCGGCCGAGCAGAGCTCCGCATAATCGGCGGGGGAAGCCGTGCTGAGGTTGATGAGCGAGTGCTCGGGGTGGCGCGGAAAGCGCAGAATACGCGACTGAAAGCTCAGCGCATCGAACACCCAGAGCCGGCCGCGCAGCACCTCACCCAGCCCAAGCAGCACCTTCAGCGCCTCGGTGGCCTGAGCACAGCCAATGAGGCCGGGCAGCACGCCCAGCACGCCGGTGGTGTCGCAGTTGGGCGCTTCGGCGGCCGAAGGCGGCGTCGGGAACAGGCAGCGGTAGGTGGGGCCACCCTGATAATTGAACACCGACACCTGGCCTTCAAACTTATAAATGGCCCCCGACACCAGCGGTCGGCCCACACTCACGCAGGCATCGTTGAGCAGGTAGCGGGTGGCAAAATTATCGGAGCCATCTACCACTAAATCATAGGCGGCCACCAGCTTTTCGACGCTCACGCGGTCGACGCGCCGGGCGTGAATCTCGCATTTGATGGTTGGATTGAGGCGCTTCACGGCACGAGCCGCGGCCTCCGCCTTTATCTGGCCAATATCCGCGTTGCCGAACAGGATCTGGCGCTGGAGGTTGCTGAGCTCCACCCGGTCGGAGTCGGCAATACCGAGCGTACCGACACCTGCGGCCGCCAGGTATTGTAGCACCGGGCAGCCCAGGCCCCCGGCCCCCACCACTAGCACCCGGGCGGCCAGCAGCCGCGCCTGCCCGTCCTCCCCGATTTCGGGAAGCTGCAAGTGGCGGCGGTAGCGTTGACGGTCTTCTTGAGTGAGCATAGAACAGATAAGTAACTATAGAAACCTAGCTAAAGCAAATTTAGGTTTATCAACGGGATGTAGAGACGCGTACTCGCGTCTGCCGTTGCTGGTGTTGTTTAGGTGAACTATTCGGACGGCGCAGTACCAGTTGCTCAATGATGAGACGCGAATACGCGTCTCTACACTGTAAGGCTAAACTAACTTCAGCACCATAGAGTTAATCAATGCCTGGTAGCCACTGCTTTTTCCGCCTTCTAATCCTGCCCCGTGTCAGCACCCGTTTTTTTGCCCCCCACCAGCTACGACTACGTCACCATACACAAAGTTCAGGGCGAAGAAATAACCGTGGCTTCCGATGTGCTGGCCGCCGAAGAGCCTTTGGAAATCCGGGTCGGCTACGGCCCCACCGGCCAGCGTGAGCACCGTACCTTATCCATCACCATGCGTACGCCCGGCCACGACTTTGAGCTGGCCGCCGGTTTTCTGTTTACCGAAGGCATCATCCGCGGCCGGCCGGACTTGCAGGGCATCATTTATTGCCCCGACGTAGAAAAAGAAGACGAGCGCGAAAACGTGGTGCGGGCCGAGCTGGCCCCGACCACCGCCCCCGATCTGCCCCGCCTGGAGCGCCACTTTTACACCAGCAGCAGCTGCGGGGTCTGCGGCAAGACTAGCATTGAGGCGGTACACGCGGCTTCCTGCCCGGTGTTGCCCAAAAATGCCCCCCACGTAGACCCCGCCGTGATTCATCAACTGCCGGAGCGGCAGCGGGCGGCCCAGGCGCTGTTTGAGCAGACGGGCGGCCTGCACGCGGCGGCTTTGTTCTCGCCTGAGGGCGAACTGCTGCTGCTGCGCGAGGATGTGGGCCGCCACAACGCGCTGGATAAAGTCATTGGCGCGGCCCTGTTTCAGGAGATGCTGCCGCTGCACAACGCTATCTTGCTGGTGAGTGGGCGAGCCTCGTTTGAGCTGGTGCAGAAAGCGGCCGTAGCCGGCATTCCCCTGATGGCCGCCGTAGGTGCGCCCAGCTCGCTGGCGGTGCAGGCTGCTCAAAACTTTGGCATGACGCTCTGCGGCTTCGTGCGCCAGGGCCGCTACAACGTATATTGTGGGCAGTGGCGCATCCGCACAACCGAAGAGACCTAACCAGTGAACGTTTCCTCACCCCCTCTCCCAGGGGCTCGGGAGTGAGGCCAATCGTTGAACACATCCAAACCTATTGCCTTCATGAAACTCCGTATCGAAGACAACACCCTGCGCCTGCGCCTCTCGGCGGAGGACGTACGCCGCTTCGGCCAGACCGGGCGCGTGGCCGTCACCGTGAAGCTGGGTCCCCGTCCGGCCGATGAGCTGACGTATAGCCTGGAACACGCTCCCAACCCGGAAGCGGACGCCGTGCGCGTACTATTTACCGGGGGGACGCTCAACGTATTGGTGCCCCGCACGATGGCCGCCGAATGGGTTGATTCCGACCAGATTGGCTTTTCAGAGACTTTAAATGTGACGGAAAACCAAGAGTTACGTATTTTGGTTGAGAAGGACCTGGATTGTAGTCATTAGTCCGCGCTGCTTTCGTCTTTAGCTTTATTCTACCACGCTCATTTTCTCTTATAGCATCATGGAAGATTCTCCCCAGACTGACCCCAGCAAGGCCGGCAAAACCCACGAGCAGGCCGCCAGCATCGCCCCCAAAAGCGGCGAGCGGCCCGACCAGGGCGCGGCTCCTACGCCCGACTACGAAATCCCAAACGCCGATAATCCGACCAAAATGGAGCATGAGGCCAGCGCCGATGCGCCCATTCACCACATTCCGGCCCCTGAAGTAGCCAACGCGAAGTACTTGTTTCCGATTCTGGCCCAGCCCCCCGAGGAGCTGACGGGCTTGCGCCTGGAAGGCCAGGCCAGAGTAGCGGCCGGCGTCACGGCCGTACTCAAATCCATGCAGTTCAGCTGGGGCGAGGGCGGCGTGAACCGTGGCTCTAAGGTCTTGCTGGCCATGAACCAGAAAGACGGCTTCGACTGCTCCAGCTGCGCCTGGCCCGACCCCGACGAGCACCGCTCCGTGGCCGAGTTTTGCGAGAATGGGGCCAAAGCCTCCGCCTCCGACGCCGACGACAAAGCCGCCGGCCCCGACTTCTTTGCCCAGCACAGCCTGGCCGACCTCTCGCGCATGACCGACCGCGACCAGAACAACGCCGGCCGCCTCACCCACCCGATGGTCAAGCGCCCCGGCTCCGACCGCTACACCCGCATCGAGTGGCTGGAGGCCTTCCAGATCATTGGCCGGGAGCTGAACGCGCTGGACTCGCCCGACGAGGCCGTGTTTTATACCTCGGGCAAGGTGCCCAACGAGCCGGCGTTTCTGTTTCAGCTCTTCGTGCGCGAGTTTGGCACCAACAACCTGCCCGACTGCTCCAATATGTGCCACGAGAGCAGCGGCTCAGCCCTCAGCCCCACGCTGGGCTTGGGCAAAGGCTCAGTCACGCTCAACGACATTCATGAGGCCGAAGTCATTATCGTCATCGGTCAGAACCCCGGCACCAACCACCCCCGGATGCTGTCGGCTTTGCAAAAAGCCAAGCGTAACGGGGCCAAAATCATCAGCGTGAACCCGCTGATCGAAGCCGGCCTGGTTCACTTCAAAAACCCCCAGGATTTCATGAACCCGCTGCGGGCGCTGGGCGCACTGCTCGGCGACGGCACCCAGATTACCGACCTCTACCTGCAAGTGCGCGTGGATGGCGACATGGCTTTGCTGCGCGGTATTATGAAGCACCTATTTGAGGCCGAAGACCAGAATCCCGGTCAGGTCGTGGATCGTCCTTTCATCGAGGAGTTTACCACGGGCTTCGAGAGCTTTGAGCAGAATATCCGCAACACCAGCTGGGAAGATATTGAGTCGGAAAGCGGCGTGAGCCGGGCGCAATTGCTGGAGGCGGCCAACATCATTGCCACCAAGCAGAAGATTATCACCTGCTGGGCCATGGGCGTCACGCAGCAGCGCAACGGCGTGCAGACCATTCAGGAAATCGTGAATCTGCAGCTCATGAAGGGAGCCATCGGCAAGCCGGGGGCCGGCACCTGTCCGGTGCGGGGCCACTCCAACGTGCAGGGCGACCGCACGATGGGCATCTGGGAGCGGGTGCATTCGGGCTTCCTCGACGCGTTGGAAAAGGAGTTTAAGTTTACGGCTCCCCGCGAGGACGGCTACGACGTGGTAGAAGCCATCAAGGCCATGCGCGAGAGCAAAACCAAGGTATATTTCAGTCTGGGGGGCAATTTGTTGGCCGCCGGCCCCGACACGGAAATGATTGCCGAAGGAATGCGCCGCCAGAAGCTGACCGTATTCGTGGGCACCAAGCTCAACCGCGGCCACCTCGTGACGGGCGAAACCAGTCTGCTCTTGCCCTGCTTTACCCACGCCGATATTGATATGCAGCAGTCGGGCCAGCAGATTACCTCCTGCGAAAACTCCATGGGTGTCGTGAGTCAGAACAAGGGCGTGCTGGTGCCCCTGGCCGGCGAGATGCTCAGCGAAGTAGCCATCATCAGCGGTATGGCCATCGCCACCCTCGGCGACCGCACCAGCACCGACTGGGTAGGCATGACCCGCAACTACGACGTGATCCGCGACCATATTTCCCGCGTGATTCCGGGCTTCGAGAAGTTCAACGAGAAGCTGCGCCAGCCGGGGGGCTTTTATCTGCCCAACGGCCCTCGGGAGCGGAAGTTTACCACCAAGAATGGCAAGGCCAACTTCAGCACCACGCAGCTAGAAAAGCATACCCTGGAACCCGGCCAGCTCGTGCTGATGACCGTGCGCAGCCACGACCAGTTCAACACGACCATCTACGAGTACAACGACCGCTATCGGGGCATTCACAACGAACGGCGGGTACTGTTTATGAACGAGCGGGATATGGCCGAGCGCGGCCTCAAAGCCAAGGACCTCATCGACATCACCAGCCACTTCGAGAATGAGCAGCGTACGGTGGAGAAGTTCGTGGCCGTACCGTATGATATTCCGAAGGGAAACGTGTGTGCTTATTTTCCGGAGGCGAACCCGCTGGTACCCATTTCCAGCGTAGCCAAAGTAAGCAACACGCCTACTTCCAAATATGTGGTAGTGACGGTGGTGCCCGCCACCATTTCCAAGGGTACTTCGGAAAAAGCCATGGCGCGCGAAGCAGTAGAAGCGTAGGTTTATTAAAGCAAAAAAGCCNCCACTGTTCTTGGGG
>NZ_FWWW01000045.1 GCF_900176135.1 Hymenobacter roseosalivarius DSM 11622 | reverse complement strand
TGAGTTAAAAGATTCGGGCGTGACGGTGACGGCGCTCTGCCCCGGCGCTACCGACACCGATTTCTTCGAGCGCGCCGGCGCTGAGGATACCACTGCCGCTCAAGGTAGTCTCGCCAACCCAAAGGACGTGGCCAAAGACGGCTACACCGCCCTGATGAATGGGGAGATGCGCGTTATTTCGGGCATCACGAATAAGATTCAGGCCATGCTCAGCAATATTACCCCCGATAACCTGGTGGCTGCCGGCATGCGCAAGATGTTTGAGGAGCAGAAATAGCCCTGGCCCTAAGTAGCGCAAGCTGAACAATTGTGAGAGGTTGCTGCTTTTCCTTCGCGAAAGGCAGCCGCCTCTCTTTTGTTTTTTCTAGTAAAAAAGCCCCCCGCCCAACTTATATGGCAAAACGGTTCGAGAATAAGGTGTGCATCGTTACCGGGGCTACGTCGGGCATTGGGCGAGCCGTAGCTCTACAATTGGGGCGCGAGGGCGGCTGCGTGGTCGTGCTGGGGCGCAGCACGGAGCATGGCCGCGAGGTGGTACGCGAAATAAAAGCAGCCGGCGGCGAGGCCATTTTTGCGCGAGCCGATGTAGGCAAAGATGCGCACCTTCAGGCTGCTGTGCGCCGCACGCTGGCGCGCTGGCACCGCGTGGACGTGCTCATCAGTAATGCTGCCGAAATGACGTACCTGCCCCTTGTGGATTTGCCCCCCAAGGAGTGGGATACGCTGATGAACGTAAATATGCGGGCCTTATTTCGTCTCTGCCAGCTCTGTTTGCCCCACATGAAGCAAGGCAGTATTGTGGCCGTCAGTTCCGTGCACGCCCACCAGACGACGGCCAACCTAGTGCCCTACGCCACCAGTAAGGGTGCCATAGAAGCATTCGTGCGCGGCCTCAGCCAGGAAATCGCGCATACCCACGCCCGCATCAACGCCGTAGCACCGGGCGCCGTGGATACGCCCATGCTCTGGGACAACCCTAACGTGAAAAGTGGCCGCGAGAAGATAACCGGCCAGGTAGGCAGCCCCAAAGAACTGGCCGCCGCCATCTGCTTTCTGGCCGCCGCTGAGTCCAGCTTCATCAACGGCACGACCCTGGTTGCGGACGGCGGCCGGCTCGCCGCTCTATAGCGTATGGAGGCACCACTCAGGCCATTGCGCTTAGCCGCAAAAAGCCCCCCAGCAACTGCTATTTAATGCTGAAGACTTAGCCGCGGGCGCCTTTGTGCATCTGCTCGGGGTCGGGCAGGGGTTCAGTGCCGGCGTACAGGTGGGCATCAAGGCGGCCAGCGAGGCGGGCTTCAGCTTCAAACCTGTTGTTGAAGTAACCTACCCGCGCCGATTCGATTAGATACTTCCATAAGAAAGGTACGTGCCCATGCTCCTGAAACTGGCGGATGTGGCACATCTCGTGGGCTACCCAATACGGATCCCGCAAAAACTGCTCGCGGGTGGCGCCGCTGAGGTGAATACTGTTGCCCAAAACCATGGCCACGCTCCGCGACTGCAGCACGATGCGGGCGATGCGGGCGAAGGGCGAATTCTCGATAATCCGGGGCGGCTTCATGGGGGATGATTTGAGCGGCGTAGTATACGCCAAACGATGAGCTTATAACCATAGTTCAGCTATAATTTTACTTGTATAAAAGTATACTATAATGAGTTTATTTGTCCGATTGGGGGGTGAAACTTGGATACCCAATTTTTTATGACTTAGCTTTAACCTATGAGGCTGGCTAAAATCGGTCGGTTTTGCCCCCCGTAAACACGTTTTTTCATTACTTTTTTATCGGACTTGCAGTCCAGCTTTTTCGCTGATACGACCCACCTTTTCGCCGCTTGCGGCTACGCCCGAAAATCGATTTTGCTTCCTTACGACGGACAATGAAACATAGCCTTCTCTATTGCCTCGCCGCTACCTCGCTCACGCTCTCCTTTTTCTACGATCGCACACCTGCTACTGATCCCAGCACCGCTCCGGCTCCAGTCCTTACCGAAGCCTCCCTTTTCCCTTCCTGGACACCGGCTACGCCGGCTCCTCCCGCCGCCGACCACACGGCCGCTAGTTCCCGCGATTCGCTGGCCTATAACTACTACGCACATACCCTTGGTCTCAAACTTGATTTCGACGAGAACAAAGCCCTGCTCCGCACCGTCACCGACTGGCTGGGTACCCCTTACCGCTACGGCAGCAGTACCCGCCGCGGCACCGATTGCTCCGGCTTTGTAAGTCGCGTTTTTCAAGAAGTTTACGGCATTACCCTCCAACGCAGCTCCCGCTCCATGTTTCAGAGCGTAAAGCGCATTAGCAAGACGGAGATGGAGGAAGGCGACCTGGTATTCTTCCGTCGCGGGCCCGGCCAGCCCATTTACCACGTTGGCATTTATCTGAAGGACGGCAAATTTGCTCACTCAGCCACCACTGGAGGCGTCATGATAAGTTCCTTACGCCAAGCGTATTATAATCGCAACTTCTACGCGGCTGGCCGCGTTGAAACCAATTAACTGGCCGCCAACTGTTTTCCTGACATGAAGCCCTGCTCTCCGGAATGGGGCTTTTTTGTGGCCCACGGTGGAGCTGCTAGTCCAAAACCATTTTGAGCGGCAACAGTATAGAACAGGCAGGCACCAGCCCAATGCGAGCTGGAAGCAGTTCACTTTTCAACTTTGTTTTCCTATGAATACTCCGAACTCTAAGGGCGAGAATATCGCTTCTTCTCCCCTCTTCAAAACCTTTCTTGGCAAAGCTGAGGACTATATAAAGAAGCCCCTGCGCATCAAGCAGCTCCTGAATGATGCCTACCAGAAGGCCAGCGATAAAAACGACCTAGGTACCCTTGCCCACGAGGCCTGGGAAAGCCTGCAGGTGCTGTTTCGGCTGGTGCGCACCTCCGTATCGGGCGAGTACACGGGCTTGCCTACGCCAACCATCGTGGCGGCCGTGGCCGTGCTTATCTACTTTCTGAGCCCCATCGACCTGATTCCGGACTTCATTCCCGTGATTGGTTTGCTCGATGATGTGGCTCTGCTGGCTTGGTTTACCACCAAACTGAAAGAGGAAATGGACCACTTCGTAGCGTGGGAACACGCGCGGCCGACTGTGGTCAACGCCAGCGGATCAATGGCCACCAATAATGGTCCGGTAGATAGCTCTTCCGGCGCCGCTGTATCCTTGACCTCCACTGACGGCACCACGGCCGAATCGGGTCCGAAGCCGCAAAATGCCCCCCAGACTTCTCCTGACCACACGTTGGATCGGGGCGTCGAAGCACCGGAATCGACGAAGCGGACGGGCACTGTTGATCTAAATCATCCAGCAGCAGGCGGTTCAAGCCGTTCACAGTCGAACACCGACTCCGGCATTTCTTCGCCCGATAGCAGTAACCCCAATCCCAGCCTGACCGGCCCCAACGACACGACGCCCAAGACGGATGTGCGACCCCAAGCCGACGATACCTATAATACCGACGGCAGCCGCACCCGCAACGACAGCTCCAACGATACGGGCGGCAACGTACGTTAAGTACCGTTGTTAAAGGACACAAAAAAGCCCTCCAGCGTCTTCTGGGGGGCTTTTTTAGGGTTTCAATGTTTAAAAAGCTACGCTACCTGCCGCACACCAGGCGTGTGGGAAGTTACGTAGCTCACAAAATCACCGACGGTGCTCAAAGGCACTTCATCAGGAATCGTGATTTTAAAGCTGCGTTCGAGCTCCAGAATAATATCCACTACATCAACCGTGTCGAAGCCTAGTTCGCGGCTCAGGTTGCTGCCGATACGCAGGCGCGTGGGCTTGATAGCCTTACGCTTGCTGATGATGCGCAGCACTTGCTGCTCGATGGTAGAAGGGACGGAATTTGATGAGGAAATCATAAAAAAGGGAGGTATACAAAAAGGAGACTGTAAGACCTGAGAAGTAAGCTTTAGTTTACCAAGGGCGGCTAGGCTAACGGCTCACTTCTCCTTTCTCGTGTCTAAAAGTTTAAGCTTCAGCTAAAACAGGTGGGCGAGTGGCGCGAATTTCTTCCGCGTCGGCGGGGGGCGTTATAGGGGCATCAGGGTCATTGCCGGTTATCTTGGCGCGGAGCCGTTCGTTGATCAAATACATGACAGGGACTACCACCAGGGTAATAATGGTTGCAAAGCTAAGCCCGAAAATAATGGTCCAGGCTAGCGGCCCCCAGAACACCACCGACTCACCTCCGATGAAAAAATGCGGCTCAAAGGAATTGAACATCTCGTAGAAATCAATATTCAAGCCAATTGCTAATGGGATAAGTCCTAGAATGGCAGCCGTGGCCGTCAGGATCACCGGATTCAGGCGGGTACGGCCAGCCAGCACGATGGCCTCGCGCAGCGGCATGCCCTGAGAGCGAAGCATATCCGTGAATTCGACCAGCAGAATACCGTTCTTCACCACGATGCCCGCCAGAGCGATAATACCCACGCCAGTCATCACAATACTGATGTTCATGCCCGTGATGGCCAGGCCAAACAGCACCCCGGCAATGGAGAACAGCACTTCAGACAGGATAATGAGCGGCTTGCTGAAGGAGTTGAACTGCGTAACCAGAATCAGGAAGATGAGCCCCAGAGCCAGTGCGGCGGCCAAGGGCAAAAAGTCGCTGGTTTCCTTCTGGTTTTCCTGGGCCCCGCCCATGCGGATGGTGTAGCCGGGCGGTGTGGGAAAATTGTCCAGCGCCGTTTGGATATTGCGCACCACGTCGGGGCCGGTGAAGCCGTTGAGCACGTTGGAGGAAGTGGTGATAACGCGCTTCAGGTCCTTGCGCTTGATGCCGCCGAAGGTGGTGCCGTAGGTTACGTTGGCCACGGAGGAAATAGGCACCTGACGTACCTGGCCGGTGGCGTCGCGGAAGGTGAGCGGCGCGTTCACGATGGCGGCCACGTCGGAGCGATAGGGCTCGGCGTAGCGCACCTGAATGGGGTACTCGTCGTCGGTAGTTTTGAATTTGCTGGCCTCCGAGCCGTAGATGGCCGTGCGCACCTCCAGGCCAATCTGGGCGGTGCTGATGCCTTCGCGGTTGGCGCGGGTGCGGTCGATATTGATGGCAATTTCAGGGTTGCGGTCTTCCAGGTTGGAGCGCAGCTGCTCCACGCCGCCGATGTCGAGTGAGTCGATGTAGCGCGTCACTTTCTTCGAGAGCTTAGCCAACTGCACGTAGTCGTCACCGGCAACTTCGATGGCAATTTCCTTACCCGTCGGCGGGCCGCTGGCTTCCTGGTCCACGGATACCTCCGCGCCCGGAATGCCTTTCACCACCTCCCGGATTTCATTCATGTACAGGGCCGACGATTTGCCGGTACGCTGGCTAAGCTCCTTAAAAGCTACACCCACTTTGCCCAAATGTGACTGCGACACGCCGGTGGCGGTAGCCTCGCCGGGGTCGCCGGCGCCAATGGCCACATTGGTAATCACCGATTCCACATCAGGGTTATTGCGGCCGATGACTCCGTAGATGCGGTTCTCCAGCATGCGGGTCACCGAGTCGGTCACTTCCACGCGGGTGCCGACCGGCATTTTCAGGTAAGTGTAAATGAACTTGGGGTCGCCTTTGGGGAAGAAAGCCACTTTGGGTTCCCGAAGTTTTACAGCCAAGCCAGAAAGAGCAAACAGTGCTATCATGCCTAGCATTATGGCCACTTGTCGCCATATCGTACCGCCCGTTACTGCTCTCACTAAGCTGGCGTAACCGTTCTGGAAGCGCGGCAGAGCGCGGGTCTGAAACCAGGCAATCCAGCGTACGAACACAAACTTATTGAGAAAGCAGAGCAGAATAACGGTCAGCGTGAGGTTGCCCACGAATGGCGAACGGGCCACGTAGCCGATAACGGCAACCAGCGCCAGGATGCCCATGGCAATCAGGAAGCCGCGCGTCAATCGCGGCTTTTCTCCGCTGTGATGGTCCTCACGCTGCATGAAGCTCACGGCAAACACGGGATTCATGATAAAGGCCACCACCAGCGACGACATCAGCGTGACGATGAGCGTGACGGGCAGGTAGTACATAAACGAGCCCACGATACCCGGCCAGAACAGCAGCGGCACGAAGGGCGCTACCGTCGTGAGCGTGCCGGCCAGTACCGGCACGAATACCTCGCCGGCGGCGAATTTGGCGGCTTTGTCGGTGGTCAGGTTGGGGTGCTCGTGCAGCATTCGGTGGGTGTTCTCAATCACCACGATGGCGTCATCCACCACGATGCCCAGCGCCAGCAGGAAGGCAAAAAGCACAATCATGTTCAGCGAGAAGTCGAAGGCCGGGATGAGCAGAAAGGCCAGAAACATCGAAATCGGCACCGAGAGGCCCACGAACAAGGCGTTGGTGGTGCCCATGAAGAACATCAGAATGAGCGTCACCAGCAGAAAGCCGATGATGATGGTGTTGATCAGATCGTGCAGGGTAACCCGGGTATCGTTGGACGTGTCGCCGGTGATGGTAATGGTCAGCTCCTTGGGCAGGGAGGCTTTCGACTCCTCCACAATCTGCTTGATCTTGTCCGACGCGTCGATCAGGTTCTGGCCCTGGCGCTTCACCACGTTCAGGGTGATGGCCGTCTTGCCGTCGAGGCGGGCGTAGCTTTCGCGGTCCTTGAAGGCATCCTCCACGGTGGCGATGTCGCCGAGGCGTACGGCCGCGCCGTTCAGGTTTTTCACCTGAATATCAGCGATATCCGAAGCCTTGGTATACTGACCGGCCACGCGCACGGCCCGCTTCTGGTTGCCCACATCAATGGAGCCGCCCGAAATAGTCACGTTCTCGGAGCCGATGGCTCGCTGAATGTCCGTAAAGCCCAGGCGCGAGGCGCGCAGCTTGTTCAGGTCTACATCCACGTTTACCTGCGGCTCCAGCGCCCCCACGATATCGACGCGGGTAATTTCGGGCAGGGCCTCGATCTTGTCCTGGAAGTCGTCGGCGAACTTCTTGAGCTGGCTCAGCGGCAGGTTGCCGGCCAGGTTGATGTTCATGATCGGGAACTCGGAGAAGTTCACCTCATTCACCGTAGGCGGCGCGGGCAGGTCGCTGGGCAGCTCATTCCGGGCCTTATCCACGGCGTCCTTGATGAGCTGCTTGGCATACTGCACGTCCACGCCGGAGTCGAACTCCACGTCCACGATGGCGTAGTCCTGGTTGGAGGTGGAGTTGATTTTCTTCACTCCGTTTACGCTTTTTATCTCCTTTTCAAGCTGGCGCGTCACCAGGTTTTCGATGTCGGTGGGCGAGGTGCCCGGATACACCGTAGCCACGATAATGCGCGGAATCACGATGTCGGGGAATTTCTCCTTGCCCAGCTTGATGTAAGCAAATATGCCCGCCACGCACAGCAGCACCGTGATGATGTAGATGCTGGTTTTGTTGTTGATGGACCAGCTGGTGGGCCCAAACTCTTTTTCTGCGTCCTGCATGGTATAATATCTTTTGCGGATAGGGACGAATACTCTCCTCAGCTGAGGAGGGGAACTGGTCGTTCTTGCTGCTACAGGCTTACCGCCTGTCCTTCGTTGATATTCTGATAGCCGGCGGAAATCACCTTGTCATTGGCCGTCAGGCCGCTGGTTACCTCTACCTCGCCATTATAAGTAGCGCCGGTCTGGATGATGCGCTTGCGGGCTACGGGCTGACTGCCTTTCTGCTCCACCACGTACACGTAGCTATTCTGCTCGTCGCGCTGCACCAGGTCAACGGGCAGCACAGTGGCGTTGGGTCGGTTGTAGTTCAGAACCCGCACGGTGGCTACCATGTTGGGCCGCAATTGCAGGCTCGATTTGTCATCGAGGCGCAGCTCCGTGGTAAACGTGCGGCTGGTCGCGTTGATGGCGCGACTGACTACGCGCACGGTAGCCGGCAATTCCTGCTCGCCCAGATCGGGAATGGTCACGATGGCTTTGTCGCCGGCCTTGATGCTGCCCGCGTAGCTTTCGGATACGTCGGCCAGAATTTTGCCCCCCGTACCGCTAATCAGGCGCACCACCGGCGAGCCGGGCGCCACCACTTCGCCCAGCTTGGGCAGCACCTCATCCACGGTGCCTGCGAAGGGGGCCGTCACGTTGTAGAGCTCGCGCTGGCGGCCCAGGGTGCTCAGGTTGCGCTGTAAGGCCTCGTAGTTGTTCTTGGCCTGCAAAAACTGGATTTCGGTGCCGATTTGCTGGTCCCAGAGACGCTTCTGCTTCTCATACACCACGCGGGCCAGGTCCAGGCGAGTGCGCAGCTCGGCCGTGCTGGCTTCGAGCACGCCAGCATCAATGGAGGCCAGCACCTGGCCGCGGCGCACCCGGTCGCCGCGCTGCACGCGCAGGCTGGTGAGCGAGCCCGCCGAGCGGGCCGATACCGTGGCGTTTTGGTCGAAGTCGACGCGGCCCTGCACCTCCAGGTAGCCGCGGAAGTCGGCGGGCTTCACGTTCAGCACAGTCACTGGCACGGCCTGGCTGGCTCCGGCTGCCTTTGCCGGGCCCGCCTTGGCTTCCAGGGCCGCGATTTTAGCCTGATTTTCGGCCTGTTCTTTTTTCAGCGCGGCCAGCTCGGCCTGCGGATCTTTCTGCCCGCAGGCAGCCAGCAGCGACAGGGCAAGCATGGCGGAAGTGATGCTGTATTTCATGAGGAGAAGCGGTTCACTGGACTAACTGAAGGGATGAGGAAAGGAAGGGCTGGGGGGCTTTTTTCAAGCGACAATCGGCCAAAATACTCCCTCAGTGGCACCCATACTTATTTTTTGCTCTGGTACAGCGTACCCGCGGCCTTGTCGAAATCGACCTTAGCGACCAGCGCTTCATAGAGCGACGAGTAATAGTTGGTCTGGGACTGGCGCAGGTCGGTTTCGGCGGTGATTACTTCCAGATTGGAGCCCACGCCTTCCTGAAACTTGATTCTGGACACCCGCGCCACGTCGGTAGCCAGCGCGAGGTTGGCTTTCTGGTTGGCCAGCACGTCGAGGGCGTTCTGCAGGTTGGTTTCGCCCTGGCGACGCTGCAGGTCAATGCTTTGCTGGAGAGTTGTGAAACCTTTGTTCACGGTTTCCAGCGTCAGCCGGGCCTGCTGGATGGAGTACTTTTTGCGCAGCCCGTCGAATATGGGCACCTGCAGACTCAGCCCCACGTTGCCGAAGCCAAACCAGTTCTGATTCAGCACCTGCCGGCCATTAAGATTAGTATACGAATCGGGGCCCCGGAACTCCAATAAGCCCCCCAGACGCGGATCGGAGCCGATAAAGCCGTAAGCGCCCACCAACGAAAGCCTAGGCAGGTAGCCCGCGCGGCGGTTGCGGATATCAAGTACGGCCAGATCGCGCTGGGTTTGCAGCACTGAGTATTCTATGCGCTGGCCGTAGTCGAACTCGTCGCCCGCGCTTTGCAGCTTCAGGCGGTTGGCATCAACCAGCGCCGCATTCAGCGAATCGGTGAGCTGTACGGGCTGGAGCTGGTCGAGGCCCATCTGAAACTTGAGCAGGGCTACGCCCAGATCCACCAGGCGGCCGGCGTTTTGTTGCTCGATGCGCAGGTTGTTGCGCTGCACCTGCAGGCGATCTACGTCGAGCTTCTCCACGAAGCCTTCCTCAAACGTGCGCCTGGTCTGATACAGCAGCGTATCGAGGCGCTCCACGTTGCGGGCCAGCAACGCGAGCTGCTCGCGGGCCACCAGCGTGCTGTAGTAGGCTTTTGATACCTGCTCCACCACCTCGATTTCGCTCTGGGCGGTTTGCTTCACGGACAGCTGCCGAAACACGTTGGCTGCCTTCAGCCCCAGCAGATACGAGCCATCAAACAACAGCTGCGACACCGACGCCGACGCGTTGCCCTGGTATTGCAGGCCAAAGGCGAAGGGCTGCGGCCCCGCCGACTCTACCTGTGTATAAGCGGGCGGCAGGGTCACGGCGTTGCCCGCCTGCACGTCGCGCAGCTGCTCGGGCGTGAGCGTGGTGCCGTTGAGCGTGCCGGGTCCGCCCGCGAACCGGCCGAAATCCACCAGCTGGCGCTGAAGCTTGAAGTTGTTAGTGACGGTGCCGCCCACATTCACCTGGGGCAGACCCTGGGAACGGATTTCGCCCACCTGCGCCGTGGCTTTCTGCTCATTCAGGCGCGATGCCTGGAGCGTGGACTTGTTCTGGATGGCGTAGTCGATGGCCTGTTGCAGGCTCAGCGCCAGGGGCCCGCTGGAGGCTACCGGCTGGCCCGTAGCGGGCGTTTGGGCTAACAATTGGTGCAGCCCCAGAAAACTCAGCACTAAAGCGAGCAAGACAAGGCGAAGCGAGTTTTTCATAAAAAGCGGGAAGCAGGTAGCGAATCGTAGTTCTTATTCTTCTTCCGTCACCTGACGGTACTTATTAATCAGCTTATGGCCGCGAAGCGTAGCCGAGCCCAGCATAAAATGCTCTAAACAAATATGTTGTACCCGCTGGGGGTCAAACTGGCGGGGTGGATAGAAGTCGGCGTTGAAGGCCAGCTCAATCTGGGCCAGGCGCAGGCGGGCCAGCACGTCCACGTCGAGGTCGGCGCGGTAGAGACCCTCAGCAATGCCGCGGCGCAGGTTGTCGGTGATTTTTTCGAGGATAAACTGGTTTTTGTGGGCCACCCACACTTGCCAGGCCTGGGAGTGAAATTTCTGAAGGTCGTAGAAGATGCTGGGGTGAATGTTGGTCATGAGCTGCTTGCTCCACTCCATCATCTGAAACAGCTCCTCCAGCGCGTTGCCCGCCGAAGCCGCCATTCCGGCGCAGTCGGCTTCCTCGTGCGATAGAAAGTCGACGATGACCGCATGCACGATCTGGTCTTTATTCTCGAACCATTTGTAGAGCGTCTTCTTCGACATGGCCAGGTGCGTGGCGATGTCATCCATCGAAACGCTCTTGATGCCGTTGCGCATAAACAGCGTCTGGGCAGATTGTAGGATGCGGTCTTTGATTTCCATAATTCCGGCTCAAAGATACGCAGGAAACTTTTATTGACTTCAAAGTTTCCATTAATTTTTTATGATCTTTTCTCCGGCTATTCTTTGGCCAGGCAGACGCTGGGGGGCAATTCTTACTTTACAAATCGCCAACTATTTTTTTGCGGGGGGCAAATAGCTCCTTCGTACGCGGACGTAGGCAGCCTTTTTACTTTGCCGTACCTTGGTGCCTGCTTTCCTTCCTTCGCCCCTACTTTCTGCTTCCATGAAAATCCGTACCGGCTTCGGCTACGACGTACACCAGCTCCGCGCGGGCCTGCCCTTCTGGCTCGGGGGCATTCAGGTGCCACACACCCACGGTGCCCTGGGCCACTCCGATGCCGACGTACTCATCCACGTTATCTGCGATGCCCTGCTGGGCGCGGCCAATCTGCGCGACATCGGCTTCCACTTTCCCGACACCGACCCGCAGTACAAAGGCATCGACAGCAAGCGCCTGCTGGCCGAGGTGGTGCGCCTGCTCCACGAGCGCGGCTACACCATCAGCAACATCGACTCCACCATTTGCCTGGAGCAGCCTAAAGTCAATCCGCACATCCCGGCGATGCAGCGCGTGCTGGCCGAGGTGATGGGCATTGAGGCTGATGATATCTCTATTAAAGCCACCACCACCGAAAAGCTGGGCTTCGTGGGCCGGCAAGAGGGTGTGGCTGCTTACGCTTCGGTACTTATTATGCAGCCCTGAAAAAGCAAGTAGCGCGAAGCTTTCGCTTCGCGCTACTATGTGCAATTTTTCCGTTTCTACCGCGTCTTTCCTGTCCAGATTTCATTCACTTTTTCCACCCCATGCAGAAAAATACGTTCTACGCCCTGCTGTTGGCGGCCTGCTGCGCTACCTCCGCTGTAGCCCAGGATGCGCCTACCAAGCGTAAAGTCAAAGTAAAGCGCAAGCAACGGACGGAAGCTCCGACCAAAGAAGGAGCCGAACCCAGCGCCAGCGCTACCACTGCTGCTGCCACCGACTGGGCCACTACCTACGGCCCCACCATCACGCAGGCCGATTTGCGTCAGCACCTCACTATTCTGGCCTCCGACGCTTATGAAGGCCGCGAAACCGGGGAGAAAGGTCAGAAGATGGCCGCTGAGTACATCAGCAAGCAGTTCAAGGATTTAGGCTTAACCGGCCCAGTACAAGGCTCCGATAATCCGTACCTCCAGCACTTTACCATGGTGCGCTCCACCTGGGCCGATGGCGCTACCCTGAAAGTAGGTGGTCAGACCTACAAGTGGCTGACCGATTTTTACGGCTTTGGCGCTTCGCCATTTCAGCAGGAAACTGCCATTCAGCCCGTGTTCGCAGGCTACGGCATCGAGCAGGAAGGCTACTCTGACTACACCAGCCTGGGCGACGTGAAAGGCAAAGACCTGATCATTCTGCTCGGTGAGCCGATGAATGCCCAGAAGCAGCCCGTGCTCGGCAAAGATGGCGCGCCCAGCAAGTGGGGCACCGACTACCGCGCCAAAGCCGCGCTTGCCACGCAAAAGGGTGCCCGCAGCGTATTTTTCATTGACACCGACCCGAACGGCAACTTCCCGAAACTAGCGGCCCGCATGGGTCCTTACATCAGCCGGCCGAGCATTACATTTAAAGAAGCTCCTGCCGCGGCTAATCCGCGGGTAGCGGCTTTCTTCGTGTCGCCGGCCGTGGGGGGCAAAATGCTGGGTACTACCGCCGCCGCGCTGACGCAGTATCAGACGTCAGCCGGCAAAGCCGGCAAGCCAGTAGCCAGCCCGTTCAAGCCGGCAAAAGTGAGCATCAACGCCGCCAAAAAGCTGGAAGAGTTCACGACTGAAAACGTGCTGGGCTACCTGGAAGGCACCGACAAGAAGGACGAGCTGCTGGTCGTGTCGTCGCACTACGACCACGTCGGCATCATCGACGGGGAGGTGTACAACGGGGCCGACGACGACGGCTCGGGCACGGTGTCCGTCATTGAAATGGCTCAGGCCTTCACCCAAGCCAAAAAAGACGGTCACGGCCCGCGCCGCAGCATCCTGTTTCTGACCGTAACGGGCGAGGAAAAAGGTCTGCTCGGCTCGGAGTACTACACCGATCATCCAGTGTTTCCGCTGGAGCAAACCATTGCCGACCTGAACATCGACATGGTGGGCCGTACCGACAAGGAGCACGAGGGCAAAGGCGACTACGTGTACGTGATTGGCTCGGATAAACTATCCTCCGAGCTGCACGCCATCAACGAGGCGGCCAATAAGAAGTACACGAACATCGACATGGACTACCGCTTCAACGACCCCGAAGACCCCAACCGCTTCTACTACCGCTCCGACCACTATAACTTCGCCAAGCACAAGATTCCGGTGGCGTTCTACTTCAACGGCGTCCACGACGACTACCACGGTGCCGGCGACGAGGTGGAGAAAATCGAGTTTGCGAAGATGGAAAAGCGGGCTCAGATGGTGTTTTACACCGCCTGGGAGCTGGCTAACCGCGATAAGCGCATTGCGGTTGACTCAAATAAGCCTTAATCTTTTAGTTGGTGAAAAAGCCCCCCGGAGTTTCTCTGGGGGGCTTTTTTGTGTAACGGTTGCCTCACCCCCCGG
>NZ_FWWW01000060.1 GCF_900176135.1 Hymenobacter roseosalivarius DSM 11622 | reverse complement strand
CCCCCGTAAGTCCCCCACACGGTATCGTGTGGGGGACTTACGGGGGGCTTTTTCTACTGTGTGCTGTTGTTACTTAGAAGTCCTACCAGCATCAGCTATAATCATCACGCATACAGCAATCCATAATCATATTTATACTATATGCCTCTTACTACATTCCAAAGCAATACCAGATTCAGGTTTAACCTTAAATAGTTATATTATTATTTTTTGTATTTATCCCATAGATATGATAAACAAAACCTATCGCAACAATCAATTTTAATATTTCTAAGCCCATAGATACAATTTAATGTCTTATTTAGTAAAATTATTCAAAAGTAAACCCCTCTATTATTGTTAAAACAGGTTTCTATCGCTTATATTTATAAAAGCGTAGTTGAAGTCGACACAAACTAATATGAGATATTTCACCTTTAGCTTTCTCAAAAATGGTCCAGTCATTGCAGAGGCATCTACGACGACTACAATATATACAATTTGATACCTCACTTACCAACTCGATTTGATCAGCATTTTGCACTAACACAAAGGAGTCAGATCCTTGCTAACTTACATTTCACGCAAAAACATATAGAGGCAATTTAAATTTAAACCCATGAAACCACTTTACTCTAGAAATTTTACCCACTGGCTAGTCTCTGCATTCGTGCTCCTAGTCATGATAGGTCCAGGAGCACTAATATCCTTGGCGCAGTCAACAGGTATTACTTATAATGGGCCTATCTCTATTACTAGAGGCGGGACATATAGTGGAAACTGGCAGAGTCTTGACTCCAGAACACCTGCCATCTCGATTGAGACAGCAGAGCCGGTAATTATTGAAAATTCGAATATTCAAAGCGCAGGTATTCTCATAAGAGCGCACTACCAGGGTAACGACGTTACTGTTCGTAATAGTCGTGGCCTCGCTCTCAGACCTTCAATGGACAATGTAAGGCAGGGACGTTTTATTGATGCGAATAACTTCAAAAATGTGCATCTGGAGCACAACTTCATGGAGCAGACCTCTGGTATCTACCTAGCTGCCTACACAGGTGACAAGAGTGCCAACCAAACGATCAAGGTGCTCTACAATCAGGCACGTAATATTGATGGGCGCTACCGCAACGGAGGTAAGGAGCAAGTTCAGTTCGTGCAATTCAATGGCTTGCGCGGTCTACGCGGAGTTGAGATTGCTTGGAACGAGATAGTTAATACTCCTAATAACAGTACTGTTGAAGATAACTTTAACTTTTACAAGTCGAACGGCACTGCTGATAGTCCTTTCCTAGTACATGATAATTATATTAAGGGCGCATATCCTATACCTGCAACAGCAGACGTCTTTTCAGGAGGCGGCATCATGCTAGGTGATGGAGATCCAACCTACTTGGAGGAAGCCAGTGGCTTTATCAAATGCTACAATAATCAAGTGGTAGGAGTCTCAAACTACGGTATAGCAGTATCAAACGGTCACGATATAGAAATCTACAACAACCGTGTTGTTTCCAGTAGCTATATTGATGGCCAATATATCGGGGCTGCCAACGTAGGTATTTTCACTTGGAACAGTGCGGGCGGCAGCATCGACACTGATGCTTTCTTCTTTAATATCTCAGCCCACGACAACCAAATTGGCTACGTGAATAAAGGAGGCTGGGAAAGTAGAAATGACACCTGGTTTCGCAACATTCACTATAATAAGAATAATGTTGCCCTTCCTAACCCTGTTACCGCTCAGACAGAACAGGCAGAATGGACTTATTGGTTGGAAAAAACTAAGAACCGAAACGTTACTCCTGGTTTAATAGTAGCAGCCCCCCCGGCCCCGAACGTGGCACCTAGTATCGCCCTGACGGCCCCAACTAGTAGCCTGACCCTGACCGTGGGCCAGAGCCAGCTGCTGACGGCAACGGCCAGTGATGCCGATGGCTCGGTGCAGAAGGTGGAGTTCTTCCAGGGCAGCGCCAAGCTCGGCGAGGTCACGGCCGCCCCCTACCAGCTGAACTGGACCGCCTCGACGGCTGGCTCCTTCGCCTTGACGGCCCGCGCCACCGACAACGCCGGCGCCGCCACCACGACCGCCGCCGTCTCCATCACCGTCAATCCCGCGTCTGCTCTAGCGCCTGCGCCTGTCGCTCCAATAAATGCGGCCTTCTACCGGGCAATTAATATCAATGGGGAGGCTATTACTCTGGATGGCAACAAATGGGAAGCCAACACTAGCGCAGTTAATGTACGTATTGATGGCGAACCCTACTCAAACCAAAACGTCGTACTTAACCCAAGTACTGACGCAGTTCGCACTCAAATGATCCGCTCATCAATAGGAAGCCAGAATGCAAGCATTGAATTTTCAAATGTTTCTAACGGCAACTATTTCGTATACCTATACACATGGGAAGATAATTTCTCCATGCGTTTTAATGTTAGTGTACAAGGTCAATTAGTTCAGAGTGATGTCATCAGCGGTTCAGCTGGTAGCTGGACTCGACTAGGCCCATACGTAGCGGCAGTTACCAACGGTCAGATAAGTATTGGAGCTACTGGCACCGACAACGCAAATATCTCCGGTGTAGAGCTATGGAAATCTACTATTGCTCCGGCCCCGGCCCCGAACGTGGCACCTAGTATCGCCCTGACGGCCCCAACTAGTAGCCTGACCCTGACCGTGGGCCAGAGCCAGCTGCTGACGGCAACGGCCAGTGATGCCGATGGCTCGGTGCAGAAGGTGGAGTTCTTCCAGGGCAGCGCCAAGCTCGGCGAGGTCACGGCCGCCCCCTACCAGCTGAACTGGACCGCCTCGACGGCTGGCTCCTTCGCCTTGACGGCCCGCGCCACCGACAACGCCGGCGCCGCCACCACGACCGCCGCCGTCTCCATCACCGTCAATCCTGCCCCTGCTGCACCTGCGCCTGCACCTGCGCCTGCACCCGTACCCGCACCTACTCCTGCACCTACTGTGGCACAGTTGTATCGGGCTATAAATATGAATGGAGGGGCTATTACTCTGGACGGTAACAAGTGGGAAGCCAGCAATGGCGCAGCTAATCTGCAAATCAGCGGTACTTTGTTCTCTAATCAAAATGTGAAGCTGCGCTCAAACCCTGATGACATCCGTGCCCAGATGATTCGCTCCTCAGTGGGGAGCCGGAACGTAAAGGTGCAACTTGCGAATGTACCTAACGGTGTCTATAGCGTATATGTGTATGTGTGGGAGGACAACAAGCCAGAACGCTTCAGCCTTGCACTCAATAATAAAACTGTCTTGACCAATTATAATAGTGGTACCGCTGGCAACTGGGATAAGATCGGTCCTTTGGCCGTTACGGTTTCGGACGGAATGATTCAGCTAACGAGTACTGGTGGTGACGCTAACATTTCAGGTCTTGAAGTGTGGACTGCTCCTGGCAGTGCACCAGCTCAGAGCAACACCCCGCCGAATACTGTGGCTACCATAAATTCGGTTTCGACCCAATCATTTCCTAATCCATTCGAAGACGTAGTAATTATTCAAACCCAGTTGAAAAAAGCTGAAACGATGAATGTAGCTCTCTTCAATCAAGTTGGTCGCCTTATCCAGAAACGGAGCATTAGCTTTAGTGCTGGCGTTGCTCAAAGCAGCATCGACATGAGCACTCTGAATCTGCCTTCAGGTCGATACTATTTGATGTTTATATCAGGCAGTTTATCAGGCAAAACAATCAAATTGACCAAATAACTTCCCTTCCATTCTCTTTCCCTCTTCTATCGAAAAGCCCAACCTAAATGGTTGGGCTTTTTGTTTTATGGCAGACAAGTTCGAAGAGGAGTTTTGATTACAAGTCGATACATATGCCTTGGGGGTGGATAACCATAAGTAGTTCTAATCCTATCTAAATACGGATGCCAGCCTACATGCATTTTGGTAAGGTAAAAGCGTGAAACAGCTTCTGCCATTTTAAAATATCAGCCCTGTAAACCATTAGTATATATGCAGTTACCGATCAATGATGAAGTTCATAGCCCAATAGATTAATTTAATTTTTACATTAATTTATTGGACTATAAAATATTGCAAGTACATTTATTGATAAATGATTACAGCAGGGCTATATAGTTTCCTCATCTGCGCATGAAAAGGGCTTTAATAACTGGCATTATGGGGCAGGATGGCTTTTCCCTAGCCGAGTTACTACTAGAAAAAGGCTATGAAGTGCACGGAATCAAAAGGTACTCTCCCCCGTTCAGTTATGAACAAGCAGATGTGTTGTACCAGGCTGGTTGCCTGAATCATACCAGCTTCAATTTACATTACGCAGACCTAACTGATGCTGCAACCCTTGCGCGACTCATGCAAGAGGTTCAACCAAATGAGATATATAACTTCGGGACTGTATCCTATGCTAACGCGCCATTTGAGACGCCAGAGTACACTATGGAGGTTAATAGTCTTTGTACGCTACTAATTTTAGAAGCTGTTCGCTCAACCAATATGGTTGACAGCGTACGCATATATCAAACCGCGGCCCCACAGGCGAACGATTCATTACAGCAACTAGCTGCATCGCGGCTTAAGTTTCAGCATGCCTTCCCTAACCCAGCTACCAAACTCTCCAGTCGCGAACTAATAACTAAGTACCGCGCAGCCTACGGGCTGTATGCGTGCAATGGATCTTTGTTCAATTATGAGTTCCCGCGTCGTGGCGAAACGACTTTAATTCACAAAATTACGCAGGGTGCTGTTCGCATCGCTCTGGGGTTACAAGGCACACTGTATCTGGATTCGCTTGAAGCACGTCATGATTGGGGGCATACTCAGGATTATGCAGAGGCTGTTTGGCGTGTTTTGCAGCAGGAAACAGCCGAAGATTACGTCATTGCTACTGCCGTAATTACCACCGTTCGTGAGTTTGTGCGATTGATTTTTGCCGAATTAGGAGTTGACATTGTGTTTCAAGGCGACGGTGCGGCGGAAGCTGGCTATGTAGTGGCGTGCCATAACAACTACTTTGTTCTCATGCCTGGTCAAACTGTTGTTGCTATAGATTCAACCTATTACCATGCACACACCGTAGAAGCCTCATTAGCAGAAGCCAGCAAGGCGCGACGTCAATTGGGGTGGAAACCTCGCCATAACCTTCACTATCTGGTACAAGAGCTGGTTCAGCACGACTTACAGCTCTTCAGTCGCCAGACTTCTTTGATTAAATCCGGTCAGCAAGCACTGCTTCAACCTACCTAATACGCTGCTTTTTCTAACCTACCTCACCGTTCTTTTCTTTCGCTTTACGCTTTTCCGATGGAATTATCTGCCAAAATATATATTGCCGGTCACCGCGGCATGGTTGGCTCGGCCATTGAACGCCGCCTGCGAGCTGCGAACTACCAAAATTTGGTGACGCGCACTTCTCAAGAGTTAGATCTGCGCGACCAGGCAGCAGTTGCAGATTTTTTTGCCACTGAACGACCAGAGTACGTTTTCTTGGCTGCCGCTCATGTGGGGGGCATTTATGCTAATAGCACTTATCCATCCGATTTTCTTTATGATAATCTGATGATTCAGGCTAACATATTGCAGCAGAGCTATGTTCATCATGTGCAGAAGCTGCTGTTTTTAGGTTCATCGTGCATTTACCCGCGCTTGGCCTCGCAGCCCTTGCGCGAAGAATACCTGCTAACCGGCTCACTTGAGCAAACAAATGAACCCTATGCAATAGCTAAGATTGCTGGCGTGAAGCAATGTCAGGCATATCGTCGCCAGCATGGCTGTTCGTTTATCTCGGCTATTCCCACGAACATTTACGGTCCTCACGATAACTACCACGCTCAGAACTCGCATGTGTTGCCTGCGTTGCTACGCAAGTTTCACGAAGCTCGCATGAATGAGTCGCCAACAGTAGAAGTATGGGGAACGGGTACACCGCGCCGCGAATTTTTGCACGTTGATGACTTAGCCGATGCCTGCCTTCACCTCATGCTTCGTTATGATGGCTCAGAACCCATTAACGTAGGCACCGGCGAAGACATTTCCATTGCTGACTTAGCTCGCTTGATTCAGCGTATTACCGGTTACCGCGGAAAGCTACGCTTCAATGCATTGATGCCTGATGGCACACCTCGTAAGATTTTAGACGTCAGCAAATTAGCATCAATGGGCTGGCGTGCTTCCATTGCGCTGGATAAAGGCCTCGCTTCTGTATATGCCTTGGCAGAATGGGAGTCAGAGCCTCAATCAATGGGGCAATCAGTATCCACAACCTAGGCAGTTAATAAACTTAATAGCTCTTTATATTATCTCCCTAAAAAAGCCCCCCAGAAGTATCTGGGGGGCTTTTTTAGGGAGATGCACTTTGGCAGACTATCCCAAGAAAGTATTAATGCAAAGCCTTTTCAAGTTCATTCGTGGCAGTCCGATCGGTCAATACCGACTGATAAATAGCGACTAATTGCTGATAATTACGCTCAGGAGAGTAGCGTGTATCGTACGACTTACGGGCACTCTGTCCAAGCTTTACGGCCAGCTCAGAATCACCGCACAATCGTTTCGCTTGTGCAATCAAGTCGTCGGCATTGCCAGGTTCAAAATGCAAGCCGTTGACTTCATGTTGAATTAACTCCCCTAGTCCACCTAGCCGTGAAGCTATTACGGGAGTACCAGCGGCGAATGCTTCCAACACTACCAGCGGCATTCCCTCGTACCATGTAGAAGCCACAATAAGGGCGCGCGCGTGCTGAAGTGCTGCGGCTACTATCTCGCGCGTGCTGAAACCGGTATAAATAATGGAAGGACACCTGGCAGCACACTCTTCTACTTCGGAGCGCAAGGGTCCATCACCAATAATATGCAGAGGTAATTTTCCCTTCTCCGCTGCACTCAGTAAAACCTCAATCCCTTTTTCGGGGGTCAATCTACCAATAAACAGCAGTTGCTCTTGGCGTTGGACTGGCCCGATCCCACAATCAGGCACCGAATTTACTTTTATAACAACCTGCTCTGGCCGCAGCTTGAGAGAGGAATTAACAATAATATTCCGAGCGAAATCAGTGAGCACCAAATACCTGTCAACCTTATCGCGCCAGGTGCCAAGTATCTTATGAACCCCGGTCATGACAGCGACGGAAGCCGTCTGGGCGCGCGAGTTTCGGTAAACGCCTCGTCTGATAGCATCCCAAGGCAGGATTTTATTTACGCTTCTCTCATAAATCTGACCAGCGGTATACAGTATGGCGCTGGGGCACACCAGACGGTAATTGTGCAGGGTCATCACGACGGGTACGCCAGCGGCAGCGGCGGCATAGAGCAAAGAAGGTGACCCGACCGGAAAGAAATTATGTATATGAATTATATCTGGTTGATATGCCTCAATTTTCTTCTTTAACAAACGGGCACTGCTCGGATTGTACAAGCTTCGCAAGCCGGTGAGCAGCTTATCCCACGCCGACTGAATGTGGTCGTTGTCAAACTCTAAAGTATCAGTTGCGTGGCCGTGAGTTCGAAGGAGTTCTAGCTCGGCCCTAAAGACCACATCCTCACCGCCTGCCTGTTGATAGCGATTATGAAGCAAAAGAATTCGCATATCTCATTAATTGCGTGCACGGTACACCGATTGTACTGGGCGGCCTGCTAAATATTTATCAATTCCTCCATCCAGAGCCCGGCGGTAAATACCCAAGGCATCATGCACACGCTCAATAGTAGTATCTACTACGGCTGGAGTATGCGAATAGCTGATTACAAACGATGGCACCAACAAGCCGCGACGCAAAGTTTCTTGTAAGAAGAGGGTCCGAAAGGCCTGAGAAGGCTGCCCCTGCGCATCGCGTGAGCCATAAAAAAGACAGCTACTTTGCCCAAAAATCGGGACGTTCTCTTCTAAATTATGGTCGCGTACGGCGGCCAGCAGTCCCTGCCGCAACCGCTCGCCTTGTTCGTGCAGATGTGCTATCACTGGCTCCTGCCGGTATATCTGCATGACCGCCCGGGCAGCAGCCAATGAATGTGACTCAGCACCATACGTTGTTGAAAGCAGGAATACCCGGTCCCGGTCTTTTTGACGCAGACCACCCAGTTCCATTAACTCACGACGGCCGGTCAGGGCGGCAATAGAAAATCCATTGCCGAGGGCTTTGCCAAAAGCGCTCAGATCGGGGCGTATACCATGTACACCCTGCCCACCACTTACGTGGGAGCGAAAACCCGCTACTATTTCGTCGAATATCAGAATCACTCCGTTATGCGTGCAGAGGTCGCGAACGGCCTGCAGGTAGCCTGGAAGCGGTGGCACGTCGCGCTCTACTTCCATTATAGCCGCCGCTATTTTATTGGGATGAGCCGCAAATAAGGCAGCTAAAGAAGCAACATCGTTGTAGCGAAAATGAAGTGATTGCTCGCGTACGGCTTGCGGAATACCCGCACTGACGGCCGTAGTACCAATAAACCAGTCATCAACCGAGAAGAAAGGGTGGTCAGCACACACGGCTATCAGATCGCGGCCCGTGTAAGCGCGAGCCAGTTTGACGGCGGCGCTGGTAGCATCGGAGCCATTTTTGGTAAACTTAACCATGTCGCCGGCCTGAGTCAGATTCAGAAACTCCTCGGCCATTACCAACTCAAGAGTAGCTGGTCGGCCGAAGTTAATTCCTCGCGTCATCTCGGCCTGAGCCGCAATCACGACCGGAGCAAACGCGTGCCCCAGCGTGACGGAGCGCAGGCCCATACCGTATTCAATAAACTCATTACCGTCCACATCCCACACCCGGCAACCCTCGCCCCGCTCGATGTAAGGTGCCATATATTCCGGAAATTGGTCATCGCCCTTCGCATAGGTATGACTGCCACCCGGAATTACAGCGTGAAAGCGCTCCTGTAGGGCTTGAGAGGCAGCGAAGCTCGGCTCGGCGGAACTATTTCCTACAGCCGCAGTGGCAAGGTTAGCGGATGAGTTCATAGCAAATGGTACTTAACAACAAGCAAATAATTTAGTAAAACTCACTTACTGCTCTGTGTGACTGGCGCGAGCAGGTCACAAGCCAATAAAGCAGCGGCGGCTCGCTCGATTAGCCTGTAGGGTAAGCCAGATTGTTCCGCTATAGCAAGCAGAGAATGTTCTTCGTCGGACAGGTTGAGCACCCAAAGTATTGCCATCTGCCAATCGGCGCCCTCCGTACCACCGCCAACACCTTTGTAGAGCCCACGACGGCCCAGTTGAGGCTCGCCATACGGGCTTAGATTGCGGTAGTATCTATTGGTTTCGAGCACGTTGCTCACCTGACTAAATATATCTATAGCCTGACTTAGGTGTTCGGGACGCACAAAATCGAGGTTATCGGCGGAGGTGTGGTACTCAGTAAACTCCCCAAAAGGCGTGCGTGAAAGACAACCGACGGGTAGGTTAAAACCAGGTGAGCAATATTGACGCTCATCGTAGCCATAGGGCGAAAACGGGCGTATCTCGTGCGGTAAACGTGAATCACGCAATACTACTGCCACGGCCCGATCGACATCGGCAGCACCGCGGCGCGATTTCTTGTAGGTAAAATTACCAGGACCGCCTAACAGCGTAGCAACCAACCCATGCTGGATATGCTGGACGGTTTCTGTGTTTCGGCTTAGCCACGTAATAGAGCCAATGGTGCCTGGGATGAACACAAACCGATACGAGAAATGGCGGGGGTGTTCCGCTAAGTGCCGAGCCAGAAACGTAGCCACCGCAATACCCGACAGATTATCATTGGCCAGCGACGGATGACAACAATGGCAGGAGATTAGCACTTCCTCCTGGCTGCTACCGGGCAACAATAGCTCCCCATAGGTTAAGGCACCCGCCGCATCCAGAGTGCTGTCGATGCAAACCTCATAGCGGCCCTCAGGGAGAGCTAGGCGGTCGTGGTGGGCAAGACAGAAGCCCCAGTTGGGTTGATAATACGAAGTGCGATATGGGATAAGGTCAGGTTGGTCAGGCAGCGAAAACAAGTGCTCATCAAGTTCAGCGCGCGTAAACCAACTCCGCACAGGCGTGCTGTAGTTGAGTACGTGCAGGTTATGCTGCCGAAAATCAATAACCTTCTCCCCTTTCTCGTTCTTAACCCACGCATCCCGAATGTTCCATTCGGCCGGCACCGTCCAGTCGAGAACAGGCGTACCGCTGGGCACTTCATGAACTACCAGCTCAGGTAAATATTCGCGCAGAATAGCCAGCGTTTCGCGCACGCCATTGCCGGTAATGCTGCGGCAGATGGGAAACAACCGCTCCACTAACCCAAACGGCGTTCTTGGCTGCTCAGCGCTTCCCGTAGCTGCTGAGGAAGCCTGGGGGGCTTTTTTGGATAGTGGAGAAGTCATGGGGAGAAACAGCAAACGTAAGTTGAACGCTACCCTAAGCCGGTAAGATCGTTACAGAGAAGCTGGGGGGCTTTTTCGTATTCTATTGTTACCACCTCCTCAGCTTCTCTATTATAATAAGTTAGCTTAGTCGTAAACTTTAACCTCCGGAATAGGCACCACGAATTTGCCTCCCCAGCTACGAACCTCCGCCATTTGCTCCATGATTTCCTCCCGCAGATTCCAGGGTAGAATCAGTACATAGTCAGGCTTAGTTTCTTTAATATGGTTGGGGTGGAGAATAGGAATACGCGTGCCGGGCAGGAAGTTACCCTGTTTGTGCGGGCTCAGATCGACTGTATATTCCATGAAATCGGTGCGGATACCACAGTAGTTGAGTAGGGTGTTGCCTTTGCCGGGCGCGCCGTAGCCAGCTACTTTTTTGCCCGCACGCGCGGCCTCAATCAGAAAGTCCAGAAGCTTGCGTTTGGTTTCTTTTGTCTTTTCCTCAAAGGCTGCATACAACGCTAAATCAAGGATGCCTGCTTCTACTTCGCGCTCCCTCAATTCGGCAACCCGCTCAGTTACCAACTGGGCCTCATGAGCGGTGTGGCGGGCAAAGATGCGCAGCGACCCACCATGAGTTGGCACCTCTTCCACATCGAACAGCGTGAGGCCATGATGCGCGAAAATGCGCTCAACCGTATTAAACGACAGATAGGAGAAGTGCTCGTGATAAATCGTATCAAACTGATTTCCCTCGATCAGGCGTAGCAGGTGCGGAAACTCCATGGTGATGACGCCTTCGGGCTTGAGCAGCACCTGCATTCCTCCCACAAAGTCGTTGATATCGGGTACGTGAGCTAACACGTTGTTGCCCAACAGCAGATCAGCCTGGCCCACTGTTGTTGCGATGTGCTGCGCCGTATCCCGGCCGAAGAAGCGCACCATCGTATTGATGCCCTTTGCTTGAGCATGTTCCGCTACGTTGGCTGCGGGCTCAACCCCTAGCACAAGAATACCTTTTTCCACGAAATATTGGAGCAGATACCCGTCGTTGCTGGCAATTTCAACTACCAGACTACTGGAATTGAGGTTGAACCGTTCGGCAGCCATATCGGTGTAGCGCTGAGCATGGCGCAGCCATGAAACCGAATAGGAAGAAAAGTAAGCGTAGTCGTTGAAAACCTCCTTGGGGCTAACAAATTCATCCAGTTGCACCAAAAAGCATTCTTTGCACACACGGGCATGCAACGGGTAAAAAGGCTCGGCCATATTAAACTCAGACGGCCGCACATGGTTCTGACACAGGGGTGACGTGCCCAGATTGACGAAAGTGTGGGTAAGAGGCGTACCACAGAACCGACATGGACTAGCGGGTGGCGGCGCAAATTCAGGGTGCGCTTCTTCAACTGCACGAGCAGGCGTGGACAAGGCAGAAGCGGTGGATGATGGAATAGATATTCCCATAATGTGGGGAGAAAAATCGTTTAAAATCTAAAAAAGTAAATCAGCGATCCAAACTGTGTTTCAATTGCAGATTGCTGGCCGCCCTACAACCTGGGTAAAGCTTGTCGTCAAAACCCCTGCCTTACTACATTCTGACTGCTATCTGAACATCGGGATGGTTACGATCTTTTTCAGAAAGCAGCACGGGTTCAACAGGCCATTCGATTCCAATACTTGGGTCGTTCCAGCGCAAGGCTCGCTGAGCATCGGGCGTATATTTGGCCGATATCTGATACGCTACGTCGGTGTTATCTTGCAGGGTAATAAAGCCATGCGCAAAGTACTCCGGCACAAACAGCATGCGAAAGTTGTCAGCGGTCAGCTCCACTCCTATCCACTGCCCGTACGTAGGCGATTGCTCGCGCATATCCACAACTACATCATAAATGCCTCCCCTTGTGCAGCGCACGAGCTTGCTCTCGCCGTGGGGGGCAATTTGATAGTGCATGCCTCTCAACGTGCCGCGCTTGGGGTTTGAGGATATACTCGCCTGCTGGGGCAGCTGATGAATGCCGCGTGCGGCAAACTCATCCTCGCACCACGAGCGGGCAAAAAAACCTCGCTCATCCGACAAACGCTCCATATCGATGATAAAAGCGCCGGCTAGCTTAGTTTCAGTAAAAATCATTGCCTAATCGAATAAAATCACCTGAATACGAATCACTCTTTTTGGTGCTTCAGTACAAGAAAATCTAAGCGCTTACTGGTTCAGCAGTGACAATCGATGCATCAGCCCACTCCAGATCAACTGTTAGCTGCCCGCTTTCACGCAGGGCAGCAAGCACTTGCAGTCGCATGAGTTGCGAAGAGCGGAAGCTGGTATCGTGGAAGCCCATGCTCACCAACCCATCGCGCAACTCGGCTATGGTGTCGGGCAACGTACGCTGCGGCTGGTGCTGGGGGGCTAATTGTCGAAACAAGCTGAAGTCGACGCGATACGAACGCTTATCAGGCGGCGCGGCAGCATTCAAGCTGACAGCGGTGCCCGGAATGGCAGCAGCTACTGCTTCCGCCAATTCACGCACCTGGTAGTTCCACTGATCAGAACCCGCATTTACGGCCAGGAAATCGCCGCCATCATCAGCCGCGCGGCTGATGGCCCATTCAATAGCTCTCGCCATATCCTGCACATGAATAAGCGGCCGCCACGGCGTACCATCGCTAAGAATATGGATTTCACCGGCAGCTACCGCCCCGGCTACAAAGTCATTGACCACCAGATCTAACCGCAGACGGTCGCTCCACCCGCAGGCAGTGGCGAAGCGCAGACAGGTGATACAAAAATCAGCATCAGCCAAGGGCGCCAACTCCTGCTCACTTAATACTTTAGAGCGCGCGTAAGCCGTAAGTGGGTTCAGAGTTGACGTCTCGGTTTTAGCACCTTCGCCTCCGGCTCCATACATGCTACAGCTGCTGGCAAATACAAAAGCGCGCACACCGGCTGCTTTTGCTCTTTGTGCCAGCCCGATACCCGCCTGATAATTTACCGCTAGGGTTACCTCTTCATACGCCGAGCCCATTGGGTCGTTGGAAATAGCTGCCAGATGCACAATGGCATCTACCCCTTGGAGTAACTCTGTAGGCAAGTCGCGTACATCACCAAAATGCTGGCGGTCGAGGCGTGACTCAGGTAAGCGGCCAGTGCCCGTAAGACAATGGGCAAAAAAGCCCATATCAAATCCAATCAGCTCTGCCGCGGGAAACTCCTTTCGCAGATGGCGTACGACGCCGGGCCCCACGTAGCCCATGTTACCGGTGATCAGAATGCGTTGCGGTTTCATATCAGTTGCGGAATTGTGCACTACTATGGTGTAAAGGCAGCTACCTATCAGGTAGCTTGCCTACTTAGTGCTCGACACTTATTTTGTTAATACAGAAGGCTGAGCTACGTACAATTCTTGCCCAGGAATAGAAGCGGCGTGGCCGCCGGAAGGCTGATCATTCCATACCTTCCATTTGGCTTTACCGTCAGCCCACATTTCCTCCAGCAGGTTACGGTCGCGCAGCGTATCCATAGGTTGCCAGAAACCAGTATGACGATAGGCCACCAGCTGGTTATCAGCGGCTAACTTCTCCAGAGGGCCTTTTTCCCACACTGTTGAATCAGTCTGAATGTAATCCAGTACTTGTGGCTCCAGGACAAAGAATCCCCCATTGATCCAAGGCGACTCACCACCCTCTGGCTTTTCAGTGAAGTTTGAAATTAAGCTGCTATCGTCAGTGAGATTAAATACACCAAAGCGACCGGGCGGACGCACAGCTGTTAGTGTAGCCAAAGCTCCCTGCTGCTGGTGATAAGCAATAGTCTCGCGAACATTCACGTCGCTTACTCCGTCTCCGTAGGTGAGGCAAAAAGTATTGCCATCCAGGTAGTCACGCACTCGGCGCAAACGCCCCCCAGTCATGGTTTCCTCGCCCGTATCGACCAAAGTCACGGTCCAAGGCTCGGCCCGGTTGCGATGTACCGTCATCTCATTGCGATCCAGACGAAATGTTACGTCGGCGTTGTGCAGGAAGTAATCAGCGAAATACTGTTTGATCAGGTGGCCTTTGTAGCCACAGCACACCACGAAGTCTGTAATACCATGATGGGCATAGATCTTCATAATGTGCCACAGAATTGGCTTGCCGCCCACTTCAACCATTGGCTTCGGTCGGACGCCACTTTCCTCGCTGATACGAGTGCCATAGCCACCGGCGAGTATAACTGCTTGCATGAGAAATAATGTAAGAAGGGAGATAAAGAAAGAAATCAGCAAATATTACTCCATCACAGAGAGGCTCTGCTAAATTACTTGCTCATAAGAGATATAGTTATAGTATTATCTACTGTTTTGCATTTTAATTCGGCAGGAGTTCAACGTTATAACAACTCATATGGCTCAACCTTTGGTCTTCTCGGTGCGAAGAAACGTGTTTTACAATTTTGTCTGATTAGAAAAAGGAAATATGAACTAATGCTTTGATAGCACTACCTCAGTTATTCTAACTCCACCTACAGCTACATAGAAAAGGCCCCTATCACAGTTGCCGACGATAGTCGTACGAACGTGACAGGGGCCTTTACGCGAAGTGATAGTCCTCAGATCCAAGGGCCATTTGCCCCCCAGATATAATTTAGTAGGCGTTTTTCTCGCCGCGAACCATATTCCAAACCGTTTGGAAGATGATTTTCATGTCCAGACCGAATGACCAGTTCTGCACATACTTCAGATCATACTCAACCCGCTTCTCCATAGTGCCAGCCTCACGGGTTTCGCCACGATAGCCATTCACCTGAGCATAGCCCGTGATACCTGGGGTTACAGCATGGCGCATCTGATAGGTACGGATGTGCTTAGAGTATTCTTCCAGTTGCGAGAGCATATTAGGCCGAGGACCTACTACCGACATCTGCCCCATCAATACATTGAAGAACTGAGGCAACTCATCGAGGTTGTACTTGCGTAGGTATTTGCCAATGCGAGTGATACGCATGTCGTTCTTGGTAGCCTGCAACTCCGTCTGGCCGTGGTTGGCCTGCATGGTGCGCAGCTTATAGCAAGGGAAAAGCTGGTTACGCTTACCGGGCCGCAACTGCTTGAAGAAGATTGGACCCGGAGAATCAAGTTTGATCAGTAAGCCTAACATCCCCATGACTACCGGAAACACAGTAACAATAATTGTCAGGGAGAAAAAGAGATCAAAAAGGCGCTTCATTGCCTGATTGGTGCGCATTCCCAACGGCTCATTCCGAATGGTGAGAATGGGCATATGGTCGTAGAAGTAAACATTCACATCCTGCCGAACCGTACCACTAAAGTCGGGTACGATGCGGAACGAAAGGAAGTGGTCGTCGGCGAAGCGGGACAGGTCCTCTATCAATTCGCGCTGATCGAGAGGCATGGCGAAATAGATTTCATCCACCTGCGTTTTCGAGCAGAACTCTTTTAAGTCTGCTACTGAGCCTTTTACCAATGATTTCAGATTGCCATTAACCTGCTCATCCGTAAAGAAACCGAGGAATTTGTTGCCAATCGGGTCATGAGACTCCAGAAAGCGGTGCAACTCCTGTCCACTATTGCCAGCACCTACGATGATGAAGTTCGTGTGAGCCCGAGCAATGCGGGTACAGTATACGCGGTAACCGAAAGCGAGCAGAAACCGCCCAAGAGCTACACCTACTACCGACAGGCTATATACTAATACTAAGTAGCGCACCATCAACCATTCGGTATTGAACAGCATGGCACCGGCCAGCACTAGGCCAGCGTGAATCAGGAAGGTGCGAATCAGGTAAAGGAGCTTCTCAGGATACGTTATCAGCCGGTCTATCCGATAGATATTAGCATACTCCTTAGACAAAATCCACCACAGAAGCCCAAAAATAGCAAAGAAGAAGGGATAATAGCTGTTGAATTCCCAGCTATCGAATACAAAGAAACCAGTGAGACGAAAGGCGCCAAAGATGATGAGCACGTCCACCACGGGCAAGATGATGCGCGAAGCATCAGTGTAGTGTTTATAGCGTTCCATGAGTTAGTACAAGTAGGCAGTAGGCGATGAGTAGACAGTGTTTATTGGTCCTGTACGAATACAAAGTTAAAGCATTCTGTAGTTAAAACAATATTTTTTATAACTTTTTATCTTAAAAAGATAAAAAGTTATTAACACAATAATAACATTCCGTGCTTTGACTTTAGTAAATCCAGTAAAAAGTACATTTTACTATATTATTTAGTGATTTTATGTCCTTTTACTCACAACCTCCTATAAGGTTTCATATTATTTCTGTCAAAATTGATACCACCAAGTCGTTTAGGTCTTAATCTTAGTGGTTAAAAGAGTAGATGGAGGTAAGCTAAGCCCGAGCACATGACCTCATCCAGTTTAATTACCAGCTATAAGGTGCTCATTCATAGCTTGTAATAATATTAGCTGTACACGATACTAGGAAAGAAATGACCATATGCCTACAGCTTGAAATAAATTCTATAGCAGTGCAAATAGGGTAGAAATGGCTCAAAATATTTTCTTTCTTGCCTTAAATACTCCTAGAATTCCCAGCTTGGTGCGACCTTTTAGTCCCTACTTTATGCCCCGGCAGCCTGTTGGCTCTGAGGAAACGAATTGTCTTTGAGTTAGTGTCGATAAACTGGTTCTACCTTTAACCAAGGCCTTAGCAACTGCCCAGACAGCTGTCGGGCTTCTATTATTCGGGCAAACGAGGGTAACGGGTGCTGACTCTGATTGGCATGCCAATCAGAGTCAGCGCCCGCCCGCTTCTGTTGCTTTTGATGTCGGGTACACAGGCTGGGCCGGCTGCTATGCCGCGGGTGAAATAGGTACTCAAAAAAACCGCCTAGAAAGTAAGTTTAGTGGTTTATGGTTTTTGTGGCGCTGGGGCTCCGGACTTATCAGCTTCATAGTTGGAACGGAGTCGTAAATCAAGAATCATCTTTGTAATTGGGGAGCATGTCAGACACCGAACAACAAGACCGACTGGATAAGGAAAAACAACGTGCGGCGGCGCAAGCCTTGCGCTGGGTGCGCGATGGCATGCTGGTTGGGTTAGGCAGTGGGAGTACGGCGGCTTATTTCATTCAATTGCTCGGCCAGACGCTACGAGGCGGACAGCTGCAGATTCAGGCTACGGCTACCTCGCTGGCCACTGAAGCTTTGGCTCGGCGCGCGGGCATTCCCTTACTAGAGCCCCGACGCGGGTTGCGCTTTGACCTGACCGTAGATGGGGCCGATGAGATTGGCCCACGACTAACACTTATTAAAGGCGGTGGAGGCGCCCTGCTGCGCGAGAAGGTACTGGCAACATCGTCTGACTATCTGTTGATAATTGCCGACTCATCGAAGCTGGTGCCGCAGCTGGGACAATTTCCATTGCCTCTGGAAGTGGTGCCTTTTGCGCTGCCCTGGGTGCTGGATACCGTAGCATTGCTTGGGGGAAATCCTAAGTTGCGTCTGGACAAGAAAAAAGCCCCCCAACCGGCTCACTCCGACCAAGGCAACATACTGGTGGATTGCCATTTCAAAAGCTTACCCGATCCTAATCAGCTGGCTCTTCAGCTTCAGGACATTCCAGGTATTGTAGAGCATGGCTTGTTTCTGGGCTTAGCCAGCGCGGCAATCGTGGCAGAAGGAGACCAGCTGCTTTTGCTACGGCCTAGCGCTGAGCCCGCAGATGCAGCAAGTTTTGGAGAGCTACCCAAAGAGGCTGGTCCAACTTCCCTTTAGCTTCTGCACCTCAGCAGCGGCATCAGCATCCAGAAACCAGTGCAGCTCGCCTGAAGCCGGAGCAATAAGCTGGGCTGGAAACTCCTTTACATTGCGCTCTTTGGTTAATACACGTTGTACGGCAGCAGCTTTGTCAGTTCCATACACCAAAAAAGCAACAGCCTGCGCCTGATTAATCAAAGGCGCTGTGAGCGTTATGCGGTAGGCTTGTTTCTCTTCCACAAAAACCTCCTTCGCCCCTACCCCAGCCTCTTGTAGCACCGTGGTATGCGGAAATAGAGAAGCAGTATGAGAGTTGTCGCCCAGTCCCAACAGTACCAAGTCAAAGCGCGCTTTCTTTGAGCCGAAGTAGTGCTCAATAGTCTGGGTATACCGCCGGGCCGCCTCAGCGGGGGAAAGTGCGGTATCAACCGCAAATACCTGCGCCGAAGCTATGTGCAGGGGGGCAAAAAGGGTCTTCTTAGCTAGCAGGTAATTACTTTCAGGATCGGTGTGGGGCACGTAGCGCTCATCGCCGAAAAAGAAATCGACCTTTTCCCAGATCACTCGACTCCGGTATGGGGAAGACGCCAGTAGCTCGTAGAGTTTCTTAGGAGAATTGCCCCCCGACAGCGCCACCGAGAACCGGCCATGCGTAGCTATAGCCTGGTTGGCCAGCTCAACGAAGTAATCGGCCAAGCTGGCCAGCACCTCATCGGGCGTGGGATAAATGTGCAGCTGGGGGTTGTTATTCAGTGCCATTGAGGGGGAGCGTAAACCAGTGGAACCCGTCGCGGGCGATGAGCGCCTCGGCTACTTCTGGGCCCCACGAGTCGGCCGAATAGTTGGGGAAGCTCTGGCTGGCCCGGCCCTGCCACGAGTTCAGGATGGGCATGAGCAAATCCCAGGCAGCTTCCACCTGGTCGCCGCGCATAAACAGGGTCTGGTCGCCCAGCATAGTATCCAGCAGCAAGGTTTCGTAAGCCTCCGGGGCCTGACTGGTGTAGGTGCCCTTATAATCGAACACCATATCCACGGTGTTGAGCATCATGTCGAGGCCGGGACGCTTGGCCTGAACCTGCAAGCGAATGCTCATTTCGGGCTGAATACTGATAACCAGACGATTCTGCTGCCAGCTTTCCGCGGTTTCGGGCGGAAAAACAAAGTGAGGAACGTCTTTGAACTGGATTGTTATGCTGGACGCTGAGCGGTGCATGCGCTTGCCGGTGCGCACATAAAATGGTACATCCTGCCAGCGCCAATTGTCCACGAAGAACTTTACTGCGGCGAAGGTTTCGGTATTGGACTTTAGGTTGGCTCCGGGCTCTTCCCGATAGCCTGGCACTTGCTCACCCTTCATCCAGCCGGCAGCATACTGCCCGCGCACCGCCGACTCGCGAATGTCCTCCGGCGTAAACCGGCGCATAGCCCGCAGCACATCTACTTTACGGTTGCGTACCTCATCGGCGGTAAAGTTGACGGGCGGCTCCATCGCCACCAGGCACAGTAGCTGGAGCAAATGATTTTGAATCATGTCGCGCATGGCGCCCGCGCCGTCGTAGTAACCGCTTCGCTCGCCTACGCCCAGCTGCTCGGTCACGGAAATCTGCACATGCTCGATGTAGTTGCGGTTCCAGAGCGGCTCGAAGAGGGCGTTGGCAAAGCGGAAAGCCATGATGTTCTGCACGGTTTCCTTCCCCAGATAATGGTCAATGCGATAAATCTGCCGCTCGTCAAAAATATGGGACAGCAGCCGGTTCAGCTCCCGCGACGACTCCAGATCGTGACCAAAGGGCTTTTCGATAACAATGCGCGTGCAATTAGTGTCGGAAGCGAGCTTGCTTTTGGCCAGGTTGGAGGCGATAGTCGGGAAGAACTCGGGGGCTACGGCCAGGTAATAAATTACGTTGGGCTGCACACTCCACTCCTTCTGGTACTCCTCAATGCGCTGGCCAAACTTCTTATACGTGGCGGCATCCTGCACATCAGCCGCTTGATAGACGATATGTTGGGCAAACTCCTTCCACTTATCCTTATCAGCCTTGCCGCTGCGCGAGAACTGGTTGATACCATCCAGCAGCCTGGTGCGGAACTCCTCATCCGTTAGGGCCGTACGGCCACTGCCGATAATGGCAAAGTGTTCGGGCAGCCAGCCATCCAAATACAGATGATAAAGCGCGGGCGTGAGTTTGCGGGCGTTCAAATCTCCGGTGCCGCCAAAGATGACGAAGATGGTGGGCTGACTTTTCTTGCTGGAGCTCATGCGTAGGTTTTGGCGAATAGTTAATAAATGGCGGCTGCCTACTTGTTAGGAATTACTTTCTCCTCGCTTTTCTTTTCAGGGTCCTCCTGGACTGACTTTTTGTTGGCAGCGTCCTCGTGCAGCGGCGTCCACTGGGTATGAAACACGCCCTCGTGCCCAATAAGCTCGTACGTATGTGCGCCGAAATAATCGCGCTGAGCCTGAATCAGATTTGAGGGCAGGCGGGCGCTGCGGAAGGATTCGAAGTAACTGAGCGAAGCGGTATAGGCCGGCAAAGAAATGCCCCCCAGAGCCGCTGCCGCTACTATTTCGCGAGTGCCAGGCACTGCCTGGTTTACTACTGCGGCTACCTGCGCATCCAGCAGCAGATGCTCCAGCGCCGGGTTCTGCTGGTAGGCGTTGAAGATGTCGTTTAGAAAGCTGGAGCGGATGATGCAGCCCCCACGCCATATCCTGGCTATGTCGGCTAGCTGCAATCCGTACTCATAGGTCTTGGAAGCCTTGGCCAGCAAATGCATGCCTTGGGCATACGTGACCACCATGCTGAAGTAAAAGGCCTGCTCCAGGTTGCTAAGAAAAGCCTCAGTATCTACGGCTGCCGATGTGGTTGGCGCCGGATTGCTATATAAAGTAGCTAGCTGCTCCCGCAAGGCTTTGTATTTGGACAAGTTGCGCATGGCCACGGCCGTGTCGATGGTCGGAATGGGTACTTCCAGCTCCATTGCTACCTGCGAGGTCCACATACCAGTTCCTTTGGAGCGCGCTTCGTCTTTGATATCGTCGAGTAACAGATGGTCGGTGTGGGGCGCGCGGTAGACGAAAATGTCTTTGGTTATATCCAGCAGAAAGGACTGCAGGCGGCCCGTATTCCACTGCGCGAACACCTGACCAATGGCGGCGTTATCGAGGCCCGCGCCCCGTTTCATTACCTCGTAGGTTTCGGCGATGAGCTGCATCAGGCCGTACTCGATGCCGTTGTGGACCATCTTCACGAAGTGGCCAGCGGCTCCGGGCCCAATGTAAGTTACGCAGGGCTCATCGTTTACGCGGGCCGCTATGGCTTCAAACATGGGCTGCATTACCTGATAGGCCTGCTTATCACCACCAGGCATCATGCTGGGGCCAAAACGGGCACCTTCTTCCCCGCCCGAAATACCCATGCCGAAGAAATGGAATCCGGCCGCTTTCAGAGTGGCCGCGCGGCGCGTGGTGTCCGAAAAATGGGAGTTGCCACCATCAATAACAATGTCGCCGGGGGCTAGCAGGGGGCTGAGCTCTTGAATAACGCTGTCCACGATTTTGCCAGCCGGCACCAGCAGCATAATGGATCGGGGCGTCTGAATACTGTCGATAAACTGCGCCAGATCGGTGAAGCCCTGCACCGGCTTGCCGGCCCCTTCCTCGGCCAGCAGGCTTATTTTGCTCGCATCCTTGTCATAGCCAGCTACGGCAAAGCTATGGTCGGCCAGATTCAGGAGCAGGTTGCGGCCCATGGTACCCAGGCCAATCATTCCAAACGAATACTTAGTCGGCGTTGTGCTCATCATCGGTGGTTTTCGTGCTTGGGGCTTGTCCTGCATGGCAGGTAAGTATAAGCGAAAGAAAGATCAATAGTGGCAGGAAGATATACTGCCTTTTGCGTTAGAAACGCTATGCTACAAAAGGCAAACGGTACTTAGCGTCGAGCCGTTGTAACACGACCGGTAATTTTACCTGATTATTCCCAAATAAGTACCAGCGTACCCATGATGATGAGCGTAGCGCCTACTCCGGCCTGCCAGGTGAGCTTTTCGCCCAGAAACACGATAGAGAGGACGATTGCCAGGGCCACGCTCAGCTTATCGACGGGCGCTACCTGCGACACCTTTCCCAACTGCAAAGCCCGGAAATAGAAGATCCACGACAAGCCGGTAGCCACACCCGACAAACCCAAAAACAACCAATTGGTGCGCGTGAGGGAGTGTAGCTGACCTAAGCTTCCACGCGCGATTACGATACCCCAAGCCAGCACTAAAACGACCACCGTGCGCACAGCAGTAGCCAGATTAGAGTCGACGCCTTTCACTCCGACTTTGGCCAGCACGGCGGTAAGAGCCGCAAAGAGCGCGGACAGCAGAGCAAATATCCACCACATAGCAGGAGCCGAACAGAATAATAGCCGTGAAAATCTCCTTCTACGCGGGCCCACGCTGCCTGGCCACGTCAAATTTGCCCCCCAACTGAACTGCGGAGTTTGTGGACTGCGCTACTGCAAGGAGGCCCTTCTGGTGGTAGCTACAGCTGAGCGAACAAACCAGAATTGGCTTGCTACTACCAGCGCACAAAAGGTGGGTCTATGAAATCCTAGACAGCTTCTGTATATACATCGTCAAGGCTGAGCTTCTTCTATGAGGTGTTGTTGTCTCGATGAAATTGGGCGTAGGCCCTTCTATATAACTTCGATCAGGCAGTTATTCACAGCACTATAAAGCAAGAATCCTAATCCACTAGATATGAGTGCATTAGGCTTCTTACGTGTGGGCCCACTTGGAATCGAACATTCATCACCTACCTTATTCTATACCGTCTTAAAAAGGCTTTAAATGCAGTTTAAAGCAAGTTTATGGTTCAAGTAGAAACGGGTAAAGCCAGGGAAGTTCAGAAGTTTTGTCCCGTGAGTTGTCCCGTGAACATTACCATATACCTTAGACTATTCACCTTCCGCTCTAAGCTATGTTACGCACTAAGTATTACTTAACGGACGGCAATGCCGCCGGTGAAACCGCAATCTATGCGGCCTGCTACCTGGAAGGAAAACGCCGCAAGATTTACCTTCCGCTCACGGTACTACCTGGTCACTGGGATACCAAGGCGCAAAAGTATCGGCGCAATTATCCCAATCACCCAGAAACTAATGTCTTATTAAAACTACTCAGTGAACGACTTGACGCCGCTGCCCTTGCGTCGGCCTCGAAAGGGCAATTACTCACCAGTGAGGAGTTACGAGAGGTAGTTGCCTTAACAATAGGTGGCCCGCAAGCAGATACCCCGGTCGGACTACTCGAGTTGCTGGAGCAATGGATTGAAGCTAGCCGCCGCGACAAGACCGAGAGCACGGTCAAAAGCTACCGAACCCTGCTCAACCATCTCAAAGCGTACGCAAAGTTGCGGCGTCTCCGACTTGAGTTTAGCAATGTAGATACCGCGTTTTGCGAAGCGTTTAAAAACTACTTATTGGGTACAGTCGGTATAGCTAATACCTCTGTCAACAATAACGTCAAATACCTGAAGGCGTTTTTGAATGCCACCTTTGAACAGGGAATGCATGAGTTTGCTCACTTCAAAAGATTCCGCAAGCTGGAGGATTTGCAACCAGAGGTAGTATATCTCACTCGCGCTGAAAAGACTGCGCTAGCAACTCTTAACCTTGACTACTTACCCCGGTTAGAGCAAACTAGGGACGTATTTCTGTTTGAGTGCGAGACGGGCCTGCGGTTCTCGGATGTGCAGGCCCTACGGCCGGAGCAGATACAAAATGAATTTGTGCTGCTCACCACCCTCAAAACATCTGATTTTCTGAAGGTGCCGCTTTCGCCATTGGTGCAAACGATCCTGCGCAAGTACGCTGGCGGCTCCGCTACCCATGCCCTACCGGTGAAGAGCAATCAAAAGAGCAATGAGGATCTAAAGCATATTGCTCAGCTAGCCCGTCTCACCTCCCTTACTACTACTACTCAGCTCCGGGGAAAAGTGCGTAAAGTAACTACCCGTCCCAAACATGAGTTGGTGTGTACCCACACCGCCCGGCGCACCTTCGTTACGCTGGCGCTGGAGGGAGGTATGCGGCCCAAGGTCGTGATGCGGATAACAGGTCATAAAGACTATAAGTCCCTGCACCGCTACCTCAAAATAACTGATGCCGTGGTGCAAAAGGAGTTCGGAGATTATATAAATGGACAAGATTATTTGTTGGAGAAGTAGAGATTACTCACTTTTCTTAAAACAACCGACATAATTGACCAAGGTAAATTTGCTGGGTGCATTCAAAGTCAACACAATAAATGATTTTTCTGTAAATGCCTGAACGTCCCAATACTATTCAAGAAAGGATGGCTTCAGCTAATGCTGCCTTCAAACTCTGAACAGCTGCAGGGCTCTGGAGCAGTGACTCTGGGCCCTACAGCTGAGCTACAGGCTAAGTCAACAACAGCCCCTGCCCACGGAAGAGCAGCGTGCGCCGGTGACGATGACCCTACAGTACCTGATAAGCCACTACCACAAGGCGCTACGCAATCTCATGACTATGCTGGTCCGTACGGGGCACCCGGAATGCCAGCCCTCAGGCTGAACAGCGGTGACCCCAGGCTCCGGAAGGCCAATAGAAGAAACGTTTACCGGGCGAGAACTCGTGCTGTCGAAAGCGGTGTACGACGCGCTGATCACCCACGGGGTACGGTCCACAGGCCATTCAGCGGCTAGGGAAACTGGCCGTGGCCCTGTAGGAAGCGTTTCCTCCGTATGGGTATGTAGGGCGTTCTTCCCTCATGCTAGGAAATCCGTGAGGGCAATGATTATTGGACATTGGTTTTGTAGACGTCAGTAAAAGATGCTTTGTCGCTGCTCTTGATGGCTTTGCGAAGCTGTCGAATAGCCTTATGCTTGTCTACGAATACGGACGTATAAGTAAACAAATGTAGACAAAAGCTGCCTCTGCTTACTGTATAGGCCTGTTTTTACTGCTTGAGCTAGTACATGGTTGTTCGACCAAGAAAGAATTTGTTTAAGCCAGTTCAGAAAGTTGGGGTCATAAAAAAAGAAACACTTCTCTTTCTGAACCTACTTATTAGACCTCGCTTTTGAGCCTTGGCCTGCTCAACTGGTTAACCGACAGTGATGTTCCAAAAAGCATGACTTGCTGAACCCCGCCTGGAATCCCGCGTTTTCTACCCTCGTGCCGGCATTCCTCCTAAGAATGGGCTGGGGCAATACAAGGGGCAGCCCCTGCCACGCAAGGGCTGCCTTCGTATCAATCCGCCGAGCGCTACGCCGTGACAACACGCGGGCCGGTAGTACGACCGAAATAGAACGGAATCAGCGGCTTTTCTTGCCTTCAACAGCAACCCCTGTCTTAGACGGCAGCAGGGGCCGCACGGGGCGGCGTTGTCTTCTTACTCACCAAGTACTTACTCAGGGCATTGAGCGGCAACTCCACGTATTTCCACGAGCACCACGCCAACGCAAAGATTAGCAGGAGGGTTTCTACTACCCAGTAGCCATAAGCGCACCTCTCATAAAAAGGAAGATAGCTATTCAGCCGGTTGAGCAGGGGGTACGAGCAATACAGTACCGTCAGGTGGTACAGGTAAATGCCGTAGCTAATCTTGCCGATAAAAATCAAGGTTTTATTCGTGAATACGACGTTCAACACGCCCCCTTCCTTTTCCCCCAGCGACACGAAGTAGCCAATGAGCCACACGACCAGCAAGGCCACCAACGTACGCTGCTGGAGGGGCGGATGTAGGTTAAACGCGCTACTCCCAATCATCAGGGCCACACTGCTCAACGCCAGCACACAAAGGCCTCGGTATACCTTGTCGAAGTACTGGGGTTTTTCTATCAGTACCCAGGCCAGCAAAGCGCCTAGGCCCAAGGCATCAAAACAGGTTTGCGGCAGCACGTGGCTGAAGCCGGTTGTTGGCAGGGTGCGCTGGCTGTAGAGTCCTATGCCGACAAATAGCGCCATAGCGAACGGCAACCACGGCCGCGGTAGCAACACCAGCACAAAGGGCCACAAGAGGTAAAACTGTTGTTCGACCGCCATGGTCCACAAGTGCGACAGCGGCCCCCAGTCCTGCTGCTGATAGATGACAAAGTTGGAAGTGAAATATAAATAGTTGCCGTAACTGGCCGCCGACGCCCCTTTCAACATACAATCCACTGCCACCAGCAAATAATAGGCAGGATATATTCTGAAGGCCCTTTTTACAAAGAAGTTTAGGAAGACGCCGGGCTTCGTTAGGCGCTGGAGAGTCACTGCCTTCCGGTCCTTAAGCAGCAGCGCCGTGATCAAGAAGCCGCTGATTGTAAAAAATATATCGGGCCCGGAAACTTTATCTGATAGTTGAAACAGCGGGTGGCTTTTGGGCAAGGTATGATTGATTAATACAAACATGATGGCAATGGCCCTCATGGCATCTAGTTGGGCAATATATCGCATAGAGGGGTGAGCATTACGGGTTTGACCCTACAAACCGAATTCCAGCATGTAAACATAGTTATATAATTTTATTTTTATTAATGTATTTTTATATAGATATTTTAAAAAATATAATTTCTACTCGAACAACACGAATAACCTGGGCGGTGACTGTCAGGCGCCGGATGACCACCGGCAAACTGCCACCCTTTGCGGCCCCGCAGCCCCTGCCACGTCCCGCCCCTGCTCCATCGCCTTCTGGCTGAGTAGTGCCAACGGGTTACTTAACCGCTGAAAACGCACTTAAATACTAAGGTCGGCCAAAAAGCAGCACAACAAAAGACTGCGCCGTGTTAACGGCGGGGTCTTTTTACATAAAGCAACTACTTTGCTATACCAGGGCAAACGAGCCGCTCAGATCGTGGGACAGGATTTCCAGCGCGGCATTCTTGCGGGCGTTGAAGCGGTCGGCATTCTGCTGCTAGGCTTTCTGGACACTAATATCCCGTAACGTACCACCCACTAGGATCCGCCCGTCTGGTAAGAAGGGGTCAGGCAAAACCACTGGTCCGGGGCGTGAGCGTGGGGCAAACGCCCTTCCACTTAGTCCGCCATGCGGCCCCGCACCCACAGGTGCCCGTAAGGGGCTAGGGACCGGCGGTCGTCGGGGGGTAGGCGGGCCAGCCGGGCGGGCAGCTCCTCGTTTATCTGGTCCGCGCTCCCCCCAATACGTGGGCGTTGGCTTCCGCCTGTTCCATAAAGAAGGCGGGGAGCTAGGTCATCCGAAACGGCTTGATTATCAGATAAAGATACCCGTTTTCAGCTTGCCCAGCCCACTGGCGACACGGGCATACGCTACCGCCTCGGCGCTCGGGTCTATCCAGTTTATCCTTGTGTCATGCCTTAGGCCTATCGGACCGGGTCTGGGCGAGCAGGGTACCCACGAAAGTGAACTTCAGCGCAGCCAGACCGAGGCAACTCGCTTGCGCATGAAAAAGCCTTATTAGCCGATTGTCCTTCTTTAGTATTGCTCCGCTTTTCACCTTTTACACCGACGTTTGTAAACGCTACACGACTCTGTCACCTATTATGACCGTTGGTTTAAGTAATGTGACAAGACCCAATCATATCCAGTAAGACGGGTGTTGTTAAACAAATAGGGTAAAACCGCCGACTCGGCTGATTGGGGGTAGCACGAGAGTAGGAACAGAAATTCCCGCTAAGAGCATATTAAATATTATATACTA
>NZ_FWWW01000098.1 GCF_900176135.1 Hymenobacter roseosalivarius DSM 11622 | reverse complement strand
GCCTTGGCTCCGGAGCCAAGGCTTTTTAAGTTTATTGGAGAAGAGGGTAACTTAAAAACCTGCACCCAGTGTAAAGCCCGTGGGAACAGCAATGGCATCCCTGGCAGCTGTAGGAAAGCCAAGGGCACCGAGGTCTGTCAGAGCGCCCGTCGTCAGATTGACAGAAAATAAGCGAGTGGAAATTGATTCGACGGTCGAACCGACGAGTACAACCGCATAAGCTTTATTGCTGGTTCCCCCAATATCGAAGGTGACATTCCCGGAGTTGATTCCCAAGGGGCCAATCTCCACGAGAGTACCGCTGTTTGGTGGGTTCTGTAGGTACAGCTTTTTGGTAAAAGCTTCTATTACGTACAAATTGGAGGAGGAGGCGCCCGCCATATTATTGTCATAGGCTACCTCCCCCGAAAAGGCAGTCACCCCCCCATTAATACGACCATCTTCAATAGCGGTCCCATCAGCTGGGTTCACCCGCAAATTTTGGTTTTTGTCGCTCACAATCCGAATCCGGTCAACCACGGGGTTAAAATCAAATCCAAACTCTGAGAAACCCTGTATTGGAATGCTTAGCGGGGAGACAAGAGTGGCGGCCCCGGTGGCCGGGTTGATGGTATACAGTCGGCCATTCGTCACAAAGGGACGTGTGAAGGGAGGAATCACGTTGGTCCCCACCAAGGCATAAAGCTGATCAGTAGCAGGGCGAAGGTCTAGACCTAATATTCGGTCGGAGGAGGCGCTCAACCCCGTAATGGGTATCTGCTTGGTCGTGGTCAGCGTGTTGGGATTGAAAACCAAAAGACTGTTCTGAAAGCTATTTCCTGGTCCTGCAATTTCGTAGGTCGTATACGCCACGGGCTGCGTAGGAATAGTGGGCGGAGGGGTAGGCTTGGGGAAGTACTGCTCCAGGATGTCCTCGCAGCTACTCAGCGAGGACAATAACAGAAGAGCCACGCCCCACTTGGCGAGGGAAGAGGTTTTTAGCATAGAAGCAAGAAAATAAGATGGAAAGAAGAAATAATTGAACTAAAACCCTTGCCTATACGCAGTTTCTTACGGTTCCGTTGTAGGTATTCGCATTAGGAAGTAGATAATTATTTAATTAGGCTAATCATAAGCAATAACTATTTGATTTATAGTGAATTGGATATTAAATAGTTGTTTTCAACGTGTGCCATTGAGCAGTAATAGCCTAACCTAACATCAGCTAGGCTCCCCAGCCTTTCACGGACACCGAATGAATAGTTTATACTAAAGAAAAAGCCCCAGCTCAGGAGCTGGGGCTTTTTTGTTAAAGAAGCCAAATAGGATGGTGAAGCTCAAAAGCCTGGCCCAACAGCTAGTCCATTTGTTTGCGGATCAAAGATTCCAAGAACAGTAGATTCAGTAGCTCTGCCCGTGGCTAAATCAATGGTGTATAAGCTTCTGCTGTTTCGGCCGTTTTCACCAATGGCGTAGCCGGTATTGGAGGTGCCGCTAATATCAAGCTCATATATTCCTCTCCTCTCTTCCGAACTAATAAGGCCTATCTCGGTGAGCGTGCCCGCATTGGGAGGATTCTGCCGATATAGCTTGCTTATCGAGTTGGTTGCCGAGTTGCTTCGATCAAAGCCCACCGCATATAAGTCGGTAGTAGTCGCGCCGACCGTACTATTCGTATAGGCCACGCCAAATATAGCCTGGTTGCTAGGGTTGAGGCGCTCATCTTCCACCACAGTTCCATCCACGGGATTCACCCGCAGGTTTTGGCCAAAAGTGCTGACAATACGCAGGCGATCCGTAACCGGGTTGAAGTCCATCGAATAAGCTGGCCGATCTGGCACTTGCTCTATAGGAAAGAGGGTGGCCACGAGGGTAGCCGCATAGGTGCCCAGATCAATCGTGTACAGGCGAGCGACATTGGGCTCGGTATCGGTAGTCGTCAGCGCATAGAGCTGGCCCGTGGCGGGCCGGAAGTCGATGTCTATAATATCATCGAACCCTAAGCCGGTAATGCGCGCCCCTCCATAGCGGGTAATGCGAGTGGGGTCAACAATCACTAAATCACTCCAGTGCTCCCCTCTAATCCCAACATTAAATCTAGAGGTATATATCACGGGCCGGGTGGGAATCGCGATGCCCGTATAGCCGAGGCTGGCACTGTACTGGGCCAAGGGGCGGGCGGCGCCCGTGCTCAAGTCTATGGTAAAGAGGGTGGGTTGGCCATTAACCGGATATAGGCCCAGAGCCGTGCCGGTCTTCGCATCGATATCGAAGCCCCCATCGCCGGTGATGTTCAGGTTCAGGTTGCCCACGGCGACCACCGTGCCGTTGTTGGGCGGGTTGACCAAGTAGAGTTGTTTGGCGGCCGCATCAATGGCGTAGAGCGCGGTGCTGGTGGCAAGGGGCACGTTATTAGAGTAAGCCGCGCCCGATAAGATGGTCCCTGCTGCCCCATTGATGACACCATCAGTGGCGGCCACCGTGCCCGTTTCGGGGTTCAGACGCAAGTTCTGGCCGGTTGACGTCACGAGGCGGATTCGGTCCACGGTGGGGTTAAAGTCAAAGCCCACCAGGTTGCCCGACACCGCCGGCATGAAGGCGCCCGCGCCTATAGCTCTGGCTGCTCCAGTATTCTGGTTGATGAGGTACAACCGGCTCCCATTACTGATGCCATAGAGCTGTCCGGTAGCGGGCCGGAAATCAATAGCCAGGAGCATCTCACCGCTGGCTAAGCCCGTGATGGACAACGAGTTAGTGCGCGTGGCCGCATTGGCCGTGGAGTAGGCATCCAGCCGGTTCCCTCCCGACAAGGCATAGAAGGCAATGTCCTGGCCTAAGGGCGGAAACGTAGGAATGGCAGGCGGGGTGGGAGTAGGTTTGGGGAAGTACTGCTCCAGGATGTCCTCACAACTACTCAGCGACGACATGAGCAAGACGGCCACGCCCCATTTGGCGAGGGAAGAGGTTTTTAGCATACTAGCAATAATATAGGATGAAGGAAAGAATTTATGGTACTGATTAGCTTTTCCCCTACGGATTTCTCCTATATTTAGATGTTACTAGCATTAAAAATTTACTAAAAGCTCTCCGAAGTAGTATCCGTATGTACAGGATACTGCCCCAAGGGGCTCTTTGGTAGTCAGATAAGCTGTAAACGGTTGTTGATACAGGTGCTAGAGCCTGACTTACCCTAAGCTGGTAAGATTGAGCGACTCCATTCATGCGAGTTCTTCATTGCTCCACTTTATTACCAGTCATCCCGTGAAGTCGGAGTAATAAAGTGATTCAATAAAAAAATAAAAAAGCCCCAGCTCATGAGCTGGGGCTTTTTGGTTGAAGGCATCAAGTAGGGTGGCGACGGTTAGAAGCCTAAGCCAACGGTAAAGCCCGTCACAGGCTGAGGAAAGACACCTACGATTTTTTGCGTAGCATTCTGCAAGTCAATTGCATATAACACGCCCTTATTAGGATTAGGACCTTCGCCGTAGAAGTTGGTAAAAACACCGTAGGCAGTATTACTCATGCCACCAATATCGAACCCGTTCAGCTCGTTAGATCCCTCACGAACGCCTCCTTCTATAATCCCAACTATCTCATAATTAGCTTGTATGAATCTGGAAGTTGGGTCAGGCGAAAAGCGGAATCGCACTACCTCGCTTCTTCGGGCATTAATGCCATATAAAGTGGTACTAGTAGCCCCAGCATAATTGTTATCATAGGCTACTGCTGTGATGAACTTGTTGTCGAGTCGGGCATTTCCAGTTCCTCCACTCACACTACCCTCTCCTGTGACGCTGGCATCTAGGGGATTTATCATCAAAAAACTTTCGTCGGCGGTGTTAATAATACGGTCTGCGACAGGATCAAAATCAAAGCCGGTACCAAACGAAAAAGTTACGCGCGGGGATAATCGACCAACCAGGGTAGCAGCACCCGTTGCGGCGTTGATCGTGTAGAGCTGCCCGCCATTAGCTAAGCGATTACGGCTTATCGCATAGAGTTGACCATTCGCCGGCCGGAAATCCAGCCCGATCACCACCTCATCGCCCAGCAGCCCCGTAATCGGCTTGGATATCAGATTGGAAGGCGTCGTGAGGTTGAAAACTGAGAAGGTATTATTACTGTCTACCACATAGGCAACGGGCTGGGTAGGAATGGCAATGCCGGAGTAGCCTAGGTTAGCGCCATACTCCGCCAGGGGACGGGTTGCGCCGGTACTTAAGTCTACGGTAAAGAGCGTCGGCTTGCCCTTAACTGTATACAAGCCCAGAGCTGTACCGGTCTTGGCATCGATGTCAAAGCCGCCGTCGCCGCTGATGTTCAGGTTCAGGCTGCCCACGGGCACGAGCGTACCGTTGTTGGGCGGGTTGACCAGATAGAGCTGCTGATTTTGGGTGTTGATAGTATACAACGCCGTCGTTGAAGCCCCGGCTGTGTTGTTGGTGTAGGCGGCACCAGTGATGGTGGCCCCAGTGGCACCGTTAAGCACGCCGTCGGTAGCCGCGACGGTGCCCGTCTCGGGGTTCAGCCGCAGGTTTTGGCCCGTGCTGGTGACTAGGCGGATGCGGTCCACCGTCGGGTTGAAGTCAAAGCCCACCAGATTGCCCCCCAGGGCCGGGGTGAAGGCACTAGCGCCGATAGCGCGGGCCGCGCCCGTGTTTTGGTTAATCACATACAGCCGACTGGCACTACTGACCCCGTAGAGCTGCCCGGTCGCCGGGCGGAAGTCGATGGCTAAGAGCGTTTCCCCACTCTGTAGGCCCGTAAGAGCTACGGAACTGAGGCGTTTAGCCGCATCTTTCGTGGAATAGGCGTCGAGCTTCGTGCCGCCCGACAAAGCATAGAAGGGAATATCCAACCCTAAGGAAGGAAAGGTAGGGGTGGTCGGGTTGGGTTTGGGGAAGTACTGCTCCATGATATCTTCGCAGCTACTCAGCGAGGACAATAAGAGAACAGCCACGCCCCATTTGGCGAGAGAAAAGGATTTTAGCATTACTACGGGTTTATAGGATTAATAAAAGAAAAAATAGGATTGTATATATTTTCTTACGTGGCTTACTTATAATCAGGTGGTCAGAAGTGTATTATAATTAAGGTAAGTTTTGCGCTGCAATATTATTAAAGTGTAAAGCGCTATTAAACAGTAGTTTGTGGATCAAAACAGAAGATAATTATCGTGCATAACTCTGATACTCACTCACCCGCTAAGTACTTTATCAAGCCTCAACGGATACTTTAGGTAAAAGAAAACCCCTTGGCTTCTGAGCCAGGGGGTTTTAGAGTTAAGCTGCACCGCAGCCGTTTATTGATATAACCGGCGCGGACTTGGAAACAATAGTTTGTCCAGGCTATACCGGCCGGGCCCGATGAACAATAAGCCTAAAAACACGAAGGCTGACTCGACGGCGTGGGAATAGCTCCCAAAATTGTCGCCTTTGCTGATGTGCATGATGGCGGCCATGATCATGGTGATGAATAGGGCAACGCATGTAATGCGAAAGAACAACCCTATGGCTAACAATTGCCCCCCAACGGCCTCCGCCACCGCGGCCAGCAAGCCCCAGGCCGTGGGCGCAAAATCGAGTCCAACCAGCTTCATGACGCTTCCAACTTCGGTCCAGGCGGCCTGGCCACCCATGAGCTTGGGGTAGCCGTGGATGGTGAACATCATACCCAGCCCAACGCGCAGTATCAACAACCCAAAATCACGCGTACGATGATAGTTGTTTTCGAACAGAAGCATAGGCACTTGACAGATGACGGAATCGTGGGTGAATACGGGCGGCTACACTGACGGGTAACTCAACATTGCCAAAGTACAGGAAATATAGCGTACTCTAATTACTGGCTTTGGGAGCTACCGCGACACCAATACCCCAATAATACGCGTGGCCGTGGGCACGTCGGTGGGTCGCATTTGGCTGGGGCGCTTGGGGGGCAAAGATTGCTCATCCAAGACCCACGACATATTTACCGCATCGGACACGGCTACCAGGCCGGCGTCGGTTTTCTCGATGGTCGTGATGCCGTATTGCTGCCGGGCGGCACCATAGGGCGAGCCTACCCCGATACCATCGGCGGTGCGGTACTGGGGGTCCATAACGCGGATGCGCCAGATGCGGAAGCCTTCCTGCTCATCGCCCGCCATTTCCAGTAAGATAGGCGGCGCGGTAGGCTGCTGCGCATCGGTTACTTCATATACCGGATACGTAATGCCCTCGGCGGTGCGCGTCGATTTGCGACGGCGACTTTCCGGAATCAGACGCAAAAAGGCTTTCTCGCTGGTATTCAGGCGCAGGCGTCCCACACGGTCGGAGCTGAGCAGGTGCAGGGAGTCGGGGGTAGTGGGGTTGGCCGCCGATGCGGGCTCCTCGGGGGTGCCCGGCGGTGGGGGCACAGTGGCAGAGGGTGAGGAAATAAATGGCTGGTTGCTGCCCGAGGCTGCGGGGACTTGGGTCGGGGAGGAGTCGCAGGCGCCAATGGCTGTCAGGGTCAGGAGCAGAGCCGTAGCCCGGACGGAAGCAGAGAAGTAGAACATAGTACCGATGGCATACGGTAGCGGTGCGCTGCTCGTTGGGCTAAGAGCGGTTGAAGCCAGGCTCTTACGGCACAAGCCGTCGGCCTTGCCTACCTTTGCAGCTCGGTTCTCACTTTAAATTCCGTTTCTCGTGGCTGCTACCCCTTCCAAACCCCTGATTCTGATTTCCAACGACGACGGCATCACGGCCCCCGGCATCGCCACGCTGGTGCGCGTTATGAGCCGCCTGGGCGAAGTAGTGGTGGTGGCTCCCAACTCGCCCCAGTCGGGCATGGGCCATGCTATTACCATCGGCCACCCGTTGCGCCTCGATGCCAGCACTATTTTCGAGGGTATCGAAGCCTACGAATGCTCCGGCACGCCCGCCGACTGCGTGAAGCTGGCCAAGCACCATGTACTCAAGGACCGCCAGCCTGATTTAGTAGTGTCGGGGATTAACCACGGCTCTAATTCGTCGGTAAACGTGCTGTACTCGGGCACCATGTCGGCGGCTATTGAGGCGGCTATTGAAGGTCTGCCGGCTATCGGCTTTTCCCTGTGCGACTACGGTCACTCGGCCGACTTCTCGCACACCGAAGAGTGGGTAGAGCACGTCACGCGCCAGGCCCTGGAGCACGGTATTCCGGCCGGCACGGCCCTGAACGTGAACATTCCCAAAAAGTCGGATACGCCTATTCTGGGGGCCAAATTATGCCGGCAGGCGCGCGCCAAGTGGCAGGAGGAGTTCGACCTGCGCCATGATCCGCACAAGCGCCCGTACTACTGGCTGATCGGCAGCTTCGTGAACCTCGACGAAGGTGCCGACACCGACGAGTGGGCGTTGGCGCACAACTTTGTGTCCATCGTGCCCTGCCAGTTCGACCTGACCGCCCGCGCCGGCCTCGCGCAGATGCAGCAGGGCTGGGAACTACAGCTGCCCGGCCAGCCCGAGCCTACCAGCATCCCGGCCGCTCACCCGATAGAGTCAGAGGATTATGGCGTGGTAAATCCGTAAGGTTGAAGGAATCATACATAAAAAAAGCCCCCCAGAGGTTGTCTGGGGGGAGCTTTTTTGCGTGTGGTGTAGCTAATCTCAACTAACGAAATCTAAACTTAAAACCCAAGCCCAACCGCTAACCCAACGCCGGGAATTTCCGTGTCGCTAACTTTTGTCGTCGCGCCGGTGGCCAGATTGATCGTGTAGAGTCGTCGGCTAATAGGCTCGCGTCCACTTCCCGTTGAAGTGGCCACATAGCCGGTATTGGTGATGCCGCTGATATCAAAAGAGGTATAGAAATTGGCGTTAATGCCCAAATCACCAATCGCTACCTGCGTGCCCGCGCTGGCCGGATTCTGCAGGTTAAGCTTATTCGTATTGGTGTCAATGACATAGAAGTTAGTCGAGGTAGCACCCGCAAAATTATTGCTGTAGGCGGCGGCTGTCAGTCCTGGCTGACCAGGATTCAGGTTACGGTCTTGCGTATAGAGGCCGGTATTCGGATTTACGACCACATTCACGCCAGGGTGAGTACCCACCAAGCGAAGCTGGTCGGTCACCGGATCGAAGTCAATGCCAAACTCAGATGAAGGCAAATTGGTGAAGCGTGGAATTGGACCCTCACCAACTCGTGGACCATTGAGGTACCCAACAAACGTGGCCGCGCCGGTAGCTGGGTTAATGGTATAGAGTCTAAATTCTCGGAGAGAACTGACAATAGGGGAGGATAGCCGAACCAAGGCATACAGTTGGCCCGTAGCTGGCCGAAAGTCTAGCTCTAGTATAAATTCCGTACCCCCATCTCGTTCAACAGATCCTTGCAACCCTATGATGGGCTTCGCCAGGATAGTGGTCGGGTTTGTCGGATCAAAGCTGTACAGCGTATAGGTAGGACCACTAAAACTAGCAGCTGAATAGGCCACAGGCTGAGTGGGAATGGCGATGCCGCTATAGTTCAGGTTAGCGGCGTACTGGGCCAGCGAACGGGCCGCCCCCGTAGTTAGGTCCACGGCGAACAGCGTGGGCTTGCCATTGACCGGATACAAGCCGAGAGCCGTACCCGTCTTCGCATCAATGTCGAAGCCGCCATCCCCACTCACGTTCAGGTTCAGGCTGCCCACGGGCACGAGCGTGCCGTCGTTGGGTGGATTGACCAGGTAGAGCTGCTGGTTCTGCGAGTTAATGGCATAGAGGGCCGTCGTCGTTACCCCATTCGTGTTATTCGTATAAGCCGCGCCGGTCAGGGCTGCATTAGCCGCGCCATTGATCGCGCCATCGGTAGCCGCGACGGTGCCCGTTTCGGGATTCAGGCGCAGGTTCTGGCCCGTGCTAGTGACCAGGCGGATGCGGTCCACGGTCGGGTTGAAGTCGAAGCCCACCAGGTTGCCGGCGACAGCGGGGGTAAAGGCCCCGGTGCCAACGGCCCGAGCCGCGCCCGTGTTCTGGTTGATGACATACAGGCGGCTGGCGCTGCTCACCCCGTAGAGTTGGCCCGTGGCGGGGCGGAAGTCAATCGCCAACAAAGTTTCGCCACTGCCCAGGCCCGTGACGCTGACCGAATTAGTTCGCGTAGCGGGGTCCTTAGTCGAGTAAGCATCGAGCTTGGTGCCGCCCGACAAGGCATAGAAAGGAATGTCTAACCCCAGATTGGGAAAGGTAGGAATGGTGGGCGGAGGAGGAGTGGGCTTGGGGAAGTACTGCTCTAAAATATCCTCGCAGCTACTCAGCGAAGACAAGAGCAAGACAGCCGCGCCCCATTTGGCGAGGGAAGAGGGTTTTTGCATACAACCAAGATAATAGGATGGAAGAAAGAAAATGTAGTAATATGGGTTGTTATATGTGCTAATATCCTCTTGAGATTTGCCTATTTCGATAATTGATTTTATTAATCTTAGCTTAACAAAAGCACACAGCTTATCTGCTGCATCGAACTTAAGTCGTACACCTAGTTACCTCGTGGCTTGGCAACGCATCATTGACGCAGGTAAGCTCCGAGCTCCGATACAGAGGCGATTTGCAGCTGCTCTGCCTGCTGCTGACGCATAAGTAGGGCGTAGGTATTGTTGAAGCCTAGCGGGCTCAGCCACTCCAGGCCATAGCGCTGCCGAAAACCTACCTGCACATAGTCGAACACTGCCTGCGGATTGCCCCCCAGCGAATCGACGGTGGCGGGCGAGGGCTGAAGCAGCACTAACAGACCCGTGCCGGTGTACTCCGGGTAGAGGTCGATGGCACCGGTGCGCAGGGCCTCAAAGCAGATACTAGTGCCGCCCAGGCCGGTTTTGGTCACGACATCCAGGTTGGTGTAGCCCCGAATGAGGGCCGCGTAGAGCTCCGCCAGAATGTACTGCTCGGCAAAAATCTTGGAGCCCAGTCGGATAGTCGCGCCAGTGATAGGTTGCGGCACCCGCCACAGACCCCGGCGGCGCAGAAAATCGTGGGCCACGGCGCGGGGCGTTTCGTGGCGGTAGTCCACGCGGTAGTTCAGCTCCGTCATCACCGAGTCGTTGATGCGGCCGGCCAGCTTTTCCAGCACGGGACGCAGCTCCGGGTGAGCTGCCAGCACCGCCTGACGCACCACGGGCGCGGCGAAATAGGGCGGAAAAGCCCCCCGGTCGTCGCGCAGCACCCGCAGGTCATAGGCCTTAATGCGGCCATCGGTGGAGTAGCCATCAATCACGTCCACGTCGTGGTGGCGGGCGGCTTCATACACCAGGGCCGGGGCCAGAATGACGCTGGGCAGCTTGGCTAGCCCATACTTGGTTTGCAAACCCGGCAGCCCATCGGCCCGTCCCACAAACTCAGGACTGAAGCCGGCCAGCAACTTGCTCGTGGCGCGGGGCAACACATACAGCCCCGCCAGCAAAGGCAGCAGTATTAGCAGAAAGCCCCCCACGCGGGTCAGGCGGCGGGCGCTGAGGCGTTGAAGCCCGGCCAGCGCCGCATCGAAAGCCAGCGCCAGCGCGGCGGCCGGAATGGCACCGGCCAGAATCATGGCCGGATTATTCAGGGCAATGCCGCCAAAAATGAACTCGCCCAAGCCACCCGCCGCGATATAAGCCGCCAAAGTCGCCACGCCCACATTGATTACCGTCGCCGTGCGAATGCCCGCGAACAGCACCGGTAGCGCCAGCGGCAGCTCCACCCGGCGCAGCACCTGCCCATCGGTAAGGCCCAGGCCACGGGCGGCCTCCACCACGGCCGGGCTCACGCCCTGTACGCCCGCCAGCGTATTGCGCACGATGGGCAGCAACCCGTACAGGAACAGCGCGAAGATGGCCGGCTCCGGCCCGATGCCGAGCACCGGAATCAGGAAGCCGAGCAGGGCAATGCTGGGAATGGTTTGGAGCACGCCCGTGAAGCCCAGCACCACTGGGGCCAGGCGCGGCCGACGCGTGAGCAGCAATCCCAGCGGCACACCCACCAGCACCGCCAGCAGCAGGGAAGCAGCAGTAAGCCCGATGTGTTGCAGGGTTTGGTGGCCGAGCTTCCCGGCCTGGGCCTGCCAGAAAGCCAGCAGCTCGGTCAGGACTTCCATACGGTTTCGGCGTGGTGAATAGCGTGGGCAAAAGCGGCCATCAGCTCCGGCAAAGCGACGCGGTACCGGGGGGCATTTTCGTCTGATTCTACGATGATAAGGTAGCGTGCTGAGGCATCTGCTACCTGCTGAGCCGCTGCCGCGTCAGAGGCTTCGGGCGCTGTCAGTATCTCTAAGGCCTCCTGAACTGAATAATTAGGTGATACAGGTTCATCTATTGATAACGAGATATTTATTTCTCCCAAAAACAAGCTTTTTGATAAAGCCGTTTTCGTGCTGGGGGGCAAAAACGGCAGCAGGTCGCGTAGGCGCAGCGTGCGTAGCTGTAGAGCCAGCCGCTCGGCGGCGAAGAAGTCGCGGACGAAGTCATTGGCGGGCCGAAAGAGCAGCTCGTGCGGCGTACCTATTTGCTGGATTTGCCCCCCGCTAAGCAGGGCAATGCGGTCGGCCAGTTCGAAGGCTTCGGTCACATCGTGGGTCACCAGCACCATCGTTTTCGCGCGCAATTCTTCCAGCTCCCGAAACTCGCGGCGGATGCCGGCCCGCGTCACGGGGTCGAGGGCGCCGAAGGGTTCGTCGAGGAGCATAATGGGCGGGTCGGCGGCCAGGGCGCGGGCCAAGCCCACGCGTTGCTGCTGGCCGCCGCTAAGCTGGTGCGGATACTGGTCAGCAAAGCGCACGGGGGGCAAATGCAGGCGCGTGAGCAACGCGCTGGTGCGCTCCGCGATAGCCGCGGCCGTGTGGCCCAGCAGGCGCGGCACCACCCCCACGTTTTCAGCCACGGTGTAATGCGGCAGCAAACCCACCTGCTGAATCACGTAGCCGATACCGCGGCGCAGCACTTCCGGCCGCTGCTGACCTACCGCCACCCCATTGATTTCCACCGTGCCCGTGGTAGGCTCAATAAGGCGGTTGAGCATTTTGAGCAGCGTGGTTTTGCCGCAACCACTCGGCCCCAACAACACCAGCGTTTCGCCCGCCGCCAACTCAAACGACACGTCCTGCACCGCCATATGGCCGGGGTAGTGCTTGCTCAGGTCGCGGACGCGGATAACGGGTGGGGCAGGGGCGATGCTCAAAGGAAGAGGCGTAAGAAGGTAACGCGAAGCGGCGCTTCGCCCTGCGTGGGAATCGTTGCGCGTACCGCAAAGTGTAGCATGGCGCATCGTTGTTTAGTTGAACAAGTAACTGAAAAATGCCCCAGTGTCAGTCGTTCAACGAGCAAAGCACCGCTTCGCGCTACATCCGCAGTATATTGAACCACTAATCACCCGAAACTACTTTTTCATGCTTCTCAAAACTACTATTCTGCTGCTTTTGCTAAGCAGCCTGCTGACATCAGCTACCGCGCAGGTGTACTCCGCCACCGAGCCATTAGCTCATACATTTTCCATCGTGGCCCGCGACCCCAAAACGGGCGAGATGGCCGTGGCCGTGCAAAGCCATTGGTTTTCGGTAGGCACGTCGGTGAGCTGGGGCGAGGCCGGCGTGGGCGTGGTCGCTACCCAGTCATTTACCAACAAGTCCTTCGGAATGCGGGGTCTGGCTTTGCTGAAAAGCGGCAAAACTGCCCAGCAAGCTCTCGACGAGCTGCTCAGCACGGATGAAGGCAAAGCGGTGCGCCAGGTGGCTATTCTGGACGCCAAAGGCAACGTAGCCGCCCACACCGGCCAGAAATGCGTGGACTACGCGGGCCACATCACCGGCAAGGAGTTTTCGGTGCAGGCCAACATGATGCTCAGCGAAAAAGTGTGGCCCGCCATGGCCAAGGCCTTTGAGCAAAGTGCGAGTCTGCCCCTGGCCGAGCGGGTGATGGCGGCGCTGAATGCCGCCCAAGCCGTGGGCGGCGACATCCGCGGCAAGCAGTCGGCAGCCCTATTGGTGGTGCGTGGCCAGGCCACGAATGCTCCCTGGGAAGACCGGCTGATTGATTTGCGAGTCGATGACAACCCGGCCCCGCTGAAAGAGTTGGACCGCCTGCTCCGCCTGCACCGCGCCTACAAGCACATGAACGCCGGCGACTTAGCCGTGGAGAAAAACGATATGCCCGGCGCCATGCGCGAGTACCAGACGGCTGAGCAGATGTTTCCGGAAAATCTGGAGATGCGCTACTGGCACGCCATTACGCTGGCTAATAACAAGCAAGTGCCCGCCGCGCTGAAGCTGCTCCAGCCCATTTTTAAGCAGGAGCCCGACTGGCGCACGCTCACCGCCCGCCTGCCCAAAGTAGGTCTGCTCACGGTGACAGAGGCCGAGCTAAAGCAGATTATGGCGCTCAAATAGTGCAACCCGCCGCTCCTCCCGGCGTACTTGCCTCACACTTTTCTCCTTCTCTATGCGCTTTCTACCCCTGATTCCCTCCCTGGGTTTGCTTTTGAGTGCGGTCGTTGGTTGCTCCTCGGAGCGCCCGGCGGCGTCTGGCTCTACGGCTGAAAAGCTCCCCGGCGCGGCCGTGACCACAATTTATGTGGTGCGCCACGCCGAAAAAGAAACCAGTCCGGCCCTCACCGACCCGCCCCTGACGCCGGCCGGTGAGCAGCGGGCACTTACGCTGCGCGACACCCTGGGCAGCCGCAATATCGAAGCGCTGTACGTGACGAATACCGTGCGTAGCCGCGCTACCGCTGCCCCTTTAGCTACGGCTCTGCAACGCACCCCACAGGTCTACGATAAGCCCGCCGACCTGGCCGCCCGCATCCTGCGGGAGCAGAAGGGCAAAACAGTGCTGGTCGTGGGCCACTCCAATACGCTGCTGCCCTTGGTTTCGGCGTTGGGGGCTACATCGGAGATTACCACGGTTGAGGATGGCGAGTATGATTATTTATTCGAGGTGAAAGTGCCCCCCTCGGGTGCCGCCACGGTGGTAACCCATCGGTTTGGGGCAGAGCAGTAAGTATATCTCACGGCTTTCTTGTGAAAAGAATTTCTACAAGCAACAGCTTCAGGCTTTTTAGAAGTTGACCCCAACAACGCCCAGACCGATGGCTAGGCGTTGTTGGGGTCAGACTAGATTTGTTGTTGCAACCTGTTTAGGCTTTCCTAGTACTTTAGCTTCTCAGACTGCTTTTGCCTCCTCATTTTTGCTTTTTATGTCTTCTTTCCTTTCTCGCTACCCGCTGCTGGCGGGCGTTGCTTCTCTATTGCTAACCACGCCCACGCTGGCCCAAAATGCCCCCCAGACCGATTCGCTGAACATTCGCCGCATCTATGATGAAGCCCTGCTGCGCGGGCAGAGCTACGAAAACCTGCGCCACCTCACCGGCCAGATTGGCGGGCGCTTGGCCGGCTCGCCCCAGGCCCAGCAGGCCGTAGACTGGACTAAAGTGACGATGGAAAAGCTGGGCCTCGACCGCGTGTATTTGCAGGAAGTGATGGTGCCGCACTGGGTGCGCGGGGCCCAGGAGAAAGGCCAGATCCGGGCCGCCAAGGGCAAAGGCGTAGACGTGCCGGTGTGCGCGCTGGGTGGTTCGGTGGGCACGGGCGGCAAGCTGCGCGCCCAGGTAGTAGAGGTGCAGAGTCTGGCGGAGCTGGCGGCCCTGCCGGAGGAGAAAGTAAAGGGCAAATTCGTGTTCTTCAATCGCCCCATGAACCCCACCTACATCGAAACCGGCCAGGCCTACGGGGAAGCCGGCGACCAGCGCCGGGCCGGGGCCTCGGCCGCCGCCAGGCGCGGGGCCGTGGGCGCCTTGGTACGTTCACTCAGCCTCGCCCACGACGACTTCCCGCACACGGGCACCATGCGCTACGAGGACAATGTGGCCCAAGTACCCGCCGCTGCCCTTAGCACCAACGGCGCCGACCGTCTTAGCCAGCTGCTGAAAGCCGACAAAAAACCTGACCTTCGAGCTGGAAATGGCTTGTCAGACTCTGCCCGACGTAAAATCGTACAACGTAATCGGCGAAATAAAGGGCTCCAAATATCCCGACGAGATTATCACCGTCGGCGGCCACCTTGATTCCTGGGACCTGGGCCAGGGCGCCCACGATGATGGCACGGGCTGCGTGCAGAGCATGGAAGTCCTGCGCCTGCTCAAGGCTACTGGTCTGAAGTCCGAGCGCACCGTGCGCGCCGTCATGTTTATGAATGAAGAAAACGGCAACCGGGGCGGGTTGAAGTACGCGGAACTAGCTAAGGCCGCCAATGAGAAGCACTTAGCCGCTATGGAATCGGACGGTGGTGGCTTCACGCCTCGCGGCTTTGCCCTCGAAACGACTAACCCGGCCACCGTGGCCCGTATGCAGCAGTGGCGCTCATTATTTGCCCCCTACGGCAGCGGCGACTTCGTGGCCGGCCACGGCGGCACCGATATCGGCCCCCTGAAAGACCAGGCGAAAGTGCTCATCGGCTACGACTGCGACTCCCAGCGCTACTTCGATATTCACCACACCGCCGCCGATACCTTCGACAAAGTAAACCGCCGCGAGCTGGAGCTGGGCGGGGCCAGCATGGCCGCGCTGGTGTATCTGCTAAGCAAATACGGCTTGTAGAGACGCGTATTCGCGTCTCAATCGTCGCAGTCATTGTGTATCCTATTATCCACCCATCTGTCATCCTGAGGTACGAAGGACCTTCTATCAGAAGAACGACTTGTTCCATTGGCAGAAGGTCCTTCGTACCTCAGGATGACAGATGAGCGGTAGCAGACAACTATCATTCTCCGATTAGAAGCGAATCAGCGTCTCTACCTCGATCGGTAGTATGGCCACATACGTAGGGTAAATATGGACCCACTTTACCTTGTTGCCATTTTGCCTCCCGAGCCGATTTCATCGGAGGTCTGGGCGATGAAGCAGGAGGTGCACACGCTCACGGGCAGCCGCAATGCGGTGCGTTTGCCGGCGCACATTACGCTCATTCCGCCGTGGCGGCAATCGCCTGAATCGGAGGCGGTATTGCGCGCGGAGCTCCGGGATTTTGCTGCCCTTGAGGAGGGGTTTGGCGTAGGCTTAAAGGACTTCGATTGGTTTGGTAATCGCACCTTATTTGTGCGCGTGACGGAGGCTGCGGCCCTGCAGGCCTTCCACGCAGATCTAATTGGATGGTGTGCGTCGCGTCTGACCGATATGCCCTTAGAAAGGCGGCCTTTTACCCCGCACATGACCCTGGCCACCCGCGATTTGCCCCCCAGCCAGGTACCGGCGTTGCGCCAGCTTTTTCAGGATCGTTTCTACACTGCTTCCTTCCTCGCCACTAGCCTGCAACTCTTTCGCCACGATGGTCAGCACTGGCTGCCAGTGGAGGATTTTCCCTTGAAACTACAGATTTAAATGATGCATCAAAATCATTTCATAGTGAATGTTTTATAGCAAGTTGTAAAGTGTAAATAATTCACTTTTGTGCTGTGCTCACTTGTCTAGATGAAACCACAACTAGCCTGAAAAGAAACGGCCGCCCCAAATGAGGCGGTCGTTTCTTTTCAGGCTAGTTGTGGTAATATTTAACCGTGATAAGCTCGATTAAATCAGCTGATTTAGTTGGCTTCCAGAATCTGGAAAAGCTCGTCGAGCTTGGGCGTCAGGATGATCTCGGTGCGACGGTTTTGGGCCTTCTCGGCGGGGGTGGCATTGGCTGTGATGGGGAGATATTGGGCCCGGCCCGAGGGCGTGACCTGGGCCGGAGTGAGGCCGGTTGTGGTCAGGATGCGAGTTATTTCGGTAGCACGCAGCACGCTCAAATCCCAGTTGTCTTTCATGCCAGCCGTGCCACGGCTGATGGGCACATTGTCGGTGTGGCCTTCCACCAGCACATTCACATCCTGGTTGCCTTTGAGGGCCGCGGCAAGCTTTTTCAGTGCCTCCTGGCCCTTCGGATCAACGACCGTGGAGCCGGACTTGAACAGGAGCTGCTCGGAGAGCGATACGTACACTTTGCCGTTCTTCACGTTCACCGTCAGATCGTTGGCATTGAAGCCCAGTAGGGCGTCGCCCACTTTTTGGCGCAGAGCCTTTACGGCGGCTTCCTTCTGATCGAGCACGCGCTGCAACTCAGCGATGCGCTGCTCACGGTCCTGCAGCTGCTCTTTGGTGGTGCCCAGGTTTTCGTTCAACTGGTTAACTTCCTGGTTTTTGCTCAACAGGTTGGAGCGCAGAGATTCCTCCGTTTGGGCTTTCTCCTGCTCCAAAGCCGATTTTTGGGCTTGCAGCTGGTCGCGGGAGCTGAGCAGCTCTGAGTTTTGCTGCTGTAAGGCGGCTATTTCTTTGGCATTGCAGCCACCAAGCAGCACGCTGCCCGTGCTCCATAAGGCCACCAGCGCGGTTCGAGAAAAAGTAGAGTTCATAAAAAAGGGATTAAGGAGAGAACTAAGACCAGCATAAGCTCCGACGGGCCACAGCAACCCTTGAGCTTGTGGGGTTGAAGGTAGTGGGAAATCCTTTTCGCGCTACCTTCAACACATAGCGTTGTATCGGTTTCGTTTGGAGAAGTAAAAATGCCCCCCAGACAGCACGCACCTTGCGCTACTATCGTATCTTCGTGGTTGCTTCAGCTTACTATATTACTGCCGCATCACTTGCGTATTCATTGTTTATTCGTGCGGGCTTTTTTTCTGCTTCTTGGTCTGGGGCTGAGTGGGATAACCCATACTGTGCACGCCGCCACACCGTCTACGGCCCGCTATTGGGTGGTGCTGCGCGATAAAGCTGGCGTCCGCTTTAACCCGGCTACCTATTTTGCCCCCCAGGCCCTGGCCCGCCGCCAGCGCCAGCAGCTGCCCCTCACCGACAGCACCGATTTCCCGGTACGCCCCGACTACCTGCGTCAGGTGCGGGCGGTGGTCGATTCGGTCACGTTTGTAAGTCGCTGGTTTAATGCGGTTTCCTGCCGCGCAACACCGGCGCAGGCTGCCGCGTTATGTCGCTTGCCGGGAGTGCGCAGCGTAGAGAGCCGGCCCGATGGACTACCGATGCTGCCCGCCACCCAGCCCGGCGCGCCGGAGCGCGGTACGCCGGAAGTATCCGCCGCTGATCATCAGCTGGCGTTTAGCCAAACTGCCAGCCTCGGAGCGGCCGACTTCCGCCGGGCCAAGCTCGACGGCCGGGGCCTGCGCATCGCTATCTTCGATGTGGGCTTTTCCGGGGCCGATCAGCACGCGGCGTTTCAGCATTTACGGGCGGGCAAGCGCATTCTGGCGACCTACGATTTTCTTAAAAAGAAGCCTTATGTGTACGCTGGCGGCAGCCACGGCACGGAGGTACTCTCGTGTATAGCAGGCCTGTTGCCCGACGGCACGGCGCTAGGGCTAGCCCCCGAAGCCGAATTCCTGCTGGCCCGCACCGAGCAGATGCACCGCGAGCGGTTTGCTGAGGAAGAGGCCTGGCTGGCTGCCGCCGAGTGGGCCGACCAGCAGGGCGTGGATATTATCAACTCCTCGTTGGGCTACACCAGCCGCCGCTATTTTCCCGAGCAGATGAATGGCCGCAATAGCCTCGTAGCCCGCGCGGCGGCAATGGCTGTGCGCAAAGGCATTCTGGTAGTAAATGCGGCCGGCAACGACGGCCTCGACCCGGAGTGGCGCACCATTGGCACCCCCGCCGATGGCGACTCCGTGCTGGCCGTGGGTGGCATTGACCCTGATAACTTCCTGCATATTGGCTTCAGCAGCTACGGCCCGACGGCTGATCGGCGCCTGAAGCCCAATGTAACCGCCTACGGAACGGTGCTGGCGGCCGCGCCGGGCGGCTATGTGCGCACCCAGGGAACGTCGTTTGCTAGTCCGCTGCTGGCGGGCTTCGCGGCCTGCGCCTGGCAGCAAAACCGCAACCTGACGGCCATGCAGCTCTTTGCGCAACTCCAGGCGGCGGCCAGCTTGTATCCCTACTACGACTACGCCCACGGGTACGGAGTACCCCGCGCTTCCTGGTTTACGGGTAGCGCCCAAAAAAAGCCCGCCGCCGCTACATTCGATTTTGTAGCCCAGTCTGATAGTATGCTGGCCATTATTATCCGGCCGGGTATCGGGCAGGTGGCCGCGCGGCCGTTGCCGCTGTACTCTGATTCGGTGGCTGTAATGCCCCCGAGCAAGGAAAAACTGGCCGCCGTGCCGGCCGTGGGCCGCGAAGAGTTGGCCCCACCCGTATCCGACAGTGCCGAAAAACGCCCGCCGGCCGGTGCCACACCTACCTTGCCTGACCCTCCCAGCTACCTCTACTGGCACGTATCCGACCGGCGCGGGGTGTTGCGTACTTATGAGGTATTGGAAGTGAAACAGCGGGCCGTGTTGCAAATACCCCTGCGCAGCCTGCAAGCCGGCGACACGGTGCAGGTGCATTATCGGGGGTTCACTTCTACTTATTCAGCCCAATGAAGCTTTTGCGCTTGCTAACGGTCGGGGCCTGTGCGGCCCTGTGGCTCCTTGGGGTGCCTGCGGCTCAAGCCCAGGGGGTGCTGCTCCGTGCCAACGTGGCCGCCGATACGCTACGCCCGGCCACGGGCCCGAACCGGGCTTTCTTTAGCCATTTCTATCTGGGCTACGCGGCCGTGGCAGGCAAGTTTGACGGGCCGGGCGCTACGTTGCGCTATGGTCGGTCGGGGGAGGTGTTTGCGGGAATGCGGCAGAAATATCGTCTGTCGCAGACCGCTGCCATAGGCCTCGATCTGCGCTATGCGCGTTTGGTGTATCATCTGGTTCAGAATGACCAGAAAATCCTGCCGACCCCTGATCAGCACCAAAGCGAGTCTTTCGCGCTGCCTCAGGCTCAGGCCGAAGTGTATGGGCGCCTGAACCTAGGGCGGCGCGGCAATGTGGTGGGCCGCTACCTCGACCTGACCGGCTGGGGTGGCTGGATTATCAGCTCGGCGCATCACTACGTCGACAAACCTGGCCCCAACGGCGCTGGGCGGGTAGAAGTAACGGAGCGTAAGCTGAATTATATAAACCGTTGGTCGTACGGAGTAGGGGCGCGGCTGGGCTCGGGGCGCTACGCGCTGGTGGCCCGCTACCGGCTCACTGATAGCTTCAAAGATTTGGGTGATGCGCCCCGCTACCCCGAGTTTCCGCGTCTGGTAATAGGAGGAGAGCTAGGGTTGTTCTAATAGAATATTCTAAGATAAACCCAGCTTTTTTTATGTTTTAAATATCCTGAAATGCTTGCTTTGGTACAAATTTAGCTATGAAAGCTGGTCACTATATGATTCAATTTATAGTGTCGTCGAATTAACTTTGGATGCTTGTTTAGCCTATATAATGAAAAAACTTCTTCTCTCTGCCGCTGTGGCCACCTTGTTGTTTCAAGTGTCGTGTATCACGACTGAACGCGAAACAGCTACTGCTAAAAACGACGGAAAGGTCTTTATGCCGATGCCTCCCAATCAGCGTGCCCGCCTCACCGAGCGGAGCATTCTGAATACGGTGCGGTCCAGCCATAATTTTACCAGCAATAAGCAGAAGGACAATTTTGTGCTCTTGTTGCAGGGGCCTAAGATCCTGAACGCGCAGGCTCGCTTTATCATCATCGACGCTACCGGCGACACCATCCGAAACGAGGTAATGCCCGCCACGGCCCTGCTCAGCGACCGGGATCTGGAAAACCCCAGCGCGGCCACCGTACGTGATAAGGAGATAGCTATTCTGAAGGCTATGAATGCCTTTTTTAGCAGCGACCGGTTCACGCAGCCCGCCATTTCGCGCACCGCTGACCAGCCCGAAGATGTAGAGCCGCAAGTCTGGGCTGCCATCCAGGGCGACAGCAAAGCCGTGGGCTTCGACTACATTGGTACAGGCGGTCGGGAGCGGCGTATCGCGTATGCCAAGGAATTGCAGCGAGCAGTAGTAATAGCCCAGTAGGCTTTCAAATAGAATATAAACATCAAAAAAGCCCCCCAGATATTTTCTGGGGGGCTTTTTGATGTTTTGATGAGTGGGTTATGCTAAGTGTTACTTAGGGTGTGTGGACAGTCAACCCCGTGAGGCGGTCATGCTTTTATCTGTTCACACACTCTGGAATGGGTTCTGCTTTTTTCGAGCATTTCCATCAGAAGCTGCTCAAATGTTTAACCCGCCTTTGCTGCCCAGCCTACTACGCCCGCTGCGCTGCTTATAAGCTGAAAACCAGCTACTTCGCCTAAGATGACAACATTAGTGCGGGCCGGCAGGGTATCGAAGGGGGGGATGCCGGCTTGGGGCAGTTTTATCAGATTGGTGGCGGCGGCTAGCAGCTCCCGGCGCAGAGGCTCGGCCGCGGCCGATACCACCGACCGGGCGGCGATGTAGCCAATTTGCCCCCCAGGATGCTCCACGCGGTAATAATCGGTCTGGCTGCCTACTACCAGCAGCGGAGTGTTACGCACCAGGCTCGCGAGGGTAGCAGTGCCCTTCGCGGCCGGACTTAAACGCAGGTCGGCGCGCTTCTCCCGCACGCGTACCCATTGGCCGAGGCGCTCGGCGCTAGTACGAGGGGCTGCGGGCATCTCATCGGCACGGCGCACGAAGGGAAAAGGATCAACGGCTCCGCGGCCGCCCCGGTAAATGCCGAAATGCAGATGCGGTGGGGTCGTGCGGGCGTTGCCGGTATTGCCCACCAGCCCCAGCGTATCACCGATCTGCACCGTCTGACCGGCCTGCACGAGCTGCTGGTCGAGGTGGGCGTAGTAGAGGTGCTGGCCGTGTTCGGTATCGGCCAGCCAGACCACTTTGCCCCCTCTGGGCGTGTCGTTTACCCGCGTAATGAGGCCCGGTGCAACGGCGACCACGGGCGTGCCGCGCTTGGCAAAAATATCGATGCCCTCGTGGCGACGGGTACCCGCGTCGCGGTCTACGCCCCAGAAGCTACCCACGGCCACGTCGTTTTTGCCCTGCACCGGGAAAGCCAGCGACGGCTCGCGCTGAATGCTCAGCGTATAGCGACCCGTGCGCAACAGCTCGGGCTGCACGCGCAACAAATGCTGGCGGTCGTCTTCAGCCACGTAGCTAAAAGTGGCTGCGGCTGTATCGGCAGAAGAGATGAAGCGGGGAGGGGCGTTATCGGGGCTGAGCTCGAAGGCATCGAGAAAAACCCGCACATCAGCACCGGCATCCAGCGTCAGGCTGATGCGGACAGTCTCGCCCTCGCGCACGGCGTAGCGGTACGCGGCCGCCCGGGCCTGATCGGCGCGAAAAAAGCCGGTTTCCTGAAAGGGCAGCGTCACGACCAGCGAGTCGCGCAGGGCACGGTCGGCGGCGGCGAGCCAGTCCCGACCCAGCGCCGTTTGATCGAGGCCACTCTGGCGCAGGCGGCGAGCGTAAGTCTCGTGAGGAGTAGTTTTCTGAAAGATGGCCTGAAGCGTCTGTTGCTTGCCGCAGGCAGAAAGCAACAGTAAAAAGCATAAGCAATAAAGCGGTGTGCGCACGGAGCGTAAAGGCATCAGATTGGGTTAGGTTCGCAAGTTGTATACATAACCCCGGCGTCAGCCGAGAGGTTCGGCAGGACTGAATTGGGCTACGGCTTAGCGAGCAGCTTGGCGCGGCGGCGTTTTGCGTTCAGGTTGGCAACTAATTCGCTTTGGCTCGTCTTATCAGCTAAAGCATAAGACTGGATTTTTCGCGCCAATCCCACCGATTTCCTCCTACTTTTGTTTCCCCCCCCCGCAGGTCACCCACCCACTTCTGTGTTTTTCTTTATGAAGCTTATTGAATGCCCGCGTGATGCTATGCAGGGCTTGCCAGAGTTTATTTCTACCTCCGCCAAAATCGCTTATCTCAATACCCTGCTCCGCGTCGGTTTCGATACCCTTGATTTTGGAAGTTTTGTGTCGGCGAAAGCCATTCCCCAGCTCCGGGATACGGAAGCAGTGCTGGCCGGTCTCGATGTGAGCAACACCCGCACCAAGCTCCTGGCCATTGTAGCCAACCTGCGGGGCTCCGAAACGGCGGCCGCGCATCCTCAGATTCACTACATCGGCTTCCCCTTATCGGTATCCGAAACCTTTCAGCGGCGTAATACCAACAAAACCATCGCGGAGGCCCTGGCTGAGCTAGCCGAGATGCAGAACGTGTGCGAAAAGGCTAGTAAAACGCTGGTGACTTACCTCTCGATGGGCTTTGGCAATCCGTATGGCGACCCCTGGAGCCCGGAAGTAGTGGCCGAATTCACCCAAAAGCTGGCCGATATGGGCGTGCGAATCGTGGCCCTTTCCGATACCATCGGCGCCTCCACGCCCGCTACCATTACGCCCCTATTTAGTGAGCTGATTCCGGCCTTCCCCCAAATAGAGTTTGGCGCGCACCTGCACACGGCCCCGGTGTATTGGCGCGAGAAAGTAGACGCTGCCTACCAAGCTGGCTGCCGCCGCTTCGATGGGGCCATTGGCGGCGTGGGTGGCTGCCCGATGGCTACCGACAAGCTCACCGGCAACATGCCCACCGAAAAGCTGGTGGCCTACTTTGACGAGACTGGCGTAGATTTGGGCCTTAACCGGGACGCCTTCCGGATTGCTCAGACAGCCGCCGGGGAAGTCTTTGGTTTTGGTAAAAAGTAACTCTAACGGAGGGTTTGGCGGTCAAAGCCTGCTTCATCTGGCGGTTGGGCTTTGTAAAAAGTCCCCCAGCGCCCTGTCAGCTCACTGAGCGAAGCGCCCGTTTGGCTTTCCCTTCGATCTGCGCTTCATCCTTCGCTATGCCCATCGTCGATTTATTTATTCCCTGCTTCGTAGACCAGCTTTTCCCCCAGACCGCCATGAATATGGTGAAGGTGCTGGAGGCCGTAGGCTGCGAGGTGCATTACAATACCAATCAAACCTGCTGCGGACAACCCGCTTATAACGCTGGTTACAAAGCCGAAAGCTGCGAGGTGGCCACCAAGTTTCTGGACGATTTTCCGGCTGGGGGGCAAAATCGGTATATCGTGAGTCCGTCGGCGTCGTGCGTGGGTATGGTGCGCAACGCGTATGCGGAGCTGTTTGAAGGCTCCGCCGACCAGGCCCGCTACCAGGGAGTGCAGCGGCGCATTTTTGAAATGACGGAGTTTTTGGTGGATGTGCTGGGCATCACCGCCATTCCGGGCGCCAGGCTAGCCGGCCAATATACCTACCACGATTCCTGCTCTGCCTTGCGAGAATGCGGCATCAAAGCCGCGCCACGCTTACTGCTCGATGCCGTGCAGGGCCTGGAGCGCCTGGAAATGGACGAAAGCGAAACCTGCTGCGGCTTCGGCGGCACGTTTGCCGTGAAGTTTGAAGCCATTTCGGTGGCTATGGCCGAGCAAAAGGTTGAAAACGCCCTAGCTACCGGTGCCCGCTACATCGTCAGCACCGACACGAGCTGCCTCATGCACCTGGATGCCTACATTCGGCGGGAGAAAAAGCCCATCAAAACGCTGCATGTAGCCGATGTGCTGGCAAGCGGCTGGTAGATCCTCCTGCACTTGATTTTAAGAAAAAAGCCCCCCAGAGATTATCCGGGGGCTTTTTATTTACTATAGTGGTTGTTCATCAAACCAATTGCCGCACCCGTTCCGTCAGGCTCTCCGAAGCAGCGACGAGCGGCAGCCGCACTGCATCGGAGCAAATGCCTAGCGCCGCCAGGGCGGCTTTCACGCCTACCGGGTTACTTTCCTCATACATCAATGGGTTCAGGCCCAAAAACCCAAACAACAACTCACTGGCTTCGGCAAAATTGCCCCCCAGCGCGGCGCGCGTCATGCGGCTCATGCGGTTGGGAAAAGCATTGCCCAGTACGCTGATTACGCCCTCCGCGCCGAAGGAAATCATAGGCACGGTCAGCATATCGTCGCCACTGATGAGCAGGAAGCCGGCGGGCCGACCGGCCGCGATGGCCATGCACTGCTCCAAGTTGCCGCTGGCTTCTTTGATGCCAATGATATTGCGGTGCTGAGCCAGGGTCAGGGTCGTGGCGGCCGTCATGTTTGAGCTGGTCCGGCCGGGCACGTTGTAGAGGATAATGGGCAGGGGAGAAGCATCGGCCAGGCGCTCATAATGGGCAACGATGCCGGCCTGGGAAGGCTTATTATAAGCGGGGCTGGCCGAGAGAATGGCCATAACGCCGGTCAGGTCGATGGTGCGCAGCAGGTTTTCAACACCCGCTGTATCGTTGCCGCCAATGCCATACACGAGGGGCACCCGACCAGTTGCCTGCTCGCGCACAACGCGCAGAATCTCAGCGCGCTCAGCGGCCGTTACGGTCGGCGACTCGGCTGTTGTGCCGTTGATAACCAGGTATTCAACGCCGCCATCTACCATAAAATCGACCAAGCGACGCAGGGCCTCAACATCCACGGCATGGTCGGGAGCGGAGGTAAAAGGAGTAATTAAAGCAACCCCGGTGCCACGCAAGGCAGAAAGGTGAGAATCTTGTTGGTCCATGCGGGAATTAGCCGTTGTTTTGTAAAGGGAATGGTTGTGTGAAGGTAAGCGACTACCGCCAAAAGCTTTATTCTGGCCTTTCCTTTCGTTTAAAATATCGACTCTTTTTCCTGCTTTCTCCCCGCATGAAGCTTACCCGTACCCCACTTTTTGTTGCCAGCATTTTAGCTACCACGCTTGTTCTGTCTGGCTGCGAAACCAAATCGGCTGCCGCTTCGGAGTCGAAAGAACTAGCTACTGTCGAGAGTATTACGACTGCACCAGCGGCCACTGTACCAGCCAATCCAAACGCGCCGGCACCCGATCCAGCGACCATTCCGGCGGCTAAAATAGCCACCGCCGCCGAGATTCTCGCTCGTCCCCAGGTGCCTATTCTCTGCTATCACCAGGTGCGTGACTGGAAGCCGAAAGACTCCAAGGGGGCGAAGGATTATATAGTGCCAGTGGCTCAGTTTCGCGACCAGATCAAGATGCTGGCCGATAGCGGCTACCATACCATCCTGCCCGATCAGCTGTACGCTTATCTGGCTACGGGTGCCCCACTGCCTTCCAAGCCCGTCATGCTCACCTTTGACGATACTGACCTGGACCAATTTACGGTGGCTAAGCCGGAGCTGGACAAGTACGGCTTCAAGGGCGTTTTCTTTATCATGACCGTGTCATTGGGCCGGCCCCGCTACATGAGCAAGGCGCAGGTAAAGGAGCTGTCTGACCAAGGCCACGTAATCGGCTCGCACACCTGGGACCACCACAACGTGAAGAAGTATCAAGGTGAGGATTGGGTAACGCAGATTGAAAAACCCACCAAGACCCTGGAAGAAATCACGGGCAAGAAGATTAATTACTTCGCTTACCCCTTTGGCCTGTGGAACCCTGAGGCTATTCCGGAGTTGAAGAAAAGGGGCTTTGTTGGCGCCTTCGTGCTGGCCGAAAAGCGCGACCAGCAGGATCCGTTGTTTACCATTCGCCGCATTATTGCCAGCGGCTACTGGTCGCCCCGTACGCTGAATAACAGCATGAAGAACAGCTTCTAGAAGCTGGAAGCCTATAAAAAAAGTCCCCCGGATACTTTCCGGGGGGCTTTTTATGTGGTCTAACACGAAGCTTTGTTGTCTTCAAATCAGCCTCTCATAAGGAGGCAAAGATTATCGCTTATTCCTTATCCGGAGGAACGGAGGCGCTAAGGTTCAAGGCCGTTGACTTGTCGTTGGAAGGCAACGAACCGAAAAGGAGCCCTTTGATTTCCGGGTACATACTGGTTAAGCGCCGAGACTGCGCCTGCACGGTCTGACCCGGCTTCAAGGGCGTCAGCAGCAGGACAGGCATGCTGTTTAATTCGGCCCGTTGAGCAAGCTGTAAGCGCAGGGAGCGGTACTTCCGCAAAGATTTGGTTGCTGCATCCGGCCCCGAGGTCATACAGTCAGCGGCAACCCAGTCGAGGTAAGTGGCACCGGGAAAATACGCGGCAACGGAGTCGGGCGCAGGAGGCGTCCAGACCCAGACGGCACTGGTGTCGCCGGAGGCTCTAAAGCGGGTTACCAGGCGTTGCCAGGTACGACGGTACGCCGCCGGGTTACGGGCTTTGATGAGGGGCCGAAGCATCACGGGCTGATTATGGTCCCGAATAACGGCAACTGATTGCTTCCAGGCAGCGTCATTGAAAGAGCCATTTTTTACCTCCCAACTCAGTAGCGGAATACTACCCTGCGCATCCGCTTTCTTAAGGGCCTCTGCTGATATCTGCGGACCTAGTGCCGGGGTCAGGCGTATTTCCTTAATTGGTGAAGCTACATCGGCTCCGGTACGGGAGGGCAAGGAGGTGGAAGCTAGCCACATGGTTGCTGAGGAAGTAGCGGCATAACCCATCCGTACTTTGCCCACACCCGTACGCGTCCAGATAAGGTCGGGGGAAGGAGCAGTACGATCCAGCCAAAAGTTTACTCCCAGGCTGATGAAGGTGTGGGCCGTAAACAGGAAGAAGGCAAAGTAGACGGCGGCTGTTCGTAAGCGGGGAAAAAGCTCATTATTCTGCCCAGTAAGTAGCTGTTCGCTTTTAGTCACCAGCCAACGAACGGGACTAAATGTGTTCGCAAAGCGCATCATACCCTTCAGGAGATTATGCTGCGCCATGAGCACCGAAACTCCCAGAATGGCGGCGTTACTCATGGCCAACGCCATCATTAGCAAGGCATAAGGCGTTTGCATAAGGTAATGCCCATAGCGGGCAGCCGCTACGCATACAACTGCCATCAGCAGGTTGGGAAGGCTCAGCAGCCACTCATTACCGGCGTGGCCATCTTTGGGGGTAGGGATGTATGGTACGCGTATCCGGAGTAGCGTATAAATCAGGCCCAGGCAATAAATCCACCAGGTGCCTATGCGCAAAAAGCCCCCCGTCAGATGTAGTCCGGCCTCATGAGGTTCCCGAAGCCACCGTTGCGCATTGTAGCGGATCAGCATGGAAATGGCTACGATGGGCGTCATGTGCAGCACAAACTGCGGGAGCGACAAATGCCAGGGAAACTCGGCAAGTGACAGAGCCAGAATAGGAACCAGCAGATCAATAAGGGCCACAACGCCAGAGAAGAAATACAGGGGCAGGGTGAGGTAGTGCAGGCGCTGCCGCCAGGTAAAGCGGGAGAAGAGCGTCGGATAAACCCGGAAAAGCAGCTCAAAGCTGCCTCGGGCCCACTTCAGCTGCTGGGCGTAGTAGGCAGCCAGGGAGGCCGGCACCAACCCGCGGCTCACAATCACGGGCGCGTATACCGACTTCCAGCCCTGCGCGTGCAGGCGCATGGCCGTATGCATATCCTCCGTCAGGCCGGCCGCGTGGCCGCCGATGCTGTCCAGGGCCGCCCGCCGAAACGTGCAGTTGGCCCCAATGGCCTGGGCCGTGTTGTAGGCGTTCATGCCCATCATCAGCGGGCCATAAAAGTGATAAGTCTGCTCGGCCGCGCCGCGGGCAATCAGGCTTTCCTGCTGGTTGCCATAGGCCTGCACTACCTGCACATAGCCCACCGTGGGGTCGGCAAAGTAGGCCACCACTTTATCCAGAAAGTCAGGCGTGGGCTCGTGGTCGGGGTCGAGCACGACGCACAGCTCCCCCTTGGCCTGGCGGAGCGCGTTATTGATATTGCCGGCTTTGGCGTTGATTTTTTTCGTTCGGGTAACGTGCACAATGCCCAAGTCCTGGCAGAGGTCGCGCAAATAGGGGTCGTTGCCCTCATCGCAGAGGTAGCTGGTGTGGGGGTAGCGGATAGCTCGCATGGCCCGCAGCGTACGCTCAATCATATCCAGCGGCTCGCCGGGACACGCCGTAGTGAGAACATCAACGGTGTACTGGCGACTCATGCCAGCTGGCAGAACCGGCTTGCTTACCTGCACGTAGTGGTACCACTCGTGCAGCATGCGCAGCAGCTTGAAGCCTAAGGAAACGGTTAGCAGCCAGAACAGCAGTGGGTAGCCAATATGATCGGAGTCAGCGAACCACCACAGGAAATGACCTGTCAGGATCACGCCCACCAAAACTAAAAGGCGCATTTGCCGCACCCCTTCCTCAAAGCCGTAGTTAACTTTGTGTTCAACTGGAGCAGGCCTAGGCTTTGGCATAGTCGCCTTGGCAGGTTTAGGATCCGAACGGGCAGTATCTAGGCTCATTGAAAATTAACTCTTTGGTAAAGGTATTCTTACGAGCGCATGCATTATTTAAGCTCAACCTTAATAGTATAAACCTAAGCGTATCGTACTATTGTGAAGTAATACAAATTGAATTATTACTCGCCAATTTTTTACTTTTATTTATTCAATGCTCTCCGGCGTGCCCTTACGATAGTTTTCTGCCCTATGTTATTTACCTCCCGTTTTTACTCTATCTTTTGGCTAAGCAGCCTGTGTATTGTACTTTTTAATTGTCAGTCGAACGCAAAAAAAAGCGATGCTTTAGCCAATGCACCAAAAGGTGTAATACCTGTCCAAATAAAAAAACGGAAACGGGTTATCAACTTCTGCGGGGCGGCAAACCCTACTTTATCAAAGGAGTAGCCGGACTGCAACAATTGGACCGGGTAAAGGAACTGGGGGGCAATTCTCTTCGCCTCTACACGACTAATTATGCGGATGCTATTATGGATAAGGCTCATGAACAGAGCCTGACGGTAATGCTGGGGTTGTGGATGAAGCCTGAGTATGAGGACTTTGACTATTATGACCGCAAAGCAGTAGCGTTGCAGAACGAAGAGATTCGCCGACAAGTTCTCCGGTTTCGCAACCACCCGGCGCTACTCATGTGGAATGTGGGTAATGAGCTGGATAACCATACCAATAACCCGCGAGCATTTCAGATTCTGAACGATGTAGTAAAGATGATCCATGAACTGGATCCTTATCATCCCGTCACGACTACGATGACCAGTAGTCTGCATATGGTATCGGCGGTGGAGCGGTTCTGCCCCGATCTGGATGTGCTGACGGTTAACGTGTTTAGCCAGCTGGGGCGCATCCGAGCCCACCTGGTCGGGAGCGGCTGGTCAGGGCCTTACATCGTGGGGGAGTATGGTGCGCGGGGCTGGTGGGTAGGTGAAGCACCTAAAACCAAATGGCGAGCGCCGCTGGACCAAAGCAGCGATACCAAGGCAGAGTACATCCGAACCCGATACGAAAAGACGATGATAGGCGACAAGGACTACTGTCTGGGCGGTTACGTCTTGTACTGGGGGCAGCGGTTTGAGCAGACATCCATGTGGTTTAGCTTATTCACGCCGAGCGGCGAAAAAACCGCTGTAGTGGACATGATTCACTATTTGTGGACGGGCAAATCGATGCCGAACAAGGCCCCGCGCCTGAGATCATTGCGGCTGGCGGGCAAGACGCCCCTAAGAAGTACTTTCCTACGGCCGGGCGGCACATATGAGGCGACCGTGGTGGCCTCCGACCCCGAAGGCGACTCGCTGGCTATACAGTGGGAAGTTGTGCCCGACGTCAACGAAAATTTTATCCTCCCCCAGCATCGTACGGCGCGCGAAGCTTTGCCAGCTGCTATTATACAGGCCCAGGGTTCGCGAGCCCTAGTAAAAGCGCCTGTCAAAAAAGGCGCTTATCGATTGCTGGTGACTGCCAATGATGGCCAGGGCAGCGTGGCTACGCACAGTTATCCTTTTTATGTAGGTGTGCTTACAGCGGCCGATCTGGAAAATATTACGCAGGGTAATTTCAAGAAAAAAGCCCCTGGAGTGCACTAGGAGTTTTTTAAGAAATTAAGCGCTGGAGGTTTCGCGGTTGTCTGACAGTCATCCCTGAAATTTTTGTTACTACCTCAAAGCAAGGTTATTCGATTTTCAAGCCCCCTGCCTGCAAGGTCTTAAACGCGCCTGCATCCACCACTTTAGGAAAACCTTCTGTCTGCATTAGCTTGGTGGCCTGACCGCTCCGGTTGCCCGAGGCGCAGTACAGCAGATACGTCTTGATGGGGTCAAGATGGGCTATTTGCTGAGCAAAATTAGGGGCCCGAAAATCAAGGTTTTTAGCGCCCCGTACATGGCCAGTAGCGTACTCAGCGGGGGTGCGAACATCCAAAATCACAACATTGGGCTGCTTGATAAGCTTGGCTGCGGTAGCCGCATCCACTGCTCCTGATACTGGTTTAGAAACCTGCTGGGGGGCTTTTTGGGCCGAAGCACATGGGACTAGGATGACAATAGCGTAAAGTAGGCCAAAGACCCGGGAAAGAATTTTCATAATAAGAAGTCAAAAAGGAAAGAGAAAGTGGCCAGTGGCTCACTCCAGCTCGACCGGGCCGCCTTGTACTACTGTGGCTCAGGGTGGGAAGGTCCCGGCCCCGGGTGGAAGGCCGATGCGACCCACAGTAGTACAAGGCGGCCCGGGAGCCGGCTGGGTAGGTCAGCGCAAGCGCTAAAACAACAAACCCTGTTGACCTGCTCCGCCGCCCGTCGCCGGTGAAGGCGCAGCAGGGGCGGGATTAGTCGGCGGCTCCACCGGCTCGTTGGCCAGCGGGGTTACGGGCAAAGATACAAAAATGTCTGGCTCCGCAATCGTTTCAGGAGTTGACAATATTGCTGTTAAATCGTTTTCGCTGATGATAGGTACCTTCAACTCCAGGGCCTTTTCCCGCTTGGCAGGGCCCATTTTGTCGCCGGCAACCAGATAGCTAAGCTTTTTGCTGATCGAGCCCGTCACTTTGCCGCCATGCTGTTCAATCAGCTGCTGCAACTCATCCCGGCTATGGTCTTCAAAAACCCCCGATAGCACGAAGGTCAGGCCCACCAGCCGGTCACTAACGGCCTTTGGCGCTTCACCTGTCAGCGCCATCTGGACGCCGGCGGCTTGCAGCCGGGTCATGATTTGACGATTGAAATCATCCTGAAACCAAGCTGCCGCCGACTCCGCGATAACGCCACCGACTTCAGGTACGGCTGCTAGGTCGGTGGCGGAGGTAGCCGCCAAAGCATCAACGGTGCGGTAGTGGGCAGCTAGCTTATCGGCTACGGTTTCGCCCACGTAGCGAATACCCAGCCCAAACAGTACCCGGTCGAAGGGAACCTGCTTGCTGGCTTCAATACCGGCCAGCAGGTTCTGAATAGACTTCTCGCCCATGCGCTCCAGCTTAACTAGCTCATCGCGGCGCTGGGGCAGGTCGTAGATATCAGCAGGCGTAGTTACGAGACCCAGGTCGAAGAAGCGCCCCACCGTTTCGGCCCCCAAACCATCGATGTTCAGGGCTTTGCGGGATACGTAGTGCTCTAAGCGGGCCTTGAGCTGAGGCGGGCAGCCGCGCTCATTCGGGCACCGGAAATGCACCTCGCCGGCCGGGCGGATGAGGAGCGTATCGCAGGCCGGACAATTAGCGGGAAAGCTGATTGGGAGGCTACCAGCGGGACGAGCAGTAAGGTCTACGCCGGTTATTTTAGGAATAATCTCGCCGCCTTTTTCCACGAATACCATGTCACCCAATCGTAAGTCGAGGGCAGCAATCTGGTTGGCATTGTGCACTGAAGCGCGCTTGACCACGGTGCCGGCCAGGGGAACGGGGTCTAAGTGAGCTACGGGCGTGACGGCACCGGTGCGGCCCACGTTATACTGCACCTCGCGCAGGCGGGTACGGGCGGCCTCAGCCGGGTATTTATAAGCAATAGCCCAGCGCGGGCTTTTGGCCGTATAGCCCAATACTTCCTGCTGCCGGAAATTATCGACTTTAATCACGATACCGTCGGTGGCAACGGGGAGGGTAAAACGCTTTTTCTCCCACTCATGAATGAAGTCGAGCACTTCCTGCATAGAGTGGCAGCGCCGCCAGCTGTCCGACACGGGTAAGCCCCAGCTTTGCAAGGCTTCGAGCGAAGCACTATGGGTTGGAAAAGCCCCCCGGTTGGGGCTGAGAAATCCGTAAGAGAAAAACCGCAGGCGGCGGGCCGCCACGAGGGCCGAATCCTGCAATTTGAGGGCACCACTGCACGCGTTGCGCGGGTTGGCCAGCAGCGCTTCCCCGTTTTGCTCACGCTCCTTATTCAGCTCCTCAAATACGGGCAGCGGCATAAATACCTCCCCACGAGCCTCAAACTCGGCGGGCTGGTTTTCGGCGGGGCGCAGATAGAGCGGCAGGTTTTTGATGGTGCGCACATTGTTGGTCACCACGTCGCCACGGGTGCCGTCGCCGCGGGTGACGCCCTGGGTGAGCTGGCCGTCGGTGTAGGTCAGACTCATGGCGACGCCGTCGAATTTCAGCTCGCAGACGTAGGTGAACTCGTCGCCGCCCAGGCCGCGGCGCACCCGCTCGTCGAACTCGCGCAGGTCGGCCTCCGAGTAGGTGTTGCCCAGCGAGAGCATGAGGTAGCGGTGCAGGGCCGTGGGGAACTGCTTGGTGATGGTGCCGCCCACGCGCTGGGTGGGGGAGTTGGGTAGCGCAAACTCGGGGTACTGCTGCTCCAGGTGCTGCAATTCGGCCAGCAACTGGTCAAATTCCTGGTCCGGAACCTCGGAAATATCCTTCTGATAATACTGGTAGTTGAGGTGGTGGAGGCGCTCAGTGAGGGCCTTTATCTGGTCTTGGATGGCGGTCATGAAACGTAGTGCGTTGGCTTTGCAAGCTACGAATTTGAGCAGATGCCGTTTCCTTCTGGGCTACCGTTTGGCTCCTATAGAGGTCAGCAATTGAACGCAAAAAGAGGCCCCAAGTCGTAACCATACGACTTGGGGCCTCTTTGTCTTTACTTCAAAAAACTAAAGGCTTTTTTCCATAACCAATACGCCATCGGCCTCAAAAGTAAGCTGTTGCTCGGGCTTGGTAATAGCGGCTACTTCCTTTTCTGATTTGCCGGCGTCGGTGGCGTAGTGGCGCAAATCGCTGATGGGAACGGTTTCGCGGTGGGCCCAACCATTGATGACGACCGTTTTGCCGCTGATATCTTTTGGAATAAAAAACCCATAGTCTTTAAAGCGGACGCGCATTTGCTGGCCGTCGGCAGTAGCTATGGTCATCCAGCAGCCCTTCGCCTGACACACCTCAGTAGCCTTACCTACCAGCTTCACCTGCGCCGAGTCCTTCGTACCCAGCACTTGATTGAGCTGCGCCACGGGCACGGCATTAGCAGCCGTGATAGGTGCCCCGTACGTTTTGCCCTCGGCCCCCGCGCCGCTGGGGGGCATTTTCTGGGTAGCATCCGGGGTTGAAGCAGCGATTTTGCCGTCGGAAGTAGGCGAGGACTGGCAAGCGACCACTACTAGGCTGGCTATTAGCAAAAAAGACTTATACATACTAGTGTTGGGTAAAATGTCAGGAACAGTTCCCCAAGATAGTGCTTACGGCTGATTACCGGCATTGCGGGCCGTGAGAAGTCGGGTCTCGGCCAGCTTGCCGTTCTTATTGTAGACCTCTGTTTTGACGATGCCCACAGCCGGAGAGTAATAATCAATCACGCGGGTGCGGGTACGCATCACCATATCCTCGCGGGGCGCTGTACTTGCCTCGCGCTCGCACTCCACCTTGTAACATTGGAAGGTGCCGGCTGGAGTAACCAACGGGGCTGGCCCACTGACGATACGGCGCCGCCGAACAGTGGTATTTACTTGCGCGATATTCACCGCTGTACTGCTCACCTGCACCGATACCCCGCCGCCCGGCAACATAGTGCCTACGGTAGGCTCATTAGGCCAGGCCAGCCCGACGGGGGTATACGCAAGGCGACGGTCGCGGAAGGATGACAGATTTTTAAATTCTATCTCACTCATGCCGTCGGTGAAGGTAGTATCCTGGCGGCAGCCGTAAGTAAGATCCTGCAGGCGGATCAGGCGGTTTTTAACATCGTACAAGCCGCTTTTTACCAGGGCGGTATTGGTCGTGACGGTTTTCTTTTTGTTGGTCTGAGCTCCCAGGCTCACCACGCGCTGCCGAATAGTGCCTGCGGGCTTGCCCCGCTCATCGGTAATGGAGTAAACCAGCTCCATGTAGCTGTTGAGGCCGAACGGATGGGTGCAGTCGAGGGGTGTGGAGACAGCAGGAGCGGGGAGCGACTCCTGCGCCTGGGTTGTGAAACTCAACAGAACCAGGGCGCAGGAGCTAAGCAGAGTGTAATAGGAATAGGGCATGAGAGTGAGGTTTTAGGTAACCTAGGCGGCTACAGCTGAGCTTTCATACGCTATACTGAATATAGTAGATGCTAGCCAAAAGCACAAGATTGCGTTTGCCCCCCGCAGGTGGTAGCTTTCGACCCCAATCAAAACCGTGCCTCAACTCGCACGTTTAGCAACTAGCCCCGCTTGCCGGGCTTTATTTCTCACTTTTATTCCTTTTTCTTATGGCTGATTCTTCCTCACAAAGTGCCCCCAACTGGGCTGATACGGCTGCTTCGTTGCTCTCCAAACTCTCGGGAGGCGTGGAGCTTTCTTGCGCATTCGACCAGATAGAATTGCAGGTGCCCAACGCGCAGAATCCGGCGGCACCGGCCGCTACCTGGCGTCTGAATGGCTCTTTGCGCATTCGTACCCGCGGTGAAAACCCAGCCAGCGACCAACAATTGCCCCCCAGCAATCCTTCTACTCTTGGTTAAGGGCCTGGAAATAGACGCACGCCTGGTCATCTCCTATAATGACGACCATGTGCAGGTGGCGGGAACGGGCAACTACCTCATCGTCAATTTTCCCAGTCAGCGCGTGCTCGACGCGGCTACCAGCGGCCCGCCCGGTCCCAAGAAGCCTAAGCCGCCCGGTTTTGACCCCTTGCAGCAGCTCCACGATCTGGCGCGCACGCTGGGTTTGGTGCTGGAGCTCCGGGTGGCGGGCAAAACCCACGTCACGTTTGGCATTGGCGGTGCTCCCAAAATCAGCTTCAACGCGGTGCTCGGCAAAATCGGGTCCTTCTTCCGGGGGAGCTAACTTGGAGCTTTTCTCTAGTCGGTATAAAAAAATAGTTGCAGACAACTGCCAGCAAAGACCTTTTATGGCGGAACTATCGGTTCGCTCTGCTACTGCCGCTGATGCGGCCGCCATTCAGGTTCTCTACCGCACGGTAGCGGAGCAGGGTGGCGGCCTGGCGCGGCAGCCGGCCGAAATAACGGCTGAGTACGTGCAGACTTTTCTGACGCGCAGCCTGGCTACCGGTATTGCGCTGGTAGTCGAGCGGCCGGAGGGTGCGGGGCTGGCCGGTGAAATCCATACTTACTCCAGTGGCTTACAGATCTTCGCGCACGTTATGGGCGAGCTAACGGTGGCCGTGCACCCACAGTTTCAGGGCCAGCAGCTCGGGCACCGACTATTCAGCGCTTTATTAATATGTGTGCAGCAGCGTTCTCCCCACACTCGCCGCGTAGAATTGTTGGTGCGCGAAAGCAATCACCGCGCGATTACGCTCTACGAAAAGCTTGGCTTTCGGCAGGAAGGACGTTTATTGGGCCGCGTTTCCGTCATGCCAGGGCAGTATGAGGCCGATATCCCGATGGCCTGGCACGCTCTGTTATTCGGGTAAGAGGCTCCGGCAAGGCGTAAGGATGTTGGGGGAGGGGCTGCGCCACCATTCGGTAAGGCGCAACTACCTGTTGACGAGGATGCCTTCCCAAAAAATCGCACTAAAAAAGCCTGGTCAGCGGTGGCTGATTTGCGTATCTTGGATACCCCAACCCGTGGTTTCTGGCCCTCCCTCCCGGAACTAAAGGCCGCCGGATTGGTTTGCCCAAGCACACGCTGCTACCTCCAGCTAATGAATTCTGACAAAGACCCTAGAAATAAAGTAGGCGCGGGCCGGCCAGCATCCACGTTTGCCCGCATGGAGCGGATACCACCCATGCAAATGCTGCTGTATCTGAGCATGATAGCCAGCACGGTGCTGTTTGTAATATTGGCCACGGCCTATGCCCAAACGCGCTTCCATAGCGCCATGCCACAGGGCCTGCACCCCTTTCCGCGCTACTTCTCCATCAGCACTATTGTGTTGCTGGTCAGCAGCTATACCATCAGTCAGGCCCGCCGGCTCTACCAGCAGGATGATGTGGCTATGCTCACCCGCTGCCTGGGCGCTACGCTGCTGCTGGCGGCCGTTTTTGTAGGGATGCAGGGTCTGGGATGGCGCGAGCTGATCGCGCAGGGTGTTTTTTTTAATGGCGAGGCCAGCGGCACCTACGTGTATCTGCTGTCGGCGCTGCACATTCTGCACCTGCTGGGGGGCGTTTTGTTCCTGATGATTCTGTTTTTGCGCACCGCCCACGCCGCCCGCGACGGGGTGCGCACGCTGGTCTTCATCCGCAACCCATACCGCCGCCGTCAGATTCAGATGCTGGGCATGTATTGGCACTTTCTGGATGGCTTGTGGGTAGCGCTGTTTGCGCTGTTTCTGTTTTTATATTAGTCTCGGATTCCACCAAAAAAGCCCCCCAGACAACCTCTGGGGGGCTTTTTTACGAACTGGTATTTGCCAGATACTACGTCCGTCGTACCAGTTCCCGCAAAGCCTATTGCTTTAGCGAAGCCTGATAAAAGTCGGTTATTGCTTTGTAGCTTCGGTGCTAGGCGCCGGAAATACTACCGGCAGCAACATGCTCATACCAGGCGGAAACACGTTGAGCAGGTGCAGCGGCATGGTTTTAATCACGCGAATGGCCTCCGCGTCGCAGCTCGGCTCCAATGATTTGGCGATGCTGGGATTGATAATCCGGCCGGCATCGTCGCGCTCAAACCGTACGTGTACCGTGCCCGCAATGCCTTTGGCGCGCGCCTGCTCCGGGTAGCGGGTATTCTCGGCCATATATTTTCGCAGACCATCAAACGGCGTAGCCTTGCGGGCGGATGCCGTGGCCTGGGCTGGCGCGGCTTTCGCATTGGATTGGGCCAAAGCGGGAACCGTAGCGGCCAAAAGCAAGGCCAGCAGAAAGCCGGAGTTCTTGGTAAAAATCATATCGAAGCGAAAAGGAAGATGGGTGGCAGCGTGCAAAAGTAATGCTAGAGTGATGCCAACCCTATCTGCCACCCGTCTCTGGTGTGGCTAGCGCGCAATCGTAACGTTGCCTTTGTAGCGCCGCTTGTCGGTATATTCTATCAGGTAATAGTAAACGCCGGCGGGCATAGCGCCGCCATCCCAGCGAAAGTCGCGGTTGGTGGAGGCGTACACCTGCTTGCCCCAGCGGTTGTATATCCTGATATCGGCGAATTCAGCATTGCAGAAGTTGGGGGGCAAATCGCGCAGCTCGAAGTAGTCATTGGTGCCGTCGGCATTGGGAGTGAAGATATTGGGGGGCAAAAAGGTCAGCGTATCCGCGCTTACCACCTCGAAGCGCACGGTTCGCTGCTGCCCCACGGGCGAGCAGGTGGCTTCCCGCAGCTGAAACGTTACTTCCAAAGGAGTCGCCAGCGCGACCTGGTCGCAGTTGGGCTCCCAGCGGAATAGGCCCGTGGCCCGGCCCGGCCCGTTAGTCGGCACGAAGCTCATACCCGCCGCGGCCAGATCAAAATTATTGCCCGCGGCGGTGAGGGTGAGTTGGTCTAAATCAGCATCCAGACCTTCTAATCTTGCCTCAAAAATGCCCCCCAGTCCTCGGCGAATAACGATGGGCTCCGCGTTGAGGGCCGCCGGCAGATTGGAAGTAAGCGTCGGGGGGCGGTTGTTATACTCCACCTGCACGGGTATGACTACGGTAGTCTTCTGGCGCTCAGCGCAGGGCGAGCCGGTTGCGTTCAGCTCAAACTCGAAAAGCCGCTGCGTAGAAGTAGGGCAGGGCACGCGCCAGCTAAAGCGGCCCTGCACCTGATTGCCGCTTAGCCCCTGCGTGAGCTGGGCACCCACAGCCGTTGCTTGAAAGCCGCGCCCCGCCAGCGTGAGGGTAATAGGATCGTTTTCGGGGTCGGTAACGGCTATATCAAACGTCACTAGGTCGCCGGGGCTGGCGCGCAGAGGGAGCGGGCTGGCCGTGGTCGTGATGCGCGGCGCGCCATTCGGCACCGGCACGGAAGTAAACGCCACCCGAACCGTGTCGCGCTTGGGGAGGGCACAGCCATCATCAGCCACAATGACATCGACGAAAAATACCTTGCCCTTCGAGTCCAGGCAGGCTGGAAAGCACAGCTGCGACACCAGCGTATCGGGGGAGCCGGGGGTGCGAACGGTGCCTTGGGTAATGCTTGTGAAGGTGGGGATGGGCCCCGCGAAATTCACCGGGTTTAACGATAAACTCAGGCGGGAGTTGGGGTTGGGGTCGGTGAAGCGCAGGCGGACGCAGCGGTCGGCGTTGGGTTGTAAGCGCAGGGTATCGCGACCGGGTTGGTAGGCGCGCGGGTTATTGGGCAGCAGCACCACCATTTCCGGGGGCGTATTGCTGGGGCAGTTGAGCACTTTAAGCTGAAAATCGCGGCGCACTTCCCCAATCTTCTCGCCCTTGCGATACTCGGAGCACTTGATGCCAAACACAAACAACCCGATTTGGGTAGGCTGCACTTCCAGCCGGCCCGTAAAACGCCCGATACTAAGCGTCGGGTTGCCGGGAATCTGGTTTTGGGTACCGAGGCCAGCGTTCCAGTTTACCAAAGAATACGGAGCCGGGGCGGCTACGGCTGGCTTCGGCTCCGCAGGGTTAGAGCTGCCGTTGAAGGGCGTCACCAACTCATACACCAAGGAGTCCTTGTCGGCATCCTGCCCGCTGAAGTTGTAGTAAAACAGGTCGCCGCGGCAGGCGTAGTCGCTCAGCGGCGGAAAGATGCGGGGCGTAGAATTGACGAACGGCTGCCCATTCCGCACCACGGCCGGAAACTCCAGATAGAAGGTTTGACCCGCGTTGCCAGGCAGCACGATATTGTTGATGCCATTGTTGCGGCAGCAGCGCTCCACGGCGGCGTAGTAGCCGCCGGCGCTGTTGTAGATGTTGGCCGGTAGCTCCACCACGCGGCTATACACCAGACTGCGGGTGCTCAGCGAAAGCTGGGTACAGGCCGGGTTAGTGTAGGCTACAAACGTGTTGGTGGAGAGCAGTAGCACCACATTTTGCAGGCGGCGGTTCGTGGCTTTTTCAAAAATGCTGACCGTCAGATCCTGGTCCAGCGCGCCCGGATTACCGTTCAGCGCATCGAAGTACAAGTTCAGTGTGATACGATACGTGCTGCCAGTCTGGTACTGCAAATCCAGCTCGCCGCCTACGATATGGGTGGCAGCGGCCTGGCGGGCAAAGAAGCCGCAAACCAAAAGCAGCAGAAAATGCAGTCGGTTGTGAGCTACGGGAAAGCGTAGAAGTGTAAGCATTAGTCGAATAGCTTGGGAATCAGGGCGGAGTTGTTTCTAAATATACAACTTGCGACCCTGGAACCCGCTTTAGCAGCCCATAGTTTTCAGGATACCCGCCACTACCTTGACTGCCGGGAAGAGTCCCGGCTTCAGGTGCCCTTTGTCCTTAATTTTTCTCCATGACGCGCTTTCTGCTTTTCTGGGTTTGCCTACTAATAATCGGGCACAAGGCCCAGGCCCAACGCTCTGCCTACCGCCCCGTGGCGGCCGATGTAAACGGCTCGGCCGCCCAGGGCTGCGCCGAAACACGCCTGCGTACCAGCGCCCGGCAGGAGCTGACCACGCCGGTCCACCGCCGCCTCATGGACCGCTACGATGTGAAGTACTACAAGCTGGACCTGGCTTTGGAAAATAATGCCCGCACCGTGGGCGGCTCCGTGCGGCTGCTGGCGCGCGCTGGGGGGCAAATGCTGGATGTGCTGGCCTTCGAGCTGCACCCGGCGCTGCTGCTCGACTCGGTGCTGGTAAACGGCCGCCGCACCCCCGCGCCGCGCCGCGAATCCGGCGACGTGAGCGTGCCGCTGCCGCAGGCGGTAGCCGCCAATGCGTTGTTTGAAGCGGTTATTTATTACCACGGCACGGCTCCCAACGGCAGCTCGGCCGCCATCGGCAATGCCCTCGATACGCGCTATGTGCCCCGCTACGACCTGAACGTGACCTGGAGCCTGAGCGAGCCTTTTCACGCCTACGAGTGGTGGCCCTGCAAGCAGGTGCTCACCGACAAAGCCGACTCCACCGACGTCTGGATTACGACCAGAAACCCGAATAAAGTGGGCTCCAATGGCGTGTTGGCGCGCGTGGTGCCCTTACCCGATAACCGCAGCCGCTACCAGTGGCGGTCGCGCCATCCCATTGCCTACTACCTCGTTTCGGTGGCCGTGGCGCCGTATCTGGAGTATGTAAACTTCGCTAATCTGCCCGGCGGCGTGCGGGTGCCTATTGTCAACTACGTTTATAATCAGGCCGCGCTCAATGATTTTCGGACGGAAATAGACCGGACGCCGGCTTTTCTGGAGAATTACTCGGCGCTGGTAGGACCGTATCCATTTGCCAATGAGAAATACGGGCATAGCATGGCGCCCATCGGTGGCGGTATGGAGCATCAAACCATGACCACGCAGGATGGCTTCAACTTTACCCTTACCGCCCACGAGCTGTTTCACCAGTGGTTTGGCGACAATGTGACCTGCGCCTCGTGGGAAGATATCTGGCTGAATGAAGGCTTTGCTTCCTACGGCGAATACCTCTCGCTGCGGGCGCTGGCCTCGCCCGAAGCCGCCCGCCAATGGCTGGATCAGGCCCATGAGCAGGTGCAGTTTCGGATTGATCGAGTCAATGGCAACCGCATTGAGACGCCCGGCGGCAGCGTGCGCGTGCCCGATACTACCAGCGTAGGCCGCATATTCGATCAGCGCCTGAGCTACAAGAAAGGCGCGGCCGTGGTGCACATGCTCCGCTACCTGCTCCACGACGATATCAAATTCTTCCGGGCGCTGCGCACGTTTCAAACTACCTATTCCGGCCGCACGGCCCGCACCACTGATTTACAGCGCGTGTTTGAGGCGGAAGCGGGCCGCTCGCTGGCTGGCTTTTTTGAGCAGTGGTACGCGGGCGAAGGCTACCCCACCTTTAGCGTCCGCTGGAATCAGGTGGGGGGCAATTTGCTGCTGCAAACCACCGAAACCACTTCCATGCCCAGCGTGACGCCCTTTTTTGAAACCGAGCTGGATTATAAAATCACTTTTGACACGGGCAGCAGCCAGGTGGTGCGGCTGCGCCAGAGTCAGCTGGTTACTGCCTTTGGCGTGCCAGTCGCGGGCACGGTCACCGGTATCGAGCTTGATCCTGATCAATGGGTGCTGAACGCCACCGGCCCGATTACGCGCAACGCCGCTTTGGTCGATATCGGCAGCGAGAGCCGTACGCTGGCCAACGTAAGCGCTTTCCCCAATCCCTGCCGCGACTTTCTGGCCCTGGCCGATCTGCCGGGACCAGTGGAAGCGTTGGTGATGGATGCCGTGGGCCGGCAGGTGCTGCGTCAAAACCTGAGCCCTGCTGCCAATCAGCTGAACACGCGCCCGTTAGCCAGTGGCCTGTATCATTTGCTGCTCATCAGCGCTACAGGTGAGCAAAAGCGCCTGCGCTTCGTGCGTGAATAACAGTCAGTAAGCATTCTGTTTAAGCAAGAAAAAAGCCCCCAATAGTTGACTGGGGGGCTTTTTTCTTGCTGCTTTGACAAACAACCTATTCACGGGCGTACTCCGCGATTCGGGCTTGTACGTGCGCATCAGCCGGCGGCAGCTGATACACGGCAGCCATCAGTTCGTCAAACGAGCGTGCCGGGGTAAAAATGTCGTCGTGATAGGGATTGGCGAAGAACCGGATGAAACCGGGCTGCCCATTAATACTGATCAGGTCGATGGTGATGCTGCCGAAGCGCTGGTTGCACCGGCCCGTTTCCGAGCAGTCATTGGGCTGAGGCTTCAGAAAATGCTTGTCAATGGTTTCAGTGTAGCTCGGGTGTTCCAGGGTGCGCTGGTCGGAGGTAGAAAGGTTGTAGCCGAGTTGCAGCACCCGGCCGCGGGTAAAGTCGAAGAAGTGGCGAAAGTTGCCCGGCCCAATGCTGGGGTCGAAGAAAAAAATAGCCCCCTGCCGGCCGTTGTCCGTAAGTAGCTGCACCCGCAGGCCCTGACTGCTGTTTACACCCGCTTTGCGAAAGTGATAGGCTTTAAAATACGGACCAGCCCAGTTCAAGTAAACGCACTCAGCGAGCCACTGCTCATGTCGTTTTACCTGAGCCAACGTACGCACGGCCGGTTGCCAGTCGGTCCGGGTAGGAGCTGAGTTGTGACTTAAAAGCTGTTTTAAAAAAGTAAACAAGAGCAGTAGCGAGAGATTACAGGGAGCAACATTACCTGTCAGAAATAGTTTTTAGGATGCCTGCAACGCACGGCCCAAAATCGGCATCTTTTCTCTTTCTATTTCTACAGCTATTCTATGCAAATGACTGCCAAACAACGTACTGCGCTGCGTCAGCAACTCTTGGCCGAATGCCGGCGGGCTCAGCAGCAAAAAGCGGATACTGCCCGCGAAGCCATGCTATTGGTGCAGGAAAGCGCCAACGAAACCCAGGGCGCCATCGAAGATAAGTTCGAGTCGTTTCGGGAGGCCTGCCAGATTCAGCGCGACCTGTTTGCCCGCCAGCTGGATGAGGCCCTTTCCGGCCTGCAGGTGCTACAGCGCGTTTCAGACGTGCGCCCTTCCCTCAATCAGCCGGGCCTTGGCTCCGTGGTAGTCACCGATAGCCAAACGTTTTTTATCGCCCTCAGCCTGGGGGAGATAAAGGTGGAAGGGCAGCCGTATTTTGTTATATCCGCCTTCTCACCCATTTATCAGGCCATGACCACTACCCGTCCCGGCGACGCTTTCTCCTTCCGGGGCAAATCTTACCGGGTGCAGGCCGTGTATTAGGTGAGATAGTGAGTGGTGAGATGGTGAGTTTGACGTTCTGTCTGCATCATTAACGCAGGATGCGCCGCTAGAACGTCAAACTCACCACTTCACTAGCTCACCCCTCACCATTTCACTTCACCCGCGACCAATAGTGGGAGCGCCCAATGAAGGAAAAGCCGATGTAGCCTTTCACTTCCATGCGGTCCTTACTAACCATGTTGAGGTAGCAGGAATAGGTGCGTCCATTCATAGGGTCATAGATCCGGCCATCTTCCCAGCGCTCATCATCGGGGTCATAGCTAAGATCTTGTATCACCACGAGATTGAGCAGGGGCTGATTGCGCTTTACTGGCTCGGGGTTGCGGCGGTCGGTTTTGGGCAAATTCGTCGTCGAATCCTGCGGCTCGCTCAGCCACACCAACCGCCCGCACAGCTGCTTCGAGTTGCCGCACCGATATATCTCTACGTGAGTTTCGCCCGCATCGTCTTTCCACACCCCCAGCGGAGAGTGAGTTTGGGCGGCTGCGCCCGCTATGATTGCTAAGCACAGCAACAACGTAAAGAAGAGGTGTTTCAAGAAAGAAGAGTTGATATGAAGAAGCCAGCCCGCACGTCAAACCTGACTTTAGAGAGCAGTAAGGTACAAAAAAGAGCGACGCCCCTAGTTAGGAGCGTCGCTTGTACGTGCTGAGAGCAGGTGTGGTTTACTTCACGCGGGTCCAGGTCTGGGAGCGGCCAATCATGGAGAAGCCGATGTAGCCTTTCACCTCCATCGTGTTGGCGTTTTGCATCTTCATGTAGCAGGAGTAGGTTTTGCCCGTCTCCGGATCGTAGATTTTGCCGTCGTCCCACTTGTTGCCTTCATCGTACTCAAAGCCCTGCATGAACACGAGGCCCAGGCGGGGCTTGGAGCGCATTTTTGGGTCGGGATTCATCGAATCGGTTTTGGGCTTGCCCGTGGCCGGATCGTTGGGCGTAGTCAGCGACACGATTTTGCCGCACAGCTTGTCACCGTTGCATTTGTAGATTTCAAATGTGGCCTTCTTTTCAGAGTTGGTCCATGTGCCCAGGGGCGAAAGCGACTGGGCCGAAGCCAATCCAGAGTAACCCAACAGTAGGGTCAGACAGAGGAACAAAGTTTTTCTCATGAGGTAAAGGGTAGGATTTGTGGGAAAAGATAGAAGAAAACTCCTGAATTATGGTAATCACCCAAGAGGTTCTGCTACTCTTGGCCGCTGCAACTTTGAGGCCAGCCCTAATTTTGCTCAAACTGCCCCTGAGTGCCCAAATCTTTTTGTACTAAAAACTGCCTGATCCTCAACTACCTGCCAATTATTATTGACTATTTGGCTAAAAAAAGGCTTTTTAATTTTGAACCATCCGAGGGTCTTTTAACTTTACCGACCAGTAGTGAGTGCTACGACCTCTTTCAAGGGTCCCTAAGGTGCTGGGAAACGCGATTGAGGGATGTCGGATCTAAAGAAAGGAGGTACAAAATGTCTAGTAGTCCCAACCAAGTCCTGCCAAGCCTGTCGAATGTAGTCCGCTTCACCGCCGGACGCGCTTAACAACAGCTTTCGCGCGGAATTATGCCTCAACAGGGCTTTTTCCCGCATTCTGGCAAGGTCTTACACAGAGGATGACGGGGCTGAACCCCAGACTCGTCGCTTGGTAAGATTTGAAGGATTAGATGCCCGGTTCGCCCAGCAGCCTTTTAGTAGGTTCTGCACAGGCGACCGGGCATCGTTTTTTAGTACGATTTGGCACTTTCCTTTGCATTGCGTCGATGACTACCTTTTACAAAAAAGCTCCCCAGAAACATTTCTGGGGGGCTTTTTTGCTTTGGGTTAAATAGAAAACAGTTTATTCAGCATCCAGCACGCGGCGCACCCCCATGAAGCGGCGCGCGTAGCCGGTTTCTTCCACGGCGCTTATTTTTACCCCCGACTCCCGGCGGGCCGAGGAGGAGTGAATGAAGCGGATGGGCTCGCCGGGCTTGGAGATGATAATGCCGGCGTGGCCAGGCTCGGTAGATGTCTCCGCGGTGCCCGTAAATATGACCAGGTCGCCGGGGCGGGCCTGACTGCGCGCAATGGGGCGGCCGGAATTGATAAGCATGGCCGTGGAATGCGGCACCTCAATGCCAAAGCGGCCATAGACGTACATCACAAAGCCCGAGCAGTCGAAGCCGCCGGTGGGCGTGGCACCTGCATAAACATAGGGAGTGCCCAGCTGCTCCATGGCGAAGCGCACCACGCTATCGGCGCGCGGCACAGGCTTATTGCTAACCCACACGGCGGCGCGGGCCCGAGTTTGGGTGACCGGCGTAGCGGTGGGGACGGCCGAAGCTGCCTCAACAGGAGCTTTAGAAGGCTGGCGCTGCCAAACCAACAAGCTGAGCATCAGCGCAGCTAAGCCGATAAAGGTGATCCAGACGTAGCGCATAATAAAGTAAGGCAAGCCGTGGGGTGAACAGCCTGCCTGTGCGCCTTAACGGCGCAAGTTGGGTGTGGGTTCCGGGGAGCCGGGCAGCGCAGCGCGCAAAAGGGTAAGCTGGGGGCAAATTTCGGCGTTACTTTGCAACCTTGGAGGCTTTCCCGAGTCTAGCCATCCAGGTACTGCTTCGTTCACTCACACCCCCTTACTTCATGCCTCATTTTCGCTTTCGTTTGGTGCTGGTCGCGGCACTGCTGCTGTTTTTTTGTCAATTCAGTTCGGTTTTGGCGGCGCCCACCCTGCGCTATACCCTGGCCATGCCGGCCCCGCAAACCCATTTTTACGAAGTTGAAATGGTGCTGGGCGGCTTCGGTAAGCAGTATACCGATGTTAAAATGCCCGTGTGGGCGCCCGGCTCTTACTTGGTGCGCGAGTTTGCCAAGCACGTAGAGGGCTTCGAGGCCATGGCCGGCGCAAGCAAGCTGCGCGCCGAGAAAATCGATAAAAACACCTGGCGCGTATATCATCCGCGCAGTAAGGACTTCACCGTTCGCTACCGCGTGTATGCCTACGAGCTGAGCGTGCGCACCAGCTTTCTGAATGCCGCCCACGGCTACCTCAATGGCACCAGCGTGTTCATGTATCCGGCCGAAGGCAAGGGCCTGGCCAGCACCATCACCGTGCAGCCCGCCGCTGGCTGGAACCAGGTGACGACCAGCCTGAAGCCCGTGGCTGGCGGCACGCCGTTCACCTTCCGCTCCAGCAACTACGACGAGCTGGCCGACTCGCCCATCGAGATAGGCACCCATAAGGTACTGTCGTTTGAAGCCAGCGGCACGCCCCACACGGTGGCCATGTTTGGCAATGCCCAGTACGACGAAGCCAAACTGCTCGCCGATATGAAGCGTGTGTGCGAGGAAGCGCAGCGGGTGGTAGGGCAGAACCCGCTGGACCGCTACGTGTTCATTATTCACAACATTGAGCGCGGAACCGGCGGCCTGGAGCACCTGTTCTCGACCACCTTATCCGTGTCGCGCAATGCGTACAGCACCGAGGCCGGCTACAAGGGCTTTCTGGGGCTGGTAGCGCATGAGTACTTCCACCTGTGGAATGTGAAGCGTATCCGGCCCGTGGCGCTGGGGCCGTTCGACTACGACCACGAAAACTACACGCGTATGCTCTGGTTGAGCGAAGGCGGCACCAGCTACTTCGGCGACATCATTGTGCAGCGGGCCGGCTTCGTGACGCCCAACGAGTATCTGGCGAGCCTGAGCAATAGCATTACCCGCGTAGAGAACCAGCCGGGCACTAAGCTGCAATCGGCCAGCGAATCGAGCTTCGATGCCTGGATTAAAGGCTATCGGCCCAACGAGAATTCAGCCAACTCCACCATCAGCTACTACGACAAAGGCGAGCTGATCTGCACCGTGCTGGACCTGATGATCATCAACGAAACCAAGGGCAAGAAAAGCCTCGACGACGTCATGCGCTTCCTCTACCAGCGCTACTATGAGCAGCAGAAGCGCGGCTTCACCGATGAGGAGTTTCAGGATGCCGTGGAGAAAGTAGCGGGTCGCCGCTACGATGAGTTTTTCCGCACCCGCGTGTACGATACCCAAACCCTCGACTACGCCACCGCTCTCGGCTATGCCGGCCTGACGCTGGCCACCGAGCCCGCCGCAACCACGGGCGCGCTGGGAGCCAATGTGAGCACTGCGGGGGGCAAATTAACGGTTGCCAGCGTGCTGCGCGATGGCAGCGCCTGGCAAGGGGGCCTGAACGTGAATGACGAAATCCTGGCCCTCGACGGCAACCGCCTTGCCGACGACCCCAACAAAGCTCTGATGGGTCGCGCTGCCGGCACCGAAGTAAAGCTGCTGGTAGCCCGCGACGGCCAAATGAAGGAGCTTACTTTTCCGCTTCTGGCCTCAACCGGACGCCGCTACCGCGTAGAGAAGCTGCCAACGCCGAGCGCGGAGCAGCAGACGGTGCTGGCTAAGTGGCTGCGCGCGGCCCAGTAGGTGTTTAGCAGTTTATTAGTAATAAAAAAGCCCCCCAACTACAGTTGGGGGGCTTTTTTAATGAAGAATCCGACAGTTGTCCTTAACGGATGCGCTCTAGTTCTACCTTGCGAACGGGCGCAATAACCAGCGGTACTTTCTCTACTTTAATGGAACTGGTTTCCAAACCGAAATACTTTTCTTCGGACGCAATGAACTGCTTGATATAGAAATAGGTCTGCATCACCAGCCTTTCCACTAGCGGGAAATCATTCTCGACTGATAAATACTTTTCCAGCACGATAAAGCGGAAGTCGCCGGTCACGTTTTGCTTGCTCAACGACTCGTAGCGAGACGTAATATCCACTTCTTTATTGCGTACCAAATCTTCTATCACTTGGCGGAAGTAAAGGTTGATCCGTTGCTCAACCCGGAACCCTAAGCGGAACGTGATGCGAAAGGCGTCATCGGGCGCCAACTCTACCACTTTGTATTGCATCGTGTACGGCTCGTCGGTGGTATCTACGTGCACAAACCAGTAGATGTCAGCTCGTTTGGGACGCTTCTGAAAGATGGAGTAAATGATTTTGGACTCGATTTCGGTCGTGCGTTCCGCCGAAGTCATAAACACTAAGTGAGTAGAGTATTTGGGAATGGACTCGTCGTCGCTGAGGTCTTTCAGCCCCTGCATATATGGCTCTATCTTCACAAACTCGGTGAGGCGGCGCTTGATATAAAACGCTTTCAGCCACACGTACATCACCCCGATCAGCGCCAGCCCGATAGCCAGCGACACCCAGCCGCCATGCGGAAACTTGATGAGGTTAGCAACCAGAAAGGCTCCCTCAATAATTCCGTACACCAGCGCAAACAGCACCACGATAGGCATAGCCACCCGGCGCGAGCGGAGCCATACCACCAGCAGCGTGGTGGTCATAAGCATAGTGAGCGTGATGGCCAGTCCGTAGGCGGCTTCCATATTTTCGGAACGCCGGAAGTACAGCACCACGCCAATACAGCCCAGCAGCAGCAGCCGGTTCATACTGGGCACGTACAGTTGGCCCTTCATATCGGTGGGATAGTTGAGGCGCACCTTGGGCCACATATTAAGGCGAATAGCCTCGGCCACCAGCGTAAATGAGCCCGTGATAAGAGCCTGCGACGCAATAATAGCTGCCAGCGTAGCAATACCAACACCAATCAGCAAAAACCACTCGGGCATCAGCTCATAAAACGGGTTGCGGCCCTCAAGCAGTTGGCCTTGGTGCTCGAGAAGCCAGGCGCCTTGCCCAAAATAGTTGAGTAGAAGGCAGGACTTGACAAAAATCCAGCTGATGCGAATGTTGCCCTTGCCGCAGTGTCCCAGGTCGGAGTACAGGGCCTCGGCCCCCGTAGTACACAGAAAAACGGCCCCCAGCAGCCAGAAACCGCCCGGAAAGCGCACCAGCAAATCGTAGGCGTAGGCCGGGTTAACGGCGCGCAGAATACCAGGATGTTGGGTAATCCAGAGGATGCCCAGCACGGCCAGCATACTGAACCACACGAACATAATTGGCCCAAAGGCCCTGCCTACAATCTGGGTACCAAAGCTTTGCATCAAAAACAACGCCGCCAGAATCGCGATGACGATGGGCACTGTCGGGATGCCCGGATACACCGCTTCCAGCCCTTCGATGGCCGACGAGACGGAAATAGGCGGCGTTATAATACCATCGGCGAGCAGGGCCGCGCCGCCGATGATGGCCGGCACCGTAAGCCAGGCCGCGCGTCGCCGCACCAGGGCGAAGAGCGAAAAAATGCCCCCCTCGCCGTTATTATCCGCGTTGAGAGTCAGCAACACGTACTTGATGGAGGTTTGGAGGGTGAGGGTCCAGAAGACGCAGGAGATGCCGCCGTACACGAGGCGCGGGTCGATATTGCCCGGCACGATGGCCTTCATTACATAAAGCGGCGAGGTGCCAATGTCGCCATAAATGATACCGAGCGCGATGAGCAAGCCACCGGTAGAAATGGCGGTGTGCGAGTACGAGTTTTTGGCGTCCATGAAAGTGAGGGGAAAAGGAACAGCTAATGCCAGGCAAAAAACGCCCAAATGTAAGGCAAATCAACTCGTAAGCTCTGTCGTATCGGGCGGGGCAGCAGGCGGCCCCGACCAAGAGTTCGTGTCGGTTTCTGTGGGGGGCAAATCAAGGGCCCAGGCAGCCACGGCAGCAGCGGCCGCTTCTTCGTGGCGCCGCCGGATGCGGCGGTTAGTCTCGGCCGCCAGCTTCTGCCAGGGCAGTGGGTCGCCGGCCAAAGCAAAGTGCAGCGCCTCCCGGCCGGCCCTATACAAGCGCAGCCGATTGGTTCCCCGGCTGCCGTAAGCCAGCAGCAACGCCCCCGCCGTCAGGCCCAAGGCCGCTGGCACGGTGCGCAGCCAGTTTTGTAAGAAAGCTAAGGCAAAGCCAGCCAGAATAATGCCCCCCAGCAGATACCACAGCAGCCACCGAATCGGCTGGAGCTCCACAGCGTCCAGCTCCAGCAGGGCAAAGCGCTGCCCGTCTACTTCCAGCGCGTCGGCCGTCAGAACCAGGCGGCCGTTGGGGCCGCGCAGCGTGGGTTCGTCAGAAGGGAGCATGGGGTTTAATGAAATCGATTTGAAAAGTAAGCTCTGAGCTATCAGAACCATGTAGCGACCCGTATTCGCGTCGCGTCGTTGAACGACTTGCACTGCACCGCTCACCTAAACAACATCAGCAACGATTAGACGCGAATACGCGTCTCTACCCAGTTCTGATGCTTCGTAAGAATAGGTACAAAATTGCCCCCCAGCAGCCTTAACAAGCAAGTTGGGGGGCAATTTCAAGTGGGGCTACACTTATTTATTCACCTTCAGCAGCTCCACATCGAAAATCAGCGCTGAGTCGGGGCCGATGTCGCGGCCGGCACCACGCTTACCGTAGGCTAAGTCCGATGGGATGTAGAGACGCCACTTCGAGCCTTCGGGCATAAGCTGAAGAGCCTCTGTCCAGCCCGCAATTACACCGTTTACGGGGAAGGAGGCGGGCTGGCTGCGCTGGTAGCTGCTGTCGAATACGGTGCCGTTGGTGAGCGTGCCGTGGTAGTGCGTGGTGACGTTGCTGGTCAGCGAGGGCTTGGGGCCCGAGCCTTCCGTCAGCACTTCGTACTGTAGGCCGCTGGGTAGGGTGGTTACGCCGGGCTTATTCTTGTTTTCGGCGAGGAAATCTTCGCCGGCTTGTTTGTTGTTCATGGCAGTAGGGTCGTTTACGGTGCCGTTGCCGTCACCTTCTTGGTCATCTTGATCGTCCTGGTCTTGCATTTGGTGCTGCAGCTGCTCCATAGCAGTGCGCATCTGGTCCTGAGTCAGGCGGCTGGGCTCACCGCTCAGGCCTTCCTTGAGGCTGCCCGCCAGTACATCGATATCCAGGTCAAGACCTTGCTGGGCGAAGTTGCGAGCCAAATCGCGCCCGATGATGTAGCTGATTTGCTCTTTGAGACTCTCTAAATTCATAAATCGCGGATTTTGCTGATTGAGCAGATTTCACGGATTTCAACGTGAAATGAAATGCCAACGCAGCGGTGGAGGGGAAACGAACGACCCGGCGGCGGCCGTTGCTACAGTGAAGTACCGAAAACCTGCTCGAATGGATGTGGTTTTTTTATTCTTCACTACTAACTCCCTGATTTTGACAGGCGCTTTCTGAACAAGATCAAACAAAACGGGTCCCGCAGCATAGCGGGACCCGTTTCAATTAATAAAAAAACGTCGCCGTAATACGCGGCTCGGAAGCTTAGCAGTAATAGCACTCTTCTTCGTCCCGCAGGTCGAAAAACAGGTTGAACTCCCATACCTGCGCGGCCAGATAGCTTAGTGAACCCAGGCCCCCCAGCAGTAAAAGCGACGAAACGGTGGCAGTGCTCTTTTTCATGTCAATGTGTGTATGTGGTACTCTATCAGTTTGTTGGCTACAAAGGTAATACGTAAAGGTTATAAAAATGTTATGCAAGCATAACTAATTTGTTGCCATCATAAACCCAAACTCATCTGTAGCTTAAGTCATTTGCATCTCTTCATCCGCGCGGCTTCTTAGCTGCTTCGCCCTGCTGGCTGGCTTTAATCTTCTCCGCTACCTCCACCATTGGGGCCACCCAAATATCCTTTTCGTTGGCCTTCAGATAGCGTAGTAGCTGACGGTGCGCTTTCAGATCCACGTTCAGGCTGTGACCGCCGCCCACACCATGAAATAGAATCACCAGCACCGTCCGCGACTGCTGCGCTTTCTTAACCAGGTCAATAAGGTACTCGCCCGATTGGCCATTAATCATGTAGCTGTCAATGTTGGTCAAATCTACCTGCGCGGCCGTTTGCAGGATACTCGTAACGCCGCGCGCGGCCACGAAATCGTTTTTTAGCTGGTCATAGAATTTTACGCCGCCGATTTGCAGGTCGCCGCAGGGATAGGCAAAGGTGCGGGCGGTTTTGCCATCGATGGCCGTTAGCAAGGTGTTCATCGTCAGCACTTCACTTACCGCCCGACTGAGGGTGTACTTGCTTAGGTCGTTATCGGGTGTCACGAAGCCGCGGTCGGGCAGGCTGCCGTCGCAGGGATGCATCAGGGCATGGTTACCCAGTTCGTGCCCGCGCCTGGCCGCTTGCCGCCACTCGGGGAGGCGCCGACCCACTACCGGCGAGGAGCCAATCAGGTAAAATGTTCCCCGCAGCTTCAAGGAATCGAGGGCTGGTATGGCGTTGTCCAGGTCCACGTCGATGGCATCGTCATACGTCAGCACTACGGCGCATTGCTTGTTATTCCAGGTGCTGGTAGATTGGGTTATCGCCGCCGACTGGCTCACAAGCGATAAGCGGTGGTTAGCGCAAACAGTTTAAGCAGGCTCATATTTAGGGCAATTGAATTTGCAGTGCCAGCCGTTGCTTGGGGCACCAGGGCATAGCTTTGGCACATTCAGACCCAGGAACACTGAATACCTATGTGTTTCTAAGCTCTATTATTTGACTTCTTCCACTTCCACACGCCGGTTGCGAGCGTCGGGCGACGGATAGATCGGGCGGGAATCGCCGTAGCCGGCCGTGCTGATGCGCGCTGCCGCGATACCGGCTTTTACCAGATACGCCTTCACCGCTTCGGCTCGCTGCACCGACAATACTTGATTTTTCTGGGGCTCCCCAATCTTGTCGGTGTGGCCGGACACGCGCAGCTTCAGCACAGGGCGCGCTTTTAGCTCAGCGGCCAGTTGGTCGAGGGCCGGAATGGCTATCGGTAGTAGCTCGGGCGTACCGAGCTTAAATAGCACGGTCGGCAACACGACCGGCGTGGGAGCCAGAATGGGTGCCGGACGCGCCGTGGCAACCGGTGCGGGCGCTGTTGGCTTTGATGCCTCCGCACCCTCAATGTTGATGGTGATAGGCACCACCGGGCTTTGGCTGGTGGCAAAATAGCCCTGCGTGAGGTAGAAAGTCGTGGCTTTGGTGAGCTTGGTGCGGTAGGTGTTGCCGGTCGCTACGCGCTGCTTCAAGTCAGCGTCGGCGTACCAGCGCACATCCTGCCCGGATACGCGCAGGGTGCTTTCCGTGTTGGCCGGCACCGTGGAGGGCGATTTTAGCTTGATTCGGTAAAATATAAACGTACCCACGTCGCAGTCGCCGATGGGGCGGTAGGTAGCGTTGCCGGTTAGCTTTTCCTGGCTCGGGTCATAGGTAAACGTGATGGAGCCGTCGCACCAATAGAAAAAAGGCGTCTTGCCCGTTTCGCTTAGCTTCCGCGCATGATCGAGGCTTAGCCCGCTTTCCGTGCGTGCGCCCTGCATTTCGAACGTAACCGTCATGGCCGGCTCATTACCTACTTCCTGGTAAAGCACGCCGAATATCTTGGCGTCCTTGTTCTGCTGCAAGCGGAGCACGGCCGGCCAGTTGCCTTCCTCGTAGGGGTCGGTTTCTACGCCCTGCCACTCGCCCGCCAGAGATTGGGCCTGCCCGGACCCAGCCAGGAAAAAGGCTAAAAGGCTACACCAAAAGCGGATTTTCATATTGGTATACATGCCTGGATTTAACACATTGTCTATGCACTGATACGAGGCTGCTATAAGAAGGTGAGGGACGTTAGCTGGTTGCTTCTAACGTCCACCTACCCCATCTTTCGTATACTGGCTCAAAGCCACCAATTGCAAACGCAGGCCGCGCGCACTATCGTCTGGGGGGCTTTTTACGAGCGTACACTTGCTATGCTGCTTATAGGCAGCTACCTAGCCGTGTAGCTTGGCCAGCTACCCCAGATACGCCATGTCCTCCGCGCTTAGGGCAATAGCTGTCGCGGCAAGGTCAGCCATGGGGGGCAAATGCAACAGACGTTAATTGAATTGGAGATGCAAACCGGAGGCTTCTTCTGCTACCTCAGCAGCAGCTGGTGGCCGCGCCGCTTACGGATGCCGCCGAGGCTGGCCCGCACGGAAACAAGCCGAAGTGCTGGTCCTTACCGCCATCCACGCGGAAGTAGCTGCCGTAGCGGGTGCGGCTGAGCATGTCGGCCGTGTTGCCGCACACCAGCTGGGGGCGGCCGGCTTCGAATACGTGGTGGTCGTCGAGCACGAAGCGGTGCGGGTTATCGGCCGTGCCGAGGTAAGTAGCCACTTGGCCGTAGTCCTCGCACTGGTCTTCCAGGTCGAGCTTGAAGGCCCGCACGGTAAGCGAGTAGAAGACGATATTGCCCGTTCTCTGCTGAATTTCTTCGTTGTCAATGGTCAAGACGCGCTTAGCTGTGAGGCGGTAGTCGCGGATACCGAGCTGCATGAGCAGGCGGCGGAAGTCTTCGATGTATAGTGCCCCGCTCAGGCATTCGCCGTACAGCACCGGGTCGTGGCGCAAAGCTTCCGGCATGCGGCGGTCGGCAAACACATCGGCGATGTACAGCTCCCCGCCTGGCTTCAGCACCCGGAATATCTCCCGGTAAGTGGCTGCTTTGTCGGTACTCAGGTTCAGCACGCAGTTGGAGACCACTAAATCAATGCTGTTGTCGGCGAGGCCGGCGGTGCTCAAATCCTCGATATAGCCGTGGCGAAACTCCACGTTGGGTTGGGCGTAGCCGAAGCGCGCGGTGTGGGTAGCCACGTGCCGCCGGGCCACCGCCAGCTGCTCCTCCGTCATATCTACCCCGATAACGCGGCCCTGCTCGCCCACCAGGTGGGAAAGTAAAAAAGCGTCGCGGCCGCTGCCCGCGCCCAGGTCGAGCACAGTGCAGCCCTGCACGGCCTCGGGCACGCACACGCCGCAGCCGTAGTATTTCTCCAGCACCTCCGGCTCCAGCGTCGCCAGAATCTTTTTGTGGGCCGCCGGCACGTCGTCGGTGCAGCAGGCATTGGTTTTTAAGTCCTGGTTGGTGCGCAGCTGAGCGCCGTAGTAGTTCTGGACCTGCTGCTGAATTTGTTGCTCCATGAGTAGAATGGATAAGTGATTTCGCTGGTGCCGTGGGAGATAAATTTCAACCGCAAACTTTGCACGAGCTGCCAGCCTGTGTAGGTCTGGGGGGCAAATTTATACTGTTCCGCTACCGTGTAAGCCGGTAAATCATCAGGGCGGCGCGCTCCACCAACAGCGGAAACTCCTGTAAGTTGATGGTTTCGCCGGCTGCGTGCGCGCCCTTGCCCGACACGCCCAAGCCATCCAGGCAATCCACGTACTGCGCCACGTAGGATATATCGCCGCCCCCGCGCGAGCCAGGGTCGCCGGCAGCTACCGCCCCGAGGCCTAAGTCGCGGCTCACCTGATCGGCGAGGGCCGCCAGCTTCTGGTTGCCGGGGGTGGGGGCCATACCGGGTAGGCCGTCGGAGAAGGTTATTTCGGCGCGGGTCTGGGGTAGGTTCTCAGCCACGATGGCGCGCATCTTCGTGCGGGCGGCTTCTTTCTGGTCCTCGGTCAGAAAGCGTAAATCGCCGGCTACAGACGCGGTAGGGGCTATGATGTTGGTCTTGCCTACCACTTCCCCGCGAGCTTTGGCTTCGTCGTAGTTCACTTCCGAGCCGCCAACCATCAGGCCGGGGTTAAAGGTGAGGTATTGCTCCTTGCTGAGCGTTTCCCGAAACGAATTCAAAATGCGGACCGCTTCATAGATAGCGCCATAGCCCACATTGGGTTTGAAAATGCCCGAGGAGTGGGCCGCCGTGCCGAAGGTTTTGAGCTGCCAGGTGCTGCTGCCGCGGCGAGCCGTAGCTACGGTATGGAGATTAGTGGCGGTTTCGAACGCCAGCGCTATATCGGCCTCTTTGGCCTTGGCAATAAAGTCGGCGCGGCTTTCGGGGCCCTTGCCGCCCCGCTCTTCGTCACCAGTAAAATAGGCCGTGATGGTGGCGTTCTTCAGCAAACCGTTGGTGTGCAACGCCTGCAGCGCCGCCAGAATGACCACGTCGCCGCCCTTCATGTCATTTACGCCCTGCCCGGTGGCGGTAGAGTCGTTCAAGCGGGTGTACTTCGTAAAGGGCATATCCAGCTCAAACACCGTGTCGAGGTGCCCGATGAGAAACAGCTTCTCGCCCTTCTTGCCCTTGCGTTGGGCCACTAGATGACCTGCGCGGTTCATAGCTTCAGGCATGGCTACCCACTCGGTTTTGAAGCCCAGGGCGTCAAATTCCTTCTGAAATACTGTGCCCACTTCCCGCACGCCTTTCAGATTGAGCGTGCCGCTGTTGATGTTTACTACCCGCTCCAGCAGCTTCTCGCTTTGCGGCATATTCTGCTGCACCGACGCGACAATCTTACGTTCGGTGGCCGTCAGCTTTTGCGCTTGCGCAGCGTAGCAGCAGAGGAGGGCGGCGGCTAGTAGAAGTTTTTTCATGGTGTATGGTAGGAAAAGTGTAGGACAAAAACGAAAGGTAAAATGACACCGCCAAGCAATTCTGGGGGGCAATCTTACTGCGTCCGCAGCCAGTTCTGGGCCGATTCCAGATCGTCGAACAGGTAAAGGTCGAGCTGGTCGCTGATGCGGTGCTGAAGGTCTTCGATGGATAATTGACCAAATATGTCCGGCGACACGACTTGCGCGAAGGAACGCAGCCCAGCAGCAATGATAAGTGGCGTCCAGACCTGCTGAATCCAGTCGTTGGCCTCCGTAAAAGTGCCCACCAGGTGGCGGTGGTCGTTGAGCAGCTTGGAGCAGGGAGCACGGCGGAGCATTTCCAAGTAAGTCAGACCGCCGTCCATTACGCTGCCCAAGGTCTGGCGGCCAAACCACTGGGCATAAATCCACTGGTCAGTTTGGTCATACCCAAAGGTGAGATAAATGCTGCCGTCGCCCCAGCGCATGGTAGTAGTCATATTTACAGCTAGGGTAGGAGCGGGCCTTCCAACTTTCGGGGAGGCGTAGGCTGCAAATAACGGAGGAATCGTAGAAGAGTACTAGTGTCCTGCTTTGGAATGCGTAGCCAAACCTACCTGCTGGTACGACTCCACCCGCTCAGCGGGCAGTTTAATACCCGTTTCGGGCCCGGCGCTGTATGCGTGCTTCCCACCGTTTGCGGCGGGGGGCAATATTGCCGCGCAGATACTTCTCCATCACGAGCGCGGCGCACGGCGCGGCGGCCGTGGCCCCAAAGCCCGCATTTTCGAGGTAAACAGCCACGGCTATCTTGGGATTCTGGGCCGGGGCAAAGCCCACGAACGCGGCGTGGTCGTCGCCTTCATCGTTTTCCACGGTGCCGGTTTTGCCGGCTACCGTGATGCCCACATCGGCGAGGCTGGAGGTTTCGGCGGTGCCACCGCGCTGCATGACGGCTACCATGCCAGGCACAAGGGCGGCGAAGTGCACGCTATCAATAAGAGTGTGGTGCTTTTCGGTGAAGCGCGGCAGCGGCCCTCCCTCCCCGATGCAGCGCACCAGGTGGGGGGTGTAGTACCAGCCGCGGTTGGCAATGATAGCCGCCATATTGGCCATTTGCAGGCCCGTAAGGTTGATTTCGCCCTGCCCGATGCTGAGCGAGTAAATAGAGCGGTAGGTCCAGCGGGAGGTGCGGCGTGCCTTATCATAGTAAGCCGGCGTGGGTAGAAAGCCGGGAGATTCGCGCGACACGTCCACGCCCAGCACCGAATCCAGCCCAAACGACCGGGCGTAGCGACGCCAGAGCGCCAGGTTGAGGTGGCGGGCGGCCGTAGAATCTTGGGCCAGGCTGTCGGGCACGCGGCTGATAAGGTTCCGCATCACCTGGTAGAAATAAGGGTTGCAGCTATACTTCAGGCCCGCGGTCAGGCTGTTGGCCTGCGGGTGTTGGTGCACACAGCTGAGGAGCGACTGGTCGCAGCCGAACGACGTAGTGGAGCTGATGGCGCCCAGCTGCAAGGCCACGGCGGCATTTACCAGCTTAAATACCGAGCCGGGCGGGTTGGCTAGCATGGCCGGGCGGTTCAGCAGCGGCATGTTTTCGTGTTCCAGCAGCTTGGCGCGCACACCGGCCTGGTCGGGGGCGGTGATGGTAGCCGGCTTATACACGGGAGCCGACACGTAGCATAGGATTTCCCCGGTGCGTGGGTCCAGGGCTACCAGGTAGCCCTTACGGTTGCCCATTAGTTTTTCGGCGTAGGCCTGTAGCTTCCCGTCAATGGACAGGTGCAGGTCCTGACCTTGCTGAAAGGCCGTATCGGTGGCCCAACTCCCGCGCGTCTGGCCCTGCTTATTCACCAAGGGGTGCAGGTAGCCTCGGTGTCCGTGGAGCAAGCCGTTGTAATAGCTTTCGACCCCACCGCTACGTAGCCTATAGAAGCGGCCGCGATGGTAGCTTTTGGCCTGGCGGAAGAAGGCCTGCGCCTCAGCGCTCATATATCCCAGCACAGGGGCGCCCGCATTGGCGGTATAGGCACGCTGGCGCCCCTCAGTTAGGGTCAGTTTGGGCCAGTCGCTGCTATCCCGGCGCACCCGTTTGGCTTCGGCTGCGGTGAGACTGAGCTGAACTGGGTAGCCGGCCGGCGCTTCTTCGTAGGGCAGGGCGTCGGCAATGCGCCGATGGATGGTCACTGAGTCCCAGCCCAGCAGCTGGCCCAGCGCCAGCGTATCGAGCGGGGGGCGGCGTGGCAGCTTCAGCCGGTATTGGGGGCGGGTGTCCACCAGCACTGTGCCGTTCCGGTCGAGCACGCGGCCCCGTATGAGGGAGTCGGCCACTATTACGCGGCGCTGAGTGTACACTTCGCTGGTTTCTGGGTCCTTAGTCGGTGCTTCGCTCTGTTTTTCAGGTGATGAGCAGGCGGCCAGCAGCAGTAGCGTTGCTAGTAGACTCGTTTTCCAAATCGTAAAAGCAGTGCGCATGCGGGTAAGATAGGAATCTTCCTATAACCGTCATCATTTAACGGCGAGCATCTGTCATAGATACGGGCCAACTTGAGTCGTGGATCTCGCCTTCTGAAAGTAAACTGGCCTTCTTCTGCTTCACAATGCGGACTACCTTGTAGCCATTCGCAAACTGCCTTATCGATGGCTATGCTCCCGTAGCTACTTCCCGCCTGCTGCCTAGCTGGGCCAGCAAACCCAGCGCCGGCCCCACTGCCAGAAGTAAATAGAGGTCCTGCGCCTGCACATAGTCACTAAGCCAGCTCGTGACCTGTATGCTGACCACGGTGAGAGCGAATCCTATACAATTCACGATAGTCAGGGCGGTGCCGCGAGAAGCATCCGGCGCGCTTTGCGCCACCAGGCTGGAGAACATGGGCGAATCAGCGACGACTACCAGTCCCCAACAGAATAAAAAGCTCAGGAAAAAGCCCCCCGAATGGCTGCGCAGCACCAAAGGTGAAACCAGACAGCACAGCCCCGACAAAGCCAGCGCCGTGGTGGCCACCGTGCGGGGGGCAATTATCAGCGAGAGCAGTCCGCTGCCCATGCAAGCCAGGCCGCCCGCCCCAATCAGCAGAAACGATAACAACGACACCGGCAGATTGGCGCCGGGGTGCGCGCTGTTGTAGGTTGTCAGCATCAGCGGTAGAAAGGCCCAGAAAGTATACAGCTCCCACATGTGGCCGAAATACCCGAAGGCCGCGGCACGGAAGCGCGGCAACCGGAAGCCACTCAAAAAAGCCGTGACTTGCAGACGTTGCCTTGTTCTTCGGTACGGGCCGTCGGGTACCAGCAGGAGCATGGCCAGGCCGCCCAGCACCGCCAGGCCCGAGGTAGCCAGCGTCACGTACTGCCACGGCAGCTGCGACGTAACGCTCTTGAGCAGATGTGGGAAAGCCGTGCCCAGCACCAGCGCCCCCACGAGAAACCCCAGCCATTTACTCAAGCTCGCCTGCACGTAGTCCGCCGCTATTTTCATCCCCACCGGGTAGATGCCCGCCAGGAAAAATCCGGTCAGAAACCGGAAGGTGAGCAAGCTGCCCGCTTCCAACTCGGCCAGATTAATGCCCAGGTTGCACAGCGCGGCTGCTAAGGCGCTGAAACAAAACACCCGCGATGGAGAAAAGCGGTCGGCAATGGCGAGCAAGGCAAATACCAGTGTGCCGGAAATAAACCCGAGCTGGACCGCGCTGGTCAGATCGGCCACAAAGGTGGGTGGCTGCTGCAACATGGCCGCTAAATCCGCCGCGATGGCATTGCCCGCAAACCAGAGTGAAGTGCAAAAGAACTGGGCCAGCACAATGACTGGTAAGATTCGGGGCATATTGGGGGAGGAGTAACTTGGGGGGCTTTTTCAACCAATCAATAGTACATCCAACAGGCCGGGCCGATCGGCGTAGTTGCGCGCGCTGCTGTAGAGGAAATCCTCTGGCACGTCCACAAAACCAGCTACCACTGGGTTGCGGTGCAAGTAACCCAGACGTTGCAGTTGCAGTTGATTGGAGTACAGCTCAATGGGATGGTTGTCTTGCTGCCAGAACTGATATTGCTCGTTGTGCGCGTTGCGTTGCCCAGCCCGCCCAAACATCCATAGCATCCACTCGCGGCGACTTTCCTGTTCGTTTTCCTGAATGGCTTTCAGGATGGTCCTGGAAGTATGACGCTTCAAATCACGAAGAATAGACGACAAATTATCGGCGGCGCTGCTGATGATCAGATGAGCTTGGTTGGTCATCAGGCACCAAGCGTAGAGTTCCAGCCCTTTGTGCTGCTGGCAATAACGCAGACTGTCCACAAAGATGTCGTTGTAAAGCCGCCGCGTGAACACGTCAATCCAGTTGACGGTAGCAAAGGAGACAAAGTAGAGCTTCTGCAAATCCTGAATCTTGTATTTCTCACTCATACCAGCAAGATGCAGGATTATCCAAACTACGCATAGTACTTGCTCTTCACTGGCGCGAGTTTAGCGCAGCGTAACTCGTGACCAGCCATGCCGGGAGGCTGTGCCTCCCCCATCAGAACGAAAACGCCACCCGGATTTCCCAAGCGGCGCGGTCACATCTTGCCGCTGCTGCGGCAGTGGAGGTACAACCTCCACCTCAAAGCTAGTCACGAGCTGCAAGCTCGCGCCAGTTGGGCAGGAACGCCTGCATAGTTCTGGGGGGCTTTTTCACCGCTAAGCAGACGCGCGTAGCGACTAAAATACAGACGAGTAGCTGGGGGTGATAAACCAATGAACGCATCAAGTTATTTTAAGGCTCGTATCTTCGATCAGCATGACACAATTTGCCCCCCACATAGCTGCCATCAACGCTTTGTGCCGTCAGCACCAGGTGCGACGGCTGTTCGTGTTCGGCTCCGTGCTGACGTCGGCATTTGGTCCTGATAGTGATATAGATTTGCTGGCTGAGTTCGAGCCCATGCCAGTAGAAGAATACGCGGATAATTACTTCAGCCTCAAGTTTGCACTGGAAGAGCTACTAAAGCGCCCGGTAGACTTGCTGGAGGCGCAAGCCGTGCGAAATCCTTATTTCCGGCAGCAACTGGAAGCTACCCAGCAGCTAGTGTATGCAGCCTGAGATTCGCGCTTACCTGTACGACGTTTTACAGGCCATGTACGAGCTATAAGCTCGCGCAAGTTGGGGGGAATTTATCGTGGAAGAGCGTTAGACCTTACATCAGCTGATTCAAAGCGTTGCTTAATATACTGCTGCAACTCCTGAAAGCTCATGTTCTGAGTTTCCTCAGTGATTTTGCTGCGGATGGCACGCATCATTTCCACAGCGTCGAAGGATTTGGTGGATTTATTCGCTTTCATGGGCTAATTATGAACCTAGAATTTGATCGACAGCTCCAAGTGCCCACCGAGGCCTTCCGAAATGATGCGTTGAAGCGTAGAAAGCCGCACGTCTTTCAAGTCTTTTTCCAACTTAGAAATGTAAGACTTGTCGGTGCCGGCCAGGTCGGCTAGCTGCTGCTGGGTGAGGCCTTTGGCGCGACGGGCCTGTTGCAGCAAAGCGCCCAGCTTAAACACCTCATAGCCGGCCTCAAACTCCTCCCGACTTTTGCTGCCGGCGGGTCCGTGTTCCTGCTCAATAAACTGGCTAAGACTGGTCAGCTTTTCGTTGGCTTGCATAGTATTCAGCTTTAATGGCGGCCGCACGGGTCAGTTCGCTTTTGGGTGTTTTGGGTGTCTTCTTCGTGAATCCGTGACCGATGACAATCAGGTTGCCTTTATCAAAAAAGCAGAAGATGCGGAAGATATCATTGCCGACCTGCACCCGAATTTCATACAGGCCATCGGTGCCGGTGAGGTGCTTGAAGTAGGTCTCCGGTATCTGGTCCAATTCTTCGATGACTTTAAGCGTCCACAGAATCTTTTGCTTCACTTTAGGCGTCTGTGCATCATAAAATTCCCGGAAGTAGCTTTTAAAGAAAAACAGTTCGCGCTTTTTGTTCACGTTGGGAAGCTACGAAAAGTAGTCCGATCAGACAACTTTTGGTAAGTGGATTAGGTTCCGATGAAAGCAACAGCGCCGCCCGGATTTCCCAAGCGGCGCGGTCGCAGTTTGCCGCTGCTGCGGCAGTGGAGGTACAACCTCCACCTCAAGGCTAGTCACGAGCTACAAGCTCGCGCCAGTTGGGGGCACTAATGGGTAGCTTTATATTTTACCCAATATCCAGCCAGATACCTTATCGCATTCTCACGAGGGGTTTGAGCAAAAATTGGGAACAGTTCAAAAACTGCATCCACCATTTTCTCAAAATAACCGTTAGGTAAACCAGCAATAGCTACGCCTGGACTAATGCCTGAACTAGTGATATAATTATCTAAAAACCTTTCAATTTCTGTATCAAAGCCAACACTAAAATTCTTTCTTTTTATGGCTTGATTTAACTGCTCATTAGATAAAATAACATTCTCTTTTGAGCCTGTCCTCAGTTCAGTCAGTAATCTGCTTTCCATTGTGGCTAGATATTCTTTCAGGCCAACTTGGGTATTAGAAACTGTACTCAACTCTAAATTTGTAATTGAAAAATGGTCTAAAAAAGATTTATAGTCTTCACGCTTTTGAGCAGCTACTGCATTGATGATTGCTGTAGAAGTTTCTCTTTAAAGTTGTTTACTCCATAGTAGTCTAAGTTAGCAGGGTAAGGAACGTATTCTATAGGAGACGCATCGAACGAATATTTGGTGATGTTATCTTTAATTACCACGATTGGCTTTTTAGAAGCTAATCTAAGACCAAACTCCAACATGACATTGGAATTTAAGCTACTTACATCACACACTACAATATCATCCTGATATATATTAGTGATAATTCGAGCATGAATAATAGAAGAATTATTCCCGTCGCTCACTATTCTCGGCTCGTAATCAGCGTCTCTCACTGCCTCAGATATAATGCTACGCACTTGCCCCCAATGTCCTGATTCATAACCTTCTGAATCTGAGATGGGCATAATTATGCCACAAAAAGAATTTGAAATTACTGTAGGCGTATTAGTTGCCAATACTTCATTCTCCTTTTGTTCCATTTTGTTTATTGTAAGTTATAGCGGTTTCGCGAACAGTGTGCCCAGCTTATCTTATGGAGAGGTGACCCTTCACGTCTGCCGTTGAATGGAATCGATTGCTCAACGATACTAGCGACGAGCCGTAAAGTGGCATCTCTCTCTATAAAATGGGCATACTGTTCGCGAAACTGCTATAAGTGGTTAAGCAATGAATTTTATTCTGCGGTTTCTACATATTCCGCCGATATTGCCCCCCAACCTCAAAGAGCGCATTCGTAATCTGCCCGAGGGAGCAGAACTTCACTGTTTCCATTAGCTCCTCGAACAGGTTGCCGTTCTGCACGGCTACTTGTTGAAGCTGCTTCAGGCGCTGCTCCGTGGTGCTTTCGTTGCGGGCGTGGAGGTGGTTGAGCATCGTGATTTGGTACTGCTTTTCCTCTTCCGTGGCGCGAATTACCTCGGCGGGGAGTACCGTGGGCGAGCCTTTGGAGGAGAGGAAAGTGTTCACGCCGATGATGGGGTACTCGCCCGTGTGCTTGAGCATCTCGTAGTGCAGGCTTTCCTCCTGAATCTTGCCGCGCTGATACATAGTTTCCATGGCGCCCAGCACGCCGCCGCGCTCCGTGATGCGGTCAAACTCCAGCAGCACCGCTTCTTCCACTAGGTCGGTGAGCTCCTCGATGATGAAGGAGCCTTGGAGCGGGTTCTCGTTTTTGGCCAGGCCCAATTCGCGGTTGATAATGAGCTGAATAGCCATAGCCCGGCGCACCGATTCCTCGGTGGGCGTGGTGATGGCCTCATCGTAGGCGTTGGTGTGCAGGGAGTTGCAGTTGTCGTAGATGGCGTAAAGGGCCTGCAACGTGGTGCGGATATCGTTGAAGTCGATTTCCTGAGCGTGGAGGCTGCGGCCCGAGGTCTGGATGTGATACTTCAACATCTGGCTCCGGGCGTTGGCGTTGTACTTCAGCTTCATGGCCTTGGCCCAGATGCGGCGCGCCACCCGGCCAATCACCGCGTACTCAGGGTCGATGCCGTTGGAGAAGAAGAAGGAGAGGTTGGGCGCGAAGTCGTTCACGTCCATTCCCCGGCTCACGTAGTACTCCACGAAGGTGAAGCCGTTGCTGAGGGTAAGCGCCAGCTGCGTGATGGGATTGGCGCCGGCCTCGGCAATGTGGTAGCCTGAAATACTGACCGAGTAGAAATTCCGGACCTTCTCCTTAATAAAGTACTCCTGCACGTCGCCCATGAGGCGGAGGGCAAACTCGGTGCTGAAGATGCAGGTGTTCTGAGCCTGATCTTCCTTCAAAATATCGGCCTGCACGGTGCCGCGCACCTGGCTCAGGGTACGCGCCTTGATAGGCGAGTACACGTCGGGGGGCAAAACCTGGTCGCCGGTCACGCCGAGCAGCATCAGGCCGAGGCCGTCGTTGCCGGCGGGCAGCTCGCCCTGGTAGCTAGGCCGCACCACACCTTTGTCCTGATAAATCTGGTTGATCTTGTCCTCGACTTCCTGCTCCAGTCCGTGCTCCTTTATATAGAACTCGCACTGCTGGTCGATGGCGGCGTTCATGAAAAACGCGGCTAGGTGGGCGGCCGGACCATTGATGGTCATGGACACCGATGTGCTGGGGTTGGCCAGGTTGAAGCCAGAGTACAGCTTCTTGGCGTCGTCGAGGCAGCAGATGCTTACGCCGGCGTTACCGATTTTGCCGTAGATGTCGGGGCGGTGTTCGGGGTCTTCGCCGTAGAGCGTCACCGAGTCGAAGGCCGTGCTTAGGCGCTTGGCTGGTAGGCCCATGCTCACGTAGTGGAAGCGGCGGTTGGTGCGCTCGGGGCCTCCTTCGCCGGCAAACATGCGGGTGGGATCTTCGCCCTCGCGCTTGAACGGAAACACGCCGGCCGTGTAAGGGAACTCACCGGGCACGTTTTCCTGCAGCTGCCAGCGCAGCAAATCGCCCCAGGCCGTGAAGCGGGGCAGGCTTACTTTCGGAATCTGCTTACCCGACAAACTTTCGGTGTGGGTTTGAATGCGGATTTCCTTATCACGCACCTTAAAGACGAACTCGGGGGCTTTGTAGGCAGCTACTTTCTGCGGCCAGGTCTCCAGGAGTTTCCAGTTCTGACCATCGAGCCGGAGCTTGATTTCCTGGAATGTGCTCTCCAAACCGGCCACGAGTGATCCAGGGTCGGTTCCGTTGCTGCTGCTCCCGCTGCCTGCACCAGATCCGCCGGACTGGAGGCTTCTGACGGCGTGGAGGCTTTGGTCGAGGCCGTAAAGCTGCTGGGCCACTTCGGCTTGCTTCTGTACCCAAATATCATAGTTGCGGTTGGTTTCAGCGATTTCAGATAAGTAACGCGTGCGGTGGGGCGGAATGATGTAAATCTTCTCCGAATCCTCCGTGGTGGTTTCGAGCTGGGAGGCAAAAGTGGCCCCCGTTTTCTGCTCCAGCATGCTCAGCACGGCCCGGTACAGGCGATTCATGCCGGGGTCGTTGAACTGCGAGGCGATAGTGCCAAACACGGGCAGCGAATCCAGCTGGCGGTCCCAGAGGCCGTGGTTGCGCTGGTATTGCTTGCGTACGTCGCGCAGGGCATCGAGGGCACCGCGCTTGTCGAATTTGTTGAGGGCAATGACATCGGCGAAGTCCAGCATATCGATTTTCTCGAGCTGGGTGGCCGCGCCGTACTCCGGCGTCATTACATACAGGCTGGCGTCGGAGTGCTCGATGATTTCGGTGTCGGACTGGCCGATGCCGCTGGTTTCGAGGATGATGAGGTCGTAATTAGCGGCAACTACCACGTCCACGGCGTCCTGCACGTACTTGCTCAGGGCCAGGTTGCTTTGGCGCGTGGCCAGGCTGCGCATGTACACCCGTGGCGAGTTGATGGAGTTCATCCGAATCCGGTCGCCGAGCAGGGCCCCGCCGGTTTTGCGCTTGCTGGGGTCCACTGAAATGATGGCAATGGTCTTCTCGGGGAAGTCCATCAGAAAGCGCCGCACCAGCTCATCTACCAGGCTGGATTTGCCCGCGCCGCCCGTACCCGTAATGCCAAGAATAGGGGCATGTTTGGTGCTTGGTGCTTGGTGCTTGGTGCTTAGGTCGTTCTGACCGCTTTCTGACTTCTGGGGGGCTTTTTCCTGTTGCTGAAACTCCGCAACAAGCTGGCCCTTCACGCGCTCAAACTCCTCGGGGAAGTTTTCGGCGGCCGAAATCAGGCGACCGATGCTGCGGGCATCTTTCTCTTTTACATGGCTTACCTCGCCGTTCAGGTTCTGGCCCGTAGGGAAGTCGCAGCGCTGCAAGAGGTCATTGATCATGCCTTGCAGACCCATAGCGCGGCCGTCATCCGGCGAGTAGAGGCGCTCGATGCCGTAGGCTTGCAGCTCGGCAATCTCGCTGGGCAGAATCACGCCGCCACCGCCGCCGAAGATGCGCACATGGCCCGCGCCGCGCTCCGTCAGCAGGTCGTACATGTACTTGAAGTACTCATTGTGCCCGCCCTGATAGGAGGTAATGGCAATGGCCTGCGCATCTTCCTGAATGGCGCAGTCCACGATTTCCTGCACGGAGCGGTTGTGGCCCAGGTGAATAACTTCGGCGCCGCTGCTCTGGATGATGCGGCGCATCACGTTGATAGCCGCGTCGTGACCATCGAACAGGGCTGCCGCCGTCACGATGCGGATGTGATTCTGAGGTTTATAGGGAGCTACGGGAGCAACTTGCATAGCGGGTGGAATGGGGTGGGGTAAGAGGGGCTAAGGTACGAAAAAAGCCCCGACGCGGCAGCGGGGGGCTTTTTGTTGGGTTAATCTATATCTAACAAGTTAATAACTGAAGATAAGTTCATTTAAGAAAGAATACTCTTCTCTCGTCAAGTTCAAGCTAAGGGCTACTACTTCTACCTTCTTATAAAAGCTCTCCGTAATCTTGATACCTAACTCGTACAATTGCCCAACAATTATGTCAAAGCCGACTCCCCATTCGGCATGATTGAACATTTCTTTTGCATTTGTATAGTCCTGTAGAGGCAAACCCAGGGTCCTCGCTTCTTCTAACAGCAACCAACAGTTCGCTTGTTTCTGTGCCATAGATAGACTTATAATATATTACCGCAGCTCCGTCAGCCGCAGCCGAAACTCCGGTAGCACTGCTTCGCCGGACAGCTCGTTTTCGAATCCCTGCACCAATTCTGGTTCCGCCTGGCCGGGACGGTAGATATAGGCCGTTTCGGTTTCGGGGATGATGAGCCAGGCCAGCAACGCCCCATTGCGGAGCCAGTCCAGCATCTTGGCTTGCAGCGTTTTGGTAGAATCAGTAGCGGACTTCAGCTCGACTACAAACTCCGGGCATACGGGTGCAAACTTATCCTGCTGCTCCGTCGTCAGCGCGTTCCACTTAGCCGCCGAAACCCACGAAGCGTCCGGCGAGAGCACGGAGCCATCGGGCAGAGTGAAGCCGGTGTTAGAGTCGAAGGCTTCGCCGAGTGTCTGGTGCTGTTCCCACCATTTACCGAGTTGGAGGTTAAGGCGAAAGTTGCGTTTGCCGGAGCGGCTGCCGGTGGGCGACATAATCAGGATTTCGTGGTTAGCCGTGCGCTCAATGCGCAGCTTGGGGTGCTGCTGACAGAAATCGAAGAACTCATCGTCCGTCATGCGCTCCAGATAAGAGCCACCCAAGACAATACTGCCGGATTCAAATAAATTCTGCATAGTCTAAAAGTACGCAAAATATGCGCTGAAAAAGCCCCCCGCTTACTTGGCTGCCTTCGCTTCCAGGGTCTGCAACAGCTCATCGGCCGCCTGTTCAATATCAGTGTAGCCCTGCTGGGCGGCGCGCTCCTTGGCGGCTAGTAGGCCGTCGCGGTGCACGGTTTTGTAGTCGCCGCAGGGGAAGTGGTAGCGGCCTTTGGTGTCTTCGCCCTTGCTCATATCGAGGCCCAGGTGCCACTGCCCGTACTCCTCGATTTCGTGCTTGCTGAGGTACTTATTTTGCTCGTCGGTGCTGGGGTTGTGCTGGCTCCAATGGCCCTGGTCATTTTTGTATTTGCCTTCCTTAATGAGGCGCTTGGCAAAGGCAACAGCGGTGGGATTCAGGCTAAGGCTCATGCTACATGGTGGTTAGAGGGTACAGTCTGAGTACGTCGCCGCAAGTTTGGGGTTAAGTCGAGCTTGCTGTCCACCTCGTAAAGTCTGTCTTCTTTTCGCCAAGTAAAATAGCCCCCCCCGGCATACTCTTTTGCCTGGTTGGATAGCTATTGCTCAGTTCCGTAGCTCATGCAGCGCCAGCCGCAACCCTGGCAGTAACATATTGTTGCTGAATAG
>NZ_FWWW01000109.1 GCF_900176135.1 Hymenobacter roseosalivarius DSM 11622 | reverse complement strand
CTGCTATAAGAAGGCCAACATAAGATTACTTATACCCCCGACCTCGGAATAATGGTGGTTTTTACCCCTACCGCCCCGGGCGCCTGAATGTGGTATTCTTCTGAGTTGGCCGGTCGATTTAGGTACCCATTTTTCAGGTCTTTTGGGTGCTTCTTCCCATCCGGGGCCGAAAGTATTGGAACAATTAAGCCCGATAGTTACATTTGTTGGCTGAAAAATCTTATTAACGACCACCCCGCCACCAGCTCTGCTATGCCCGCTCCGCTGAACTTTGGCCCGGCCGAGCAAACCCGCGAACAGCGCCAGGAAATTGCCGACCGTGCCCTTGCCATTACCCTCGCCGAAGAACAACACGCCAAGGACGAGTTATTGACCTTATATCACCGCTACATTGAGGGGGAAGTAGACCTGTACACCATCAGCGTGCGGGTCGGCGTGCAAACCCGGCAGCGGTTGCAACAATTAGTCGATGCCGGACCGGACCTCGGCGGCCAGTAGCCGGCCCCTATTTGCCGGCTTGTTGCACCAACCACTCGTTGGCCGCGCCTTCTTCAATAAACAGGGCGACGTGTACCGACCGCTGTAACTGGGCCACATGCACAATATCAATTGTATGGTCGTCCACGCGCACTAAATGCGCGGGCGAGAGCAGGTAGGCCAGAAAGGTGGGGCCGCCGAAATGGGCCGCTAGCAGGGGCATATAGTCGTCCATGAGCCACTGGGCCGTTTCCGGGTCTTCGTTATTGCGCCGCCGAATGTCCAGCAACCAGAGCCGGGAGCCAAACCCCTGGGCTTCCGCAAACAAATACTCGTAACTCGTCCGCATTTCGGCCGGGGTCGCTTCGCGCAACCACCGGCACACCATCGTGCCCGTCTCGGGGCGGTGCAGGCACTCCAAATACTCGGTTAATCTTTTCATTTGCTGTTCAAACGCTCTATTTAGGGTTAGGTTTTCAGTAGGTTGGGCCTGGTTAAAGAGGCTAAGGGAAATACTTCTTCACGGCCTTCGGATTGTCCCGTTTGAGGTCGAAATAGCCCTTGGACAACCAATCTAGGCTGGCCTTCTGCTGGGCCTGCTGCTGCTGAAGCGTCGCCACCTGCGCTTCCGCTACCCCTCTCTCTTTCCACAGATAGGTGCTCAGGCATATCAGGCCCATGAGTAGCACAATCACCCCCAACGCCAGCCGCACACTGGTAAAGCCCCACACCTCGCCCACCACGGGCACGCTGCGCGGAATCTGGGCAATCACCTGCTGCAACTGCGCGGTGCCCGTGGTGAGCGTCGTTTCGACCTTGGCGGGCGTGGCCAGGTGCGGCTGAATCGCCTCGGCTACCCCCTTGTAGTCGATGGTAAACCGCACTTCCTGCTTCACCTTGGCCAGCACCTCGTCCAGCTCGGCGCGGCTCACCGGCTTGCCCTGCTCTAAGCTGCGCTTGTTTAGCGCCTCGATGCCCCGGCGCAATGCGTTAATGTCTTGAAGTAGCTCTTGCATAAGTCGTTGCTGAAAAGTTAATCCCCCCTCTCGAAGCCTCGGGACTGCTGCTTGCCCGGCTGCTGCTGGGCCTGTCGTTCTTTGGCCTGGGTGTACTCGGCTGCTAGCTTGGCCAGCGCGTAGTCCTGGCCCACCTGCTGCCACGCCTGGGCCGGGTCGTGGGCGGGGCCTAGCTCCCGGACCTTGGCAAAGCCCGTTTCCAGATGGCCCGCGCTGTACTCGCGGCCCACCTGGCTACCCTTCACCCGGTGCCCGTCCTGCTCGAACACCACCCCGGCCGGGCTCCCGTCCTTGCGCCGCGTCAGCGCCAGCTCGATGCCGCGGGGGCGCAAGGCCTCGCGCAGCTCGTCAAAGCTGCGGGCCTGGCCCGCCGTGTAGCTCAGGGCGCGGCCAATCTCCTGCCGGGCGCGGCTCCACTCAGCCGACTGTTGCTCTTTCGGGGTCGTGGCCTTCTCCTGGGCCGGGGTCGGCCCGATTTCGCGGGCCTGCTGGCGGCCCACCTGGTCGGCCACGATTAGGCCGTACGCCTGCTCAATGCCCTTGCACACGTCCACGCTGCGCGAGCGGATAAACTGGTCGCTCACCGTCTGCCCGTCCAAATCCACCCGGTTTACCACCAGGTGCAGATGCGGGTGGGTCTTGTCCTGGTGGCGCACGACGGCCCATTGCGTGTTCTCCGGGTTGATGTGCAGCCCCTTTAGGTAGTCTTGGGCAATGCGGCCCATCACTTCGCCCGTCACCTTCTCCTTTTCCTCGACGGGAAACGCCAGCGCGACGTGCAGCACGGCCTTGCCCAATCCGGGGCGCATGGCCCGCACCGCGTCGAAGTCCGCCGCCATGTGTTCGGCGCTATCCGTGCGCACCCCGTGCGCGGCCAGCACCTCGGCCCCTCTGTCTGGAGTCTTTTCCTGGAGCACGTACCGGCACATCGCCCCGAACGACTGGTTCACCTTCACCTTCCCAATCATGGCGCTTCGGGTGCGAGCTGCTTCAACAGGTGGTGCATCTGGCCGAGTACCGTGGTCGCCCCCGTGCGCTGGTCCTGGCCCAAGTGCGCCAGTTTGGTGAGCTGGTTCAGGTTCGCGGCCATGCCGGCGAGCTGCGCCAGTTGCCGGGCCTGCTCCGGGCTGGGCGGTGCCGCCAGCTTCGTGGCCGTGTCCTGTTTGAGCCACACCGACCGCAGCACCTCGCCCTGGCTGAGCTGGTACTGGTCGGCCTCTTGGGTTAGGCGCTCGTGTTCCGCGTCCGTGAGCCGGACGCTCACGACGTGGCGCTGCTTTTCAGCCAGCGGACCGGGCTTGCGGCCGCCTTTGCGGGGGCGGTGGGGAGTGGAATGGGGGGGCGTTAGTTCTTCCATAGCGAGTTCCCCGAAGGGGCAAGGGTAGTGAGCCGGTAGGCGAACGGGTTTCCTGAATTGCGCGAAGCGCGATGCAGGAAACACATCTTGCGAAAACCGTTGAACGATGCCTGAACAGCCCACAAGGTACGAACCCCGCCCGCCTGCGCAACCCCCCGGCCTCCCTTTTTGGGGTTCTTCTTCCAAAAGGGCGGATTTACACGTTACGCAATAATATTGGCCTGTCTTAAAAGTTTAGTCCAGAGGAATTCCGCAGCAAGCAATTAGCCTTCAATTACTTAATAATCATAACATTACCTACAAGGCCGAAGCGGTAACCAGCTGCAACCCTGTTAAAAGTTTGCCGAAAGGCGGTTAGTTGGACGCCTGCCGCCAACCCCGGTATTAACAACTAGCCCTTAGCACCGCACGTAGCAACAAGCAAGCTGGGCCATTGTCCGGCGCTCCGGTCGGCTGTCATTGGCCTGCTTCACCCGCCCCGGCATGGTCGGGTGTTCCGGGCCCCGAATAGTTGGTCGGACCTCGCACCTTTATTCACCAAACTCAGCCCACCACTATGGAACACCACACCCGCCCCACCACTGGCCCCGCCACCTACCTGCCCAAGGCCGAAACCGGGCGCACCTTGCCCGCCGACCGCACCGTGCTGCTGGTCATCGACCCCGTCAATGATTTCCTGTCCGAAGGCGGCGCGGCCTGGGAAATGACCAAGGGCACGGTGGAGAAAAACAACGTCATTCCCAACCTGAAGCGCGCCATCGACGGCGCCCGGTCCCAGGGCATTCCGGTGCTGTTCGGGCCCATGGCGTACACCGAGGAAGATTACGCCCACCACCACCTGCAGAAGCGCAGCGGCATCAACCGCCTCATGTTCGAGAACAAAATGTTTCTGGCTGGCAGCTGGGGCGCCGATTTTCACCCCGAAATTCAGCCCCAGGCCCAGGACATCGTGCTGCTGCCCCACAAAAGCTGCGACGTGTTTCAGACCGACCTGGCCGGGCACCTGGAAAGCCGCGGCATCACCCACCTGGTCATTGCCGGCATGACGGCCAACCTGTGCTGCGAAAGCACCGGCCGCC
>NZ_FWWW01000100.1 GCF_900176135.1 Hymenobacter roseosalivarius DSM 11622 | reverse complement strand
AGTCAGGTGCGGGACATTGCCAACGTGGCCACGGCCGTAGCCAAAGGTGACCTGAGCCAAAAAATAACGGTAGACGTGAAAGGGGAGCTGCTACAGCTCAAGCAGAACCTGAACCAGATGGTGGACTCGCTGAACCTGTTCGCCGGGGAAGTAACCCGCGTGGCGCTTGATGTGGGCACCGAAGGAAAACTTGGTGGTCAGGCCAATGTGCCAAGTGTCAGCGGTACGTGGAAAGCGTTGACCGATAACGTAAATACGATGGCCTCGAACCTGACGAGTCAGGTGCGGGACATTGCCAACGTGGCCATTGCCGTAGCCAAAGGTGACCTAAGCCAGAAAGTATCAGTAGACGTCAAAGGCGAGCTGCTGGATTTGAAGGACAACATCAACCGCATGGTGGACTCCTTGAACATCTTCGCTGGCGAGGTAACCCGTGTGGCGCAGGAAGTAGGTACCGAGGGAAAACTCGGGGGCCAGGCCAATGTGCCGAGCGTGAGTGGAGTATGGAAAGACCTGACCGACAACGTAAATACAATGGCCTCAAACCTCACCACGCAGGTGCGGGGACTGGTAAAAGTAGTAACAGCTGTTTCGCAGGGTGACTTGACTCAAAAACTCACCCTTGATGCAAAAGGTGAGGTAGCAGAGCTAGCCGACACCATCAACCGCATGGTGGACGACCTGAACCGCCTGGCAGTGGAAGTTAGCCGGGTGGCCAAAGTAGCCGGGGTAGAAGGTAAGCTGACCGAGCGGGCTACCGTAGGCGGCGTGAGTGGTTCATGGAAAGAACTTGTAGATACACTTAACGAGCTGCTCGAATCCATTGCCTCTCCGGTGCTGGAAGTAAGCCGCGTAGTGCGAGCCATTTCCGAAGGCGATCTGACCCAGCGCGTAGAAGTGCCTACCGCCGGCGACATCATGGCTATGTCCAATGCCTTGAACCTGGCTGTTGAGAACCTCAACGAGCTGCTGGGTGAAATCAACGATTCATCACAGGTAGTAGGGACCTCATCGGAGGAAATGGCCGGCAAAGGTCAGGAGATGAGCCGCGTAACGGTTGACGTAGCTTTGGCTATGCAGCAAATGGCGGAAGGCGCTCAGAATCAGGCCTTGAAAACCGACCAAGCCTTTAAGCTGATCGAGGAAATTATGCAGGCCACCAAGGAAACGGCGGGTAAAGCAGACGTGGTGAACAAAGCCGCTATCCTGGGTGAGCAAACCTCTCAGCTTGGTCTTAAAACGGTGGCTGAGGTGGTAAAAAACATGGAAGAAATTTCCAATGCTGCCGCCCAAACGTCCAAGACTATTGAAGTACTAAGTACCCGCAGCCAGGAGATCAGCAAGTCGCTGGGAGTAATCACGGACATTGCTTCCCAAACCAACCTGCTGGCTTTGAACGCGGCTATTGAGGCAGCCCGAGCTGGTGAGGCTGGTCGAGGCTTTGCGGTCGTAGCCGAAGAGATACGCAAGCTGGCCGAAGGCTCACGCAAATCAGCCAGTGAAATAGCTACGCTGGTAGACGACGTACGCAAGGATACGAGCTCAGCTGCTACGGCTATCTCGACCATGGAAGGCCGGGTATTAAAAGGTAAAAACGCGACGTTCGAAGCTAGCTCCGCCTTTAAAAACATTGCGACGAGCAGCGGCGAAACGCTGCGTACTTCCCGCGACATTCTCACGGCTACCGAAGTGCAGAAAATCAGTATTGGGGACGTAGTAAAGTACGTGGAGGAAGTGGTAGCCATCGCGGAGCAAACTGCCTCGGGCACGCAGCAAGTGGCAGGCACTGCTAAGCAGCTATCGACTTCTATGCAGGAGCTGACGGCCTCCAGCCAGAAGCTGACTGATATTGCGGACGATCTACAAGTTGGCTTGTCGGCCTTCCAGCTGATGGAGTATATGGAACCAGAGCCCGAGCCTGAGCCCCGTCGTGGCCGCCAACGCTTAACTCAGATGACACCGCCTCGCAATGGACACGCAGTTCCGGCTAAGCCAGCCCTCCCTCAACCGGAGCGGCCTGTTCGACGCGCTGACGTTGCCCAACCGTTGACGAAAGCTCAGCCAGCCAGACCCGCACGGGGGGGCAAATCAGCAGAGGCTCCTGCTACAGAGAAGGCTGCAGCACGGCGTCCGGCACCCGTAAATGGGAAAGTAGCGGAGCCACAGCCGACAAATGGAGCCGAGAAAAAAACGCCAAAAGCTCGGGCTAAAGCCAAAGCCAATTAATTCCTGTTAGGTCTATTTCCAAGCATGCTACTAATCCGAATGGACAGTAGCAAGCCTATACTAACCTTATGCATGCCTGAAATAGAGTCGAGTAACGAAAAGAAAGTTGTTAAGCAGCAAGCGCTTATTCAATTAATCGTGTTCCGGCTGGGACGCGAAGAGTATGGTATTCGCATTGAGCAGGTAAAGGAGGTAACTGTTACCCCAGAGATTGCGCGCATGCCCAAAACGCCCCCCTTCGTAAAAGGAATAGCCAATCTGCGCGGCGATATTATCGCCATTATTGACTTAGAGGAGCGATTTCAATTGCGCTCAATTACGGAGGCGTTGCCGGCCACTACCTACACCTTAGCGATTGAGGCCAAGGACTATACGATTGGACTAGTGGTACGCGAAGTGCCGCAGCCGTTATCGATTCCGGTTTCAATCATCGAGAAAGCCCCTGAATTTATTCAGGACGCCAACATTCAGGACAAATACATTGAGGGAATTGCTAAGCTGGACGGTCGCATTATTATTGTGCTCGATATGCTGAAGCTCCTCACCCCGACGGAAATAATGCAGCTCCAACCGAAAGCTTAATCTTAGTGCGTGGTGCCCCGTATAAGGGCTAACACTGCTGTTCTGCTTATCCTCCGTCTTTTTCTTCTACTGATACTACTTTTATGAAAAACCGCATTCTCATCGTTGACGACTCCTTTTATATGCGCACGATGCTAAAGAATATGCTTACTGATGCTGGCTACGAGGTGGTAGGGGAGGCCGCGAATGGCCAGCAGGCACTGGAGATGACCAGCGCTACCAATCCTGATCTGATTACGCTCGACGTTATCCTGCCGGATAATACGGGCCTTGATGTTTTGAAGGGCATTCGGCAGGTAAATCCTACCGTAAAAGTGGTTATGTGCAGTGCGGTAGGGCAGGAAATTATTGTGAACGAGGCGCTTGAAAGCGGTGCTTCAGCTTACATCGTGAAGCCTTTCTCCGAGGAAAAAGTGCTCGAGATTGTAGGTAGTGCTTTACAAAACTCAGAGGAAACCGACGTATAAGGTGAGCATGGCCCCCAGGGCACATGTTTACATATCCGCTCTGCTTTCTTACTCCGCGCTTCCACCTATTTCGTGCCCGCTTTACCCGTCTCTTTTACTGTTCTGCTTGGTAAGCTTCCCGCTTTAGTGCGACTGGAGTTGACGCGCCTATTGCAAGCCCAGCCCAACTGCCTATTGCTGGGTTCAGCTTGCAACGCTGATGAGTTGGTAATTATGGCTCGAAGGCTTCGGCCGACACTAGTGATTCTGGACGAACACGACCTGCCGGATCTGGAGCGACTGCATCGACAGCATGCTTGTCCGGTACTTTTTTACGCTGCGGGCACCCCTTTACCGGGTATGATGCGCGAAGCTGCTCGCTGGGGAATTTATGATTACATCGTCCCCCTAAAATTAGGCGCTGAACAGGCTTTTCGGCTGGCGGTACTCCAGCAGCTTCGCGGCGCCCCAACCATGTCGCGGACAGCCACTTTTAGTAGCCCGCTACGCCATGTCGTGAGTGCTCAGCCCCAAAACCTGACTGTGATTGGGGCTTCCACAGGAGGGATTATGGCTGTAGAGCAACTCGTGCACGCTCTACGTCCCGCTCTGCCGTGCACTTTGCTGATTGCCGTGCATTTGCCCGCGCACTTTGCCATCTCATTCGTTAAGCGCTTACAGCGTCTGACCCCGCTGCCAGTAAAAATTGGCACCGTGGGCATGCCTCTGGAAGAAGGGCAGATTATCATAGCTCCTGGGGGGCAAAATATGGTAATAAAATCTGTGCAACGCGGGCCTTGGCGGGTATGGCAGATTGACCTTAGCTCTAAACCAAACCTATCGGCTGATGACCCATCTATTGATGTGCTTATGCGTTCGGCTGCCAAAGTGGCTGGCCCGCAGGTATTAGGTATAGTTCTAACCGGGCTAGGACACGATGGAACCTTGGGTGCTCAGGCTATTCGGGCACAGGGAGGCAGGGTCATCGTGCAAAGCCAGGAGTCGGCCGCGGTATTTAGCATGCCTGGCTCCGTGATTCGGGCCGGATACGCTAACGACGTGTTGCCGCTGGAGCAAATCGCAGAAGTCATAAATCAGCGTGCGACGCTGCCGGTTCCGGCCGTCCGTTTTTCTCCACCTCTAGCGACCGTTAGCTGATGAAGTCACGGGAACAGGAGTACCGGGAAATATTTATGGCCGAGGCACTCGAATATTATGACGCCATGAGCCGTCATATCAGCGAGTTGGAGAAAAATCCGGAAGATATCCCCGCCCTGAATGAGCTTTTTCGGCTCATGCACAATCTCAAGTCCAACGCGCGGGCGATGGGCTACAACCAGATTGGCGAAGTCTCGCATGAGATGGAAACCATATTTGGTTTGATTAGAGACAAAGAGAAAGCCTTCACCGGCACGGTCGTTCCCGTGCTGTTTACTGGCGTTGATACGTTGGGGGCCATGATTCGGGCCGTTGGGGAAGAGGCCGAAATGCCCCCCGCCGAGGATTTGCTCGCAAACCTTGAGCGTTTGGTGCTAGGGGAGGAGCCGATCCTGATTACTGCCGAGTCGGATACTGATGAGGACGCCGGCCGCAAGCTGGAGCTATCGGACCTGGTGTATATTCAGATCAAAAAGCTGGACCACCTGCTCAATTTAGTAGGTGAGCTAATTATCGACCGTGACCGGATTATGACGCTTGGCGGCGAGATTGGGCATCCGGCCCTACAGGCGGCGGCCTCACATCTGTTTCGTATTACCGACGAGCTGCAGTATAGTGTGATGGACGCGCGTCTGGTAAACGTTGGTTCGCTTTTCAATAAGTTTCCCCGCGTGGTTCGTGACGTAGCTGCTGCCGAGCAAAAAGAAGTAGCCCTGAAGCTGGAAGGGCAGGACATTCAGATTGACCGAAATATCCTGCAAATCATTACCGACGCTCTGCTGCATTTAGTTCGCAACGCTATTGCCCACGGTATTGAAACGCCCGACGAGCGCCAGCGGGCCAATAAGCCCGCCGCCGGGCGTCTGACGCTATCTGCTCAAACGGAGCGTGACGATGTACTGATTCGGGTGGTCGATGATGGCCGCGGGATTGATGTAGAAGGGGTGCGGCGCAAGGCAGTAGAGCGCGGCTTGGTAAGAGCTGACGCGGCTGCTCACCTCGATGCGAATGCGGTACGGGCCTTCCTGTTTGAGCCAGGCTTTTCTATGGCAAAGGAAGTCACTGAGATTTCGGGCCGGGGCGTAGGCTTAGATGTGGTGAAGCTGGCGATTGATTCGCTGGGGGGGCAAATACGGGTTGAGTCGGAGTTGGGCCAGGGAACCGTATTCACCCTGGTGCTGCCCACCTCGATTGCCGTAAAAGGAGCGCTGTTGTTTGAATTGGAGGAGCGTAGCTACGCCATTCCACTCATGCACACCGATTCGGTGGTAGCCCTGGAACCCGACGAGCTACATGTAGTAGGTGGGACGCTGCTGGCCCGTATTCAGGAAGAAAATGTGCCGATAGTGAATCTGCGGACGTTGCTGCATAGTGGCGACGGGCCGCTGCCGCCTGCCGCGCGCGACGAGCTGGTGGGCCGTCAGCGCATTATCATTGTGGATTACAATAATCGTAAGCTGGGTTTGATCGTTGATCGTTTTTTGCGTCAGCAAGATATTGTGATCAAGCCCATGAGTAAACCGTTGGATACCATTGACTTATTTGGAGGTGTGACGCTACTGGGCAGCGGACATGTGTGCCTCGTGCTCGATGTGCCAGCATTAACTCGACTATTCTTGGCCAAACGACCTTAAATCACGTATTGCAGATTTCGAAACTGCCTATAGTGGCTTTTTCGTACCAACTGACTGACTTGTATGTATTTGCACATGACGGAACTGGAGCGGGACATTATTCGGGAAATCCTGAATATTGGCTTGGCTCGCGCCGCCGATTCTTTCGCCTCTATTGCTCAGGAAACCGTGTTATTGGAGGTGCCAAGCCTTGATTTGGTGCCCGGTACCAGTATTCTGGAGCGAGTAAAAGTGTACGAGAAAGACCATGTCGTTATCCAGTCCGATATAAAGGGCGAATTCAATGGCTCGACGCTGATGTTCTTCTCCGGGCAGCATGTGCAGCGCCTGTCGCGTGTGTGTTTGCGTCTGTCGAAGCCTGAATCGGTCGAAATTGACGAATTGCAGGAGTCGTTGTTGCTTGAGATTAGCAACATTATCACGGGCGCTCTGGTAACGCAGCTGGCTAACATCCTGAAAGCTAATATATATGGCGCGCCGCCCATTGCGCCAAAAGGCCACCTCGATACTTCCCTGACCAGGTTGGTAGCGCAGAATCCGCTATATCAACCTATGGTTTTCTCGGTCATCACGCATTTCTCAGACAAAAAGTACTCGGTTGAATTACCGCTGATGCTGTTCTTCGACCGCGAAACTTTCGTCAAGATCCTGGAGATCATTCGGACCTACGACTTTCTGAACGGTCAGCAAGCCACGCATTAATCATTCCCTAAGGGGAAAAGCTGTCATTTTTGGTAGATATCGACTATCGCGGATTTCTGATCGCGGCTGGTTGGACCACCCGAAATGACAGCTTTTTTTATTGCATTAGGCAGACAGCTCAGACGCCCTGAGTCAGCCTGAAGAACAGCGTTTTTTGATAGCGTCGCCCTGACGCTTCACTTACATATTTCTTTTTCTAATCCGTTTGTTATGTCGAACGCACGTTCATCAAATCTTGAAAAGAAGCTCGCCTCATTCGATCCCAATGCCTTGGGCGATACCGCGGGGGGCATTTTTGGCTTGCCCTTCACCGTAGAAGAGGCGCAGGTAGTGGTGGTGCCGGTGCCGTGGGAGGTTACGGTTTCGTATCGGGCAGGCACGGCGCTAGGGCCGGCTGCTATCCGGGAAGCCTCCCTGCAAGTAGACCTTTACGATCCGGATATCGCGGATGCCTGGCGCCTGGGCCTGGCCATGGAAGACGAAGACGAAAGCTGGGCCGCGGAAAGCCGCGAGCTACGCGAGCAGGCTGCTGGCTATATCAGCTGGCTCGAAGCGGGTCAGCCTGCCGAAAAAGCCCCCCAGCATGCCACCGCCACCGCCGAAGCTACCGTTCGTGGAAAAGCACTCCTGAACTGGCTTAAGCAAAAAGCCGGGGCTTACCTCGACGCGGGTAAGGCGGTAGCCGTATTAGGCGGTGACCACAGCACTCCCTTAGGCTACATTCATGCGTTGGCTGAACGCCACGAGGAGTTCGGTATTCTGCAAATCGATGCCCATTGCGACCTGCGCCCGGCCTACGAAGGCTTCGAATACTCGCACGCGTCCGTCATGTATAATGCGCTACAGTTGCCGCAGGTAAAAAAGCTGGTGCAGGTAGGAATCCGTGATTTTTGCCAGCAGGAAGCCGAACTGGCCGAGCGCAGCAATGGTCGCATCATCATGTTTGCGGAGCGTTTCCTGCGGGAAGAGCTTTTTGCCGGCAAATCTTGGCGGAAGGAGTGCAAGAAAATTATCGCTCAGCTACCCCAAAAGGTGTATCTGAGCTTCGATATCGACGGCCTCGATCCGAAGCTTTGCCCCGGCACCGGCACGCCCGTTCCCGGTGGGTTGGAGTTTGAGGAAGCCCTGTACCTGATTCGGATGGTCGTGCGCTCGGGCCGCGAAATCATCGGCTGCGACCTGAATGAAGTAGCCCCCGGCGATACTGACTGGAATGGAATTGTGGGGGCCCGTCTGCTGTATCAGCTCTGCAACTGGATGGCGGTCTCGCAGGGGCGCATTGCTGCCCGCGACATGAAGAAAGTGGAAGACGAGGACTAGTGGCCTAACACTGCCCGCGTTTTTGCGTACCGTAATCCGACTCCCGACTGGGGGTCGGATTTTCTTTGTTCATTCATCTTTTTGCCTCTATGGGATTTCTACTCAAATTCATTCTCACCGCCATTGTCACCTATGCCCTGGCTTACTTTCTGCCTGGTGCTCACCTCGATGGTTTTGGTGATGCCCTATTGCTGGTGCTGGTGCTGGCGGTGCTAAATGCTGTGTTAAAGCCCATCCTTAAAATTCTGGGCTTTCCCATTACCGTACTTACGCTGGGGTTATTTCTACTCGTTATTAATGCCGTAATCGTGCTCCTGGCCGATTGGGTGCTACCCGGCTTCAAACTGGATGGCTTCCTGGCGGCTTTGCTTTTCAGCGTCGTGTTGTCGCTGGTAACGAGCGTCATTGACATGGTCATTGATTAAGAGTAACTCAATAGGTCACAGAAAAGCCCCCCGGAAAGTCTCTGGGGGGCTTTTCTATGGTCAAAGACTCTCTGCATTACAGCCTCTTTATTTGAGCCCCCAGTGCGTTCAGGCGTTTATCAATAAACTGATATCCCCGATCAATCTGCTCCACGTTGTCGATCACGCTGCGTCCGTCGGCGGAAAGGGCCGCGATAAGCAGCGCTACCCCGGCCCGAATGTCGGGCGACGTCATGCTGATACCATGCAGGCGGGTGCGTTGATCGAGGCCAATAACGGTAGCCCGGTGCGGGTCGCAGAGAATGATTTGCGCGCCCATATCAATGAGCTTATCAACGAAGAACAAGCGTGACTCAAACATCTTTTGGTGAATGAGAACCGTGCCTTTTGCCTGGGTAGCTACTACCAGAATAATGCTGAGCAAATCAGGTGTGAGGCCCGGCCACGTATGATCCGATACCGTCAGGATGCTGCCATCCAGATAAGTAGCAATCTGATAGTGGTCCTGCGCGGGAATAAAAATGTCATCGCCCCTGAATTCCAACTGAATACCCATCTTGCGGAAGGTATCCGGAATAAGGCCTAGCTCCTGAATCTGCGCGTCTTTGATCGTGATTTCGGAGCCTGTCATGGCCGCTAGGCCGATAAAAGAACCAATTTCTATCATGTCCGGCAACATGCGGTGCTCCGTGCCGCCGAGGCTTTCCACGCCTTCAATGGTGAGCAGGTTAGAGCCGATACCGTTGATTTTGGCCCCCATACGCACCAGCATTTTGCACAGCTGCTGCAAATAAGGCTCGCAGGCAGCGTTATAAACGGTGGTGATGCCATCCGCTAGGACCGCGGCCATCACAATGTTGGCGGTGCCCGTCACGGAAGCTTCGTCGAGCAGCATATAAGTGCCCTGCAACTTACCCTCGGTACGGATGCGGTAAAAATCGTTGCCTTCCAGGGTCAATTTGCCCCCCAGCTTCTGCAAGCCCAAAAAGTGCGTATCCAGCGGACGACGGCCAATTTTGTCGCCGCCTGGTTTAGGCAATTGGCACTGGCCAAAGCGTGCCAGCATAGGACCCAGAATCATAACTGAACCGCGTAGGGCGCGGCCTTGGGCTACGAATTGCTCTGAGTCGAGGTATTCTAAGTTTACGCTGTCAGCCTGAAATACGTAGGTATCGGTGGCGAGCTTCCCCACCTTTACGCCCATATCCCGCAGTAGCTCAATGAGCTTGTTTACATCGCGGATATCAGGAATGTTGCTAATCGTAACTGGCTCATTGGTAAGCAGTACGGCGCACAAAATCTGGAGTGCTTCGTTTTTTGCCCCCTGGGGTATAATCTCGCCTTTAAGCGGGTGTCCGCCAATTACTTCAAAAGAGGCCATCAAAAAAAGAATTAGAATTTAGGAGCTAAGAATTGGGAGCCGGGGCTAAAATTCTTGGTCTGGAATTTCAACTCCGACTTCAGATTCCTTGCTTCTACAAAAATTACTGAGGAGGCTGCTGTGGTTCCTGCCGCTTTTTGCCTCCGCGGCGCTGCTTGTCGCGCCGGTTGCCGCCACCACTGCTGCCCCGACGGGCGTCGCGGTCGTTGCGGTCGTTGCGAGGCTGGGGTACGATGAAGGGCACCGGCCGGCCGTTGGTGGCAAACTCAAAGAGGTTCTGCGCGTCAACCTGAACTGGGTCAAGCTCTAATCTGCCCCCCGAAAGCTCTTTTAAATGCTTCAGGATAGTTATATCCTTCGCATTCTCCTTGCTGTAGGAGCGGTACAGGAACTTCATGGTTCGCCCAATGGCAATAGTGGCCTGCTCCCGCTCTGCTGGGTCTTCCAGCGTGAGGGCTTTGGCAATCATATCCTCTACGCTGCGGCCATAAGCCTTGAGCTTAGGCGATTTGCTGGGATAGGGCACCCGCTTCGGCTGCTGGTGCAGCTGGGCAAGGCTGGTGAGCGGGAACGGGCTATCTACGTCTAGGTCCTCATCGGCCATTTCATAGAGATGATTCCATACTTTCTGCTGAGCGTCAGGCTGGTCACGCAAGTTGGCATTCAAGCGAAAGATCAGCTGCACTATCTGATGAGCCCGGCGCGTGCGCTCAGCCTTATCTTCGATAGTCCGCAGGGTCTGCACGAGTTGAAAGGTGCTCTGGCCGTATTCGCGCTGGAGCAGCTCGTGCTTATGAGGGGAGGGGAGAGACATGGGGGAAATTAAAAAAAAGAAGATTCAGAGCCTTTGCGTACTCTGTGGTGGGTACTAAATGCAGCTAATTAGCTCAGCACCCGCAATTTGGCAAAACTCAGCAACAACGTCTTCTCGCCGACCTCTTCAAACTGAATAATGGCCTTGGTAGAGCCAGCCTGCGTTTCGAGCTTGCTCACCGTGCCGAAGCCAAACTTGGGGTGTTCTACCCGCTGCCCGGTCGCTAAGTTGGAAGTATCGGAGGGTTGAAAATCGGCCGAAGGCTTGTAGCTGGTAGCTACCGTTTTACGCGGAGCGGGCGGAATTAGGTTACTGCGCCGCTCCAATACGTGCCCAAATGGCGACTCCCCACTGCCCGGACCCGCCGAGAACTTGAAATCTACGAATTGCGGATCGATTTCGTCTAAAAAACGACTTTTCTCACAACTCCGCAAGTTGCCCCACTGGTAGCGCGAGGTGGCGTAGCTGAGCGTCAGCTTCTTCTCAGCCCGCGTGATGGCCACGTAAAACAGCCGCCGCTCCTCCTCCAGATCAGCCCGCGAGGTAATCATCATCTGGCTCGGAAACAGGTTCTCCTCCATTCCCACGATGTACACGTTGCGAAACTCCAGACCCTTGGCCGAGTGAATCGTCATCAGCGTCACGGCCTCACCATCCTGCTGGGCGTCCTTGGTGTCAGCATCGGTGACGAGGGCAATATCCTGCAGGAAGGACGCCAGCGACTTATCGTCGCGCTCCGGGTCTTCGGTGTAGGCTTTTATGCCGTTCAGCAATTCCTGAATGTTCTCGTAGCGCGAGAGACCCTCGATGCTTTTATCAGCGTACAATTCCTCAATCATGCCCGAGTTTTTGGCAATGAACTTGGCCGCCTCAAACGCGTCTTCCTTGCCCGCCACCACGGCGTAGCTCTTGATCTGCTCCGCGAACTGAGTAATGGCTCCTGATACGCGCGCGCCCAGAAACGAGGCTGCGTTGGCCACCACTTCCCACAGCGTGTGGTTGGTTTCCTCGGCCGTGGTGATAAGCTTGCTCACCGTCGTGTCGCCGATGCCGCGCTTGGGGTAGTTGATGACACGGCGCAGGGCCTGCTCGTCGTTGGGGTTTACCGTCAGGCGCAGATAAGCTACCAAATCCTTAATTTCTTTCCTTTGGTAGAAAGAAAGGCCCCCCACGATCTTATACTTGATGTTCAGCTTACGCAACGCCTCTTCCATGGCCCTGCTCTGGGCATTGGTGCGGTAGAGAATGGCAAAGTGGTCGTACGACAAGTGCAGGTTCATCTTGTCCTCGAAGATGGAGTTAGCAATCAGCTTGCCTTCTTCATTATCGGAAGATGCCTTGAGCACTTCGATCAGCGTACCTTCCTCGTTTTCGGAGAAAACGTCCTTGCGCAGCTGGGCTTTGTTGTTCTTAATGACCGAGTTAGCGGCCTTCACGATGTTCTTGGTAGAGCGGTAGTTCTGCTCCAGCTTGAACACTTCCAGCTCCGGGTAGTCCTTCTCGAAGTTGAGAATATTGGTAATATCGGCCCCCCGGAAGGCGTAAATGCTCTGCGCGTCGTCGCCGACCACGCAGATATTGCGATCCTTGGCCGCCAGCTTGCGCGTAATCAGGTACTGCGAGTAGTTCGTGTCCTGATACTCGTCCACCATCACGTACTTGAAGATGTGCTGGTACTTGTTCAGCGCCTCCGGGTGGTCTTTGAATAAAACGTTGGTATTAAACAGCAGGTCGTCAAAGTCCATGGCACCCGCCTTAAAGCACCGCGACTGGTACTGCTGATAAATCACGCCGATTTTTGGGCGCAGCGCCGCTTCATCGTCCTGCTTGATAACCGGGTCGCTCAGGTACTGCTGCACCGAAATCAGCTTGTTCTTAGCTGAGGAAATGCGCCCCAGCACCATACTGGGCTTGTAGAGCTTGTCGTCCAGGTCCAGCTCCTTCACGATCTGCGACACCAGCGTCTTGGAGTCCTGGGTGTCGTAAATGGTGAAGTGGCGCGGGAAGCCGATTTTCTCGGCCTCGGAGCGCAGGATGCGGGCAAAAATACTGTGGAAAGTACCCATCCACACGTTCTTAGCTTCCGGGCCCACTACTTTTTCAATGCGGGCGCGCATTTCCTTGGCCGCCTTATTGGTGAAAGTCAGGGCCAGGATGTTGAATGGGTCGACGCCTTTCTCAAGTAAATGCGCGATGCGATACGTCAATACACGCGTTTTGCCGGAACCAGCACCGGCTATAATCATGCAGGGGCCTTCCGTTTGCAGCACGGCGGCGGCCTGCGAGGGGTTCAGGAGGGAGTGATAATCTAAGGCCATTCTTTCAAGTAAACCGGCTCGTTGGCGAAGCGGCAAAGGTAAGGTTTTGCCCCCCAGGAAACCAGAGAGCCGACGTTTGGGGTTATCTTTGTCAATCCACTTCTCCCGGCGCTTTGCTTATTGGTTGGCTTACCACCTTTTACCGGAGTGGCGCGCCTAAAAAAGCCCCCCGCGAGATCCTGCGCGTATACCCATGATTATTATCCAGAACACCGTCATCTCCGATGACGTTCGCGACAATTTCTTTGTTTGTAATCTCGAAGCCTGCAAAGGTGCGTGCTGCGTAGAAGGTGACCTGGGTGCACCTTTAGAAGAGGCTGAGTTGACAATTCTGGAGGCGGAATACGCCAGCATCAAGCCCTTTCTTACTGAAGCCGGTCAGCAGGCTATCGAACAGCAAGGACTTTACATCAAGGATTGGGAAGGCGATTTCAGCACAACCACCATCAACGACCGGGAGTGTGCCTACGCGCTCTATGACGAGCGCGGTATTTTAAAGTGTGGCATCGAGCAAGCATATTTGGCCGGCGCCACTAGCTTCAAGAAGCCGATCAGCTGCCATTTGTACCCCATTCGAATCAGCAAGTACGAGGGTTTTGAAGCCTTGAACTACGACCGTTGGGGTATCTGCAATCCTGCCTGCGCCTTCGGTGCCGATTTGGGCGTACGGGTTTATCAGTTTCTTAAAGAGCCACTTATTCGTAAGTATGGGGAAGAATGGTACAGTGAACTAGTGCAGGAAATAGAGAATTCTACCTTATAGTTAACAAAAAGCCCCCTTGTACAGGGGCTTTTTGTTGCTAGGCGGGTTAGCCGATCAGGCTAAACAGTCGAAAAGTCAAACGTATCCAGGAATGCTGTCGTGAAGTTGCCATCCTTAAAGCTTTGATTATCCATCAGAGCTAGGTGAAATGGAATAGTAGTTTTTACGCCTTCCACTACAAACTCACTCAGCGCCCGCTTCATTTTCACGATGCATTCTTCCCGGGTCTGGGCAGTAGTAATAAGCTTGGCAATCATCGAATCGTAATTCGGCGGAATGGTGTAGCCAGCGTACACATGCGTGTCTACCCGTACCCCATGACCGCCAGGGATGTGCAGCGTCGTAATCTTGCCTGGGGCCGGGCGGAAGCCGTTGCGCGGATCTTCAGCATTGATGCGGCACTCCATGGCGTGCATCTTGGGCTCGTAGTTGTTGCCCGAAATGGGCACGCCGGCCGCCACTTTTATCTGCTCCTTGATCAGATCGTAGTTGATGATTTCCTCCGTCACGGGGTGCTCCACCTGAATACGGGTGTTCATCTCCATGAAATAGAAGTCCCGGTTTTTGTCTACTAAAAACTCAATCGTACCTACTCCTTCGTAGCGAATAGACTTGGCTCCGGCTACGGCGGCATTACCCATTTTCTTACGCAGATCTTTGGTCATGAAAGGAGAAGGAGCCTCTTCTACCAGCTTCTGGTGCCGGCGCTGAATGCTACAGTCACGCTCAGAAAGGTGAGCGGCGCGGCCAAACTGGTCCCCAACAATTTGAATCTCAATATGGCGCGGCTCTTCCACAAACTTTTCGAGGTAGATACCATCGTTGCCGAAGGCGGCTTTGGCCTCCGTGCGGGCATCGTGCCAGCCTTTCTCCAGCTCCTCATCGGTACGGGCTACGCGCATACCCCGCCCACCGCCACCAGCCGTCGCCTTCAGAATAACCGGATACTTAATCTTATGCGCAATTTTCAGCGCATCCTGTAAGGAATCCAACAGCCCTTCTGAACCAGGAATGGTGGGAACTCCGGCTTTTTTCATGGTCGCTTTAGCCGAAGCCTTGTCGCCCATGCTGTTGATCATTTCAGGCGAAGCACCGATGAACTTTATACCGTTTTCCTGACAAATACGCGAAAATTCTGCGTTTTCCGACAGGAAGCCATAGCCAGGATGAATGGCGTCAGCGTTGGTGATTTCGGCCGCTGCGATCAGGGTTGGGATGTTTAGGTACGACTGGGCGCTAGGAGGAGGACCAATACATACAGCCTCGTCGGCGAAACGTACGTGAAGGCTTTCCTTATCAGCAGTGGAGTAGACGGCTACCGTTTTGATACCCATTTCTTTGCATGTGCGAATAATGCGCAAGGCAATTTCACCCCGGTTAGCAATCAGTATTTTTTTAAACATGATGAGTAGATTCTGGGAGCAAATAATTTGATGGACCTGATTGAAACAGAAAGGTCTTGGTAGCTAAGGATAGTAGTGCGCGTCATCCGACTCGCTCAGAACCTAAGCTACCAAGACCTCAAGGCCCAAAAATTACATTGGCTCAATCAGGAACAGGGGCTGATCGTATTCTACGGGAGAAGAGTTCTCTACTAACGCCTTCACAATACGACCGGAAGCTTCGGCTTCAATCTCATTGAACAGCTTCATGGCTTCAATGATACAAATGACCTGACCCTTTTCGACCATGTCGCCTACGTTCACGAAAACTGGGGACTCGGGGCTGTTAGATCGATAGAAAGTGCCAATCATGGGGGCCTTCAGGGCCTGATAATTGGCCTCAGAGGTCTCGCTAGCGGTGGCAGCGGGCGCAGGAGCAACCGGGGTGGGCGCAGATGCAGAGGCGGCAACCGGCGCTGGGGCCTGAGGCACTACGGCCGGTGCCGACGCGGACATTGATGAGCTGATAACCGGCTTATAGCTGGGGTCGCGCTGCACGGAGATCTTAAACTCCTCAGTCTCAATGTTGACTTTGTTCAAGCCCGATTTTGCGATAAAATCGAGCAGTTCCTGTAGTTCTTTGGCTTTCATAGCAGGCTGCTTCTGCGGCGACTTATTTAACTCTTTCGACATAGGAGTAGTCGCGGGTATCCACGCGAATTTTTTCGTCCTGGCTGATAAACAAGGGTACCTGAATACGGGCGCCTGTTTCCACTGTTGCGGGCTTTAGCGTGTTAGTGGCAGTATCGCCCCGCAAACCAGGCTCGGTGTACGTTACTACCAGTTCCACTGTAGTTGGCAATTCAGCTGTGAGAGGCAATTCCGTCTCGGCGTGGAATAGAATGGTTACTTCCTGGCCATCCTTCAGCAAATCGGCGAAGGGCACCATTGCTTCGGGTAGCGTGACCTGCTCAAAATCTTCCTTGTTCATGAAGTTGAAGCCATATTCATCCTTGTACAGGAATTGGTGAGGGCGCTGCTCCACTCGTGCTGTTTCTACCTTCACGCCGGCGTTAAAGGTATTATCAATCATGCGGCCTGTTTTGATGTTGCGCAATTTGGTGCGCACAAAAGCGGGACCCTTACCAGGTTTCACATGTTGAAACTCGGTAATAACGTGCAATTCGTTGTTGTAATTCAGGACGAGGCCGTTACGGAAGTCTGCGGTGGTGGCCATTTTTTAGGTGCTGTCGTTAAAGGTTAAAGGCTGAACGCGTATCGCTGGATTGCTCAAAAAATGTCGTAGTCGGAATCTACTCAATCGCTAACGTAACAAGCTCAGCATTTCCGAAAGTGCAAGTATAGAGGTTTTCCGCGGGCAGTTAGCTAATCAAGCTATTTACTGGCTAGGTTTGGCGTCGTACGCCCATTTGAGGTATAACGACCCCCAAGTGAAGCCTCCGCCAAATGCGGCAATAATGAGGTTGTCCCCTTTGTGTAATTGGCTCTCGTAATCAGCCAGGCAAAGCGGAATGGTGCCGTTAGTGGTATTGCCATAGCGATGGATATTGAGCATTACCTTCTCAGGGCCAACACCCATGCGGTGAGCTGTCGCGTCAATTATGCGCTTGTTGGCCTGGTGTGGTACCAGCCAGGCTACATCATTGGCCGTGAGCTGATTACGCTCCATTACTTGAGCGGCTACATCAGCCATGTTTTTCACTGCAAATTTGAACACTGTCGCTCCTTCCTGGTACACGAAGTGTTCCCGGCCCGCAAGGGTTTCTGCTGAGGGCGGGCGGCGGCTCCCCCCTGCCTTTTGATGCAGAAACGGCTCGCCATTGCCGTCGGAGCAAAGCTGTTGATCAAGTAATCCTAGGCCATCAGTAGTTGGCTCTAAGAGAACCGCACCAGCCCCATCGCCAAAAATAATGCAGGTAGAACGGTCAGTATAGTCAATTATGCTCGACATTTTGTCGGCACCTACTACTATAACCTTTGTATACGTGCCGGTTTGAATAAACTGAGCACCGGTAGCCAAAGCGAACATAAAGCCCGAACAGGCAGCCTGCATGTCGTAGCTGAACGCTTTTTTGGCCCCCACAGCCGCCGAAATGATATTAGCGGTGGCAGGAAATACAAGATCTGGAGTAGTAGTAGCGCAAATAATCAGGTCAATATCCTCGGCTCGTGTGCCAGTCTTCGCTAGTAATTGCTCGACGGCCTTTATCCCCATAACGGAGGTGCCTTGTCCTTCGCCTTTCAAAATGTGCCGCTCTTGTATGCCTGTGCGACTCACGATCCACTCCTCGGTAGTATCCACCAGGGTTACAAGTTCCTTATTGGTGAGTACGTAATCGGGCACATAGGCACCCACTCCGGTAATAGCGGCAGTTATTTTCATCGAGAAAGACGAACGAAGGCGGCAAAAAAAGTCCGGCTCTGGCCGGACTTAGTCTTTAAGATTTAAAGGTGCTCTTGATTTGGTCTGAAATGCCCGACTCGACCATTTTGTAACTCTGTAAGAGCATATTGCAAATGGCCAGTGGCGTACTCACTCCGTGCCCAATGATGGCATTATCATTTATGCCCAGGATAGGGCTGCCACCAAAAGCCTCATAATTGAAGTTGTCGAAGAAGGGGTCATGCATCTTCTTCTCATTCAGAATCTCATAAATGGATTCTGCCATCTTCAATATTACGTTGCCTGTATAACCATCGCAGATAATTACATCGGCTTTGGAGTTGAAAAGGTCACGCCCCTCAATATTGCCGATAAAATGCACATGCGGATTTACCTTCAATAATTGGTGGGCGGCCTGGGTCAAGGTTGTGCCTTTCCCTTCTTCCTCACCCAGATTCATCAAACCCACTTTAGGGGTTTCAATGCCCAGCACGTAGTGTGCATAGAGCGAGCCCAATTCGCCGAATTGCTCCAGCATCTCAGGTTTGCACTCCGCATTGGCTCCCACGTCTAGCAAAACGCCTTGCTCGCCTGATAGCTTCGGTACGAAGTTGGCAATAGCTGGCCGCAATACGCCGGGCACCGCTTTTACGCTGAACATGGCACCTACGAGCATCGCCCCTGTGCTACCGGCTGAGCAGAATGCATCTAACTCGCCAGCGTGCAACATCCGATAACCCACGGCAATGCTGGAATCCTGCTTTTGCTGGTAAGCCTTGGCAGGATGCTCACCCATCGCGATTACTTGCGTGGCCGGGATAAATAGGAGGTCGGCGGCGGCGGCACCGTGCTGTTGGAGCAAAGGGCGCACGGCCTCTTCCTGGCCGATGAGCACAATCTGAGCCGCACCGTTTAGCTGTTGGGCAGCCATTACGGCACCATCGACGGCAGCCTGGGGGGCAAAATCGCCCCCCATTGCGTCCAGGGCTATCTTCATGTACAGGAAATCAAGGGGAGTACGGAGTCGAAAAGGCGGGCTGGCAGGCGGATGCTGCCAGCAAAGTGAGGCTTATTCTTCGTCCTCGGTTGGGGCAGCGGCAGCGGCGACAGGAGCGTAGTCCTTTACTGCTATTTTGCCGTGCAGATACAAGTCGCCTTCTACTACGTACGCCTTGTGGCGCAGGTGCGTCTCGCCAGTAGTCTGGCAGATGGAAATAGCCTTGGGAGTGAGCTTGTCGTGGGTGCGACGCTTGTCGCGGCGGGCTTTGGAGGTTCGGCGCTTAGGATGTGCCATGGAAAATTATGAAAGTTGAATGTGAATTTAAAAGGGAGAAAGTCGAATAGATGGGTAAGCTTAATTAAGATTCCGTAGCGCATCCCAACGTGGGTCGGAATTGTCTTCGTCCTCATCGTCGGCCTGACGAGTCGTGAAGATGAGCTTTGCGTCAGCATCTGGGTTATCGTCGGGCTCGTTCTGAAAGCGCGGATGCAGCTTTTTCATCGGAATTGCCAGCCCAATGTAATCGAACAAGTGCTGAGCAATAGGGAGGGTTTGGGTATCGGGCGTGATTTGCAGCACGTCGTCGTCTAACTCCAAGTACTGATCCCCAAAGCGCACGCGCAGCTGGTGGCGCACATCAATGGGTTGATCAAAATCTTCCAGGCTTCGGTCGCAGATGAGGCGCACGGTGCCCTTAATGTGAAAGTCGAGCGTCAGCAGCAGATCCGTTTTGGTCAGCTCCACGTCAGCGTGAAGGTGGCCATCCTGAATTAGCTGTTGATCAAACTGTTCGAAAAACGCTCTGCCTAGCTCAAACGCAAAATGGTGCGTTTTGGGGGCCAGCTTAGCAATAGCTAAGTCATATTGCGAGTCCTTCTTCACGGTTGAGATGTATAGCAGGGGGCAAAAGTAGGAAGATTTCGCCGTTTTTTAAAGCTGGAGGCAGTATCGGGGGACTAAGCGTTTTTAAGAATGAAATCAGATGGGATGCCGAGTCGCTCGTAAAGGCGTTTGGCCAGATCGAGCGTAACACGGCGCTTACCACTTAGAATCTGGGAGAGACGTCCGGCAGGTACTTCCAGTAGTTGCGCCAAATCTTTCTGCTTGAGCCGCATTTGCTGGCGTTTGAGTTCTATCATCTCAGCCAGTGAGGTCGGCAGATTTGGAATGGGTAGCAGCCCTAACTTGCCTTCATAGGTGTCGATGCTCAGGATCAACTCCCGAAACTCGGCCTCCAGCGCAGCGTTGCCCTCCACTCCGGCGGTTGCCAGCGCATCAAGGCGGCGCAGGGCAATGCGGTAATCTGTAGGAGTTTGAAGCACCATGAGAACCAGATAAAAGCAAAACGGAACCGAACTGGCTCCGCTTATTTCTTCGGCAAACTTACGGCTGAATTTTAAAAGAACAAATTATATTTCGTTTATAGAAAGAAAATTTCGATATGATAATGGTCGGTCGGCTTATTAATAGAAAAACCAGAGCAATTTGGTTGGTGGTGCAGTTCACAAAAAAGCCCCCCAGATCAGTGCTGGGGGGCTTTTGCTTGGTAACTACCGGCGCTTTTCCACTGCCAGTCCTTGCCGTTGGTGAACCAAGTCGCAGGCTAGATAAAGTGCTTCCCGGAACGAGGTTTCATCCGCTTTGAATGTGCCTGCCAGGCCGTAAGCAGTGCCGTGGTCGGGGGAGGTGCGCACGATGGGCAGGCCGGCCGTGAAGTTGACGCCCCGCTCGAAGGCCAGCGTTTTGAACGGAATCAAACCTTGATCGTGATACAAAGCCAGGGTTGCGTCGAACTGGTGGTATTGGCGAGTACCGAAGTAGCCGTCGGCAGGGAAGGGGCCATATACCAGTTGGCCTTCCCCCAGAAATTGCTGGATGACGGGCGTAACGATATCGGCTTCTTCGGTGCCTAGCAAACCTTTTTCCCCAGCATGTGGGTTCAGGCCCAATACAGCTACCCGTGGCTTTTGAATCCCGAAATCCTGGCGCAGGGAAGTGAGTAGAATGCGCAGCTTCTTCGTTAAAAGCTCCTTTGTTACTCTACTTGAAACGTCTTTTAGTGGAATGTGACCTGTAACGGTGGCCACGCGCAGGTCTTCACTTACCAAAAACATCAGACTCTCGGGAGCCCCGAAAAAGCTGGTCAGAAACTCGGTGTGGCCGGGGTAGCGGAAATCATCGGCTTGGGTGTTCTCCTTGCTGATAGGGGCCGTCACGATGCCATCAAGCAGGCCGTCTTTTAAGTCGCGGCAGGCGGCCAGCAATGACTGCCGGGCGGCTGCGCCGCTGGCCGCGCTGGGCTGACCAGGCGTTAGTGCAAAGTCTTCATCCCAGCACGTAACCGCGTTAGGCTTGCCGGTGGCTATATCGGCGGCGGCCCGCACCTGGCGAAAAGTCAAGGGCTCGCCACGTTCCTCCGTTGGAAAATCGTCGAAAAGCACCGTGGCCGTGCCGTACACTACCGGCGTGCAGTACTTTAGCAGGCGCACGTCGCGCAAGGTTTTATAAATGATTTCGGGTCCGATACCGGCGAGGTCGCCGACAGAAATGCCGAGGCGGGGCAGTTGGGACATGGGCAGGAGCTAGCGAATGGAGAGGATTAGGTTCCTCGTCTGAGTAAGTAAAGAGAAGGGTGAAACGCGTTAATACGTGTTTTTCAAAAACTCATATAGCAGCCGCACGCTGGTGCCAGTGCCGCCTTTACCCCGGTAGCTGTCGGGGCCAGTGAGAAAAGCGGGGCCGGCGATATCAAGGTGAATCCAGGGCGTGCCTTCGATGAAACGCTCCAAAAATTTACCGGCCGAAATGGCACCGGCTTCAGCTTTGCCCAGGTTGTTGATGTCGGCAATATCAGACTTGATATGCTCGGCGTACTCGTCCCAAAGCGGCAGCTCCACGATGCGCTCGTGGGTGCGGTGGCCCGCTTGCTTAAGCTGAAGCATGCGCTCATCGCCAGCGGTGCCCATTGCTACAAGACCTTCTTTGCCAACAGCGCGAGCCGCTGCACCAGTAAGCGTAGCAATGTCGAAAACCAGCTCCGGCTCATATTTACGGGCGAAGCTGAGAGCATCGGCTAAAATCAGGCGGCCCTCAGCATCCGTGTTCAGGACTTCAACCGTAAGACCGCTGTGCATTTCGAGTACGTCGCCGGGCACGAAGGCTAAGCCCCCCGGCCGGTTGTCGGTGGCGGGCACCAAACCGATTACGTGCAGTGGTATTTTATTTTTGGCCAGCGCGTACAGCACACCCGTTACGGCCGCGCCGCCCGCCATGTCGCACTTCATCATGTCCATGGAGTTGGGCGTAGGCTTCAGACTCAGGCCACCCGTATCGAACACCACACCTTTGCCCACGAGCACGTAGGGCTTCTCGTTTTTGGCCCCCTCCGGCTTATACTCCATGATAGTGAAGGTGGGCGGCTCGGGGCTGCCCATGTTCACGGCAATGAGCCCGCCCATGCGCAGGGCCTCGATGCGGGCCAGGTCCAGAATGTCGGTATGGAAACCGGCTTCCTCACCCGCGGCGGCCATGCGTTCGGCAAACTGGATAGCATTCAGGCGGTTGAGCGGCTCATTGATAAAGTCGCGGGCCAAACATACGCCTTGGAGCAGTCCTTCCAACTCCTGCACTGATTCGGCTTGCAGAGTGACCCCCACAAGGGTTACATTCGTCAGAGAGGCATTCTGACGCGACTTCTCGTCCGTTTTATACCCCGCAAACTGATAAGCCGTCAGGTAGATGCCTTCGGCCAGCGGTAGGGCACCAGTGCCATCCGTCGTCAGATCCTGAATGTTCAGCTCGGCTACTTTATCAGCTTTAAGCGCAGCGTGCAGTTTATGGCCAGCCTTGCGCAGATCCTCCGCTACCAGCTCGGGGGTGGCTTTGGTAGCGGCTACTACAAAGTAATGGCGATGTGAAAAGTGATTGAGGGTGATGAGCTTGCTATCAGCGGCGAGCTGCTCGTTTACATAGTTCCGGGCCGCTTCCGGGAGGTCGGTGAGCGCGGCGGGGGGCAATTCACGGGTACCAGTGGGCAGCACAAAAACGGTGTCGGTGCCGGCGGGCACCGTGGAAGCGTACGTGAGTTGGAGGGCCATAAACAGCAGGAGGGCAGAGGTGAAAAGCAGAAGCCCAACGACGGGCGTATCTTTGGGCGACGCAAGGTAGGCGTCTTTTGAGAGAAGTGAGAGCGGAGACCGGAGAAGTGAGCCTTTACGTTCTAATAGCCTTCTCTCTGAAAAATAATCTCACCTTTCCAATCTTCGCTTTCACTTCTGAAAATAGAAAATGAATCCCGTCAGGCCCAAAAAACACCTCGGCCAGCACTTTCTGGCCGACCCTAATATTGCCCGCGACATCGTGGACGCTTTGCGTCTGCCCGACGGGGTAGCCCATGTGCTCGAAATTGGCCCCGGCATGGGCGTACTCACGGGTAATCTGTTGCAGAATCCGGCTTACCAGACGAGTGTGGTGGAAATTGACCGCGAGTCGGTGGCTTACCTGGAGCGTAACTTCCCCGCACTTGGGGGGCGAATTATCTCCGCGGACTTCCTGCGGCAGGATCTGAGCCAGCTGTTTCCGGGTAAGCCGCTGAGTATCATTGGCAATTTCCCCTATAATATCTCCACCCAGATTTACTTTCAGGTGCTGGCTCACCGCCAGCAGGTGCGCGAAGTGATAGGCATGCTGCAGAAGGAAGTAGCGGAGCGCATCGCCGAACCGCCGGGCTCTAAAGCCTACGGCATTCTGAGCGTGCTCTTGCAGGCGTACTATACCGTGGAAATGCTGTTCGCGGTGCCGCCCCACGTATTCGTGCCGCCGCCTAAGGTACAGTCGGCCGTCATCCGCCTCACCCGTAATACTACCGAGCGGCTGGATTGCGACGAAAAACTGTTTTTTCGGGTGGTAAAGCAGGCTTTTCAAACTCGCCGCAAAACCCTGCGCAACGCTCTCAAGCCGTTCGGTTTGCCCCCCGAGGTCACCGCTGATCCTATTTTCGATAAGCGGGCCGAGCAGCTGGGCGTGGCTGAGTTCGTAGGCCTGACGAAGCTGGTGGAGCAGCAGAATGAAGCGGAGGCTCACGCAGAGTCCTGAGCAGATTGATTATTTATTGTCCGACGAGTGTATCTGCTCCCTGGTTTTTCTCTATAATCGGGGTCAATGGATACGTGTACTTCTAAATTGAACCCCTTAACACAGCAGTAAATAGTAATTATTCATGTCTCTCTGTCTCGTCGTCGACGACCTGCATCCTTCCTGGCAAAGCCTGTTTCAGGAAGCCGACCTTATCACCCACTACCGCCCCGACCTGATGGCGGCTGAAGTGCCCGCGGCGTTGGCGGCGCATGCGTACGAGGGTTTAGTAGTGCGTGGCAAAGTGCGCGTAACGGCTGCTTTGCTGGCCCACGGACCAGCGCTGCGCTACGTAGCCCGCGCCGGAGCTGGCGTGGATAATATTGATGAGGCAGCAATGAGAGCGGCGGGCGTCACGCTATTGAATGCGCCCGAAGGCAACCGCGACGCGGTAGGTGAATTTGCGTTGGGCCTGTTGCTGGCTCTCTTGCGCAACATTCCGCGGGCTGATCAGGAGGTTCGCCAGGCCATCTGGCAGCGCGAGGCCAATCGGGGCGAGGAGCTGGGGGGCAAAGTTGTCGGGATACTAGGCTACGGAAACATGGGCCGCGCCTTTGCCCAACGGCTCATGAGTTTCGGCTGCACTGTATTGGCCCACGACAACGATTCTGCCTGCCTGCCCGACCACAACGCGACGCTCGTGACCCTGCATGAATTGCAGCAGCGGGCCGAGGTACTGAGTCTGCATATTCCGTATTCAGTACTCAATCATCACTTTGTAAATGAGGCGATGCTGCTGGCTTTTCGCAACCCCATCTGGGTGCTGAATACGGCGCGGGGCGAGGTGCTCGATCAGGCGGCCCTGGTGCGCGGCCTGCAAAGTGGGCAGGTGCGCGGGGCGGCCCTCGACGTGCTCGAAAACGAAAAGCTGGCTACACTCACGCCAACCCAGCAGGCTACTTTTGACTTCCTGAAAAATGCCCCCCAGGTACTTCTTTCGCCTCATATCGGCGGCTGGACCCACCAGTCGTACCAGCACATCAATGAGGTGCTGGCCCAAAAGATAGGAGCCTTTCTGCGGCTTGCGCCCCGGCGAGGGTAGCGGAAATTGGGCGGGATTCGTATATTTGTCTTAAACCTGTTGGGGAGAACGGTTGGCTTTGCCGACCGTTCTTCTTGTTTTTTAGCTTACCACCCCACCGTCATGGCCACTGTTAATTATTACACCCCCGAGGGCCTGCAAAAGCTCAAGGACGAGCTGCAAGACCTCAAAATCCGCGGCCGGGCCGCGGCGGCCGAACAGCTGCGCGACGCCCGCGACAAAGGCGACCTAAGCGAGAATGCCGAATACGACGCGGCTAAGGATGCCCAGGGCCACCTGGAGCTGAAAATCTCCAAGCTCGAAGAAGTTATTGGCAATGCCCGCCTGATCGATGAGTCGAATATAGATGCGAGCAAGGCCTTGATTATGAGCAAGGTGAAGCTTAAGAATCTGAAAAATAACATGGTGCTCGACTACACGCTGGTAGCCGAGGAAGAAGCCAACCTGGCCGCCGGCAAGATTTCCGTGAAGTCGCCGATTGGCAAAGGCCTGCTAGGTTTATCCGTAGGCGACGTAGCCGAAATCACGGTGCCCGCCGGCAAGCTGCAATTCAAGATTCTGGATATAAGCCGGTAGAGTTGAGAAGTGAGAAGTAAGAGCTGAAAAGCAAAGAGGTGAGACTATAACTGGTTTCACCTCTTTGCTTTTCAGCCAGGCTCGTACACCTTCACTCCAAAGTCTCCGCGCTTTGGATATTTGCTCTACTCTCTCGCTTCTCACCTCTACTGTCTCGCTTCTAACTTCTCACCTCTCATATCTCATGTCTAAATCCATCTTTTCTCGTATCGTTTCGGGCGAGCTGCCCGCCTACAAAGTAGCCGAAGATGCTGACCATCTGGCCTTTCTTGATATAACGCCGCTGGTTGAAGGCCACACGCTGGTCATACCGAAGCGGGAGGTGGATTATATCTTCGATTTGCCCCCCGCCGAGCTGGCAGCCCTGCATCAGTTTGCCCAGCGCGTGGCTCAGGCGGTGCGCGAGGCGGTGCCCTGCAAGCGCATTGGCGTGGCGGTGATTGGTCTGGAAGTGCCGCACGCGCACATTCACCTGATTCCAATGAACCGGGTGTCGGATATGAATTTTGCCAATCCTAAAATCAAAGTAGCGGAAGCACGGATGAAGGAGCTGGCCGCTGCTATCAGCGCCAAATTGCCCCCCGAAGGGGAAACTGGCGCAAAAGGCCAAGCCACCGAGCCAGCGCCGGACTCTAAAGCAGCGCGGGAGACGAGCAGCGCCAAAATGCCCCCCAGCGCCGCCACGGCTGCCCCAGCATCTGATGCCGCAACGGACCAGCTGCAAGCCATGACCAAAGGGCTGTTTTACATGAGTGAGTCGGATGCGCCGCTGGAGGCCGTGAGCTACGCTGCTCCCGAAGGCGAGTTGACTGATGCCGCCTTGCTGAAGCTGCTTGGTCAGCCTGCCGGCGCACCAGTAGAGACCAAGGAGCTAACGGTGTTTTTGCGCAACCATACGGCCGACAACGGCGTGCTCGGCAATGTAGATTTAGCCAACCGTTACAAGGCCTTGCAGATGTTTATGAAGCAGGAGCTGCAGGACACCAAAGTGTATCGGGTAGGCGAAGGGCCACAGATTCAGGCATTTGCATTAGGTAAAACCGAAGACGGAAAGCTGGCCGGATTCAAAACCGTACTGACGGAAACCTAGGAAACAACTTCCCGGAATTGAACCTCTTCCTACCTGATGAGATACTACGTTTCCCTTCTGAGCGCCTGCCTTCTCTTCAGTGAAAGCGGCTTGGCTCAATCGAAAGACATTTCAAAACCCGTTCAGAAAGCGCTGAGCAGCGTAAGTGCTGATAACTACAAGGCCCATGTGCGGTACCTGGCCGACGACAAGCTGCAAGGGCGGCTGCCGGGCACGCCAGGCTATCAGTTGGCCGTTGAGTACGTCGTAGCTCAGCTCAAGAAAGCGGGAGTAGAGCCGGCCGGCGAAAACGGCGGCTACACCCAGCAGGTGCGGCTGCGGCGCGCTTTCACCGAGCCAGCTGCCACGATGCAGCTGCAAAACGCCACCGGTCAGGCTACTACTCTAAAGGCGGGCGAAGACTTTGTTTTGTACCCGAATCCTGAAGTGCTCCGCACGACCATAGCAGCTGCTCCTTTGGTCTTCGCGGGCTACGGCATCAGCGCCCCGAGTCTGGGCTACGATGACTACGCGGGCCTCGATGCGAAGGGCAAAGTCGTGGTAGTGACCAGGGAGGAGCCAAAGCAGTTTGCGGCCGCCGTTCGCCTCTACAACACCGATGTATTAACCATTCTGCAAACGGCCGCCCGGCACGGAGCCGTGGGCGTACTGCTGGCTTTTCCAAAGCCCACCGCCCGGCTGCCCAACTTCAGTAAGGGCCAGGTGAGTGTGCTGGGGCCTGATGGCAAGGTAAGTGTGTCGCGCAGCTACGCCGGGGGGCAAATTCAGGTGTTGGGCGCGGTAAATGCGGTCACTTTTCACCAGCTGTTTGCCGGCGCTGCCACCGATACCGCCAGGGCCTTCGCCACGCTGCGCGCTGGCCGGCCGGCTTCGGGGCCGCTGCTGCCGCGCCTGAGCGCTACCCAATCCTCGCGCTATCTGGACGTAATCAGCTACAACGTAGTAGGCAGAATAACAGGTTCCGACCCTCAACTGCGTAATGAGTACGTGGTACACAGCGCCCACCTCGACCACTTGGGCATCGGTGAGCCCGTGCAGGGCGACTCGCTCTACAACGGCGCGCACGACAACGCGACGGGCGTGGCCAGCCTGCTCGGAATTGCCAGTGCCTACCAACACCTCAAGCAGAAGCCCCGACGTTCGGTTCTCATAGTGGCGGTGACGGGGGAGGAGATGGGCCTGTTGGGCTCCGCGTATTTCGCCCAAAACCCCACGGTTCCCAAAGCGCAATTAGTGGCCAACATCAACACCGACATGCCGACCATAATCGCGCCCTTGCTGTCGGTGGTGGCTTTGGGGGCCGAAAACTCGTCGCTGGCCGGACCGGTGGCTGAGGCCAGCCAGGCGCTGGGCCTGACGGTGGAGGCCGACCCGGAGCCCGCTCAAAACCGCTTTATCCGCTCCGATCAATACAGCTTCGTGGCCCAGGGCATTCCGGCCCTGCACATTAAATACGGCGACAAAACCGCCGACGGCCGCAATAACCACAGCGAGCAGGTGCAAGCCTGGCGGGCCAACTATTACCACAAGCCCCAGGACGACATCAACGGCGTATTCGACTTCGAGGCCGGCAAAAAATACGTCCAGCTGAATTTTCTCATTGGCTATTTAGTGGCCAATGATGCGCAACGCCCTACCTGGAATCCAGGTAATTTCTTTGGCCAAAAGAAGTAGCGCCAAGCTCCAGCCTGGCGTTACAGATTGGTCCGGCCAGCCAAAAGTGTGATACTCAGCCCCATCACGGCAATAATTGAGAAGGAGATTCGCAGGCTGGTAGCGCCGGCCACCAGCCCGATGAGGGGCGGCCCAATCAGAAAGCCCAGAAAGCCCACCGTGGACACCGCCGCCAGCGCCACGCCCGGTGACATAGCCGTGGAGCGCCCCGCCGCCCCGTACACCAGCGGCACCACCGACGACACGCCAAAGCCCACGAGCAAAAAGCCCCCCAGCGCCGGCCCAAGCTGGGGCAGCAGCACGGCCAGCAGCAGTCCCGAGGCCGTAAGCAGGCCGCTGAGCTGCAAGGTGCGGGCGCGGCCGAAGCGGCTCGTGAAGCGGTCGGCAACGAAGCGGCCAGCGGCCATCGTACTCATGAAGGCAGTATAGCCCGCGCCCACCCAGGCTTTTTCGGCCAGTACTACTTTGCGAAAATATACCCCGCTCCAGTCGAACATGGCCCCCTCGCAGATCATGGAGCAAAAGGCAATGAGACCCAGGAGTAGCAACGACTTATCGGGCCAAACGAAGATGGGCTGATCGGCGACCTGGCCGTTGGCATCGGTGGGCAGTACGTGACGGCCGGCCACCAGCACGCCCGCTACGATGAGGCCGGTAATCAGGGCAAAGTGAGTTAGCGGATCAATGTTGTAGCCAATCATGGCCGTACCCACGGCCGCACCCACAAAGCCCGCCAAGCTCCAAAGACCGTGGAAGGAAGCCATGATAGAGCGTTTGTAAAGGGCTTCCACACCCACGGCCTGGGTATTGATGGCGATGTTGAGCATGTTGGCCGCGAGGCCAAAGAACACCAGGCAGCCCACCAGCTGAGCCGGCGTAGCCGCCAGCCCCAGCGTGAGCAAAGTGACAGCGTACAGCAGCGCGCCCACCAGTGCCACCCGCCGGCTGCCTTGCCGGGCCACCAGCCAGCCCGACAGCGGCAACGACAGCATCAGGCCCACGGGCAGCGCCAGCAGCACCAGCCCGAGCCCGGCATCGGAGAAGCCCATACGCTGCTGAATGGTCGGGATGCGCGAGGCCCAGCTGGCAAAGCACAGGCCCTGCAAAAAGAAAATCGCGCTGACGGCCATTCTATGGACACGCGGCGAAGTAGCCTGGAGAGAAGTTTGGGCAAGCATAAGCACAGAAAAATCAACTCCAATAAACCCTGCGGCAGGAAATCGGGGAAGAAGACAAATAAAAAGCCCATAACGCGTCGGCTGACGCATAATGGGCGGGATAACAAGCGAAATAGGCAGGGAGGGCACGGGACGAACGAGCCGCGCGGGCTGGTTCGGGGCAAAGATACGGCGTAGTGAAGGAAGAGTTGCCTGGACTGCTACCGAAGGCGAGCCGTCGGGACTGCCAAGCCCGACATTTAGCCTGCAAATCCAGCGGGTGCCGTATACGCTGCTGTACCCTACTTCATTTCCCGCGTCCTCCTATGCAGCGAATAGCCATCTTATTCCGATACCTGCTGGCCGCCGTCGGTACGGCGGCTTTGCTGCTGACCCTGCTATCGGTGGGGCCGGAGCTAGTGTGGTGGATTCAGGTGCTCAACTTCCCTCGCTTACAGCTGCTGCTCATTCACGCGGTGGTGCTGGTTGGGCTGCTGGCTGTGGGGGGGCAACGGCACCGTGGGGCCCGCCTGCTGCTAGTGCTCGGCACCGGCGTGGGCCTAGCCCTGCAAGCGTCTTTTATTCTGCCCTACACCGTGCTGGGGAAGAAAACCGTCCCGGACGCCCGGCCCGCGGTGGCCGATAGCCGCGCCTTTCGTCTTCGTTTGCTCGTGATCAATGTGCTCATGCATAACCGGCAGACCGCGCCGCTGCGGCAGCTGGTACAGACTACCCGGCCGGATGTGCTGCTGGCCTTGGAAACCGACGCCCGGTGGGCACGGGAGCTGCGGGAGCTGCGGCCGCTCTACCCGTACCAGCTGGAGCTGCCGCGCGATAATACCTACGGCATGGTCCTGTACTCTCGCCTGCCGCTGGAGGGGACGCGGGTGAAATACCTGGAGCACCCCGGCGTACCTTCAATTCACACGAGCCTGCGTCTGCCCGATGGCCGCCTCATTGCCTTCCACGGCGTACACCCCCCGCCCCCGGTGCCTCTCGAGTATCTGAAAGATAAGACGCATTACAAGGAAGTAGCGCTGCTGAAAGTAGGCGATATGGTGCGGCAGACCCAGCGCCCCGCCATTGTCGCCGGCGACTTCAACGACGTATCCTGGTCTTTTACCACGCGTATGTTCGAGGCCGGCGGCAAGCTGCGCAACGTGCGCCTGGGGCGCGGCCTTTACAACTCGTTTCGCGCGACTTCCCTCATTATGCGGTGGCCCCTTGATCATATTTTCGTGACCAGGCACTTCCAGGTCGCCGAGCTGAAGCGTTTGCCCGGTATCGGCTCCGACCACTTCCCCATTTATGCCGAGCTGGTCCTCAACGAACCCGCGGCCCCCTAAGCGTGGCCGTTACGGGGCGATGCGGAGGCAGGCGTTAGCGTGTGGAGCTCGTATCTACCCGCGCTTCCAGCCGGTCCTGAGCTTCGGGGGGCAATTTGCTGAGCAAATCAAGGCCGGTAGCTTCTTCGATAGCATCGACCGACACGCGGTAGCGGCTCCAGTCGGGGCTGACGGACTGGTCATTGGGGGTATCTACGGCCAGCACGCGGGCCTGCCCGGCGGCAATGCGATGCAAATCATCGGTGCCTTCAGGCAGAATGACCAGCACCTTCCACACCCGCGCCGGCACCGTGATGCGGCCCTGGTCGATGGTGGTGGCGAGGCCGTTGAGGCCGGTACCGCCCTTGCCGTAGCTGCCCATGATGATGTAAACCTCCTGGCCTTGGTCTACCAATCGCCGGCCGTACTCCTCCAGTCCCGCCCAGGTGCGCTGGTTGTTGTTGGCGGCCTGGGGTATCATGTTGGTCGTCAGGAAGGTGGCCGAGTTGTCGTCCAGGTCGGTGGTGCGGTCGGCGGAGGGGCAGTTGTGGCCCCGGTCGAAGCCCGAGCCCAGGTAGCTGCCGGTGGAAACCTGGTAGAAGCCGCGGGGCAGGGCCGGATCGGGGCGAAAGTCGTCCTGGCGGGGGGCGCTGCCCAGCCAGGCCCGGTTCAGGTGCCAGCTTACCCAGTTCGGGATGCCCCGGCCGGCGTTGTAGCTCATGGCGTACTGAGGCCTGGTGAGCAGGTAATTATTGGGGGTGCTGATGCTGCTGGTGGCCCCGCTGGGGTTGCCGAGGGCCATGTTGTCGTCGCGACTGACCACGATGGCCGAGGGAGGCGGAGTGTCCGGCGCGGGCGGAGCGGTAGGCGGTGCGGGTGTGGTGCCGGCCGCCGTCAGCAAAGCAATATCATCCAGATTGAGGCGGGTGTTGCCGCCGTCGGTTTTGCGAATCTCCAGCCGCAATTTGCCCCCCGGAATCACCGCGAAGGTATTCGCAACCAGGCGCGGGCCGCTGGCGCGCACAGCCTGGCCGGCGCGCTGGTACTGGCGGCCTCCATCCTGACTTACCCACAGCTCCCAAGTGCTGGGCGCATCGTCGCCGTAGGCCGCGCTGCTGACGCGGATAGATTGGGTGCCGGCCGGCGCGTCGAAGTTCATGCGCAGGCGGCCCCGATTCCGCAGGCGCGCGGCGCGCGTACCGTTTTTGTGGTCGGCGGGGGCCGCGCCAATCAGCCCATCGGTGAAGTGCCAGGAGCCGGAAGGCAGTGCTTCGTCGGCCTCGGCGTAGGCGCCTTTGCTGCCCGTCTCAAAGGTTTCGAGCAGAGCCGGCCCTGCCGACTGCACCGGAATGGCTGGCGGACCCGTTGGAGTATAGGTGCCGGTGGTTTCGGGTGTTTGCTGGGAGCACGCCAGCGGTGCCAGGGTCAGCAGCAGGCCAGAAAACAGGAGGGAAGCAGATAAGCGCATAGCTGGGGGGCTTTTTTGGAGCTACAACAATACAAAGAAGCCGTGTAGAGACGCGTATTGGCTTCGCCGACCTTCGATTCGCGTCTCAATCGTTGAACGACTGGAGCCACACCATGCTACTCATTTAAACAATATCAGCAACGATCAGACGCGAACCGAAGGTCGGCGAAGCCAATACGCGCCTCTTCGTCGTTCTTTAGATATTCAAATAAATCGATACTTTGAGGGCATGAAGAAACTACTCTGCCTCGGCTTATTATTCTTATCCATTCAAGCGGCGCAGGCGCAAACCGCTGCTACTCCGGCGGCGCGGCCGGTGGCCAGCAAAGACGATGACACCATGGTACTGACCCTCACCGATACGCCCGAAGCGAGCTGGCGGCGGCTGGCGCAGATATTGGTGCAGCGGGGCTACAGCATTCAGCACAGCGACAAAGACTTGCTCACACTTTCTACCTACGCGCTGTATAAGCCGGGGGTAAGGGTAAACAGAGTAGCGGGTACGGTGATAAATGGCGCCCTGATCGTGCGTATGTACTGGGGTGCCGCTAGCGATACGGGCGGTGGTCAGCCATTGCTCGCCCGCCGCAAGCACGACGGCTGGGGTGAGCTGGTAGCCATTGGCCGGGAGTTTGGCGGCGCGGTTAGCTACACGGCTACTACTATCGACTACTGAGGCCTCGGGCGGGGCCAAAATGCCCCCCGGCGCCCTGCGCGGTCACTCGGCCCCGCCAAGTGATTGGGCGGGAGCTACCTCGACATAAGCAACTGAACATTCTCCGCGATGATGCGCAACACCTTCGCGGTGTCATTCAACACTTCCTCATTGGAAAAGCGGAGAACCAGAAATCCGCACTCCTGTAGCTCATGGGTGCGACCAGCGTCGTAGTCAGCTTGGTCGGCGTGGATTCCGCCATCTACTTCTACAATAAGCCACGCGGCCAGACACACGAAATCGACGATAAACTGTTTGATGGCGTGCTGCCGCCGGAAGCGTACGCCCAGCTGCGCCCCGCGCAGCGTCTGCCACAAATGGTCCTCGGCCGGCGTGGGCTGCCGACGGTTGACGCGGGCGTATTCCTTCAGGCTCTTGGTCCAGCGCTTCGCATCCGTCGTGTACATGCGGTAAGGGTAGTCGGGCTGGTCGGCGGGGGCTTCGTTCATGCGGGGGACCTCACCCCCCGGCCCCCTCTCCTCGGGGAGAGGGGGAGCCACGTCGGCGCGGATTTTTATTTAGGGAAGTAAAAGGTCAATAGTAAGGCAGTAGAAAGTCAATTTAAGTGCCAACAGTCAGTAATTGACGTCAGGCTCCCCCTCTCCCCGAGGAGAGGGGGCCGGGGGGTGAGGTCCCCGCCCGCGCCTCAAACAGCCAGCAGGGCGACTTCTTCCGGCGTGAGGCCATACAGGGCTGCCACCAGCGCATCGATCTGCTGCTCCAGCGGCTGGGTATTGGCGGTGGGGGCGGCGGCTTTGGCGGCCAGCACCTGCTTCACCAGCGCCACGATGGGCGCCTGCTGCTCCGCCGTGGCGGCGGGAATGGGGAGTTGGGTTAGAGTAGGTGCCTGCATTGCAATTGCTCCGCCCGCCATTTTAGAAGCAACTTGATTAATGAAAAACCAGGCCGGAGAAGAGTTCATTACGCCCAAAAGGAAATGGTCTCCTTCAGGAATTATAAAAGTTTTGTTGTTTGAGAATAGGCCAGAGATATCGTAGGCGAACGACTGATAGGTGGCTATTTCTTGATAAATAATCTTTGGCTTCTTGAAGTCCTTCACATATTCCGAAGCATATCTACTCAAAGCAAACCAAGCAAACCTTCCACTCAGCACTTCTGAACGGTTAGAAAGTATTTCGTAATGTTTAAATAAGTGAGTTTTAATAGATGGGTATAAATCAAGCTTGAAAGTCCAAGGAACATAGATTAAGTATTTGTCCGCTTTGGGCATTTGATATCGCTTGATGTCGCGGCCAGCCAGAAAAGGTTTAATAAACTCAGCAGCATTAGGGTCTTCGGCAATCAATGCGTCTTTAGTAGCGGCATCAATTACAAAGGCTTCGTTTGAACCTGTCTTGATTCCAGAATAAATTTTGCCCCCCACATACTCGCCCAGCGGCGTGCCGGCGCTTCGCAGCTTCTCCAGCAGCGCCTGTACCTGGGGCGCGGCGAGGCTCCAGGCTTCTTCGGAGAGGCGGGCGGTGGGCATGTCGGCTGCCGCCGCCTGCACTACTTCGGGGAAGCGGGTGAGGTCGGAGCCGAGGGTGGTCAGCTCGGCTACGCGCACGGTGGCGGCCTGGGGGGATTTTTGCACGCTCAGGATGTTGGGGTAGGTGGTGGCCTCCGGAAACACGGGCAGGTCGCCGAAGTCGAGCAGCTCTTGCAGGCGCAGCGTGGGCTGGAGCAGGTAGCGGCGCAGGGCCTGCCCATAGCCGGCGCGCAGCCATTTGTTGTTGGTGATAAACGACAATTCGCCACCGGGGGCGAGCAGGCGCAGGCCCAGCTCGTAGAAGTACACGTAGAGGTCGGCGGTGCCGGCGCTGGTCTCGTAGTGGGTTTTGAGGTAAGGCTTGAGCTGGGGCGCCAGCTCCTCCTGCCGGATATAGGGCGGGTTGCCCAGCACCGCATCAAACCCCCGAAACGAGCCATCGGGGCTGAGCACCTCCGGAAACTCGAAGCGCCACTCGAAGGCGTCGCGGTAGAGGGCGCCCTGCTCGCGCTGCTGGCGCTCGGCTTCCAGCTTGTCGAGGTTGAGTTGGAGCGTGGTGCGGCGGGCCCAGCCATCTTCCTCCGTGAGGCGGGACTTGCCGAAGAGGTCGGGCTTCTGGTCCAGCTCTACCCGCAGCAGGTCTTCCCGGGCCCGGCTGATCTTTTTCAGTAGCGGGTCGTGGCGCTGAATATCGGTGCGAAACTGGTCTTTGAGGCGCTGGAGGTAATCCTGTAGTTCCTGCTTGGCCTCGCGCCCCCTGGCCGAAAAAAAGCCCCCCACGGCCCGGCGGTAGGCCGCCAGGGAGAAATCCTTGCGCCGAAACACCTCCGTCAGGTCGGCCTGCAAGGGGTAGCGGCTGATGAGGGAGTTGCCGGCGCGCACGTTCAGGTCGAGGTTGGGCAGGGTTTCCAACTCACGGTAGCTGCTTTCGGGCGTGTAGTAGGCGTGCTTGAGCAGCTCAATCCAAAGCCGCAGCCGGCAGATGCGCACCGAGTTGGGGTTCAGGTCTACGCCGTAGAGGCAGTGCTCTATCAGGTGGCGCTTTTCGCGAAAGAGGGCGCTTTGCAGGCGGGTATGGTCGCGGCCCACGCGGCGGGTCTGGGTAGCCGCGTCCCAGGTGGCGCGGTACTCGAAGAGGGTATCGTCTTCGTCGGAGGTGACGGCCAGCTCGTCGCGGGCCACCGTGAGGCGGTAGCGCAGACGCTTGCCCTCGTCGTCGAGCAGCAGCCCCAGCTCACTCTTGATGGCCAGCAGCTCATTCAGCGCCGACACCAGAAAGTGGCCCGAGCCCACGGCCGGGTCCAGCACGCGCAGCTCGTTGAAGGCCGCGCTGAACTCAGGGCGCTTTTTGAGGTCGTCGTCCAGCCGCTCGCGCAGATCGGCTACGGCTTCAACGTGCCAGCCGTAGCGCTCGTTGAAGTGGCGCACCACGGCCCGGCGCAGGGTGTGGCGGCACATATACATGGTAATGAAGCCGGGCGTGTAAAAAGAGCCGTCGCGGTAGCCGCTGATCTTCTCGAAGATAAGCCCCAGCACGGCCGCCGAAATCAGCGGCCGGTCGTCGTCCTGCACCGCCTCGGAGCCTTCGGAGGCAAAGTCGTAGGCATCCAGAAAGCGCAGCAGATACGTGAGAGCCGAGGGCGCCGGGCCGCCCGCCTCCTGGCGCAGCACCGAGCGGCTAGCTTTGCCCTTGCTCAGCAGCGGCAGCGGAATCATATCATCGAGCCCCGAGATGCGCAAAGTAAGCCGCTCCAAAGCGCTGGGCTCAAACAGGGAGGAATTCAGGTAAGGCACATGCGGATAGAGCGTAGCTTCGGGCTCCTCGCGCTCCGGGGCAGGCCGGTTGAGGATGCGGTAAAACAGGCGGTTGAGCAGGTCGTACTCTTTCAGCTGGGCGGGGTCGAGAAACCGAAACGGCTGCTCCGGGCCGGGCGCGTGGTAGCGCCGCAGCTGCCCCTCCAGCAGCTTCAGAAACAAGAGCCGCGATACCCAAGTGAGGCACAAGGCCAGCGCCACGCCTTCGGCCTGCTGCTCGGGCGCGTCGCCGTAGGTAGCCAGCTCGTCGGGGGGCAAATTGCGGAGCATATCCTCGGCCCGGAGTTGCACCAGGGCATTTTCGAGCAGGGAGCCGCGCTGTCGCCGCTCGGGCGCGCACCGCTGAATGAGCTTGCGGCCCTTGTCTTTCACTTCCTCCAGGCCCATGAGGTACAGCAGCTCCTCGTAGAAAGCCCGGTTCAGGGTGTTGGCGTCCTGGGCGAAGGGCTCCTTGAGCAGGTGCGGGGCGGAGAAAACCTTGCTCAGCCACAGCAGGCCCCGCTCGCCGAGGCCGGTGCGCTGGCCTTTCTCGTCGCGCGGATCGAGGGTGAAATAGGTAAAGCGAACCTCCGTTTCGAGCTTGTCGAGCAGGGGCTGGGCAATGTCTCTGTAAAAGAAATCGGTGCTGCCGGCCGTGGTCTGGCCCTGCTTGAACTTCTGAAAAGCCCCCCGCGCAGCTCACTATACTTCCAGAACACCCGGTGAAACTCGTGGGCATCGAACACAAACCAATCGTAGCCGGTGGTAATAACAAGTTGGCGCAATTCGGGCAATTGCTGCTCGGAGGTGCGCTCCTGAAAGTAGTACAGCAGCAGCTCGTGCAGGGCCTTGCGGTTGAGGTTGGTAGGCTGCACCATCTCGCCCTTATTTTTCTGGTGCTTCAGCTCAAACAGCACCCCAATCGGGTCGGTGGCGGCCGGTCCGGTGTGCATGATCAGGTCGCGCTTTTTCCTGGAATTGAGAAAGTTGTTGAACCCGACCGCGTGCAGAAACCGCCGCAGCGGCTCAATTATATCGGCCTCGTCCTGCTGGGGGTCGAGGTCAGTGAGCAGCTGGCGGCGGGCATTTTCAAACGTATCGAGGGTGGCGCGGGCTACTTTCTGGCGGCGGTAAGCTAAGTCGAGGGCCTGGGAAGGCTGCTGGGGGGCTACTTTCATAGGGGGAGCAAGATACGGTTCGTGGCCAGACCTTTTAGCTTGTTCTGGCGGGACCTCACCCCCTAGCCCCCTCTCCCCGAGGAGAGGGGGGACTAGTTCTTAGCTTTTCTAGAATAATCGTTTTCTAGCCTTATAACTTTTAGATCTAGTTCCCCCTCTCCCCGAGGACTTCGCGCATCAAGCGAACCGGGGCTAGGGGGTGAGGTCCCGCCAGAATAATAGCATTCCCCGTTCCCGGCCATTATCTTGCTACCCCAACCCCCATCCTATGACCTCAACCACTACCCTAAAAGCTTGGCTGGCTGCCGGCGCTTTGGTCGCCGGCGCGCTTCTAAGCAGCTGCGGCAGCTCCGGCACGACCGCCGCAACGAACACCGCCGACGAAGCCGACGCCAGCTTCGACCGCTTTAAGGCTCAGTTTATCGACTCGCTTTGGTATTATAACCCCCGCCTGGCCTCAGCCAAAGGCTACCACCGCTACGATTCTTTGCTCGTCATCCCGACGGCGGCGCGGCGGCAGGTGGAGGCCGCGGCCCAGGAGCGCATGCGTAAGCGCCTGACGGGTTTCGCGGTGAATGACTTGTCGGTGAATAACCAGACCGATTATCAGCTGCTGCTCAACTACCTGGACAAGTCGCGCTTTTATACCGATACGCTGCGCACCTGGTCCTGGGACCCGTCGAACTATAATCTGGGGGCGTCGGTGGCCGAAATCCTGAATGGCCGCTACCACCCGCTCGACCGGCGGCTGCGGGCCATTTCTTTTAAAATAGATCACGCCTCTGACTACTACGAGGCGGCCGAAGCCAACATCAAGCAGCCCACCCGCGAGCATACCGAGCTGGCCATTTTGCAGAACGAAGGCGGCTTGCAGGTATTCGGGCCGGCCTTGCAGGACTCCATCAAACGCTCGGGCCTGGATGCCCGCGAGAAAAAAGACCTCCAGGACCGTGTTGCCACCACGCGCCTGGTGATTGAGAACTACCTGAAGTTTTTGCGCGGGGAAGTGCTGGCGGGGGGCAAATTTCGCAGCTTCCGCCTAGGTAAAGAGCTGTTCGACCGCAAGTTTGCTTTGGATATTCAGTCGGCGTACTCGGCCGATCAGGTGTACCAGAAAGCGCAGGACAACCGGGCGTACCTGCTCCGCGATATGGGCCGCCGCGCCGTCCGCCTCTGGCCGAAGTACTTTGCCGGCCAGCCCCTACCCACCGATTCGGTGGCGATGATAAAGCGCGTGATCAGTCGCCTGTCGGAAAAGCACGCTACCCAGGCTGGTTTCGTGGACGCGGTGAAAGCCCAGATTCCGCAGCTGATCCAGTTCGTGAACGATAAAAAGCTGCTTACCCAGGATGCCAGCAAGCCCCTGGTGGTGCGCGAGACGCCACTATATATGCGCGGCAGCGGCGCGGGCGCCAGCATTTCGGCCCCTGGCCCCTACGATAAAGCCGCCAATACCTACTACAACGTGGAGCCGCTGGATAATTTGCCCCCCGCCCAGGCCCAGAGCTACCTGCGCGAATACAACGACTACACCCTCCAGATTCTGAACATCCACGAAGCTATTCCGGGCCACTACACCCAGCTCGTGTACGCCAACCGCTCGCCCTCGCTGGTAAAAGCCATCTTCGGCAACGGGGCCATGATAGAGGGCTGGGCCGTGTACGCCGAGCGCATGATGCTGGAAAGCGGCTACGGCCAGAACTCGGACGAAATCTGGCTGATGTGGGATAAGTGGAATATGCGCGTGACCCTGAATACCATCCTCGACCACGAGGTGCACGTAGGTAATATTTCCCGCGAAGCGGCCCTGCGACTGCTCCAGCGCGACGGCTTCCAGGAGGAAAACGAAACGACCAACAAGTGGCGTCGGGCGACGCTCTCGCAGGTGCAGTTGAGCAGCTATTTCAGCGGCTACACGGCCATCTACGATTTGCGCGAGGAGCTGAAAAAGGAGCGGGGGGATAAATTCGACTTAAAATCCTTCAACGAGCAGTTTTTAAGCTACGGTAGCGCACCCGTAAAGTACATTCGGGCTATGATGCTGCCTAATGAAGTTTAAGTGGTTGAAGTATAGTAATATAGCAAGGAGCAGCGCCAATTGGGAATTATTGGCGTGACTTTCTTGTCAGCGAACAATGCTGAATTTCGTCAGCCATTCAGTTGCTTTTCTATTGTCCCCATGAGTGATTCTACTCGCCTACAAGTTCTGGACACCAACGACGAAGGCCTGCGTCGCCTCGTTCATCAGCACCTGAAAGTGTTTGCCAAGTTCACCGCGCCCGACTGCGTAATTTGTGAGCGGCTGGCTCCGTCCTTTGCTGAGTTTGCCAGCCAGGAGCAGTTCGACGCCATTCGGTTTTTGCGCCTTAATGCCGACGAAAACCCGGTAGCCCGCAAGTTGATGAATGAAAAAGATGCGCCTTTCTTCGTCTCCTACTGCCAGGGCCATCTACTGGAGTGCGACATGCTTTTCACCGAGGAAGAAGTACAGACAATGCTCACGCGGCTGCGGTATTTTAAACCCCAGACGGCGTAAGAAGCCGAAGAACGGTTTGAGGAAGCAATACGGCGTAGAGGCGCATAGTTGCGACTCTGGAGTGAAGGATAATCGGCTGTCATCCTGAACAGGGCGAAGGACCTTCTTCCGTTTGAACATGATGTTGTTACGACTCGTGCTGACGAGAGAAGGTCCTTCGCTCTGCTCAGGATGACAGGGCAAACAACCTCAGCTAAGGAAACGCGAACCGAGGGTCGGCCAAGCCAATACGCGTCTCTACCGTGCGTAGGCTCACTGAGAGCGAGGCTGGCGTTTTGTTACTCCGTTTTCTTGCCATCCTTCAGCAGCGCTTCCCCGGCAATCCAGATACTTTTCTGATTGACAAATTCCCGGATGCCCAGGTACGATAATTCCCGCCCGTAGCCCGACTTCTTGATGCCCCCAAAAGGCATTTCAGGGGAGGACTTTACCATGGAATTCACAAAAACGGCCCCCGCCTCCACGCGACGGGCCAGCTCTTTCCCGCGCTTCACGTCGCGGGTCCAGATGGCGCCACCCAGACCAAAGGGCGAGTCATTGGCCAGACGAATGGCGTCGTCGGCGTCGCGGGCTTCCAGAATGAGTGCTACCGGCCCGAAAAGCTCTTCGTGGTAGGCAGGTTGGCCGGGCTTCACACGAGAGAGAATCATCGGGCGGAATAAGGTAGCGCCGGGTGCCGACTGGCCCCCATACAGCTCCACTTTTGCCCCCCGCCGCACCGATTCTTCCACTTGCTTGGTCAGGTCGTCGGCCAGGTCGGGGCGGGCGAGGGGACCGTACTGGGTGGCTTCATCGAGTGGGTCGCCGGTGCGGAAGGCCAGCAAATGGGTTTTCAGCTGGTTGATAAATTCTCGCACCACGGGCTTTTCCACGATAAAGCGCTTGGCCGCGATGCAGCTCTGGCCCGCGTTGATCATGCGGGCCTGGGCGGCGGTTTTGGCGGCCAGCTCCAGGTCAGCGTCGGCCAGCACGATAAAGGCATCGGAGCCGCCCAGCTCCAGCACGGTTTTCTTGATGTGAGCCCCGGCCGTAGCGGCCACTTTGGAGCCGGCCAGCTCGCTGCCCGTGAGCGTGACGGCCTTGAGCCGGTCGTCGGCAATGAGCTTTTCGACCAAATCAGTATTGATGAGCAGGGTCCGAAAGGTGGCGGGCGGAAAGCCGGCGTCATGAAAAATGGCTTCCAGCGCCAGCGCGCACTGGGGCACGTTGGAAGCGTGCTTGAGCAATCCTACGTTGCCGGCCATCAGCGCGGGCGCGGCGAAGCGTACTACCTGCCAGAAGGGGAAGTTCCAGGGCATCACGGCCAGCACGACGCCCAATGGCTCGTGCGAGATGAAACTGCGCTGGGCCTGCGTTTCAATCACCTCATCACGCATAAATTCCTCGGCGTGGTCGGCGTAGTAGTCGCAGGTGAGGGCGCATTTTTCCACCTCAGCCCGGCCGTCAGTTACGGGCTTACCCATTTCGATGGCCATGAGGCGGGCCAGCTCATCCTGGCGCTCACGGAGCAGGGCGGCGGCGCGGTGCATCCGCCCGGCGCGGTGGGCAAAGCTGGTCGTGCGCCAGGTAAGCGCCTCCCGGGCGGCCTGGGCCAGAATGCGCTCTGTTTTAACCCAGGAAAATGCCCGAAAGCACCGCTCAACGCGGCCGGTGTAAGGATTGAAGGATTCAATAGCCATAAGTAAACCGAATGAGAGGAGTCGAATAAGTGCTTTACGGTACGCAACTCGCCTAGAGTTGGTAAAAGCATAAACAAAAATGTGGATTCACAGTATACCCACGGAAACCCAGCGGTGTAGGTAAGCGCATCGAGTTTCTCAGTTGTCCCCATCGACCACCGGACAAGTGAAATGCAAGCTTTATGCTTTACTTTCGTTCGGCGGCTGACTCAGGGTCCAAGCAAGCCCCATATCCTTCAGCCTGTTCCAAGTGTCTGTTAACCACCCAGAATCGTTACTACCTGTACCCGAGGAGTTGCTGGTGCAGCGATTGCGCGCCCGCGAAGAGGCGGCTATGACTGTTTTTTATGACAAGTATTCGGCGGCCCTGTACGGGGTTATTCTCCGAATCGTCAAAAAAGAGGAAATAGCGGAAGATGTCCTGCAGGAAAGCTTAGTGAAGATATGGCACTCTTTTACTTCCTATGATGCTTCTAAGGGGCGTTTGTTTACGTGGGTCGTGAATATATGTCGGAATTTAGCTATTGATAAAATCCGGTCCCGGCAGTACCGCGTAGGTAGTCGCACACAGCCGCTGGAGGACAGCGCCGCGCTGCGTCAGGCTGCCCCAACCGGGTTTCAGCCCGAGCATATCGGTGTGCAGGAAATAACCGCAAAACTCAACCCTGAGCAGAAGCAAGTGATTGACCTGCTGTACTTTGGCGGATATACACAAAGTGAAGTGGCAGACGAACTCAACCTGCCGCTCGGGACGGTGAAAACCCGGGCCCGGGCGGCCATCAAAGTACTCGCAAAATTGATTCGATAATCGTGGACACGCAGGAATATATCGAATCAGGTATCCTCGAACAGTACGCCCTGGGCGAGCTGAGCGAGGCGGAGCGCCAGACCGTGGAAGAGCGGGCCGCGACTCATGCCGACATTGCGCGGGAGCTGGACCAGGTGCAGCAGGCACTTGGCGTATATGCCCAAGCGCACGCCGAAACGCCCCCCGCCGCCATGCGTGAGCGGGTGCTGGCCGGCTGGCAGGCGGCTATCCGGGCAGATGCTCAAAATGCCCCCCGGAGCATTGTGCCCCCCACGACGGCGACACCTGACGGGCCGGTAGTTCGCCAGCTAACTCCAATGGAGCCCGAAACGGCCAACAACGCCTCTGGTCCCGCTTTCCGCTGGATGCTGGCTGCCTCCGTAGCGTTATTGCTGGCTAGTGGCTTAGCTAACTTCGTATTGTATACCCGCTGGCGCGACGCAGCCTCCGATCTGGCCATCGCCCGTACTGAGCAGAGCCGGGTAGCGTCCGTGATGCAGGCCTCAGAGCGAACGTTGGCGGTGCGTCAGCAGGAGCTGGACGTACTACGCAGCGACGATTTCCGGACGGTGGCACTAGCCGGTACGGCCGCCGCCCCTTCGGCCAGCGCCCGGGTACTGTATAACCCTAAAACCAAAGCAGTATATCTCGATGTGCGCAACTTGCCCGCGCCTCCAACAGGTAAGCAGTATCAGTTGTGGGCTCTGGATAATGGTAAGCCCGTCGATGCGGGAGTATTAGCCGCCGCTACCACTGCTGGCGACAGTCTTCAGCAGATGAAAGATATTGCCAGCGCTCAGGCGTTTGCCATGACCGTAGAGCCAGCCGGTGGCAGCGTCAACCCGACGTTATCGACTCTGACGGTTGTTGGCAATATTTAAGCTTACCTCACATTGCTGCCAATGAGCAGACGGAAGGACCTATTCACCGAAAGCAGAATTTACTGCCTCGGTAAGTAGGTCCTTCTTGATATAGTCGATGGGGGGCTTTTTGGCTGTTGCGGCTGATAGAAGCGCGACCTCTGAAGCGGGCAACTACTAATCCGCGCTTACCTTGCTACCTATACACTTTCACCTCCCGTCCTCTTTCACGATCATGGAAAAATCAACGTACTACAACCCCGCTGACTTGGCCAAATTTGGTAACGTTTCAGACTGGCAGCCCGAAATGGGCCGGAAGTTTTTCGACTACTACGGCGAAGTTTTTAAAGAAGGCGCCCTCTCCGAGCGGGAAAAGGCGCTTATTGCCTTAGCCGTAGCGCACGCCGTGCAGTGCCCTTACTGCATTGACGCGTACACCGCGGACTCGCTCCAGAAAGGTGCCGACGAGGCGCAAATGATGGAAGCCGTACACGTAGCCGTGGCTATCAAGGGCGGCGCGGCGCTGGTACACAGCGTTCAGATGATGAACAAAGCCAAAGAACTGTCTATGTAATTAAATGGTTGACTGGGTGAATAGCTCTTTTTTTTAGGATGATTCATTTGCCCGGTTGCCCTTCCAGCCAACCATTTAGCCCATGAAATCACTGCATGCCCAACACCACGCCCTTGCCGATACCAGCTACCAGCTTACGGTGCTGAGTGAGGCGGAAGCGGCGGGTGCCCGGCTGCCTGCCTTTGCCCACAAGCTGCGCGAATCGGGTCTGCTGCCGCTACGCCCCACTGAGCTGGCGGTTATGCAGGTGAACGTAGGGAAGATGTGCAACCAGACCTGCCGCCATTGCCACGTAGATGCCGGCCCCGACCGCACCGAGATAATGACGCGCGCTACCATGCAGCTTTGCCTCAATGCGCTGGCTCAGACGACGATTCCTGTGGTTGACTTAACGGGCGGAGCCCCGGAAATGAATCCGGATTTTCGCTGGTTCGTGGAGCAGATTTCGGCCCTGGGCCGGCAGACCATCGTGCGCTGTAACCTGACCATCATCGTAGCCAACCCCAAGTACCATGACCTGCCTGAGTTCTTTGCTAAACATGGCGTGCGGGTGGTGTCGTCGCTGCCGCACTTTTCGGCGGCCCGCACCGATGCCCAACGGGGTGAAGGGGTGTTTGGGCGCTCTATCCGGGCCTTGCGCATGCTGAACGCGGTGGGCTACGGTGTGGAAGGCTCCGGCTTGCTGCTGGATTTGGTTTATAATCCGTCGGGGGCCTTTTTGCCGGGTAGTCAGGTGGGGCTGGAGCGGGAGTTCAAGCAACGGCTGCTGCGCGAGCATGAAGTGGTGTTCAACAACCTGCTGGCCATTACCAACCTGCCCATAAGCCGGTTTATGGACTATCTGCTGGAGAGCGGCAACTACGAGAGCTACATGCAAAAGCTGGTGGCCGCGTACAACCCCGTGGCGGCGGCCAATGTGATGTGTCGCAGTACACTCTCCATCGGCTGGGACGGGCAGCTCTACGACTGCGACTTCAATCAGCAGCTCGACCTGAACGTGGCCCAAAATGCCCCCCAGCACATTCGTTCCTTCGATGCGGCCGCTTTGCAGGATCGAGCCATTGTTATCAATCAGCACTGCTATGGCTGCACGGCCGGAGCTGGCTCCAGCTGCGGCGGCGCTACGGCTTGATATTTAATTTGTAATCAGGAGGTAATGATGAGCAATTGGTGGCGCATATTAGTGATGTTTCTGGGGCTGCTGGCGCTGCCGGCTTGCGGGCAGGATGCATCCGTGCCGGAAACGGTAAGTCCGGCGTACCGGGAAATGCTGCGCATGCTTTACCGCGAAACGGTGCCTACTATACAGGCTGCCGCGCTGGCTGATATGCTGCTTGCCAAGCCCAAGAAGGTATTGCTGCTCGATACTCGCACCCCCGCTGAATATAAGGTCAGCCACTTGACGGGGGCTAAATTCGTGAATTTTGATTCTTTCGAGAAGAACGATTTCGCCGGCTTATCGCGCGGGCAAACCGTGGTAGTTTACTGCTCGGTGGGCTACCGCAGTGAGCGGGTAGGGGAGCGGCTCAAAGCTCTGGGCTTTAGCGACGTGCGTAATCTGTACGGGGGTATTTTTCAGTGGGTAAACGAAGGGCGGCTCGTGTACAATGCCGCCGGGCCTACGCGCCAGATTCATCCGTACTCGGTGCTGTGGAGTGCGTGGCTACGGCAGGGCGAGCAGGTGTATCAATAACGAAAAAAATACCGCGTGGCCAACAGTTTCCACCAACGCCATTTGCTCATTTTTGCCCGCCTGCCAGAGCTGGGGCAGGTAAAAACCCGGCTGGCGCAAAGCATCGGCGACGAAGCAACATTAGCCCTATACCGTGAGCTGCTGGCCCGCACCCGCGCCGCCGCCGATGGCTTTGGGGGGCAAAAAACCGTGTGGCTCCCCCAACCTGTCAGCTTGCCCTTAACGCCAGAGGCCGTAGCCGCTGAATGGCCAGGCTATGCCTGGCGGCCGCAGCCGCCCAGCGACCTGGGGGGCAAAATGCAGCTGGCTTTTACGCTTGCATTTACAGCTGGTGCTGCTTCCGTAGTAATCATTGGAACTGATTGCCCCGGCCTTACCACTAAGCTTTTAAACCAGGCCTTTGCTCTGCTGATAACCCACGACGTAGTGGTCGGGCCAGCGGCCGATGGCGGTTATTACTTGCTTGGAATGAAGACTTTACAGGAGGAGTTGTTCCAGAATAAAACCTGGAGCACCGCTTCCGTCCTGCCCGATACCCTAGCCGATGCTGCTCGCCTGGGCCTGCATGTCGCACGCCTGCCTACGCTGCACGATGTGGATACAGCCGATGATCTGGCCGTGTGGCGCGCGACAGAAAATTAGACTATGTAGCCACTACAGTGGCGTTTCGCCGTACTAGCATCATTCTACTTGATTAAGCTAGTTCGTATGCACTCTGTCTGTCGTTTTGTAATTGGGTTGGGATTCGTGGCCTTAAGCAATGGTCTTACCGCCTGCTCCTCCTCCGATGGGGAAGTAGCTTTGGGGGGCAAAAGTAAGCTAGTGCTGGATGATAATGCCGCGTTGCTCAAACTGGCACCTCACTTCAATCAGCAGTGGGCGATGGCCACATGGTGGGAAGACGGACTGGCCGAGGTAGCAACCTATGAGGCCGAACGGGTGGTGTATGATAAAGTACGCCGCTTCGAGTACACTCTGATTACCGTGAAAGAGGAATTTACGCCCCAGTTCGACGTGAAAGCCGACACCCTACAGCGCCCCGACCTGTTTCCGGTGATGAAGGTGAATCAGTTTTGCCGCATCGAAACCGATCAGTACCCTTACCACTACCTCACGTCCCTGTTTTTTCGGCGCGATGAGCCCGTGGCCCTGCACAAGCTGACCACCTCCTCCCAGGAGTGGTGCGGCAATACGTTCAAGGCCATTACCGACGAGGGCCTGCATTATCTGCAGACCTATAACTCTTACTGGGACGGGCAAGGGAGCGGGGAGCGGCAACTGCGGCGCGATGCCGTTTTTGAGGACGCGTTGCCGTACACCTTACGCAGTCTGCGCTTTGCCCGCAAGCCAGCCTTTCAGCTGGTGGTCACGGAGCTACAGCAAACCAGCAAGGCAGCCCGGCCAAACTACTATACTGCTCAGCTGAAAGTAGAGGAGGGCCTTGCTGTCGACACCCCCGAGGCGGCCTGGCGCGTGACTGTTGCCCTGGCTGCGAACAAGCAGAATGTATACTGGTTTGCCAAAAAATATCCCAACGTTCTGCTTCGCCAAACAACCTGGGACGGCCGCAATCTGCGCCTGAAATCTGTACGGCGCTACGCCTACTGGCAGACTTGAGGTAAAGCGAGATAAGTTCCTTTAAATCAGAGCATAGACGTAATGCAGGAGGGCCGAACCTTTTCCCGCAGCCACGTATAAGCCGAGGCTACCTCCTCAAAGTTCACTACTACTATTACCGGCTGCCTCACGAAGGATAGAGCCAGGTTGATGGCGCGCCGGCTGAAGTAATTGGGTGAGTATACCCAGGCCATGTAGTGCAAGCCGGCATCGGCCAGGAGCGGGAAGAAGTATTCCCCTATCCACTTAGCAGCCAATTTCCAGTCACCCGTGACGCCTGAGCTGTCGTTGAGCAGCTTTTGGCAAGGAAACCGTCGCAGGCAGGCCAGCAGCAATTTGCAGTTATCCTGCACCGATTCCTAGTCCTGATGCCCCTTCCACTCGGCATAGAGCCAATCGTTGGCCCGATCATAAACGATGGTGATGGATTTAGTATCGGTCAGAGTAAAGAGTGCGACCATAAATTATGTTTTATAAGAAAATGCTGAGTGTATCAGCACAAGCCCGCTGAAAAGAACTGATGCTATTTGATTCAGTTTTAGTGATAAAACCTGAATTAAGCACTTTAAACCTAGCTTTTTAATGTGATAAACAATGGAAGTGAAAGTAATTAGTTCCTTTATCCAGCAACAAGCTGCTTTGTCTATTATATGATTATTCTGTTTTTAATAGGGTTCACTTTGCTGGTCTGACAACCGGAGTGAATTTCTAATTCGGTATGGCTGCGCTGGTTGGCAGCTACACAACACCCGGCCCTGGCGTGGGCCTACGCCAGTGGAGCAGGCACCGGGCGGGTCAGTTCCCACAGCAGTACGCTCAACACGATACCGTACTCCAGCCCCACAAGGGCCAGATTCTCGGAGTAGGTGCTGGTCTGGTAGGCTGCGTAGGAGAGGGCCACTAGCCCCGACCACACTAGCGCGTAGCGGTAGCGCGCAAAGCAGCTCAGAGCCACCAGCGGCGTCAGATACCAAGGATGTATCGTCGTAGCCAGCAGGTAATACAGCGTCAGGGCCAGCAGTAGCGCTCTACCCAGCGAGGCCATACTAGGTTGATGCTCGCGCCAGGCTAACAGTAGCAGCAGCAAGCCGGCGGTCAGGGCCAGGCTGGTACCGATGGTGGCAATCTGGTTGTAGCCCACCTGCCAGTAGCCCACCGCCCGCAGCAAATAGTAAAAGCTGGCGTTGAACTCAAACGTGTGAAAATACAGGTCGAGGCTGCGGCCGAAGTTGTGGAATAAGTCTGCCGACAGAAACGGCACGAAAAAGCCCCCCACCACTACGCTCAGCACGCCAGCGTAGCGCAGAAAAGCCCCCCAGCCCAGGCGTCGGATAAGAAAAGGCAGCACCAGCAGCGGCAGCAGCTTGGTAGCCACGGCCAGCCCCAGCGCCCCCGCCGACCACACCCAGCGCCCCCGCGCCAGCGCCCACCAGGCCGCCAGCAGCCCGCAGATAAGCAAGGCTTCAAAATGGAGGTTGCCCGTCAGCTCCACGATAACCAGCGGATTGAGCACGTACCATAGGGCGCGGTGCTTAGGTTGGCCAAAAGTGCGCAACAAGCTCATTAGCAATAGCATCGTGCCCAGCTCCGTGCTCAGTATTACCACTCGCAAAAAAACAATAAAGACCTGTTCGCTATCGGGAAATAACCAGGCGCCCAGCCCGAACACGGCCTGACAAACCGGTGGGTACACCGAGTAATAGTGAGGGGAGTTTAGTCTGGGGTATAGGCTGGTAAGTCGTTGTCGCAATGAGGCGTTGTCGGCCAACGTAGGCCACGCGCGGGTGCTGGGTGTTAGCAGCTCATCGGGGCGGTGCAGGTAGGGATTTTGCCCCCCAGCCACCAGCAGGCCATCCCAGCGGAAGCGGTGGTAGTCGTCGGAGAGGGCGGGGGCAACGGGCAGCCACAGCAGGCGCAGCAGCAGCCCGGCAACCAAGGCTACCCGTAGCGGCAGCTGGCTGCGCACAAGCCAGATATAGGCCGCGAATGCCACGGCCAGCAGCCCAACCAGCTGCCCAAAATGGGCGCGGGGCGTGGCGTAGGCTATCCCCGCATACGCCGCCGCGCTGAGCAGCAGGGCCATGAGCTGATAGGGAGTGAGGCGGGGCATTGCGGTGGCCTTTGGGCGGATTAGCTTAGTTGGAGTGGCGGACGGAGTAGTAAAAAACCAGGCCGTAGCCTACCGCCAACAGCAGGTGAAAAGGCAGCAGGCCATAGTCGCCGATGTACAAGCCCGCCCCGATGCCGAACAAGAAGTAAAGCGTAAGCAGCCCTTCCAGCACCGTGAGGCCGTCGAAGCGGCCGGTGCGGTAGCGGCGGCCCCGCCAGGTGCCCTGCCGCCGGATCAGACCCAGCTTGGGAGTGCGGATAAAAGCCGAGCGCCGACCCGCCAGCCCCAGCAGCACCGCGCGCGAGTTGTGCAAAGCCAGGCCCATCGACACGGCCAGAAACAACAGAAATTTAGGCAGAAAAGCCCCCCAGCGGGCCCTCGGATTGGCGTAGCGCCACGACGAATAATAATAAAACACTAAGGGCAGCAGGGTGAGCAAGAACACGCTGGCCAGCTGGAATACGGGCTCCAGCTCCGGTAGCTGCTGCCGCACAAACACCAAAGGCACGCTTATTACCGACAGGAGCAGGATAGCGAGAAATACAGTGCTGTTGAGCAAATGAAAGGTAGCGTGCAGCTTGGTAGAAAGGGGGAAAGCTGATCGTAACACGCTACCCAGATGCTTACGCGCGGTTTCGGCGCCACCCTTAGTCCAGCGAAACTGCTGCGACTTCAGGGCATCCATTGCGGCGGGTAATTCGGCCGGCGACATTACCTGGGGTAGGTACACGAATTGCCAGTTGCCCAGCTGCGCCCGGTAGCTCAGGTCGAGGTCTTCAGTGAGCGTGTCGCTGTGCCAGCCGCCCGATTCCTCGATGCAGCGACGCCGCCACACGCCGCCCGTACCGTTGAAATTAATAAAATGCCCCCCGGCCCGGCGCCCCACCTGCTCCACGTAAAAGTGCGCGTTCAGGGCAAAGGCCTGGAGCTTCGTCAGCAACGAGTACTCCTCGTTGAGGTGAGCCCAACGCGTTTGCACCACCCCTACGGCGGTATCGGAAAAGTAGGGTACGGTACGGAGCAGGAAGTCAGGCTCGGGTACGAAATCGGCGTCGAAAATGGCGATTAGTTCAGCATTCGTATAATTCAAGGCATGCTTTAGAGCACCCGCTTTAAATCCCTCACGATCAGCGCGTAGTATATGTTCAATGTTGATGCCATTTGCCCGGTGAAAGGCTATGCGGGCGGCGGCCAGCGTGACTGTTTCGTCGGTTGAGTCATCGAGTATCTGAATGTGTAATTTATCCGACGGATAGGTCAGCGCGGCGGCGGCATCGATGATGCGCTCGATTACATACAGCTCATTATACACCGGCAGCTGCACCGTCACCAGGGGCCACTCCGATGGGGGAGCAGGGGCCGGCAACGGCGGGCGGCGGTAGGCGCGCCGGGCCAGCACCGTGAGCTGCAGCTGACTCAGGCTGAAGCCCAGGATAAACGTTAGACACAACCCATAAAGAACCAGAAGAAGTATTTCCAGCTCTTTCATGAAGGCAGTAAAAAGGGCATAAAGCGAAATACTATAAAAGGCTAACCGCGGGGGGGCTTTTTGCTTACAAATACTTAAAAATGGTCCACAGAATCTTGTAGCCCGCGCCCAGCGTGCCTGCCACCGTCCCGGATACCTTTGATTTGCCAATGCGGCGGCGGTAGCGTACAGGTACTTCGGTGGTGCGCAGCTTGAGTTTCGCCGCTTTGAGCTGCATCTCTACCGTCCAGCCATAGGTCTTATCCTGCATGTTGATTTTCTTCAGGGCTGAGGCGCGGATTGCCCGGAAAGGGCCCAAATCAGTAAAACGTGCACCATAGAAGGAGTGCAGTAATGTGGTAGCCAGCCAATTGCCAAAAATCTGCTGGGGCAGCATAGAGCCTTTTTCGCGCTTGCCCAAGGCCCGGGAGCCAATCACCATATCGGCCTCGCCGCGCAGAATGGGGGCCAGCACCTGGGGCATATCCTTGGGGTAGTCGGAGTAGTCGCCGTCGAGGAACACGATGATGTCGGGCTGCTCCTCGGCAGGGCGGCCGAAGCAGTGCGCCATGCCGCGCAGGCAGGCGTAGCCGTAGCCGGCGCGGTGCTCCTGGAGCACCGTGGCACCGGAAGCGCGGGCTATCAGGCCCGTATCATCGGTGGAGTTGTTATCGACCACAATTATTTCACGCACTAGGCCCTTAGGAATTTCCAGGATGACGTGCGAAATAGAGTGCACCTCATTGTAGGCGGGAATAATAACATCGATGACGGGAGCGGGGGGCAAATCGGCCATACACAGGAAGGGGGTTGCACAAAGATGCCGAATCTTTTTGGGGCTATCTTTCCCGCCCACTTACATCCGAACCGCATGCTACAGATTGGCGACCAGGCCCCCGATTTTACCTTGCGCACCACCACCGGCGCTACCTTCCGCCTCGCCGACCAGCGCGGCCAGCGCGCCATCGTACTGTACTTCTATCCCAAAGACGATACGCCCGGCTGCACGGCCGAAGCCTGCTCTTTCCGCGACCAATACGAGGACTTTCAGGACCTGGGAGCCGAGGTAATCGGCGTCAGCTCCGACAGTGAGGCCTCCCACCAGAAATTCACGCAGAAGCACTGTCTGCCTTTCCCGCTGCTAGCCGATGAAAGTGGTAAGGTGCGCAAGCTTTACGAAGTGCCCCGTTCGCTACTCGGCATTTTGCCCGGCCGCGTCACATTCGTGATTGACAAGCAAGGCGTGATTCAATACATCTTCAACTCCATGCAGCGGGCTACCGACCATGTGGCTAAGGCGAAAGAAGTGCTGGCGGATTTGGCTAAGTAATAAGCTGCCCAGCTTTTAACCTTACCATGCAAAAAGGCGCCTCTATAGAGGCGCCTTTTTGCATGGTAAGCACTTTGTCTTCTGCCCGGCAGGAAAACAAACAAGCCACTAGGTTTTCATAACGCAGAAAGGTTGGAGCCTAATCTGGTAGCTACTACGTAATCAGTAGGATAGCTCACCCTCAATGTTCAGGGTGCCGCTCGGGGTAGTGGGGTCGGCGAGGGTTACTCCAACATAGTAGCCACTGGCACGGTCGAACCGACCAGTACCCCCCGTAATGGTGTGGCGGACTGTGACAAGACGTTTACCATCCGGCTGCGGAACGATAGTGCCTGTAAAAGTAGAATACAATTTATCTCCATTGGCTGCCGTCATGGTGGAGGTGCCACTGTTCGTAAAGGGTGGCTGGGGGGCAAAAAAGATAGTGGAGGAGGCTTCAAACGTAGCTTTGCCAAGGTGTGACGCTTGTCCCTCACCCGTAATCCTCTGGAGCTGCCGGGGTGGATCAGCCAAAGGAGGCCCCAACGGAACAGAGATGGTTTCGAAGGTGCCTTTGAATGGTACGGGTTTCTTTTTAACAACCCCATTACCTCGGGCACCCAGGATGCCATTCGCATAAAGTTCAGCCTTTTCGGAGGTGCAGCTGACTAGAAAGAGTGCGCTAAGGAAGAGCGCCAATACTACGTTTTTCATAAGAAGTAAGGTTAAGGTTGACGGTGACGGTACGAAGATGGGCACGTCGAAAAACTATTGCTCACCTATTCGTCCTGAGTTGCGTGGGGGGCGAAATACAGCATGGGAGCGTCGACTAACAGACATTTGTGTTGTTAGTCGATGAAGAATAGTTGTTAGTCTATAAAGCAGGCTGACAGCATGTTGCCTGCCTTTGAAGTGGTATATTCAGCCTGACTTACAGCAGTGGCAGCATGACCCAGACAAGCACATCGGCGCTATTTCAACTGCTGAGGGCCATAGATGAGCGGTTCTGGCTGCGACATGGGCTATTTTGGCTGGTACGTACCATAATGATGGCGTGGATGCTGCTGTATGGCGCCCGGATTATGGTGGAACCTCAGTTTGCGATCCGCGACGCGCTGCTCATGCTACTGCCGCATGCCCTGATTACGTATCTACTGCTGTATGGCGTACTATCTGCCCTCTGGCGCGGTAACCGATGGCTTTTAGCAGTGCTACTGATAGGGTGGCTGGTCGCCAGCCTGATTATCCACCACGGCTTTCGGTTTTTTGTGATGGTACCCCTGTACGAAGGGCGTCACACCATTTCCCCCGATCTGCATAATGCCTTTGCAACCGGCCCAATTATTCCGGTCTTAGTTACGGTAGGAGTAGCCGCCTGCTTACGCGTGTATCGGCAGTGGCGGCAGAGAGATGTAGATAACGGGCGGCTTACGCAGGAGAATTACCAGGTTGAACTACAGCTTCTTAAAGCTCAAATTCACCCGCATTTTCTCTTTAATACGCTCAACAACCTGTATGCTCTCACGCTCAAACAATCCAGCCACGCTTCGGAGGTAGTGGAGCGCCTGACGGGGCTGCTGCAATTCGTGGTGGAGCAGGGCAATGCCGCCCAGGTATCCCTACCCGACGAAGTGAAGCTTCTCCGCAATTATATTGCCTTGGAACAGCTGCGCTACGGCACTCGCCTGACCCTGGAGTTCCGCGCCGATAACATACCCGCCACCACAACCATTGCGCCCCTGCTGCTCTTGCCCTTGGTCGAAAACGCGTTCAAACATGGCTCAGCGGAGCAGGTAGGGGAGGCATCCATTCGCATTATCCTGGCCGTGGAAAGCGGCAGATTCACATTCCTTATCACGAATACTAAAAATGCAGCACCCACTGCCCGAATGGGGGCGGAAGGAATTGGGTTGCGTAATGTGCAAAAGCGCCTCCAGCTCCTGTATCCGCAGCGCCATCAGTTCAGCATTGAGGCTCGCGACGACACCTTCACTGTTCGGCTGACGCTCCAGTTGCCGGAGCTTATAGCTGCTACTGAGTCGCAATCGTCGGGACGAGTAGCGCCCATTAGTCGGGTAGCAGAGGCAGCGGTTTCTGTCGCCTCGCCACTTCTACTTCCCAAGGTATGAAAGTAGGAGTAGTACACCGGATCGGTCGGCACACGTTGTTTTGGTTGACGTTGTGGGGCTTTTTTCTGCTAATTCAACTGCCCGATTACTTCATGACGGGTCGGCCAGTATTGTGGCGAGAGTACCTTTTCATGCAGTTGCCGACGGCGTTGCTGGCCACCTATCCATTGCTATATGGATTGCTGCCCCGGCTGCTACGGCGGCAGCGGTTGTCGCTATTTCTAGGGTTGCTGGCCGTGTGGTTGCTTGCGAGTGTACTGTTGGCCAACCTGATGCAAGCCTTCTACTCCTACGTGGTGGCTCCCAGCTTATTTCAGCAACCGCCCTACGAGGCGTTTCAATGGACTAAGCTTTTTGATAGGCTGAGTTTCAACTTTTTTGCCCTGATGGTAATAGCGGGTGGGGCCAGCGTTAGTAAAGTACTGAACTGGTGGTACGAGCAGCAGCAGCGCAGCCAAGAGCTGCAACAGCACAAGCTACAAGCAGAGCTCCAGTTGCTAAAGGCACAGCTTCAGCCTTCCTTCCTGTTTAACACCCTACACACCCTGCGACACCTAACAGCCCAGAAGTCGCCTGATTCGCCGGCTGTGGTGTTGCAGCTGGCCGATGTGCTTCGATTTATGCTATATGAAAGTTCACTGGATGTCGTGCCGCTGGTTGATGAGGTGGAGATGATCCGGCATTATGTGGCCTTGGAGAAGCGGAGGCTAGGAAGCCGGGTCGATGTGTCGTTGAGCTTTAGCGGGGATTTGGGGGCCTATACTATTGCCCCATTGCTGCTGCTGCCATTTGTAGAAAATGCCTTCCGGCATGGTACCAGCACCCAGCTGGAGTGCCCTTGGATAAGTATCGATCTGGTAGTAAAGCAGGATTGTGCTATCTTCAAAGTAATTAATAGCCAGTTGCTTACCGAGTCTGGTGTAGTCGAGCTGTCTGGTCTGGGTAGTATTCGGCAGCGGCTGCAGCGCCTTTATCCCGGCCAGCATGAGTTGAAGCTCATCACCGAACCGGACACCTTTCTGATTGCTCTATCCTTACAATTTGCCCCCCAGCCGTTGTCTATCCATGCTTCGGCCTTCTTGTAACTCATCTATCAGTAGCCATGAAACTACAGTGCCTATTGGTAGATGATGAGCCGCCAGCGCTGGAGGTGCTGGAATCGTACGTGCGAGAAGTGGCTCATTTAGAGTTGGTAGCCAGTTGCAGCAATGCCTTACAGGCGTTTGGAGTTCTGCAGGAGCGCAGTGTTGATCTACTATTCCTAGACATTAAGATGCCCAAAATGCTTGGAACGGAGTTTCTACGGAGCCTACGCCACCCGCCAAAGGTCATCTTCACGACGGCTTACCGCGAGTATGCCTATGAGGGATTTGAGCTTGATGCCGTAGACTACTTGCTTAAGCCAGTATCGTTGGAGCGGTTTCTGAAAGCCGTAGCCAAAGCCAGCAAAACCGAGACGCCGGCTGTTGCTGAGCCTGCCCAAGGGGTGAACTCTGATGCCTTTCTCTACTTCCGCATCGATCGGAAGATGGTGAAAGTGATGCTGCGTGACATTCTGTACGTGGAAGGCCTAAAAGACTACGTGATGATTCACACCGTTGGCGGGACGCCTCTCATCGTGAAGCAAACCATTAGCGGGATGGAGGAGAAGCTGTCGGAGAGCAACTTCCTTCGAATTCACCGCTCTTTTATCGTAGCTCTCGATAAAATTCAAAGCTACAGCGCCAGGCATATTGAGGTAGCGAAAGAGGAGTTACCGATTGGCCGTCTGTTTCAGAAACGTGTGGAGGAAGTGCTAGGATAGAGGATCGGAAATGAGCAGTATCGGTCGGTGGGCGCGCAGATTGCGTAGTAGGCAAGATCTATTATTGCCTCTACCTTATGCAAACGCTTCTCTCATTTCTGCTGCTCCTGCTGCCGCTTCAGCTCCTGGCCCAAACGCCCCCCAGCCTCAACGCTACCCTCGACGGCTACGAATATCCTTATACGGTAGAAAACCTGCCTCTGAAGCTGGAAGGGCAGGCGGTGCGTATGGCCTACATGGACGTAGCTCCCACTGCCCGCGCCAACGGCCGCACGGTGGTATTGCTCCACGGCAAAAACTTCTTTGCGGCCTACTGGCGCGAAACGATTAAGGCCTTAACCCAGGCGGGTTTCCGGGTAGTCGCGCCCGATCAGGTGGGGTTTGGCAAGTCGGATAAGCCGGCCCTGCGCTACTCGTTTCATCAGCTGGCCCGCAACACCAAGCAACTGCTCGATACCTTGGGCATAGCCAAAGCGGTGGTAGTAGGCCACAGCATGGGCGGTATGCTGGCTACGCATTTTGCTCTGCTTTACCCCGAAACCACCGAACGCCTGGTGCTCGAAAACCCCATCGGCCTAGAAGATTACCGCGTGGGAGTACCCTTTCAGTCCGTGGATCAGTCTTTGGCAACGGAGCTGAAAACCACGGAGGCAAGCATCCGCAAGTACCACGCGACGTACTACCCTGGCGGCTACCCGGCGGCCCACGACGAATGGGTACGCCCGCTGGCCGCCCAAATAACTCACCCCGACTTCCCGAAGGTTGCCCTGGCCAGCGCCCTTACTTATCAAATGATTTATCAGCAGCCGGTAGTGTATGAATTCGACCGCGTGGCCGTACCCACACTGCTCATTATTGGCCAGCAAGACCGTACGGTAGTGGGCAAGGGGTTGGTGAAAGACCCGAAAGCGTTGGCTATGATGGGCCAGTACCCGGCACTGGGCAAGCGCACCGCAGCGCAGATCCGGGGGGCAAAGTTGGTGGCCCTGGAGAAGGTAGGCCACATCCCGCACCTGGAGGCATCAAAGGAGTTTCAAGCGGCGCTCTTGGCGTTTTTGAAGTAAAAAGCATGGAGTATTTGAACGTCATGCAGAGCAGAGCGAAGCATCTCGCTCGCGGTAGTAAGGTTAGTAGAATTTGGCGTCAGCACGCGAGATACTTCGCTCTGCTCTACATGACCGCCTAGAGAAGTTGATAAATCAAAAGGCCTAAAGACCCGCAAGTCTTTAGGCCTTTTGCCATGCTAGCCGAGAACAAAGGCTAGCTAAGTATTCTCAGCGAATCTGCGTGAACCAGTTGAGAACCCTGATAGCGGCCTTCGCGGGGGCCATTTTCCAGGTTGAGCACGCCCCGTGGACAAGCTGTGGAGCACATGCCACAGCCCACGCAGGAAGCCCGAATGATGGGCTCGCCGCGCTGGGCGTACTGCTTTACATCAATGCCCATTTCGCAGACGTTGGAACAGTTGCCGCAGCTGATGCACTGGCCGCCGTTGGTAGTAATGCGGAAGCGGGAAAAGTGCTTTTGCAAAAGGCCCAGGTAAGCCGCCATCGGGCAGCCAAACCGGCACCACACCCGCGAGCCCATAATAGGGTAGAAGCCCACGCCCACCACGCCTGAAAACACCGCCCCGATGGCGAAGCCATAAAATCGGTTGAGACTATTGCCAATCTCTCCCAGAAAGCTGCCGTACACCTGGTTCACCCACAAAATACTAGTTATCAGAACGATAAGGGCCAGAACGGAGTATACAATGCGCACTTCCCAGCGCCAGGCGGCGCGGCTTTTGTCGGAGAGGTGGCGATACGGGTCGCCGGCGGTTTCGGCCAAACCGCCGCAGCCGCACACCCACGAGCAGTACCACCGCTTGCCAAAGAAGTAGGTGAGTACGGGCGTCGCTACCAGCGACATAATTGCCCCCCAGAACACCATAAATACGCCCAAACCGCCATTTTTTACTAAATCGGTCACGCCGCCCGGAAACAGGTAGTCGTACTTCAGGGGCCAGAAGTAGGAGAAGTAAAACTCGGGCTGTTGAAAAAAAAGCAGCACGCCCGGCAACAGAAACGCGAAGCCCAGCTGGAAAAACATTACCGACACGGTCCGAATCAGCTGGTAGCGGGAGTGACGGTATTTCCACAAGGCACGGGCCCCCATCAGCAGGATGGCCAGCGTGTAGAAGGTGCCGTATAGAAACCACTGGTCGGCCGCCTTGCCGCGCAGCGCCTGGCTGAATGGGTCGAGGGTGCGGATCAGGTTTTCGAGCGTCCAGGAAAACCAGTACAGCAGCACGTAGAAGCCCGTGAGTACCAGACCCGTAACCCAGGCAATGGCCCCGCGACTGGTGCTGGCGCGCAGCCACAGGTTATTTTGCTTCACGCCCGCCTCACTTCGCCCAAACTTGTGCCAGGCCCAGGCCAGCGTGCCGCCACTAATAAGGGCCAGCGCCGCGTACATACTCAGGCGAGCCCGTGCCGCGTCGGCATCGAAGGTGGCGCCGAGCAGCGCCAGCAGCCCCAGCGCTACGGCGGCAAGAGTCACTTTCTCCGTTGCGTCGGTGACGGGTAAGGGTGCTTGGGCGAGAGCGAAGGAATGGTCGGAAGTCAGTTCCATAAACAGAGCAGGAAGTGGAGGAAGGCGCTGGTGAGGTTAATGATGATGGTGATGATGGCCCTCGTCGGGCTTGCCGAAGAGGTTGAGCAGGGAGCCAATAATGTAGAGCACCGTCCAGCATACGTAGAGCCAGTTGAAGCCGGCAGGCCGGTGCTGGGGGGCAAAAAAGTGCAGAATGAGGTGGGCGCCCACGCTCATGATCAGGCCGGTGATGGCAATGAACTGGTAGCTGTTGAGGGCACTGGGACGGTAAAGTTTGGAAAGATCCACGGAGAACAGTTAAATGAGAAATACCTGATGATCAGGAGCGAGTGCTAGAACGGTAAATAAAGTGCACGCTCTTTTAATTCAGTTAGTACCGTTTTACTACCGACATCTCCGCAAACTGCCGCTGAATAGCTCGCTCGTGGCGGCGGTAAAACTCAGGGTCGAAATTGGCTGTTTTGAGCTGCTGAATAACTGTTTGAATCGGCGTTTTGGCCTTAATCCAGCTTTCGCATACGGCCTGGCGCAGGCGCAGGCCCATCGCATTGAATCCGAGTACCGCGTTGCCGGTCTGGGGGGCAAAATTGATACGTAGCGCGCAGCTGCCGGTGGGGTGCTGCCAGTAAAAGCTCTCCACATCGGCCGGCGGGCGGGCCGGCACCTGGCCGTAGGTCTGGTATTCGAGGTTGAAGAACTTGGCCGAGTTGAACCACACGCCCCGCCGGTAGGGCGTGGGCCGCCCGCAGATGGTGTGCGCCACGGTTTCGCCCTGCATGCGGCCCGTGTACCAGAGCTGCTCGATGGCTACCTCGCCCGCCCCTGGCTGGCGGTGCTGGGCGCAGTCGCCGGCCGCGTACACGTCGGGCTGGTTGGTTTGCAATAGCTCATCCACCAGAATTCCCCGGTCGGTTTCCACGGCCGAGTCTTGCGCCAGGCTCAGATTAGGCGTCACGCCAATGCCCAGGCCCACCCACTGGCAGGCTATTTCCTCGCCTTGGCTGGTCACGATGGCGCGCACCCGTCCGCTGGAGTCGCCCAGAATCTCGCGCAGCTCGGTGCGGTAGCGCACGTCCACGTCGTGGGCCCGGAACTGCTGGTCCACCAGTTCGGCTTCTTCGGGGGGCAAAACCGAGCCCCAGTAGTGCTGGTCGCGCACGAGCACGGTGGCGGCGATGTGGCGGGTGTGCAGCATCTCGGCCAGCTCCACGCCAATCAGGCCCCCGCCCACCACCACGCCCCGGCTGATGCCCTGGGTGTCGCGCTCCATCTGCGCCAAATCGGGCAGGCCGTAGAGGCCCTGTACGCCGCGCAGGTCCTGGCCGGGCCAGCCGAAGCGCCGCGACACGGAGCCCGTAGCCAGCAGCAGCTTATCGTAGCCCAGCGTCTGGCCATTGCTGAGCCGGAGCTGGCGCTGGCCGGCATCAAGGGCAGTGGCGGTGGCATGAATCAGCTCCAGGTGGTTTTCGGCCCAGAACCAATCCTCGTAGGGCTTCACATCCTGGTAGCGCAGGTGGCCCATGTACACGTACATGAGGGCCGTGCGCGAGTAGTGATGCTCGCTCTCCTCCGATACCAGCGTGATGCGGGCCGCCGGGGCAAGCCGGCGCACGGTCTGGGCCGCCGTCACGCCCGTGATGCCGTTGCCGATAATAACCAGGTGCATGGGGTGGAAGGTGAAAATGTGAAGGGTGAAGTTGTGAAGAGCTTCGTTTGCGAGAACTTCAGGACGGTCTTGCAACTGCAAAAAGCCCCCCGCCTCAACTATGAAGCCCAACTTTAGTTTGTGGCGTCAGGTTTGTGAATCCATGGGCGGGCATTCTGCCGTATTTCTCCTAAACCTACTCAATTATGCAACCTTTTGAATTTTCTTTGATGCACCCGACGCGCCTGCTGCTGCTTGTGGCGCTCTGGCTCCCGTTGGGGGGCCTTCTGGCGGCTCCGGCCGCGCCTTCGTTTGCGGCCGCTACCTCGGCTTTTTTGCAAAAGTACGTGCGGGCCGATGGCAACGTGAACTACGCCGCCATCAAAAAACAGCCCGCCGAGCTGAAGGCTCTTCTCCAAACCGTGCAGAGCTTCGATGCCAAAGCTGCTTCAGCGGCCGAGCGCAAGGCGTTTTATCTGAACGCGTATAATGTAACAGTCATTGGGGCCGTGGTAGAGCGCTACCCGCTGGCATCGGTGATGAAGGTGCCGGGCTTTTTTGATAAGCTGAAGTTTACGGTGGCCGGCGAGCAAATGACGATTAATGAGTTGGAAACCAACAAGCTACGCAAGCCCTACAACGACCCGCGCATCCATTTTGCCTTGGTGTGCGCCGCTAAAGGCTGCCCCCGGCTTAGCCGCGAAGCCTTCGCAGCCGCTACCCTCGATGCGCAGTTGGCCGCCCAAACCAAGCGCGTGCTCACCGACCCTACCTTCATCCGGCCTGACGCAAAGGCTAAAAAAGTACAGGTTTCGGAAATATTCAAATGGTACGCCGCCGACTTTAAAGCCCCCGGCCCGGCCCTGATTCATTACCTCAATCAGTACCGCGCGGCCCAGCCCATTCCGGCTACCTATACCGTAGACTACTATGCCTACGATTGGTCGCTGAATGAAGGGTGAGGTTGTGAGCAGACGACGGCTAATTCTTTACCACCCTTCATTCCTCATTTTTCGCCACTTCACTCTTCACAACTTCACCACCTCGCCAGCCGTAAGCAAAAGGTAATCAGGCATTCCACCCAGAAAAACCACGACGATGATTTTAGATAAACTTTTTGGCGACGACGATAACAACGAGAACGGCGACATTACCGAAGGCAAGGGCGTTTCTAAAAACGAAGAGTTTGAGGCGCAAAAGAAGGTTCAGCAAACCGAGAGTAACGGTAAGGAAGCCAATGACCCGTCGGCCCAGCGCAACACGGGCGCCAACGGCTACACCCAGCGCAGCAACCAGAAAGACCAATTGGAGAACCTGCATATCGGCGGTGACGAGACGTCGCCCCAGGGCGGCAACGACCACAAAAATGCCGGCGAGCAGGCGCAAGGCCCTGGCTTTGAGGCTGAAGGCACCTACGAGCTGGATCATAAGGTACGCTCCGGCGACCAGGAGTTTGGCGAAAAAACGGCCAGCAGCTCCGGCGAGCCACCCAAGGACGGCACTATTTCGCAGTAAGCAATTACTGCTTCCCGCCAAAACCCCACGCCCCAGGCGTGGGGTTTTTTGTGCGCAATCCGTTAAGGTTCTACTTTGCGTTTATACTGCCAGCTATGATCTATTTGCTCCTTGGATGGGTATTGTATTACACGCTGCATAGCCTGCTGGCAACGGTGTGGGTAAAAAATGCTGTGGCGGCCCGCTGGCCGGCGACCCCGCGTTTCTACCGGCTTGCCTACAATCAGCTGTCGGTCTGGTTGTTTCTGCTGCTCCTGCGCTACCAGATAAGTTTGCCTGACAAACTGGTGATGCCGTCCGGCCTGGTACTTACCATAAGCGGGTATGCGCTGATGGGCGGCGGCCTGTTACTGGCGATACTGGCCCTGCGCGGATACAGTTTAGGCGAGTTCGCCGGGTGGGCTTATCTGCGTCAGGGCGCGGCCGCCGCCGATAATGGCCTCAGTACCAAGGGTTTCAACGGCGTGGTGCGCCATCCACTGTATCTGGCGATTCTGGTGGGTCTGGGGGGCTTTTTTCTGACGGCGCCCACCCTGGCTCACCTCGTTTTCGTGGGTTGTGCCGCGGCGTATGTGCTGGTAGGCACCCGCCTGGAGGAGCGCAAACTGCTTCAGCGGTTTGGGGTAACTTATGCTCGCTATCGGCAGCAGGTACCTCGGCTGATGCCCCGCTTGAGTAGGCAGCCGAAAGCCTGAGAAGCTGGTCGAGTTAATTTTTATGACCAGCCGAACGGTGTAGGTACGCGTATTCGCGTCTTCCTCGTCGAACGGAAGGTCAGCGCAGCTAACAACTAGTGCCGCGCCGTTCGGGTAAACAATGTCCGCAACGAGTAGACGCGAATACGCGTCTCTACATGCTAACTCAAGCAGCCTTTGGCCAAAGTTTATATCAAGCTCATCTATAAGCCAATGTGCATTTGGACTGGTGTAATTACCAATCTCTAGTATATGTATTAGTAAATATTCGAAACAGAATTTCTAAAAATATTTCTGAAAAAAGTGCATTAGCTGCATTCAAATGAACTTAATCATGATTGTGTTATTTATTATAACTAAATATTTATAAAAATATTGTTTGATATGTGATGATTCATATATATTTACGACATGAAACTTAGGAAAGGGATTTTTCCCACCTAATCTTTCACCCGCGCTTCTCTCACTACCTACTGCCGCTGCAATGAACTTACTTACTACCCTTAAGGCCCTGACGTTAGTAAGCTGCTGCTTATTCTCTACTCTTGCTCACGCAACTGATCCGACAGCTAAGGATAAAAAAGGGAAGATTGAGAAAGTTGTCGCCCCAGCAGCAGTGATTAAAGCTGCCCCAGCCTCCACCAGCGCTACTGAGGCTATGGTGGTACTTACCGGCCGCATTCGCAACGAGGAAGGCCAGCCCCTAGCTGGAGCTACGGTTTATTTGCAGGGCAGCGCAGTAGCTGTCACCACCGATGGGCAAGGTATCTTCTCCTTAGAAGTACCTGCCGCCGGCAAGAAAACCCTCCGCTACGGCTACGGTGGCTACCAAGACCGCGATGTTATTGTCAGCAGTAGCGCCCCTCTAACCATGAGCCTGCACCCCAGTACTAAAATTATTGAGCGGCGCAAAGAAAAATAAGATAAGTTTCTGCCCACAAAAAAGCCCCCAAGAATAGTTCTAGGGGGCTTTTTTGTGAGTTGCAATTTTTAAACCTTGATTTTCGACTCCGGGCGAACGGCGAACTGCTTGCCAAAGAAGAAATATACCGGCACTCCCAGCGCTACCAGCAGCAGGCCCAGGCCGGAGTCGCGGGCCGTGGTGGGCGAGACGAGCAGGATAACGCAGAAGGCGGAGGCCAGAATGACGTAAAGCAGCGGAATAACCGGGTAACCCAGTGCCTTGTAGGGGCGGGGCGCATCGGGGCGCGTGCGGCGCAGAATGAAGATGCCAATGATAGTGATGACATAAAACAGAATCACCGAAAACATCACGTAGTTGAGTAGCTGCCCATAGGAGCCCGTCAGGCACAACCCGCAGGCCCACAGGCATTGAGCCCACAGGGCTACACCGGGCACGCCGGCTTTGTTGAGCCGCGCCATGCCGGGAAAGAACAAGCCGTCTTTGGCCATGGCGTAGTAAGCCCGCGCCCCGCTCAGAATAATGCTGTTATTCGCGCCAAAGGTGCTGATCATGATCAGCACGGCCATAACGTAGGCCCCGGCCCGGCCCAAAATGCTCTCCGCCACGGCCGTAGCGACCAAATCGCCCTTCGTGTACATGATGCCGCGCCCCAGAATATCAGTGGCATCGGGGCTGCCCTGCAAGGGGAGCACCAGCAGATACACCAAATTAATAAGCAGATACAAGCCCGTAACGATAGCCGTACCGATGGCCATGCTGAGCACGATAGTGCGCTCGGGCCGGACAATCTCGTCGCCGGAGAAACCGATATTGTTCCAGGCATCGGAGCTGAACAGGGAGCCCGTCATGGCCAGGCCAATGGCGCCCACCAGCCCCCAGACGCTCAGCGGCACTGCCTCGCCCGTGGGCGAGAAACTGGCCGCCTGCCACATATCGCTAAAGTTGACATTGAGTGCTTCCTGATTAATACCCAGCGCCAGGCCAAACAAAATCAGCAAGGCCAGCGCCACCAGCTTGGTAGTTCCGAACACATTAGAAATAAGCTTGCCGCCGCGTACGCCCTGCGCGTTCACCCACGTTAGGCCCACCAGCATAAGCACAGCCAGCAGCATGACGGTACTAAACCTGAACCCTAGAATAGAGAACAAAATATGCTCTTCGCTAAACCACGGCACCAGCACGCCCACAAACCGCGCGAAGGCCACAGCCACCGCCGCGATTACGCCCGTTTGGATAACCAGAAACAGCGACCAGCCATACAGGAAGGCTACCAGCTTATTGTAGGCCTCGCGTAGGTACACGTACTGCCCGCCCACTTTCGGAAACATGGAGGCCAGCTCGCCGTAGCTTACGGCCCCGGCCAACGTGATAAAGCCCGTGACCAGCCACACCACCAACAGCCAGCCCGGCGCGCCCACTTTGCGGGAGATATCGGCGGAAACAATGAAAATACCAGAGCCAATCATGCTGCCAGTCACAATCATGATGGCATCGAAGAGCGTAATGGCGCGTTGAAACTGACCTTGTTTTTCAGGCATGAGCGGAGGTAAATGTAGATTCAGGGGCGGAAGATAGAAAAGAAAAGCCCTGTTCGCTGCGTAGAAGGCCGCTGGGGGGCAAATTGGTGCCATACTGTCCATCTCATCCTTTGTCCGGCCCGCTCCGGTAGCTTGCCGTTTCTTTGCCAATCGGCCTGTGCAGTTTGACGCGCTGTTCTAACCAGTACAGATTCCGCCGGCCCGTTGCGGCAAAACTTCTACATTAGGCCATGCGACTTCTTTATCTGGTGTTCGGCAACAACCTGCAAAATCACTTTCAGGCGCACTTTTCCATCCTGTCCTTCCTGCGGCAAAAGAGCAGTGATTTGGCTGGAATAACGGTCGTTACCGATGCCCCCGATTTCTATCAGCATCTAACTCAGGCCATAACCGTGCACGCGCTCGACGCGCGTACTTTGGAGGAGTGGCAGGGCCAGTATGCGTTTTTCTGGCGGGCCAAGATCAAGGCGCTGGAGTACGCCGTTCGCCAGCACCCCGGAGCGCCGCTGCTCTACCTCGATACCGACACGTTTTTACACGGCTCATTGGCGCAAATGAGCCAGGAATTAGCCACTGGAACGGCCTTTATGCACGAAGCAGAGGGCGCCCTGGCCAGTCTGACCAGTAAAACCGAGCGCCGCATGTGGCAGCAGGTAAAAGATCGGAGCTTCGGAGGCGTGGCTATGCACGGGCAGCGCGTCATGTGGAATGCCGGCGTCGTTGGTATTCCCGCCGCTCAAAATCTAGAGGCCATTGAGTTGGCGCTTCGCATTTGCGATGAGCTGTGCGAGCAGCAGGTTATGCCCCGGCTGATAGAGCAGTTTGCCTTGTCAGTGGCTTTGGCTGAAACCTACATGCTGCGGGCGGCGCGTCCTTACATTGGCCACTACTGGAGCACCAAAGACGATTGGAATGCGGGCATCAGCGCGTTTTTCCTGGAGTCTCACCTCAAAAAGCGTACGGTAGAGGCTGAGCTGGAAGCGCTGAGCAGCTTCGATTATCAAAAGCTGCCTATTAAAAAGAAGGTCCGTAACACCCAGCGCCGGTTGGAAAAACTGGTGCACCGCCTGTTTCCGCCTAAGCAGGTAGATTTTATTGCGTAAAATGGGTTGTCCGCGACCCTGGTAATTAATGCGAAACCAGTTTAGGGTAGCTTTTGGGGTATAGATGCGTAGCTTGGAGCTTCTACAACTGCCACTACCACCTGATGAAAACGCGACCCTCGATCATAGCTACCGCAATTTTAACCGTTGGAGCCGGCCTGGTGCTGGCTGCCGGAGCCCAGGCGCAGCAACCCGCTGCTCCCAACACCCGGCCCAGTAAACCCACCACCTACCAGTTGAAGCCCACGCCCACCACCGTCGCCTGGGGCTTTTATGATGCCGCCGCCAAGCCCGTGCTGCGTATCAAATCCGGGGATAGGGTGGAGGTGAAAACGCTCATTACCTCCAGCCCTACGCGGCTGGAAGGTGCCGGCCTGCCTCCCGACCAGGTGGAGCAGTCCCTGCGCGATATTCATCAGAGCGTAACCAATAAAGGGCCCGGGGGGCATATTCTGACCGGCCCCATCTACGTGGAGGGTGCCGAGCCCGGCGACGTGCTGGAAGTGCGGATAAAGAAGGTGGCATTGGCTATTCCGTACGCCTACAACGCCTTCGGCCCGACCAGCGGCTTTCTGCCCGAAGACTTCGGCTACGCCAAAATGCGCATTATCCCCCTCGACCGGAAGCGCATGGTGGCCAACTTCGCGCCGGGTATTGAGGTGCCGCTGCGGCCGTTTTTTGGGAGCATGGGCGTAGCGCCACCCCCGGCGGCGGGCCGCATCAACAGCGCCCCGCCCGGTATCCACGCCGGCAACCTCGATAACAAAGAGCTGGTGGCCGGCACCACGCTCTACATTCCGGTGCACGTAGCCGGGGGGCTTTTTGAAGTCGGGGATGGCCACGCCGGTCAGGGCAACGGAGAGGTCGACATCACGGGACTGGAAACGTCGCTGACGGGCACCCTGGAGTTTATCGTGCGCAAAGATCTGCACTTGACCTGGCCCCGCGCCGAAACGCCTACCGACTATATTACTATGGGCATGGACGAAGACCTGACCAAGGCTACCAAAATCGCCCTGCGCGAAATGCTCGACTTTCTGATGAAGGAGAAGAACCTCAGCCACGATGATGCCTACATGCTCGCCAGCGTGGCTGCCAACATGGAAATTACCCAGCTCGTGGATGGGACTAAAGGCGTCCATAGCATGATTTCGAAGAAAGTCTTCACCGGAAAATCGTTGGGGGGCAAAAACTAACGTTTCGCGCCTGCTCGTCGTCATTTGAGTTAGTTTCGGCGTTGGTGGACCTCACCCCCGGCTCCTCTCCTCAGGAGAGGGGAGCCAAACGACACGTTAACCATTCACGTTAGAACGCCCCCCTCTCCCCAAGGCTTCGCGCTTCAAGCGAACCGGGGCCGGGGGTGGGGTCCACCCATACGCACAACCTTCCGCTGCGCTTAGCCGAATAGCTACCTTTACCCCCTCGCTCACGCTCCCTGGCCCCTAATGTCGCAGAAGCTTCTGGTGTTTTTGGCAGGACTGCTGCTGGTTTCGGCCCTCGGCTCTTACCTGTACTACCGCCGTTCGGTGGCCCGCACCCCCGTGGACCCCTGGGCGCTGGTGCCCGACGATGCCGTGCTGGTGGCCGCCACCCGCGACCACCCCACGCTGGTGCGCCATCTGAAGGAAACCCAGATCTGGGACAACCTGACCGGGGTGCGCTACTTTCAGCAGGTCGAGGAAAACTCGGCCCTGATTGATAGTATTGCCGGTAGCCCAAGCGTAGTGCTGCGTTTTTTGGGTACTAAGCTGGTGCTCACCTCCGTGCACGTTACGGGCCCCGGCACATTCGACCTATTGTTTCAAGTGCCCATCGCGACCGTGCGGGAGTACCGGCAGCTTCGGGGTCTGGTGAATGGCTTGGGCCAGGATGCGCGCTACCGCGTAGCTACGCGGGAGTACCGCGGCCAGCAGATTACGGATGTGCGGCAGCGGGGCACCGGGCATGGCATTACGTTTCTGAACTACCGCAACCAGCTCATTATAAGCACCAACGCGGGCCTTGTGGAGTCGGTGGTTAGGCGTCTGGAGCAGCCGGAGCTGCCTTCCATCGCTGCCGATTTTAAAAACACCGACTACCTCCAGCATAAGGATGTCGATGCGATGCTGCTGCTCAACTACCGGCAGTTTCCGCGCTTTCTGGGCGTGTTCTTTCGCCCTAAGCTGCGGCCCAGCCTGGAAAGCATCACGGGCCTGAGCCGCAATGGCCTGCTGGGAATGAAGCTCGTGGGCAATAAGATTTTATTCAACGGCTTTACCAATCCCGAAACCACCCGCGACGCCCTGCACCAGCGCCTGCGCGGCCAACCCGCCCAGCGCCTGCGCATGGCCGATGTGCTGCCGCTACGCACGGCCCTGCTCTTGCACCTGGGCCTGCGGGATATGGCTACGCTCCCCGTGGCGCGGCGGGTTGCCGCGGATACTCTCGCGGCCCGCACCGGTGCCCTGCTCGACAGCCTGACGGCCTCCTTCAGCCGGGAAGCGGCAGTGTGTTATCTGGGCTCCTCGTCGCCCCGCCAGGTGCCCGCTAAGCTCGCCTTGGTGTATTGCCCCAGCCCGACCCGAACGGCTACGCTGCTGGGCCAGCTGCGCCGTCTTACCGGCACCAGTCCCTCCTTTGAGCGCGTAGGGCCTTACCGGATTTATCAGGGCGGGGTGCCCGAGTTGCCCAGTCGCCTGCTGGGGGGCTTTTTCACCGGCTTCGATGAGGCTCCTGTGGTGGCGCAGGTTGGGGATTATCTGGCATTTGGGAAAGATGCCGCTACGCTGCGCACCTGGCTGGATGATGTGGTTGGTAAAGATACCTGGACTACTTCGCCCGCTCAGGTGGCTTTTCTGCAGGAAACCCAGCCGCTGGCCCGCGTGAGTTTGATAATGGACACCCGCAATAGCTGGAACGTACTGTTGCGGGCGTTGGTAGAGGAACGCCGGGCGGACTTGTTGCGCAATGAGGCCCTGTTTAAGCGCTTTCCTCAGCTGGCCCTGCAGTTTGTGCCCCCTACCAATGAAGCCGATCCTGATGCTCAGTACTATACTCAGCTGCTGCTGCGGCATCCGGCAGTGGGTCCGGCCGTGGCTAGTCCCCAGGGCGCCAATGACACGGGCGGCCTGCTCACCTTCAAAACTCCCTTAGCCAGCTCGCCTACCCTGATATCCGTACAGGGAGCCCGGCTGCCCGGCGCGCTGGTGCAGGATAAGGCGCAGGTGCTGCACTACGTAACCCCCGATAACGTGGTAGCCTGGTCCGATACGTTGCCGGGGCCGCTGGTCGGGTCTATCAGCCGGTTGCCGGTGGGGGGCAATTTGGGCTATCTGCTGGCTACGCCCACCCAGCTGCACCTGCTCGACCCGCAGGGCCGCTCGGCCCCTAACTTCCCCCTGAACCTACCCGATACAGTGCGCGCCAGCTCGCTTACCGCTGGGCCAGGCATCGGGAAAACGCCCCCCGGCTTGCTGGTTGGTGGCGGCGGCGGCAATCTGTTTTTATTTGATACCAATGGTCGGGCCTTCCCCGGCTGGCAGCCCAAGCGCCTGGATTTCAACCTGGCCGCACCACCGCATTACCTGGTAGTGGGCGGACGCACTGTTATTGTGGCGCTGCTGGAGAATGGCTACGTGTATGCCTACAATCAGCAGGGCAATCTGTATCCTGGCTTCCCCCTGAGTGTAGGTGCCCGACTTAATACGGGCGCTTTCGTGGAGGCTGGTACTACCCTGGGCCGCACTCGCCTGACGGTAGTAAACCAGCATGGGGAAAGAATTACCTTCAGCCTTGGCGGCGACGTGGTCAGCCGGGGCCGGATAGCTACCTGGAATCGCAACTCAGTATTTCGCCTGGTGCCTGAGCTGGCCGGCCGCGGCTACGTGGTCGCCCGGGAGGAGGGTGGGCGGGTAAGCATCTTCGACCCATCGGGCCGGCAGCTGCTCACGCAGAACTTTCTGACCTCGGGCCGCAAGCCCGTGCAGTACTTTGACTTTGGCGCCGGTCGTCGCGTAGTTGTCATCACGGAGCCGGCTCCCCACCGGGCTTATATCTACGACGCGCAAGGACGTCTGGTAGGTGGGCAGCCGTTTGTAAGCACCGCCCCCGAAGTTGGACTTCACTACGAAACCGTGACCGGTACTTACTACTTGTTCCGCACGGTAGATACGGAATTGCGACGCACTGATTTGAAAATGAATTAGGGGCTTAAATCAGGACTCATCACAGATTAGGTATATTAATTGCTTGCATTACCCCGTTATCTGTCGAAGATAACGGGGTTTAGTTTTTATTATAATAATCAAAGATAAATAGCCATAAAGGCCATTTTAACTTGCAAGTTTCTAACTTCAGGTAATGAAAGGAAAGAAGGCTTTAAAGTTGTACTATGTATAGAAAACTTTTACTCTTATTTTTTGGCTTATTTCCTTTATTAACCTTGGCGCAGGGCTCCAATTCTGTGCCGCCCGTGCCGAGTATGCCCGGTGTGGAGGTAGCTGACGTAGAAGTACTTCCCGGCGCGGTTGATGCTAAAGGCTGGCTGCTGCTCGACCAGGATATCCAGACGGAGCTGGAGGGAGCGGTGCATAATCTCTACAACTTCAAATTCGATAAAGCCGAGAAGCAGTTCCGCTCGTTGCGGCGGCGCTACCCCGAGCATCCGATGCCGTACTTCCTGCTTGGCCTGAGCAACTGGTGGAAGATTCTGCCCACCAACATGCAGGAGAAAAAGTACGATAAGCTGCTGTACGCCTACATGGATACGGCCATTACCTACGGCGAGAAGCTGTACGAGGCCGACAATAAAAACTACGAAGCCTGCTTTTTCCTCTCCGCCGCCTACGGCTTCGATGCCCGCCTAAACGCGGAGCGGTCTAACTGGCGCAAAGCTACCGTGAGCAGCAAGCGGGCCCTCAATTACCTGGCGAAGAGCAGAGAAGCCAATGGCTTGAGTCCCGACTTTATGCTTGGGGAGGCGCTCATGAACTATTACGCCGTCTGGATTTCGGAAAACTATCCTTTGCTGCGGCCCGTGTTGCTCTTTTTTCCTAAAGGCAACCAGAAGCTGGGCCTGGAGCAGCTGCGTACCGTGGCCGATAATGGCTTTTATACCGGAATGGAGGCGAAGTTCTTCCTGATGAAAATCCTGTTGAATGAGGAAGATAATCCTGCCCAGTGCCTCCCAATAGCCCGCTATCTGGCCGCTACTTACCCCGACAACGGCTACTTCCAGCGCATTTATGCCCTTACGTGCTTTCGGGAGCAGCAAAACCAGGAATGCGAGCGGGTGTGCCGCGACATTCTGGCGAAGCTAAACCGGGGAATGCCCGGCTACGAGGGCGTAAGTGGTAAGTATGCTACCTACATGCTGGGCTCGTTGATGCAACTGCGCTACAAAGACCAGGCAAAGGCTAAGGACTACTATGAGCGGTGTATTGTATTCGCGGAATCTACCGGCGAAACAACCGTTGGGTTCTACGTTTATGCCAACCAAAACCTGGCCCAAATGGCCGCTGCCCAACGTGATATAAAAACGGCGCTGCGCTACTACAGTGTCGTGCGTGATAAAGCCGACCGCAAATCGGAGTCGTATCGGGAGGCAACTGCTTATTATAAGAAGCACAAAAACAACCAGCTCAATTCCGGCAGCTCACCTACGCCGCGGGCCGCATCCACCTCCCTGCAAACCCGGCGCTAAGCTCGCGCTCAAAAAAAGCCCCACCGACACTGTCGTAAGTATCTGGGGGGCTTTTTTGCACTAGACTTAATCCTTAAGAAAGAGTTTAAGTTAACTTTTTCGCTTGCTCAGAACGCGGCAGAAACGCAATAGTTGGAGTCTCCCCGTTCGCACCGCGTGGGTGTTGCTCAATGACGAGACTCCAACTATTGCGTTTCTGCCGCGTTCTGCTAACTCAACTTTTAAGGAATGCTCCAAGCTGGTCAGCGGTTGGTAAGCCAGCCTTTACGGTAGAAATAAATAAGCTGACCCGTCACGATAAAGCCCAGAACCCCCAGCAGCACGGGATAGCCCCAGGGTTCGTAAAGCTCCGGCATATTGAGATGGTTAATGCTACCATCGGGGGCCTGGCGTTGGAAGTTCATGCCATACAGGCCCACCACGAAGCTGAGGGGAATAAAGATGCTGCTGATAATGGTAAGCACCTTCATAACCTCGTTCATGCGGTTGCTTTGGTCCGACATGAACAGATCAACTAGGCTAGTGACGGATTCACGGTAGCTTTCGGCCAAGTCCAGGCTTTGGATGGCGTGGTCGTAGCAGTCGCGAAAAAACAGCTTGATATCATCCGGAATCACGTCATCGGGCTGGCGCAGGATTTCCGCGATTTTCTCGCGCTCCGGGTACACCAGGCGCCGGAAACGAATGATATCCTTCTTTACGTGCAAAATCCGGTTGAGTAAGCGCCGGTCGACCCGCCGCTCGGTCAGAATTCGATGCTCCAAGGTTTCAATATAGTCGCCGATGGCGGCCATGGTAGGGTAGTAATGATCGAGCACCACATCGGTGAGGGCGTAGGCCAGATAGAGCGAGGAGCGGGCTTTTATCTGGCTAAAGCCCGAGCGGAGCCGGTTACGCACCGCTTCGAGGCAATCATCATAGTCATCCTGAAAGCTGAGGATATAATTGGGCCCCGTGAAGATGGAGAGTTGATCGTCGTCAATTTCGAGTAAGGACGTAAATTCCGTCATGCGGGAAACTAGAAACAGCCGCCCATCTTCAAGAATATCCACCTTAGCCCGTTGATAATCACTGAGCACATCCTCCATTAAAAGCGGATGAATGGCAAAATCAGCCATCATGTGCTGCAACAAGTCCAGGTCGTTGTAGCCCCGGACATCAATCCAGTGCTTAAGGGTTGGGTTAGCCCGAAAATACTGGATCAGCTCAGCGTAGCTGCTGTACTCTTTTTCCAGAAAGAAATCATTGGTGTAGGAAATCATGAACAGGCGCGGAGTCAGGGCGTCGGGGCGGATGGTGAGCGTGCCCGGCCGCTGGCCAATGGCTTGCTCCCTGGCCAGGCGAGTCGCGGTGCGGTCGGCTACGCCATTAGGGTGCTCCGTCTCCGGGCCGTCCGACGCCAGGTCCAGGTTTGCGGTAGATTGCGACGACGTGGGTTCCATGCGGCAAAAGGGAAAGCGAGCGTTTAGGGTTTCTAAGGTAAGTAAGGTTAAAGTCAGATGGGTTTCACCTTGGGTGAAATGGCCTAGAGTAGCGGCATCATTCTTTATAAGTAAAGCAAACCGCGCAGTTTTACTCGTAATTTCGCAGTCCGAATTTGACTTTTTCCTTAGTGAACTCCACCATCGGCACTGCCCAACTGCTTGCTTTCTCCACGAATGAGGCCCAGTACGTGGTGCGGTGTGGGCAGGGGAGTGAGCCGACGCTACCGCTGGCATTCGAGTCGTTTCTGTACATGCAGCCGGCTCACCTTAGTCTCCAGCGGTCGGCGGGCCGGCATCTGGCGTTTTACCTCGAAAACGAAGCCCGCGCCCAGACCGTAGCGCAACTGCACGTTTTTATCGATGCGGATATTAATATGCTGGCTTACAGTCCGTATCAGGCACCGTTTGGGGGAATACAGATGGCCCCCGGAGTACCAGCGGCGGCCCTGAAGTCGTTGATGCTGGCGGTTCACTCAACGCTTGAGGAAGTCGGGGTGCGGCGGCTGCGCATACGCGCCTATCCCTTCGCCTACGACCCGGCAGGAAGCGCGCTGATGACGCAGGTATTGAGCCAGTTAGGCTATAAAGTAACGCTAGCCGAATTGAATAATCACTTGCCACTGGACCAGGACTTTGAGGCGCGGCTGCACCCATCGGAGCGGCGGCGCCTGGCCAAGTGTCGGCGCCACGGCTTCCATTTTGAGCAGGAACCGCTGTTTTTTCTGCCCAAAGCCTATGAATTTTTACGACGCTGCCGCGAGGAAAAGGGTCAGCACCTGTCGCTCAGCGAGGAAAGGCTAACGCAGCTGTTTCGGGTATTTCCCAATAACCATTTCCTATTCTCGGTGCGCGACTCAGCAGGGGAGTGGGCGGCGCTTACGGTAGCTATTCAGGTAAACGAGCGGGTGCTATACAACTTTTATCCAGCTAGCCCACTGATCTACAATGCGTTCAGCCCGGTGGTGTTGCTCAATGAAGGCTTGCACGCGTTCGGTCGTGCCAGCGGGTTAGCCCTCCTCGACCTGGGCACCTCGACGCTGCCCACTGGCTTAAATCAGTCGCTGTTACAGTTCAAGCGACATCTGGGGGGCATTTTGAGCTTAAAGCTGACCTTGGAATGGGAGGCAGCGTAGGGTTAGTTATTGCTCCGCTTTCGCGTAGATATCGTAGTAGCAGTCCGCACCGTTGGGGTTAGAAATCTGTTGATTCCACTATCATTGTGCGTTGTGGTGTGACTATCCGATTCTACTTCTCAGTGGTTTCAACTCTGTTCTGTGCCTGCAAAACTGCCACCTAGCGTTGCCCAAAATGCCCCCCAGTTTGAGCCGGAGCCCAGCGCTACGATAACAGGGCGGTTTCTGCGCGGTTCGCTCACTTCTACGCTGGGCATTGGCGCGCGAACCGCAGGAGCACTGTTGCTAAATAAGCTGCTGGCCCTCTACGGTGGTCCTGGTGGCCTTACGCTGTTAGCTCACTTCCAAAATCTACTGGCCCTGTTCACCATCCTGCCCTATGACGGAGTTCATGTCGGGTTGGTGAAATACCTGGCTCCATTGCGGGCGGGCTCGGGGCGATACCGGGCTTGGTTTGGGGCTGGTATCATTCTGAATCTGGTGGGGCTGCTGCTAGGTGCGCTGGCGCTACTGCTGACGCCGGGGCCGCTGGTAGGCGTGTTTCAACTCACGGCGGGCTGGATGTTTTGGTTTATACTGGGTATTGGTCTGCTCTCGGCGCATGCCCTGCTTGGGTCGGTGCTGCTGGCGGCCGGACAGCTGCGTGCCTACGTCTGGCTGACAGTGACGCTCAGCTTTTTGGGCGTGAGCGGGGTAGGCGCTGCCCTGGCCCTGGGGTGGCCCGTGGAACAGGTGCTGCTTACCTATCTGCTGGCCCAGGCCCTCACGCTGCTGCCTACTGCCGTGGTGTGCGCGCGGGCAGGCCTGCTGCCCCGGCTTAGCGGGCGGGTAAGTAAGGTTGCTCTAAGGAGCCTGGGCCGCTTTCTGCTCATGGCTGGCAGCTTACTGGTATTCGGTACGGCCGTCAACTTTGCGCTGCGTGAGGTGCTGATTGCGCGCTTCGGACTCGCCCAAACCGATCTTTGGCAGGCAGTAGCTAAAATCTCCGACAACTATACCATGGTTTTTACGGCCCTGATGAGCAGCGTCTATTACCCGCGTTTGGCCGCCTTGAGCACCCAGCCCGCCGCGCAGCGGGCGTACGTGCGTACGGTAGTGCTGCTGCTGGCACCGGTACTGGCCGTGGGGCTGAGCCTGGTTTACTTGTTGCGCGATTGGCTGTTGCCCTTGCTATTCAACGTGCAGTTTGCCGCGGCCAGCTACCTTTTTGCCCCCCAGCTCCTGGGCGATTGGGCTAAGTTTATCACTTGGCTGTTGCTGTTTCTGCTTACGGCCAAGGCCCAGGTGGGACGCTACGTGGCGGTGCAGGCGGGCTCGGCGATGCTGTATGTCGCCTTATTGCAGGGGCTGCTACCGCACTATGGTCTGCTGGGTGTGCCGCTGGCCCACGCTGGCCGCTTCGGCTTGCTGCTGCTGCTCAGCGCAGTGTACTTTCGGTCTTATTTACGGCGCGGCAATGGATGATGCGGAGAAAAATGCCCCCCAGCCGATCTTAATTGAGCCAGAGCCGCTCGTAACGATTGTGGCGCTGTGTCACAATCATGCCCCTTTCCTACGCGAAGCGCTGGATTCCATTTTGGCCCAAACCTACTCCGCGCTCGAAGTTCTGCTGGTAGATAATGGCAGCACCGATGCCAGCCCTAGTATTCTGCGCGAATATACTGCCAGCAATCCTGCCTGGAAGCTCACGCTGCACACTCAAAACCTGGGTTTGTGCGCTGGTTTCAATCAGGCATTCCGACAGTCGCGGGGGGCTTTTTTGATTGATTTCGCCACCGATGACGTGCTGCTGCCCCAGCGCGTAGCGCAGCAGGTTGCGGCTTTTCAGCGCCTGCCGGCTAACTATGGCGTGGTGTATTCCGATGCGGAGCTGATAGATGAACAGTCGCGCTTTATGCGCCACCATTTCCGACATACCAAAAAGGGCCTCCAGCCGCGCCCGGCCTCCGGCGACGTATTTGCCGATGTATTGGCGCGCTACTTTATCAGCACGCCCACCATGATGATGCGCCGCGCCACCCTCGACGAGCTAGGGGGCTACGACGAGACGCTGTACTATGAAGATTTCGATTTCTGGGTCCGGGCGGCGCGCAACTGGCATTTCTACTTTCTGGACCAGGTAACTACCCGCAAGCGCAAGCATCCTCAAGCCATGTCGCGCACGGCTTATTTACCCTCAGATCCCCATCTAGATTCCACTATCCAGACTTGCTATAAGGCGCGGGCTTTATGTAAAAACCCGAGGGAACTGGCGGCTCTAGCGGTGCGGCTGCGCTGGGAGATGCGGCAAACGGTGCGCTGGGGCAATTATATGCACGCGTTGGCCTTTTACGCGTTGTTGCGCCAAACGAATAACGCTCACCTCCTCGATAGGCTACTGGCTGGCTGGAGCCGTTTGCGATGCTAACCTGCACTTATTGACGCTGGCTACTCAACTCCATCTGGGGATATCGTTTTCTGTTCAATTCAGCAACAAATACAGCTCCACCCCATTATCCCGGGCGTGAAGCTTACGATGCGGAAAACGGGTCAGCACTTGCTCAGCTGAAGCAGATATTACCTGCGGAATCAGCTCATCGTTGCTGAGGATTGGCCGGTTAATCAGCAGCCAGATTGGCCGGCCCGGCACCTTGCGAAGCGTATCATAGGCAGCATAACGGTGAAAACGGAGGCCAGTTGGCACCTGAAATCCATACATAATCTCGCACTTATGCAGCGAGAAATTATCCATTAACACGATGCCCCCGGCCGGCCCACGTAATTCCTGCTGCATCACACGCTGCTGAGCAAAGTAGCCCGAGTTGCTCGGCTTACTCATAAAATAAGCAGGACGAATGGCTATAGTTAAGCTTAAAACAGCCAGCGTAGCGCCTGCAAAAAATACAGTGCCCGGACCATATCGCTCCACTTTTTTGCGGCCAACGCCAACGGATAGAAGTCCGGCTACCAAGGCAAAAAAGCCCCCCAGTAGCCCGTACACGATACTAATACTACTTCGCAGCCATGCTGCACAGCCTAACAGGCCCAAGGCTAGAAACCACCCGCCTCGACCTGTGCGCACAAGATAGTCCAGGCCAAAGCCCGCTGCTAGGCATAACGGCGGCAGAAGGGGAGTGAGCATGCGTGGCAGCAGAGAATTAGGATTGTAATAGCTGAGGGAAGTGCTACCCAGCCAGTAAAAGGCCAACGAGCTGCCCGCCAACGCCAGCCAATAGCAAGCGTCGCTGCTCAAGCGGCTGCTTTTGGTTGCAGCTACTATCACCAGCAGTAACGCGACTCCAAGCCCTGTACCTATAAGTAGCTGAAGCGGCATATAAGTAATGCGAGCCACTATACCGCCATAGCCAGTGGAGGTGTTGCCTATTTTTCGCACCTCATTAACAGATTCAATAACGTGGAAGCGATATAGCAAGTCATGTGCAGCTACCTGACAAACAAGCAAGTAGATAGCTAGCAGTGTCGTCCCGGCGCTTAGTGCGGCTAGCCAGAACTTGCCGTGGCGGCCATGCCATAAATCGAGTATCAAAACGCCCAGGTAGAAAGGAAGGTAGTAGACGATGGTTTCCTTACTGAGTAAGGCCGTGAAATTCAGCAGGGCAAAACCCAAGCCCCACCAAACTGGATGCTTCTGCGCGGCACGGCGGCCGTGCAGGAGCGCTGCTGCACTGCCCGCCGCAAAGAACATCAGGACATTATCGGGGTAGAGGTAGATGCTGAGGTTGAGCGTGAAGTAATGCAGACCCAGCAGTGATATTGCCGCGCTGGCAACCACTGGCGCTTGCTGGCGGTAAAGCAGATAGAAAATCAGGCTGGTACCAAGCGTGCAGAGCAAGGGCCAGAAGGTAGTAGTAAATATCCCGACGCCCAGCAGCTTATAGAACAGGGCGACCGGCCCAAAAACCATTAGGCGTTGGTGGAGCGGGGTATAGTCAAGATGGCCCGGTTCGGGGGGTAGGTCAAAGGTGCCAGTAGCTAGCTGGTGGGCGTATCGAGCATAGTTGTAGTCATCGTAATCATACAGGCCCTCGTGAGCAAAAAGGAAAAAGGCAATAGTAAAGAGCCCAACGAACACAAGCGTGAAGCGGGGTAGTAGACGGAAGATTGGCGCTGACACGGTGGCAAGTTATCCAATGTTGGTGCGTTAATGTAAAGAAGGCGGAACAATGAAAACTTTGCGCCTGACTATCGCTTTGCCCTAATTTGCGGGAGTATTATGCTTCGCTACCCAGAATCATTGCCGTATTTGTAGCGCTTACCTTCTTCAAAATCAAACCTGCTCCCATTTTTATGAAAGCCAGCATCAACGCACGCGAGGTAATCTACCAGATTGAGGGCGAAAGCGGTCAGGTCGAAGATAAAGTGCTTCTGGCTGACAGCATCGACCTTACCTATGGTTCCTCCTGGGCCGACGCTGGCTACACGGTGGCGGAATTATTGCCGGCTCCCGAGCAGCAGCAACTACAGGCAGGCCTGGAAACATTGGTACGCGAGGCACTAGCGGCGGCCGGCTTACCCGTCGCGGCTGATTTTTCGGTGGCCGACTACCACAAATTGATTGGTGATGACCAGCAGCGGCATCTGGCCGTGGTGAATATGACGAAGGAATACTCCATTGACCGGTTGCCCTTGCCAGCGGCTTTGTTAGAGGCGCGGGTTTCGGAGCTATGTGGCCACCCGGTACAAGCCTATAACCCTTTTGATCAGATGCGTCTGTTTCATCTGCGCTTGGTAAGGCCCGGCCGCTCCGATAATAATCCGCTCCACCGGGATGTGTGGCTGCCTGATTATGATGACTGCATTAATATCTACGTGCCGGTAGCTGGCAGCACTGCCGACTCTTCCCTGAGCCTGGTGCCAGGCAGTCACTGGTGGCCCGAAAACCGCGTAGAACGCACCCAAAATGGGGCTGTGTACAATGGCGTAACTTACACAGTGCCAGCTGTCAAACATACGGCTGAACCCTTGCGGCTGATTCGTCCCAATCCAGCTCCTGCGGAAGTGTTACTGTTTTCGCCTTATCTGCTACACGGCGGCGCGGTAAATCTTAACATAGATGCCACCCGCTTATCATTAGAAATGCGGTTCTGGGCGGTATAGGCAGTAGGTTTCAGCTAAACTATGGCATTACGGATTCACCTGGGAGTCATATTGATAAGCTCTGGTGCACGATACGCTAATCTTGCTTTAATCTTATGGTAGGGCTTAAACAGAATTACCCGCTGAACTAATTTCCGCCCATTGAAATATTAGTATTATTTATTTGTAATTGTCTATTATTTAGGGAATAACCATGTCACAAATAGCCCTATTCTTTCCTTGTTAAGCGAGTGGTTTATGGAGAAATTTGGATATAAATTAAATGCTAGTGACACGCTTATGAAAACTACTGTCTACTATCGTCGTCAAACATACCTAGTTACTTTATTGCTGGCTGTAAGCTGCCTGCTGATGCTCATTACTATCTAGAGCATTCAGTAAGATATCAGGTGCCAACGCCGAAAAGTATTTCACTTCTGCTTATTTATCATTCCGCAGCGTAGCTGCTGGCATCGCGGTTGCCGTTCCGCCCAAATCAAGCGTATATAGACTGACCTTGCCCACTTCGGCTACCAGTCGCCGCCGCGGATAGCAAGCCAATACGTCCGCCGCCGAATAGCGGATGAGCTTTCTCGTCAATTCATCATTGGTAAGTGTGCTGCGGTTCAGAAGCAGCCAGGCCTGCTGGCCGGACTCCAGGCGAACGGAGTCGCGGGCCGCGTAACGCCGGAAATGGATACCGGGGGGCTTTTTATGCCCGTAATAGTAGTCATAGTTGCTTATCAGGTAGTCATCCACGAATACTACGCCTTGCGCCGGCGGTCGTAAGTATCCTGCAATCAGCTGATTCTGCGCAAAGTGTGATGATACGCTTGGCTTGGTCATGAAGTAGGCTGGCCTGATTGCAGTAGTGCCGCCCACCACCAGCAGGAGCAGCGCGGCGAAGGTATATGTGCCGGGCCGCCGCCAGCTGGCGCGGGCGGCGGGATTAGCTAGGAGTGCTATTAATCCAAAATACACGCTTAGTCCGCCATAAATCACGGAAACAGAGCTTCGCGCCCAGCCCGCGCAAGCCAGCAAAGCCAGTGCTATCCAGCCCGCGCCCCGTCCGGAACGGCTAAAATTACGCAGTCCAAAGCCTGCCGCCACACATAGCGGCGGCAGCAGGGGAGTGGCCATGCGCGGCAGCAGGGTAATGGGGTTATACTGCGTAAGGGAGGTGCTGCCAAACCAGTAAAAAGCCAGCGTGGAGCCCACCAGCGCCAGCCAATAGGCAGCATCTGAATCGGGCTGGCGGCGCTGATTCAGCAAGGCTGCTACGGCTAAAACTACGGCTCCGCCCAGCCCAGTGCTGATGAAAAAATTGGGGGGAGCCATGGTAAGACGATAGAACAACGTATTGCGCTTGCCCAAGATGTAATTGCCTTCTTTCAGGAATTCGTTGGTGCGCTCAATCAGGTGAATGCGGTATAGCGCGTCATTGGTATACACTTGATAAAAGAGGAGATACCCCAGCAATAAACCTGCACCCATAGCGAAGGCAGTCAGCCAAAATTGACCATTGCGACGGCGCCGTAGGTCTAGTAGAAAGATGCCCAGGTAAAAGGGCAGATAGTAGACAATAGTCTCTTTGCTGAGCAGGGCCGCGAAGTTGAGTACAGCAAAGGATGCTCCCCACCAGCCCACGGAAAGCTGCCCATCACGCCGTCCGATAAGCAACGCGCAAGAGCAGGATAAACACCAGAACATCAGTATATTATCAGGATAAAGATAGTTTGTAAGATTAAGGTTAAAGTAGTGCAGCCCCAATAGCAGCATTGCCCCCGCTGCCACGATAGGTTCGCGCTTTCCGTACAAAAGCCAAAGCACTGCCGCGCAGCCTAGCGTAGCCAGCAGCGGCCATAAAGTGGTGGTAATGATATTGATGCCGAAAAGCCTGTACAGTAAGGCAACGGGCCCAAAAATCAGGGGCCTTTCACGCAGCGGATCAACGAGCAAACCCATGGGGTCGGGAGCCAGCTGGAAGGTGCCCGTGGCCAGCTGGTGGGCGTAGCGGGAATAGTAATAATCGTCGAGGGCGTACAAGCCCTCATGCGTCAGGAAGAAGTACGCGACAGTAAACAGCCCCACCAACAGGAGCGTGAGGAAAGCCAGACGAACGAACGGACGAGTATTCACGGCCACAAGGTAGGCAGCCCGGCGCAGCACCTACTAACTTAAGTCCCGCCGCTCCCTACCTTGCAGGCATGAACACCGCTACCTTGGGGGGCTTTTTTCGGGTATTGCTGCTGCCGCTGCTCCTGTTGCTGCTGGCCATCGGGGGGCTGGGTGCCTACTACGAAACCAACGACGATCTGATTATTACGCAGCTGCTACGGGGGACTACGGCCGCAGCCCCTGTCACAAATTTGCATCTGTATTTCCACGGCTTTGCGCCCGCGCTGACCGCCCTGTACGCGCGCTTTCCGGCGGTACCCTGGTATGGCTTGTCGCTGTATGCTTTGCTCTACGCGGCCCTGGTTTTGCTTTTCGCGGTGCTTAATCGCCTGCTGGCCCCTAGTCTGACACCGTGGCAAATAACCCTGGTGCTGATCCTCTTTTTTAGCCTGGTCTTTATCGAAAACAGCCTGTGGTTCAACTATATGCGGGTGCCCTTGTTGCTGGCCGGGGCCGGGGGGCTTTTTGCGGCCCAACGCACCGGCCGAGGCTGGGCCATAGCACTTGGGTTAGTGGCTTTCGGGGCGGCCTGGCTGATTCGGCCCAGCGCGGCGGTGCTGGGGCTACTGGTTGTAGTGCCCGGTGGGCTGTGGCTGGGCCAGCGCCGCGGGGCCTGCGTGCTGGCGGCGGCGTTGCTACTGGCCGGGCTGGGTGGCCTCACGCTCACGCTCACCCGCTCGGTGGCGGCTACGCGCTTCCGTGTCCTGGATGTGCTCAAGTCCAATCTCAACGACTTTCAGCTTTATCAGCCGCAGCCAAAAACCACTTCTGATACTCTTGGCGTGCAGGCCGTTAGCCACTGGATTTTAAGTGACTCAACAGTAGTCAACGAAGCTTTTTTCCAGCGAACCATCCCCAAAAACGCTGACTACTTCCTACGCCAATCCGCGCCTGCTAAACTGGTCACATTGGGCAAGTTGGTCGTGCGCGACTACTTTCCACTGTTACTGCTGAACGTACTCATTTTTGTGAGCCTGCTACGCAATCCGCCCATTCGCGGCCGGCTTTTTTTCTGGCTGACTCAATTTGGCTTTGCCTTACTGATCCTAAGTATAGGAGTAGGGCTGAAGCTGCCGCCGCGCCTGGGGCTTCCGCTTTTCACGCTCTTCACCCTCAGCAATGTTATTTATTGGTTGCGACAGACGCCAGCAGTACGCGTACCGTTTCCGCGCTTAGCATTGGTTGTGTTGGTTCTGATAACAGGAATTTACGGCTACAAAACGTTGCATAGAAAGCAATTGCTAGCCGCCGGGCGTCTGCATCACGAGACCTATCTAAGCAAGTTAGCCCGTGCCACGGCTGGGGGGCAAATTCTGGTTACGGCTAACCTGGAAGTTGCGTATAAGTCGTTGTCGCCGTTTCGGGTGTATACGCTGCCGGGGCCACAATTGCCGCTCACGGGGTGGGCCACGCTGCATCCCTCGCTGCCCGCGCTCCGGCAACAGCTCACCGGCACGCGCGACTTCAGCACCAGCTTGTTTCGCTTGGCCCAGCGGCCCGGTGTACGGTGGGCTTTAGCCCCCGAAGTAATCCCGTTTCTGCAGCGCTACACTCAGTATCACCGACCAGCTGGCAAGCTCGGCCTGACGTTTAGCCTCCTTAATAGGATAACGCCGGACTCCACCTTGCCGCAGCTTTATCATGTGCGGCCAAAAATTATAGAAAAGCCCTAAAAGCCAAAATTTTGTAATAGCCCTTGCAAGGCTATATATCGTATTTGAGAAATGCGAATGCCTACCTTTGGCCTTCCGTTCCCTTCTACTCTTCTACCCAACGTCATGCTCGCAACCGTAACCTCCCGCGGGGAGGTGCTTCAGCATCTGGAATCCTTTTTACGGGAAAACATGGGCTCCTTCCTTAAAAAAGTGGAAGACAGCTGGCAGCCCTCCGATTTCCTGCCCGACTCCCGCCTCGATACGTTTTTTGACGAAGTAAAGCTCATGCGTGAGCGCGCCAAAGAACTCAGCTATGACCTGCTGGCCGTACTCATCGGCGACACGATTACGGAAGAAGCACTCCCCAATTACGAAGCCTGGTTTCACCAGCTCGACGACCTCAACCGCGACCCCAACAACGGCTGGGCCCAGTGGATTCGGGGCTGGACTGCGGAGGAAAACCGCCACGGCGACCTGCTCAACCGCTACCTCTACCTCTCCGGCCGCGTAAACATGCGCGAGTTTGAGGTGAGCACCCAGTACCTGATTGCCGACGGCTTCGACCTGGGCACTGCCCACGATCCGTACCGCGCTTTCATTTACACCAGCTACCAGGAAGCCGCCACCAACCTTTCGCACCGCCGCGTGGGTACGCTGGCCCGCAAGGCCGGCGACGACCAGCTCTCCAAGCTCTGCGGCATGATTGCCGGCGACGAGTCGCGCCACGCCCGTGTGTATCAGACGTTTGTTGACAAGATCTTCGAGGTTGACCCATCCGAAATGATGCTGGCCTTCGAAGATATGATGCGTAAGAAGATTGTAATGCCCGCCCACTACATGCGCGAAATGGGCGTAGATATGGGTAAAACTTTCGGCCACTTCACCGACGCCGCCCAGCGCTTGGGCGTGTACACCAGTCAGGATTACACTGACATTCTGGAAGGCCTGATCACCACCTGGAAAGTCGACCAAATCACTGGCCTCAATGGTCAGGCAGAAAAGGCCCGCGAATATATCATGGCGCTCCCCAACCGCCTGCGCCGCGTCGCCGACCGCATGTCCGTTCCGAAGTTGGAATACAAATTTAAGTGGATCGAGTAATCCATAGAAGATGACAAAAAAGCCCCCCGGAAATGTTTCCGGGGGGCTTTTTATATAAATAGCTTGCTGCTGAGTGCAGGCTCGGCTTCAGGGAGTTACTCAATCTCGGCCACTTCGCGGGCGAGCTGCTGTACATCGCTTTTCATGAGATTAACGTTAGATTCGAGTTGGTCGAAGAGGTTGGCCCGGATCCGTAGCGCATCGGCCCGATACGTGCCACCGGCCCCAAACAGCAGGTTCTCCAGTTGCTTTTTTTCGTCTTCGTTTTTAGCTCCCAGCTCCCCGGCCGTCAGCCAGCGCTTCAGCAGGCGCTGGCGTAGCGGAGGTTGCCCGGCCCCCCGGATGCCGGGCCGTGACAGAAAATTCCAGACCGCGGCCGGAAACACCCGCGACTCGGCTGGGCCGTGCCAGATGTCGCTCAGGGCATTGCGGTGGTGGGTGAACGGGATATCGGCCGCCGCCGACGTGCGCAGGCTGGAGTAGCCCAGCGCAGCCCCTACGAGGCCAATGGCAATGCCGACGGGCCGGTAAATAGTTTTACGCACATTGAACAAAGACATCAGGCCAGTAGCCACCGTGCCCAATGCCCCGAGCAAAATAGCCATAATGGTGAGGCGCTTAACGCGGGAGCCGGCTTCGTCGAGTAGGTAGTCGGCAATTTGGTCGGCCCGCTCTTCCTCACAGTCCAGCTCGCCAGCCGTGCTGGAAATCTCCAGCACAACGTCGGTCAACTGGTCGCCCACGCGCTGCCGGGCCACGACACGCGGTAGCGAGCCCGTCGGCGTAGCCAGCAGATCGCGCAGGTGGGGCACGAGTCCACATACGTTGGCTGTGCGCACGGCGTCGGCCGAGAAGGTGCGGGTCAGCAGCGAATCGGCGACTACTTCTGCTTCTGGCAGTACCACGTAGCCGCGGGGAGCCATGACGGGCGTCAGTGGGGCGCATTCACTTTCGTCAGGCACATTTTCCGGGGCCAGAGAGCGAGTGGCCGTGTTGCAGCCGCTTACTAGTACCACGCTGCCAACTACCAGCCCGTAGAGCTGAGAACGACGATGGAGAAAGAAGAAGGGCATAAGCGCGCGGTGTTGATAACCTAAAAGTGACTAACGCAACGCTGTATGGTTGGGTTTGCGGGTGGCGGAGGCACAGAGTTCCAACTCTGGCGGCTACTTCCTAATCAAACAAGCCTGGCGCGGCCACCAATGCCTGCGGATGAACTCGTGCTGCCTCCCAGCCAACCAAAGCCACTTTGCGAGTCGCGCCCCAGCGGTACTGGCCCAGCTCGCCGGTCTGGCGAATGACCCGGTGGCAGGGGATGAGGTAGCTGATGGGATTGTCGCCCACCGCGGTGCCTACTGCCCGCACGGCCCGCTCGTGGCCGGCTACGCGGGCCAACTGGGAATAAGTAGTAAGCTGGCCTTCGGGAATGTGCAGGAGGGCGGCCCACACTTTCAATTGAAACGGCGTGCCTTTCAGGTGCATGGTGAAGCGGTCGGTGGGAGAGAAGGTGCCATTGAAAAAGCGCGCCACCTGCCCGTGAACAACCGTTTCCTGAGCTGCAAGAATGGCTTGAGGCCACTCCTGATGCAACTCGGCTACGGCCGCCTCATCAGTTTCGGGGAACACCAGCTTGCAGATGCCTTTGAACGTAGTGGCTACCAGATAGCGCCCGAAAGGACTATCACCGAAGCTATAGTCGATATGCAGGTCGGCACCGCCCTGGCGGTATTCGCCGGGCGTCATGGCCTCCAGACTCACGAATAAGTCGTGGAGGCGGCCTGGGCCGGACAGGCCGGTTTCGTAAGCCGTATCGGCGACGGAAAGCTGCTGGCGCAACAGGGTTTTGGCGTGGTCGAGGCTGAGGTATTGCAGAAACTTCTTCGGCGACATGCCGGCCCACTCCTGAAACTTTCGCTGAAAGTGGAACGGGCTCCAGTGGGCCTGCCGGGCCATTTCGTCCAGATCAGGCTGCGTTTTAAAGTGAGTGCGGGCGTAGGCAATGGCCGCCGCGATACGCTCGTAATCCGTCATCGGTAGAAGGCTGAGGTGGTAATCAAAAGTACTGCCGCGCCGGTTTTGCTACCACCCGAAACTTGCGGTGTTTGGCACAGAAAGCCCCCTGAATTGGAGCCGAGAGGTACTACGACTCCAAAGTCGTAGTACCACTATTGTTGAACGACCTTTGATTATGCAGGCATCAGCAGCGATAGTGGTACTACGACTTTGGAGTCGTAGTACCACCCCAGCCACATTCAAACCTACTGCGCCCGAGCAGGAGCATCATTGAAGCCGGCCACAGCCAGCACCATGCCGGGCTCCATGGTGTAGGTCACGGTGCGAATGCCACCCGAGGGCGTGCTGTTCGGGTCGTCGGGCCGATACACGGGGAAGGAGCGGAGCAACTGCCTGCCTTCTACCCGAAACGCATCCTGGCCCATATAGCCAGCGGCGGCGGGGCCGCTTAGCTCTGGCAAGGTCAGGGGTCGATGGCCTTGATTTATAAACTCATAGCCTACCAAGCGGCCGTAAGAACCGCTGCCCGCGCCCGCCACGAAGATGAACAGCTCCGGGTACTTGTCGTCGTTGAGGTTGGTGGCTACCGCGTCGCTTACCTCGCCTTCAATGGGAATGGAAGTTGTGTACAGCTCGCGGTTGTCTTTGGCAGCGCGCAGGGAAAGGATACGCTTGGTGCCGGTGCCGGTGGTTTGCACGCTGAAGCGGTAATCGTTCTGAGCTACTTCTTTCTGGAAACTAATGGGCACCGTAGCCTCCGCACTCGGCGCGGCCGGATTGGCACCTTCAGTGACCGTGCGCTGACTGTCGCACCCGCTGCCCACCACACTCAGCCCCACCAAAATGCCCCCCAGAATACCTTGGAAAGAATACTGCTTTATAACGAAACGCATTGATGATATAAGTCATCGGCCTACCTTGGCCGACCTCTTCCTGCAAACGACGCATAGCAGTCCAGGTTGCGCCGGGGGGCTTTTTGGATTCGCTAGGGCTGTATCTGCACACCTTTCCAGAACGCCACGCGGCCCTGGATCTGTTTGGCGGCGTCTTTGGGCTCGGGGTAATACCAGGCGACATCTTTGTTCAGCTCGCCATTTACCCGCACGGAGTAGTAGCTGGCGCGACCCTTCCAGGGGCAGGTGGTCTGGGCGATGCTGTCCTCAAAAAACTCGCGCTTAATGGAATCGGCGGGGAAATAGTGGTTGTTCTCCACGACAACCGTGTCGTTGCTCTCGGCCAGAATCGTATTATTCCAGATGGCTTTCATAAGTAAAAGAAGTTGGGTAGGAAGAAGTCAGGGGGCTTTTTTACGAGTGTCGCCCGCTGATTGTGACGCCATTATACTACAAACAAGCAGCACCGTTGTTCAGCGCGCAAACGCGTGCCGTGGTGTGTTTCGGCAAAGCTGTAACTTGCTTGTGGTACTCCGGGTGAACATTGCCGGCCACGCCGTTGTTCTCAGGCTTCAATCTCCCTTCCTATGGCTGCTGGTTTTCGCTTCCGGGACTTCGTGCCCGATGAGTCGCCCGAAAAAGGCTTCGACTCTTTATTCAAGATATTTATGCAACTGGTCACCATCACGTCCGGCGACGTGGGGGAGGCGCTTTCCTGGCTTTCCCAGCTCGACAAGCAATACGGCCTGACCGAAGGCGAGTACGGCATCGGCAATTTCATCGAAGACCTGAAAACCAAGGGCTACATCGACGAAAACGAGCAGGAGCGGGGGGCATTTAAGATAACGCCTAAAACCGAGCAGGGCATTCGGAAGAGTGCTTTGGAGGAAATCTTCGGTAAGCTCAAAAAGAGCAACACCGGCAACCACCGCACGCCCCACACCGGCCAGGGCGACGAGCAGAGCACCGACATGCGCGAGTTCCGCTTCGGCGACTCCCTCGACCAGATTTCGATGACCGAGAGCATTCGCAACGCCCAGCTCAACCACGGTCTCACCGATGAGTTTATGCTGGCCGAAGGCGACCTGGAGGTGCGCGAGAACGAGCATAAGTCGCAGACCAGCACCGTGCTTATGATCGATATTTCGCACTCCATGATTCTCTACGGCGAGGACCGCATCACGCCCGCCAAAAAGGTAGCGATGGCCTTGGCCGAGCTGGTAAAGCAGAAGTACCCCAAAGACTTCCTCGACGTCATCGTCTTCGGCAACGACGCCTGGGAAATCAAGGTAAAGGATTTGCCTTACCTCGAAGTTGGCCCGTACCACACCAATACCGTTGCCGGTCTGGAGCTGGCCATGGACCTGTTGCGCAAGCGCAAAACCGCCAACAAGCAGATCTTCATGATTACCGACGGTAAGCCCACCTGCCTGAAAGAAGGCAACGGCTACTACAAAAACAGCTTCGGGCTGGACCGGAAAGTGGTCAACAAAACTCTGAACCTGGCCGCCGCCGCCCGCCGCCTCAAAATCCCGATCACCACCTTCATGATTGCCTCAGATCCGTACTTGCAGCAGTTTGTGAACGAGTTTACAGAGGTCAACCAGGGCAAAGCCTACTTCAGCGGCTTGAAAGGCTTGGGTCACCTGATTTTCGAAGACTACAAAAAGAATCGTCGCAAGTCGTTGTAAGACAGTATGTAGCTAAGAGGCGTAGCTGACGCAAAATTACTTTTCATGGCAGCCGCCGGGGTTTCGTAACTCCGGCGGCTTCTTTGTTTTTATAGGTCTGAGTGTGCTTTGATAGCGAACTGTTGGTTCTGCGGAGGGGCGTTTCGATGCCCAGCCCAGGCATAATTCCTCTATGCTTTTCTCTTAATTGCGTAGTAAGGATAAGCCAATGCTCAAAATGAGCGAGTTATAAGCTTGGGGCGTCTGCTGGTGACGGGGCTTGTGGTGCTGATGTAGCTGGAAAGAGAAGAAAATGCCCCCCGCCTTCTCTTATTGATTAAATGCTCTATGAAGAAGCCCTCCGATATAAGTGAACCATTAAACACCGCCAAGCAGGTCGACCCGGCTAACGCGGGTGCCATCAGCCGCAACCAACTCACACCCGAAGCTGCCACTTCACCCCAGGGCCACGACGTACCCGGCCACGACCACGCACCGGTGCTGCCCGCGCCCAAGCGCACCGCCGACGCCGATGCCTGCTGCAGCGTAGAGCAGCCCGCAAAAAAGGCCCCCACCGCCAACGACCACGGCGACCATAGCCACGATGACGCAGGGACAAATCCCTATCTGTGGCCCGGCGTTAGCTTGGCGCTCCTGCTCGGCGGCCTGGCCCTCGATTACGCCGATGTAGCCTTCTTCACTGGCCCGGTGCGGCTGCTCTGGTATGGGCTGGCCTTTGTGCTAGTGGGTTGGAAGGTGATTCGTTCGGCCGTGTATAGCATTCCTTCCGGCAATATTTTCAATGAGTTTCTGCTCATGAGTCTGGCTACGCTGGGGGCGTTTGCCATCGGTGAGTATCCTGAAGGCGTGGCTGTGATGCTATTCTATACCGCGGGCGAGCTGTTTCAGGACGCCGCCGTGAACCGCGCCAAGCGCAGCATCCGGGCCCTGCTCGAAATTCAAGCTACTGAAGTGACGGTGGTGCGTGGGGGGCAAAGTTTAATATTAGACCCTCAGCAGGTGCAGCTAGGTGATGTAATAGAAGTTAAGCCCGGCGAGAAAGTGGCGCTGGACGGTACGCTGCAAATTGCTGCGGCCAGCTTCAACACGGCAGCTCTCACGGGCGAATCGGCCCCCCAAACCAAGCAGGCCGGCGAAACGGTGTTGGCCGGCATGATCAACCTGGAGCGCCTGGTGCAGATAGCAGTAACTGCTACCTACCAGGATACCAAGCTGGCCAAGATTCTGGCCATGGTGCAGGACGCCGTCGGCCGCAAGGCCAAAACCCAGCTTTTCATCACCCGCTTTGCCAAAGTATACACGCCCATCGTGGTGGCGCTGGCCACGCTGGTTATTGTGCTGCCGTACTTTATAGTAGACGACTACGTGTTCCGCACCTGGCTTTACCGCTCCCTCATCTTTCTCGTGATTTCCTGTCCGTGTGCGCTGGTGGTGAGTATTCCACTGGGCTACTTTGGCGGAATTGGGGCAGCCTCGAAGGCGGGCATTCTGTTCAAGGGCTCCAACTTTCTGGATGTCATGCGCGAAATTGATACCGTGGTGATGGACAAGACCGGGACGCTCACTCAGGGCGTATTTGCCGTGCAGCAAGTGCAGCCGGCCCTCGGGACCGAGACCACCCAACTGCTTCGGTTGGTAGGCGCGCTGGAAACTAAGTCTACCCACCCCATTGCCAAGGCCGTGGTTACGCATGTAGGTTCGGCCGCAGCGGGTGTGGCCGTGGACCAGGTAGAAGAGATTGCCGGCCACGGCCTGCACGGCCTCGTAGACGGTCACGAGGTGCTGGCCGGCAACGCCAAGCTGCTCACCCGGTTCAACGTGCCGTATCCCGCAGAAGTGGAGCAGGTGGCAGACAGCATCGTCGTAGCCGCCGTCGATGGCCAGTACGCTGGCTACCTAACCGTGGCTGACGCGCCCAAAGAAGACGCGGCCCAGGCCGTGCAGGAGCTGAAAGCCGATGGCATTACCAAGCTGGTAATGCTTTCCGGCGACAAAGACAGCATCACCCAGCGCGTGGCCAAGGAGCTTGGCATTGACGAGGCCCACGGCGGCCTGCTGCCCGAAGACAAAGCCCGCTACGTGCAGCAGTATCTCAAGGAGGGACGCAAGCTGGCATTCGTGGGTGACGGGGTAAATGACGCTCCCGTGGTGGCTCTGGCCGACGTAGGCATTGCCATGGGCGGCCTCGGCTCCGACGCCACCATCGAAACGGCCGACGTGGTGATTCAAACCGACCACCCCAGCAAAATTGCCACCGCCCGCCGCATTGCCCGCGCCACGCATTCGGTGGTGTGGCAGAACATCTGGCTAGCATTTGGGGTGAAGGCCGTGGTGCTGGCCCTAGGTGCCGGCGGCTTGGCTACGATGTGGGAAGCCGTATTTGCCGATGTCGGCGTGGCTCTGCTGGCCATCCTGAACGCGGTCCGCATTCAGCGCATGAATTTCACTAAGCGATAGATTTGCCCCCCAACTGCCCCAGTCCGAAGGCTGATTGTTACGCAGCTTATTTAGTTTTCGGCACCGGTGCAGCAGCCTCCTTTAGCTGCTGCAATACCTGCTTCGCTGCCCAGCGCCCCGATTCGATGGCTCCATTCAGGCGGCCCCATTCACCAAGCGACGTTTCGGCTCCGGCCCAGAGCAGGGTTCCTTGCCATATGGGTTGGCGCAGTAGTTCGGGGCCCTGCAATGGTACCTGCAGGGGCAGCTGCTCATCGCCGGGCACGCTGGTGAACGGCTCCTGCGCCCAGTCCAGCTCGTGGTAAGCGAGCGGGTGAGCAGCCTGGGGGCCAAATAAGCGCGTCAATTGAGCCAGCACCGCGGCCTTGCGCTCCATGAGTGAGGCGGTACGCAAGGGATGCGGTGTGGCAAAGAATCCAAACAACGCACCCAACTGAGCATTTTCCGGCGAAGCATCGTGTATCTCCAGCAGCGGTCCTACCTGGCTGACCGCAAAGCCCGACCAGCTATGTGCCCGCCAGAAGGGCTGCTCATACACCACCACGCTCTTCATAGCATGACTCATCCAGGTTGGCACCGTGCGTAGCGTCTGGTGCAACAGCGTCGGTAAGGCAGGCTCGAATTGGATACTGTGGGCTATTAATCGAGGCGGCAGTGCGACCACCACGGCGGAGGCTATATATGTGCAAGTGCTGTCGCCCTGCACCGCCCGCACTTCCACCCCCTGGCCATCGGGCAACTGGCGGATGGCCGTCACGTGCGTGCTTAACTGGAGGCAGTTGGCTGGCAGGCGCTGGGTCAATGTACGGCAGAGCACGGCCGCGCCCCCAGCAAAGCGCAGGTAGCCGGTTGAGCCAGAGGCTTGCGCCAAACGGTAGATGCCCTGCGGCGTCTCGTAGATGGTAGTGCCCGCGCTGTGCTGCTCAAACGGACGGATGCCTAGCTCCGGCAGCAAGTGCATTAGCTCTGGGTGGTGCGCCCAGCCCCAAGTAGCTCCCAGATCTATCAACTCAGCCTCCGGACTACCCGAAAGCGCTGGCACCGCCCACGTGCGCCCCCCCACCCGGTCGCGGGCCTCCAGCACGCGTACGGGCACCCCCGCCATTTGGAGGGTATAGGCAGCCATCAGGCCAGCCAGCCCCGCCCCAATGATGAGAACGGACGGCATTGGGGTAGCAGAAGCAGGTAATGGGGTAGTCATGTAGAGGAGAGGGGCGTACGGCGGGGCGACTGATATTTCTGTTCAGATAGCAAATGTACTTCACGGCGGCTAGGGCAAAAGTGGGTCTGAACTTCGGGGGATTTCACGTTTGCCTTATTGCCTGCGGTCAGTGTCAGGAAGTAAGACGTCACTGCCATCAACGAGGTGGTGACGCAAATACGGCAGGGCTTTTCTGCTAGCAGTGGCTACTTAAAAAGATAATTTTTAGGCGCTGATTTTTAGACCAATAGATATAGGACTTACGCACTTGAAGTTTCTCAACGGGCTTTTACCACATCTGAAGCCACTTTTGTTTCTTCAAGCGGAACTAATTGGCGCTTAAAAATAGGCCCTCAAAGGCTGGAAACGAGGTTGAGGCGCCAAACGCGTAAGTCCCAACTGTTTTAATCTATAAAGCCATATGCAAGCCTCACCGCCCTGATACTACAGGAGCATGCTTGCTGCCGTGGACTCTGAAATTCTCTGTGTGGAAAGGAGCTGACCATTACTGGTCTGTCTGATTTCTAAAGAAAAAGCCCCCTACAAGTCCTGAT
>NZ_FWWW01000101.1 GCF_900176135.1 Hymenobacter roseosalivarius DSM 11622 | reverse complement strand
CTCCTGATAGACATCCGGTTTCTTACTCGTACCTGATGAGTGAGCGTTGCAACAGTAGATGCCCATAGAAATGGTGTACCGGATGTCCAAAGCTTCTCTATCCGTTTGGCTATTCATCACTTTTCCTGCGGCGCATTAGGGCTGACACCAAAAAAAATATACATAACTGTTCGTTTCAATTTTGAGCACCATGCTATAAAGGCTTAGAGAATTGCACTAGCTCAAAAAAATTGTAAAAGCATACTTTTTTCAGGTTTCATCTAGTATGAATTAAAAAGACTTAAATATTCACTAATAAGTCAAAAACCAACCGGTAAATATTTATATTTTTATAATAAACGCTTCGTATACCTTTACGCATCACCCTTTTAGAAAAAGAAGATGCGATTAATAATTATATTTTTCCAAGTATTGATTGCCTTGTTCAGTTGGTCTGCTCAGGCGAGCACGTATTATATTAATTCAAATGGCGATGACGCTGCTGCTGGTACATCGGTAGCTTCCGCGTGGCGTACGGTGGGGCGCGTCAATGCCAGGCGGTATCAGCCGGGCGACCGGATTCTGTTTGCCGGCGGTCAAACATTCTCGGGTGGTATCTGGCTGCGCGGTAATAGTCAGGGTACAGCCGCGCAGCCTATTGTTATTAGCTCCTACGGCCGGGGCAGCGCCACTATCGAAAGTGGTACCTCCTTCGGCTTTTATGGCCACAACATGGCTGGCCTTGAGTTGCGGCGTCTGATTTTTGTTGGTGCTGGTCGGTTGAGCAACGCAAATTCAGGCGTCATACTCTATGTTGATTCCGCTAATACGCATTTAAGCCATCTGCGCCTGGACAGCCTTGATGTCAGTGGCTATCAGTCAGCAGGTATTCTGATAGGCAGTTGGAATGGCAGTAGTGGCTATTCCAACGTGCGAATTACCAACTCTCGTAGCCATGCCAATGGGGAAGCAGGTATTCAATCGTGGGCTGAAACGCTACGGGCACATACTAATTGGTATGTAGCTAACTGCCAAACCTATGACAACTCCGGCAGGGCCGACATTACTGACCTTCACACTGGTAATGGAATTGTTCTCTCGGGCATTGACGGTGCATTGATTGAGCATTGTGAATCCTATAATAATGGTTGGCTTAACGCTAACCCTTACGGTGGCCCGGTAGGTATATGGGGTTACCACTGCAACAACCTCGTGATTCAAGAATGCGAGTCGCATCATAACCGCTCAGGTACCGCTCTCGATGGCGGTGGCTTTGACCTTGACGGGGGATGCACTAACTCAATCTTACAATACAACTATTCACACGATAATGAAGGAGCGGGCTATTTGCTAGCTCAATATGATGGTGCTCCTCCTTTAACTGATGTTACCATACGATATAATATCAGCGAAAATGACGCTCGCCGCAATAGTCATGGTGCTATAATGCTATGGTCGTCGGGAGCTAGCGGCGGTATTCAGCGGGCCTCAATCTACAATAATACGGTGTATCTGACGCCGCCAACCAATGGTTCCCGTCCAAAGGCCGTTGATATAACCAGTGGCGGTATTAGTGCTATCACCCTACGTAATAATATATTTTATACCACTGGGGGCTTATCGGTGGTCAATGTGCAGCCAAGTGGCATGGATGCAGTGCTGTTTCAGGGCAATTGTTATTGGAGCGCCGAGGCTGAGCTAGGGCTGGACTGGGGGGGCACCCGCTATACTACGCTAAACGCATGGCGCACGGCCTCTGGCCAGGAGCAAGTAAGGGCGAGGGCGTGTGGTATAAACGCCGATCCGCACTTAATAATGTCAGGCGAGGAATCCCGGCTGCCTCGAAACGCACCTACCACTCCTCTACTGGCAGCCACTTACCACCTGCAGTCTGTATCCTCGCTACTAGGCGCAGGTCTGAATCTGTTAGTTGATTTTAACCAGACCCCTGGCCCACGGGACTATTATGGTAACCCGACACCCCAGCTTGGTTTGACCGGTAATATAGGGGCGTCAGAAAACAACTATGTCGTGCTGTCCACTCGTACGTCGCCTGGTATTAACTCCCAAGCCTGGTGTACGGCTTATCCTACCTTAGCCTCAGAAACGGTGAAGGTGGTGTTTGCCTCAGAAACTGGTCTTAATACCCCGGTAAGTTTGCGTCTTTATGATTCGCAAGGTCGGCTATGCCGCGCGCAAAGCTGCATTCGCCAGTACGCGGCGGAGGTTGCTTTTTCCGTGACAGGACTGCCGGCAGGGCGCTACCTGCTCCAAATCGAGCACGGCGTACTGCGCTGCTCCAAACCCATCATCGTAGCAAACTGATTTGGTCAATCTACTCCAGGCACGACCCCAGCAGAATGGTATCCTAGAGGAAAAACGTTGCGATGACTACAAAGGCAAGCAGCAAGCACATATCAGGGTGAAGCAGCACGAAGTCTTTCTGCCCTATCAGCGTGGCCTATGTAGCCTTGGTTGCCGAAAGCGACTGCCCCCATTGCCTGGCGACCTGCTGCTACCTCCGTCAAAATCGGCCCGGTGCCCGTTCTCAGGCATACGCAGTACAAAAGTGTGTAAGGTTGGTCGAGCTTGTCCGTGGCCTGCTAATGATGTGTGCGCTTTTTTTAAGGAGCGGCTCGTTCGGCTGACTTGACCAGTAGTCCAGAAGCTAAGCCACCTTAGTGGAAACGGTGCTGAATGCCATTCTAGTCAAAAATGCGGCGAAGCGCTCATATCTGATGGGATGCGTTACCCAATGGGGGGCCGTTGCTCATCAGCAACTATAGCAGTTTCACGAACGATGTACACCTATTTCGGGATACAATATACTGTGCATCAGGCATTACCACTAGCAAATGTATACCCCAGCTGCGAAACTGCTATAATGCTCTCTACTTTTAGGACTACCGTGGTTACGGTCGTCGATCCGGTTTGAAGCACCTGGGGGGCTTTTTCAAGATTCTTCAAACTGTGTGTAGTTTCACCAAGCTTATTGATTTTGTGGCAGTTGGTGTCTACTGCATAAGCCAACTCTAGCTTAATACCATAAGGCTGGCGGGATGCGGCGTAGAAAAAGCTCACAACCTTCTCTTGGCCTGCGGGGTAGCTATACAAAGTTCAGCGTGTTCTGCTGCCGTCAACGTCGATGGCTATAAATAAGGAGCACCCGCCTTCCCCGGTGTAAACCCACCCCAGCAGAAGCAACGTAAAGTTAGCCGGTAAAAGAGGCCTTAAATCTTGTTCTAAAGGCACACCCTGCTTATTCAGCCAAAGCAGGCGGTCCATGCCGTGGCGCTGAAGATAGCAGTGCGAGCCCTGCCGGGAGGAGCGAACGCTTAACTTACGAGATACATAGGGAAGCGAAGAGACAGACTCTACATGAAAAAAGTAAGAAAATGGATATAATTTAGAAATATATTGAGAAATATGTATCTTGTAGCCGAAATAGCTTGTCAGGATTGCGTTTTTGTTAAATGGGTTATTCACTCTTGGAAGTGATTGCTATCTGATACAGGAGTTCCCTGTTGTACATATTCCTATGAAGACTAGTGCGTCGCCTAAAGCCAGTACTGATTCACTTGAGCGAACACCGAGCATTCCTCCTACGATTGCTCCCGTCGCTGACAATGTTCAGCGGCCATTATGGTCCATAATGATTCCAGCCTATAACTGTATTGCTTATTTGCAGGAGGCAATGGAAAGCGTATTGGCTCAGGATCTGGGTCCGGAGCGGATGCAGATAGCTGTAATTGATGATTGCAGCACTGATGGCGACGTAGGGGCCCTGGTCGAGTCTGTAAGTAAGGGTCGAATAGAATACTTCCGGCACGAGAAAAACCGTGGCAGCTTGCGTAGCTTCGAAACTTGCCTAAATCGCTCGATTGGTGAATGGGTTCATATCCTGCATGGAGATGACCGGGTAGCGCCAGGATTTTATACGGAGATAGCCACGCTATTCAGCAAGTATCCTGAAGCTGGTGCCGCCTTTACTAATATAGCTTTTATGAAGCGGGAGGAAATATTTGTAGATACTCCTCTTACAAATATGTCAAAAATAATAGACGATTTCTTAATACAAATGGCTAAAAGCGTTAAAGTGCAGCCTCCCGCCATCGTTGTAAAAAGAAGTGTTTATGAACAGCTCGGGGGATTTTTTGCAGTTCACTACGGGGAAGATTGGGAAATGTGGACTCGAATAGCAGCACATTTCCCGGTTGCTTATTCTCCAAAGTGCCTTGCATATTATCGATACCTTACAAATGATAGTATTACGCTTCGTTCCATTGGAGATGGCCAGAATGTGCGGGATATCATAAAGGTGATAGATATTATTCAACAGTATCTGCCGGATAATCTGCGCAAGCAGCTTAAAAAAATTGCTCTTCGCGACTACTCTCTTTATTGTGTGTCCCTTGCTAATCATTTGTATCCCACAGACCCGAAGTCTGCTTTTGTTCAGGCGCGGGGGGCTTTAATGATGAGCACTGATATAAAAGTTATTTACTCTGTTTTGAAATTCTACACGAAAGACATTTTACGTTATAACAAATTTTAAAAATCAGAACAGCAGTGAGTGTAATAGTTGCGAAAACTGCTCAACGATGAGTTTATGACATTTTTTTAAATGCTGCAATGTTAACAAGCACGGATAGAAATTGGGACTGGGAGATTAAAAATCAAGCCAGTTGGTGGGGCTCTGGCCTGCCGGAGCTTTGGTCGTATCGCTACTTGTTGGTTGGGTTAGTTAGGAGGGACTTTCTACTGGGTTACCAGCAGACCGTTTTGGGGCCGCTCTGGCTATTGTTGCAGCCCATCATGACCATGATTACTTACGTGTTGGTTTTTGGGAAGGTCGTTGGTATTTCGACAGGGGAGTCTCCGCCAGTACTTTTCTACATGGCTGGCATTATCCTCTGGAACCTGTTTAACGATGCTTTTACGGGTACTTCCTCCATTTTCCGCGATAATGCCCACATCTTCAGCAAGGTCTATTTCCCTCGTTTGATTGTCCCATTTGCTCAACTTAGCGGCTTCCTTATCAGCTTTGGCATTCAGTTTTTGTTTTTGTTGCTGCTGATAGCGTACTATCTGCTTTTCACTGCCTGGCAACCCCATCCCCTGGGTTGGATGCTGCTGGTTCCTTTCGTAATGGTGGTAGTGAGCATCCAAAGTTTAGCCCTGGGGCTGTTGTTTTCGGTGCTGACGGGCAAGTACCGGGATGTTAAGTTCGTCGTGGGGCTGGGCGTACGCCTGCTCATGTTTCTGACGCCCGTAATCTACCCGATGCAGTACGTGACGGAAAAGTGGCGGTGGGTGGTACAGCTCAACCCCCTGACTTCGCTGTTTGAATTATTTCGCTGGGCTTTGCTTGGTCAAGGCCTCGTCTCAACAGGGCCACTGCTTTATAGTATCAGCTTCACGCTCGTCCTGCTGCTGGTTTCGCTTCTAACGTTCAATAAGCAGGGCAGTAAGTTGATTGACGTCATCTAATTGCCTATGTCAGACGTAGCTTTGCAGGTTGAAAAGTTGTCGAAGATGTACCGGCTTGGTACCATCGGCACTGGCTCATTGCGCCAGGACCTACAGCGGTGGTGGACTACCGCTATTCGGAAAAAAGAAGATCCCTTCTTTCAATTGGATCCGACCGACGTACGCCGCCAGACGCTATGGGCGCTGCGCGACGTGAGCTTTGAGGTAAAGAAAGGCGAAATCTGGGGTATTATTGGCAGCAACGGTGCGGGCAAATCAACCCTGCTCAAAATTATCTCCCGCATTGTTCGCCCCACGGAGGGAACTGTGCGGGGCCGGGGCCGGATCAGTAGTTTGCTGGAAGTAGGAACTGGGTTTCAGGCTGAGCTGACCGGCCGGGAAAACGTCTTTCTAAGTGGCTACATTCTGGGCATGAGCAAAGCCGAGATTCGCGCGAAGTATGACGAAATAGCAGCCTTCTCGGGTATTGAAAAATTTCTGGATACCCCCGTAAAGCGCTATTCATCTGGTATGTACGTGCGCCTGGCTTTTGCCGTGGCAGCTCATCTGGAACCCGACATCCTCATTCTGGATGAGGTGTTGGCGGTGGGCGACGCCGAATTTCAAAAGAAGTGTCTGGGCAAGATGCGCGAGGTGTCGCAGAGTGCCGGCCGCACTATTTTGTTTGTGAGCCACAGTATGCAGGCCGTGACTAACCTTTGCGAGAAGTGTTTATGGCTGCAGCACGGACAAGTGAAGGCCTTGGGAGAAGTCACTACCGTAGTCAATCAATACCTGGCTAACGCTCAGCAATTCAAGCTCAAACAAAACTGGGATCAGCCCGCCGACGCCCCAGGCAATGACCGGATTCGTTTTAAATACATAGAGCTCGTCCCCCAGCACGCGCAGCCCGACTCTCCCCTCGACATTCGCACGCCCCTGACGATAAAATTTGAATTCTGGAATTTTGCGGACGAAATTCTGATCAGCACCAGCTTGGTGTTGTTCTCTTACAGTGGCGAGTGCATTTTCGACGTGCCCTCGACCGCCACTATGTGCCAAAAAGGAATCGTTTCCGGTGAATGCACTATTCCCGGCAATTTTCTTAATGACGGCTCCTACTACATTTCCTTGTACGTGGTGAAGGATACCTCTACTTCGCTTTATGACTATGAGGAATGTCTGTCGTTTGATTTGGAAGATTACCGGGGTGAGATTAAATGGTATGGCAAATGGTGGGGGGCTGTCCGGCCCCTTCTCCCTTTTCGCCTTACCCAGACTGAATGGGTGCTTCAATAGGAAGAGGCTGGCTCCTCTAACTCACTCTTTTACAACTCATGTTCAACTGCCCGGGCTTGGGGTAAGCTGACATTTTAGATTGCACCGTGTCTACAGCTTATCCCTTAATCTCAATAATTATTCCTTGCTACAATTATGGGGCTTATCTGTCGGAAGCATTTGATAGTATATGGCAACAGAATTACCCAGCCATAGAAGTAGTGGTGGTTGATGATGGCTCAACGGATGATACAAGGGAAGTAGTAGCGGGCCACCCCACCATCAAGTATGTTTATCAAACCAACCAAGGTCCGTCAGCAGCCCGGAATATGGGTATTGCTCACAGCAAGGGTCAATTTCTGGTGTTTCTGGACGCGGATGACTGGCTCTTGCCCAATGCCCTGATTACTAACCTGCACTACCTGAGGCAGAACCCTGCGTTAGCCTTTGTATCAGGTGGTTACAACGATGTGTTTGTCGCAGCGGGAGTCGTCAAGCAAACAATACGCGAAATACCTGCCAATCACTATGTCCGCTTATTGGAGGAAAATTATATCAGCATGCTGGCAACCGTGATGTGGCAGCGCTGGGTATTTGATGTCTTTACCTTTGATCCGGGGCTTAGAGGATGCGAAGATTATGAGCTGTATCTGCGAGTTGCCCGTGTATACCCCGTTGCTCACCATACCCAGCTGATCGCCACGTATAGGCACCATGATGCCAACTCGTCCGGTAACATTCCTTTGATGCTATCGACGGCCCTGGCTGTCTTGGATCGGCAGATACCGCACTTACAAAGCGCTTCGGAGAAACAGGCGTGCGTTCATGGAAGAGTTTACTGGAAAAAATATTACGCCACTGCGCTATACCGAAAGCTTAGGGCATCAGCTACACCGGCAACCCAAGCTGAAATAGCCACTCTTTTAGAGCACCAGCCGCCTTTGGCTTTACGATATTTTTTGGAGATGAGAGCATCTATGATAAAGCAGCTAATCAAGAAATACGCGCCTGAATTCGGGTTGCGGCTTTTGCACCAGACAGGAATATACAAAGCGTACCTGCCGTCAGTAAGGCAGGTGGCGCTGGGTGATTTTGCGCGCAGTAGGCCATTCAGCACGGAGTTTGGCTATGACCGGGGTGGCCCCATTGACCGGTATTATATCGAGAACTTTCTTCAGCGCGAGGCCGGTACGATTCGCGGCCGCGTTCTGGAAATTGGCGATAATGAGTATACGGTCCGGTTTGGGCAAGGCGTTACGCAAAGTGATATTCTGCACATAGATGCCAGCAACCCGCGCGCCACATTCGTTGGTGATTTAAGTGATGCGCCCCACATTCCGGATGCTCTATTTGATTGTATTATCCTGACGCAAACGCTGCATTTGATTTATGAGTACAAGCAGGCGCTCACCACGTGTTATCGTATACTAAAGCCAGGGGGTGTTTTACTTATCACCGTGCCCGGAATTACGCCTATAGACCGGGGTGAATGGGGGAAAACATGGTACTGGTCTTTTACGGATGCCGCTTTGCGCCGTTTATTGCCCGAGTCGTTTCCGGAAGAAACAATGGTCATAAATTCATATGGTAATGTCTTTGCCGCCTCTGCCTTTTTGTATGGAATGGGCGTTTCGGAAGTTACTCCTGATCAGCTCGATTTTTATGATTCACAGTTTCAGGTTATCAATACTGTAAAGGCTGTAAAGCCAGCTTCCATTGATAAGAAAACTGCTTCGTAAAATTCGCAGCTACGCTGAGCCTAAGGCGCTCGTGCTGCTGTATCATCGGGTGGCTGAGCCTCACTCGGATATCTGGGATTTAGCTGTTGAGCCTGCCAGGTTTGAGCAGCAGCTGCACATCTTGAAAAATATTGGAAATGTAACTACTGCGAATGAGCTGGCAGATAGATTAATTAAGCAGACTTTACATCGGCGAAGTATAGTTATCACATTTGATGACGGCTACGTAGATAATTATTTAGCAGCCAAACCACTACTCGAACAGTATAAGTTGCCCGCCACTTTTTTTATTGCTTCCGGAAACCTGGGCCAGCATAAGGAGTTCTGGTCAGATGAGCTGGATTATTATATTTTATTTGCTGAGCAGGTTCCGCCAGTGTTCTCGCGTACAATTAATGGGCAGCTTGTTACAATAAATCTTGATTACGAGCAGAGGCTAACTGAAGATTTAATTCAAAAGCACCGGCAGTGGAAGGCCTACAAAGAAGCGCCGCCTTCCAGGCGCGCTGCCATGTATTACAAGCTCTGGGAGCTTCTGAAGCCCTTGCCCTACGCCGAGCAGCAGCGCGAACTGCACCATATCAGAGAGTGGGCCGGTTTGCCGCTGGGGTCGCGGCCAGAGTATCATAGTATGTCGTTGGAGCAGGTACGAGAGCTTAGCGCCAATTCGCTCTTCACAATGGGGGCGCATACCGTGACCCATCCAGCCCTGGCTAACCACGCACCGGCGTTTCAACGGCAGGAAATGCTTGCCAGCCAGCAAGCGTTAACCCAGATGAGCAGCAGAGAAGTAAGTTTGTTGGCTTATCCGTACGGAAACCATACACAGGAAACGACGCTGATTGCGGCTGATACGGGCTTTAAAGCCGCTTTTACAACTGCGGAGCAGGTAATCACCCACCGAACGGATCCCTACCAAATGGGTCGGTTTCAGGTTGCCAATTGGAATGGCAAAGAGTTTTTGCGACGCTTACAGCAGTGGGGTAAGTGAGCGACACAACTTACTCCTCTGTGCTTGCACCGCCGTGAGCTGCCTGACTTCAAGCTGAAAACCGGGCCAATAAGCCAGGCAGGCGCATAGAAAACAGAATTTAAATTCAACAAAAAGCCCCCCAGCTAACCGTTGGGGGGCTTTTTGTTGAATTTAAATTCTAGGACAAAGCCGGGCTAATTCAGCCACACGGTATGCAGCAGCTCGAAGCGGTGGGGGGCGTAGGCATTGAAGTACGGGGCCTCGGCCCGGAAGCCCAGCACGTGAACCAGCGGAATGCCTTCCAGGTGCGAGTCGACGACGCGGACGGGGTAGAGGTGACCCTCCTCGGGCCAGTCGCCGATGTGGTTGAGGGGGCGGTCGGCGGCGTTGAGGCAGCGGGCATATTCCACGAACGGGGCGTGGCGGGTGGCTTCGGCCAGGGTCAGGTTGGCAACTTCGTGTGGCATAGGGGCAAAGGTAGCAGGTTTCAAAACTAAGCCAGGCAGCCAGGAGTTCCGCGCCGGCGGCAGGAGGCCGGTGCTGGTGCCGCGCCGGCGGTAGCAGCAGACCGCTAAAATAGCCTTTTCCGCCCCCGCAGGCGCGCTTTTTGGGGGGTGATACCAGGGGTCAGAAGCAGGCCTGCACTGGCAAAAACCGAATAAAATCGGTATCTTTGCCTATTAACACTGACGCTGAATTTACCTGCATTCCATGAGCGAAACGAAAGAGAAAAAAGCCCCCGACGAGTACTCCGCGGATAGCATTCAGGTACTGGAAGGACTGGAAGCCGTACGCAAGCGGCCCAGTATGTACATCGGCGATACGGGGGTAAAGGGTCTGCACCATCTGGTGTGGGAAGTAGTGGACAACTCCATCGACGAAGCCCTGGCCGGCCACTGCGACCGAATCGAAGTCACCATCAACGAAAATAATTCCGTTACCGTTCGCGACAACGGCCGCGGCATCCCCGTCGACTTCCACCAGAAAGAAGGCCGCTCGGCCCTGGAGGTAGTCATGACGGTACTGCACGCGGGGGGCAAATTCGACAAGGATTCCTATAAGGTTTCTGGCGGTTTGCACGGCGTGGGCGTGAGCTGCGTGAACGCGCTCAGCAAGGACCTGAAAGTGACGGTGCGCCGCAATGGCCACCTCTACGAGCAGGAGTATAAAATTGGCGTTCCACAGTATCCTGTCAAGCAAATCGGGGATACTGAGGAGCATGGCACCCAGGTGGAGTTTCTGCCCGACGATTCCATCTTCACGGAATTAGTCTACAAGTACGAAACCATTGCCACCCGCCTGCGCGAGCTGTCCTACCTGAACAAAGGCATTCGCATCACGCTCACTGACCGTCGCGACAACGACGTGGATGGGAACTTCCTGTATGAGGAGTTTTATTCAGAAGGTGGCCTGAGCGAGTTTGTTGGCTACCTGGATGCGGGCCGTACCGTGCTCATGCCCAAGCCTATTCACGTAATCAGCGAGAAGGGTGGTACGCCGGTGGAAGTGGCTTTGCAGTACAATGACTCCTACCAGGAGCATATTTTCAGCTACGTCAACAACATCAACACCATCGAAGGGGGTACGCACGTTGCTGGCTTCCGCTCGGCTCTGACGCGTACGCTGAAGGCGTACGCCGACAAATCGGGTATGCTGGAGAAGGCGAAGGTGGAGATTCAGGGCGACGACTTCCGCGAAGGTCTTACGGCCGTTATTTCGGTGAAGGTGCAGGAGCCCCAGTTCGAGGGCCAGACTAAGACCAAGTTAGGTAACTCCGACGTAAGCGGGGCTGTAAACCAGGCCGTAGGCGAAATCCTAAATCAGTACTTGGAGGAGAATCCGAAGGAGGCCCGTATCATCGTGGAGAAGGTGATTCTGGCCGCCCGCGCCCGCATCGCGGCCCGCAAGGCCCGCGAGATGGTGCAGCGCAAGACGGTGCTTGGGTCTAACTCCTTGCCCGGCAAGCTAGCTGACTGCTCCGAATCGGACCCCAAAATCTGCGAGCTGTATCTGGTCGAAGGTGACTCGGCTGGCGGTACGGCCAAGCAGGGCCGCAACCGCGCTTTCCAGGCTATTCTGCCACTGCGGGGTAAAATCCTGAACGTGGAGAAGGCTCAGGAGCACCGCATCTACGAGAACGAGGAAATCAAGAACATGATTACCGCGTTGGGCGTGTCGTTTGGCACGCCGGCAGACCCTGAAAACGGCGTGGAGGCTGATCCGAAAGGCTTGAATATGACCAAGCTGCGATACCACAAAGTCATCATCATGACCGATGCTGACATTGACGGCTCCCACATTCGGACCCTGATTCTGACCTTCTTCTTCCGCTACATGAAGCCGTTGGTCGACAATGGCTACATCTATATCGCGCTGCCGCCGTTGTATCTGGTGAAGCGTGGTAAGGAAGAGCGCTATTGCTGGACCGAGCAGGAGCGCCAGGAAGCTCAGGAAGAGCTGGGTCGCGGCAAGCCCGAAACGGTAAACGTGCAGCGCTACAAGGGTCTGGGTGAGATGAACGCCGAGCAGCTCTGGACCACCACCATGCAGCCCGCTACCCGCTCTTTGAAGCGCGTCGACGTGGAATCGGCCGCCGAAGCCGACCATCTGTTCTCCATGCTCATGGGTGATGAGGTAGCACCCCGCCGCGACTTTATTGAGAAAAACGCCAAGTACGCCAAGCTGGACGTGTAAGGCATTATTTAGTAGAAAGAAAAAGCCCCCTGGAACGTCAGGGGGCTTTTTTTGTTTGTCTTGTTTCAACATGCAACCCAGAGCAAGAATGAAAAACGAGGAGCGCATCATTGAGCTGTTGTCAGACCAGATCAAGCGGCAGGACACGCTGATTGATGAAGTGCGCGAGATGAAAGGTGAGATGCGCGAAACGAAAACCGACATCCGCGAAATGTGAACTGACATTAGCGGGTTGAAGGAGCAGCAGGCCAAAACTAATCTGATTATAGTCGAACTGCGCTCATCGGTAATGAAGCTGGCCGAAGTAGTAGAGAAGCTTAACACGCTGTAAAACCGCGTACATATCGTGGAGGATCAGCTGTGGTTTTTGATGAATCGTTAGTTCTTGCCTGAATTTTAGGTTGCGACTACCGTCACGAGTACGAAGCTGTATGCATCTCCCGTACCCACTCCCGCAGACCGGCCGGGGCCAGCACTGCCACCTCTGGCCCGTAGCTGAGCAGCTCCATACCTAGCTCGTGCGTATCATACACGGTCAGCCGCATGCAAATTGCCGCTTCGGTTGCCGCCACCAGCCGTTGCGACGGGTGCAGCAGGTAGCTCAAAGTGTAGCGGCCCTACACGGGCGCGAAGCGTAGCAGAATTTTCTGCGGCTCCTGCCCGTCCGTGGGCCGCGTGATGCCGAAGCAATGCGCAAAGTAAGTGGCCGCGTCAAAGCATGTCGATTTCAAGGAATTGCTTATTTTTCTTTTCCTGCCCGGATTCCTACCGATACCCGCGAAGCCGTAACTTGCCACTCGCGTCTTACACTTCGTTATGAAACTCTTCAAATCAGCCGACCTTATCCGCAAAAGCAAGTACATCAGCCGCGATCTAAGCTGGCTACGCTTTAATTACCGGGTGCTCGATCAGGCCAAAGATAATGGTCGGACGTTGTTTGACCGGCTGCGGTTTATGAGCATTACCAGCTCCAATCTGGATGAGTTTTTCATGATTCGGCTGGGGTCACTTTATAACTATATCGACTACGGGAAAGAGCGAATCGACTACTCGGGGTTGCGCGAAATGCCGTTTCGGCGCAAGCTGCTGGACTTCGCTCATCGCTTCGTAAACGACCAGTCACTCACCTATTTGAATGAGCTGAAGCCGCAGTTTGAGAAGAGCGGCTTCAACATTCTGCGCATGGACGAGCTGACTGAGCTGGAGCTGAAGAAAGCGGATGGCTACTTCAAAAACACGCTATTTCCGCTGCTTACGCCCATGGTGTACGACTCCTACCATGGCTTCCCGCTGATGATGAATCAGATGCTGATTCTGGGCGTAGTCACGCGCACGGAGGCGGAAGGGGAGAAAGGGCAGGAGCGGCTCACTTTCGTGCAGATTCCGCAGAACCTGTCGCGCTTTTTTGAGCTGACGCGCAAGGACAAGGTCATTTTCGTGCCTATCGAGGAAATCGTGCGGGCCAACCTGCCCAAGCTGTTTCGCAACGTCGAGATCGAGTCGGCTAACATGTTTCGCATCACCCGCAATGGCGACTTCACGCTGGAAGAGTCAGATGATATCGACGTGGACTTTATCAAGGAGATTCAGGTAGGCCTGAAAACCCGCAAGAAGGGGCGCGTGGTGCGTCTGGAAGTGGAGAAGGAGGCTTCACCCGTACTGATGGCGGTACTTAAGGAACGGTGGAAAATTGACAACGGCAACGTGTTCGTTATCAACTCCATGATTGATATGAAAGGGCTGCTGCAAATTCTGAAGCATCCCAACTTCCGGGGAAAAGCCGCCCGCCAGCCTATTCCGGTGGCCCCGCTTAGCCTGCCGGAAGGGGCTGAGGAAAACATGTTTGAGTACCTCAAACATCATGACGTTCTCCTACATCACCCCTATAACAGCATTGACCCGGTGGTGCGCTTGCTGGAGCGGGCGGCGGAGGATCCGCTGGTGCTGGGCATTAAGCAAACTATTTACCGCCTGGCCGACGACTCCCGTGTGACGGCAGCGCTACTGAAAGCGGCCGAAAACGGCAAGCACGTATCCGTGCTGTTTGAGGTGAAAGCGCGCTTTGATGAGGAGCGTAATATTCGGGAAGGTGCCCGTTTGGAGAAGGCGGGCTGCTTTGTCATCTATGGGGTGAGCAAGTACAAGACCCACACCAAGATGCTGATGATTATCCGCAAGGAAGGGGAGAAGGTAACGCGCTACGTGCACTTGGGTTCAGGCAATTACAACGAGCAAACCTCCCGCATTTACACCGACGTGAGCCTGCTCACCACCAATGATGTGTACGGCCACGACGTGTCTGAATTCTTTAACGTAATTACCGGCCACTCTCAGCCCGATGACTACGAATACCTGATTACGGCGCCCAAAGACATGCGCCAGCAGCTTATTCATCTTATTCGGGAGGAGGTTCGGAATGCGAAGAAAGGCTTACCCAGCGGTATTGTGATGAAGATGAATTCCTTGGAAGACAAGGAGATGATTGATGAGTTTTATAAGGCCAGCAAGGCCGGCGTCCCCATTCGCTTTATCGTGCGGGGTATTTGCTGCCTACGGCCGGGCCGGGCCGGGCTGAGCGAAAACATTGAGGTGCGCAGCATCGTGGGTGACTACCTGGAGCACTCGCGGCTGTTTTACTTTCACCACGGCGGCCAGCCAAAAGTGTATGCTGGCTCCGCGGATCTAATGGTGCGCTCCTTCGATCGGCGGATTGAAGCCTTGTTTCTGATTGTAAACCCCGCCCTAAAGCGGGAAGCTATCAATATTCTGTATTTCAACCTTAAAGACAACCAGAATACCTACCTGATGCGGGAGGATGGGGCGTATGTGCGGCGCAACCCAGGTCCGGAAGAGGCTGTTTTCAACGTGCATAAGGAGTTTTATCATCGCCATTATGCGGCTGTGTCCGAAAACTCACTGTATGAAGAGTGGCTCACCCGCGCTGATTTACAAACCGATAATGCTGTCTCCAACGAAGGCCCGCCATTAACCGCGCCCGACTTCCCAACGGATGCTGACATGGAAGACGCTGAAATGGAAGCTGAGATGGCATCTTTCAATCACGGTGCCGAAGAGGAGTTGCCCGATGGCGATGTTCCTCAGGATGTTTAAACAGCTTCATAAATGGATAAAACTTAAAAAGCCCCCCTGGCCTCTATTTGAGGTTCTGGGGGCTTTTTTAAGCACTTTATTTCCCAGTAAACTATTCAGCTCCGCTGTGGGAGTTCTGAACGTCGGGGTGAGGGGTAAGGCCGGAGTAGTCATTGGCGGGACGGAAGTCCTCGAAATGGCGCTCAAATAAAGTTTGCAGCATGCCATCCTTCAGGCCAATATCCGGGACGTGCATGGTATTGATGTTGGCCCATTCCATGGCTGAAAGATAGATTTGGCCTGCTGGCACGATAACATCGGCGCGGTCGGGGTTAAGCATGGCCACGTTCACCCGCTCATCCATGGTCATCTTGGTCAGATTGTCCAGCAGAGAGGCGATGCGCTTGCGTGTGATGGGCTTATCGAGCGTAGTTTGGGTTTTGGCCAGGCTATATAGCTTATTGATGTTGCCGCCGGTACCAATGGCCCGTGTAACGTGGTAGCGCCGGGCATTTTCCGTCACCCATTCCTCCATTCGTTCCCAGGTGCCATTGAGCGCATCACTGTTAAGCCCGGTCTCTTCCTGCTGCATCCGCCGAATAGAACCGACTTCAAACGACTGCGTAGCTACTTTATGGCGGTTGTGATAGATGTTGAACTCCGTGCTGCCCCCGCCCACATCAATGTGGAGATAGTGCTTATTGTCCTCGAGCACATGCTCAATCACGCTATTGATGTACATAGCCTCGTCCTGACCATCAATTACTTCGATGATCAAACCCAGTTCTTTACGTACGCGCTCAACCAAAGCTGGCGCATTTTTGGCGGTGCGCATGGCGGAGGTGGCACAAACCAAGTGGTGCGCTACCTCATGCACTTCCATCAGCAGCTTCAGCGAATGCAGAAACTTGACAAACTTATCAGCCTTGGCGGGTGAGATGTCACCGGTGGCAAACACATCCTCACCCAGGCGCATAGGGTAGCGCACATATTCCACACGCTTTAACCGAAAACGCCCCTCATACACCAGCACCGCCGAAATCTGGCATCGTACAGCATTCGATCCAATGTCAATGGCGGCCAGCTTCAGTAGGGGATACTCCATCAGAAAGGTAGGTGAGGTGAGAGTGGAAATGGCATTCAAAGATAGCCGTTTGCGGAAAGCAGAGCTGACTGGATGTAAAATATCTGACGTTCAAAGACTTAACTCTATAGATAAGCAGTTATACGCCAGATTGATCCACAATTGGACACGCCAGCAGCAGGAGCGAAGCCAGTCTACTGATCGATACGAAAGCCCAGGCCAAATCGTATCAAGCCGTTTTCGGGTGATTTTTGATACGAAAATGACAGAGCCAACTGGTCTCTGACGGGAGCCAGGTAGAAGCCGGCGCCGTATCCGTCGTGCCAGCCATCGGGAGAGGCTCCCTTATAGTACACCCGGCCCCGGTCGTAGAAGCAAAATACGCCGTAGGAAAAGGGTAGAAAGGCCGTTTGAACGCGGCCCAGGGCCAGGCGAAGCTCCGAGTTCAGGTAAAGGCTGGCGTCGCCGGTGAAGCGGTTTCGGTAGTAGCCGCGCAGGTTTTCGTTTAGCCCCAGGCTGGTGAATTTGTAGAAAGGAATTTCGTCGTCGTCGCCATAGTTACGGGCCCCGCCACCCTTTAGTACCAGCGTGATGGGAATGCCGACCCGGGCCGTACCGTAGTATTCGGCGAAGCCCTGGGTAAGACCAAAGTTGCCCTTAGCCCGATTGAGCTGATGGTAGCTATCGTGGCGCACCAGCAGGCGTACCCCGCGCCGCGCGAAGCTTTGCCGGTCGCGCAGGTCAAGGTCCAGCAAGGTATTCAGGCCAATCAAGCGCTGAAATTCGGCATTGGGCACCCGGTCAGTTGGTATGGGTAAATCGCCGGCTTTGAGCAGTCCCAAATAGCCATCAGGGGCGAATTCTGACTCATATTGCTCGTAGGTCGGGCCGATGCGGAAGATGCTGCGGTTTAAGAAAACGCGCTCCGTAAAAGCACCCGCCGTAATGCCCCGGTAGCGGGCCCGATAGTAGTTGGCGTCGAACAGATTTTCGTCTTTGCGGGTGTCGTTGCCGAGGCCAAAAAAGTTATAGAACGGGAAGAAGTTGCCATACTCGGCGCGCGCCCCAATGTCCCATTTGCCAAAGGCATAGCGATGCCGCGATGCCAATGATACCTGGAAGTTGCCATTGGAAGAGCCCCGAACATCAAACGAATACAGGTTGCTGAAGCCAGGCTTTCGGAAGCCCTGCCGCAAAAAATCAACACCCAAACCCGCTCCAAAACCGTCATTACGGTTGTAGATAACCGTGGCGCGGGGCCGGTAGCTATTGTATTCAAACGCTTCCCGGTCATAGTGATTAACGTCGGGGCGGCGGGAAGTGCGGTTGTTGCTCTCGGAGCCTAACTTGAGGTCGGTGGCAGGTACGTCATACACTTTGGTAAGGGCACGCAGGCCGCGTACGCGGGAGTCGTCGCTGATGCGGTCCTTGCCTTCGCCACCGATAACGCGTATCAGTATGCTGTTTTTAGTGGTGCCCGATACGTTAAAAATATCCTGCCCATCCAGCCCGTACAGGCTGATGTCTTTCGTTTCCTGGGGTCTGAAAGTGCGGTCATAGAGTGGTTCGCCCTCCGGCTGGTCGCTGTCTTTGGCCCGATCATACATCCGCACCCGCACGCTGGCATCAGGCTGGCGGTCTACCTGAAATACCTCGCCTTTGTTGGAACCTACCACATCCACCCGACGAGCCAGCAACAGATAGTAGTCATCTAAGGCCTTGGGCAGCTCCTGAACGCGGACTTTGAGTTTGCGGTTAAGATCCTGCCCTGAAATTGGCTGCACTTCGGTGGGCAGCCGGGCCGTGGCCTGATCAATGGCGGCCGGCGTAATCGTTGATTGGATGTAGCGGCCCGCTTCCTGCCACTGCTCCCGCGTAAGCGACTGCAATAGAAAGCGGTCTAAGTGGCGGGCGGGCCAGTTCAGGCTTTTTAGATCGTGAAATTCTTCCTGGAAATCCTCAATGCTGGGCACCACCCACTCGCGGTTGGCCAGGTAAGTGAGCAGGCCATTCCAGAGCGTAAAGCTTTGGTCCCGGTCACGGGGAATCGGCTTGTACACGGTGCTTTTACCATCTTTGTAGGCGGCCCATTTCCAGTTGTCTTCGTGCCGGCCAAAGTCGGCCACCAGCATATCGAAAGCGCGGGCCTTACTCAGGGCCATCGCGTCCACGCGGTTGTCGTGGTCTTTGTAGAGCTGGCGAATAAAGCTGAAGGACCGTTGCACTTTATCGGAGTTGCCAAAACCGGGCAGGTTGGGCTTTGGGTCCGTCGGGCGGTCTTCCAGCGTGCCCAGCAACCCAGCGTACTGCTCACGGTACGGGCCAAGCTGGTTGTTATCAGGCAGCACGAACAGGCGGGGTCGGGCGTGCAGAATGTCAGTCTGGTCCAGCAGATAACCGGTTACGAGGGCCGAGTAGGGGTGAGCAGTGGGCGTGATACCGCGCAGCACATCCGCGGCGATGGAGCCGCGCAGCTCGGGGGGCAAAATTCGGGTTACATCCTTGTCTACCGACCGAAACACGTACTCGGAGCTATCGGCGGCAATGAGCTTGAGGGAAGTTGTCTGGCGCCCGCCGCCGCGTCCGAAAGGCCGCAGCCTCCCTTTTTCGGTTGCCAGGTTCAGGGTCGGTACCCGCACTGGCTGCGTCCAGGACGAGCGATACAAAGAGCCCAAAAAAAGCTCCCGCCCCGGTCCAACGGCATACTGTGGCCCCGGCACCACCGTCACGATGGGCTGAAACGGCGCATCCGGCTTGTATTCGGCTATGCGCTGGGGGGCGGTAGGGCACTCTGGGATGAAGCTATTGACAGGAATATCGCTCTGGCGGTTTTCGTCGCAGGCTGACCGAAAAAGAGTGCTGGCATACGCTTCCCGTACGGCGGTGCTTTCAGTTGAAAAAGTATAGAAATAAGCCTTTACGGTACCATCAGTGAAGTATTCCAGCTTAGTAAAGCCCTCTGCCGATTTGTTGAATTGTGACCGCGCATTCGTGCCAACCGATTGCTTTTCCGCTAGGCTGCCCGATATGAGATGGTAGTTGCCTTCGACGCGGGTAAGCTGCAAACTATACTCGTGCGCGGCGGCATATACGGCTCCCGGATGCTCCCGTAGCGTACTGAGCATCTCTTTGCTGAACTCCTGGTAGGCCGGATTGGCCAGGTCGCGCGGGGTGCCTACGTTTTGGCGGTAGGCGGCATACACCGTGCCTAGTATGGGCGGCGACAAGTGACGCGACAAGGGTTGGTGGCCCCCGTAAACGCCGTTGCTGATAACGGGCTGGTGGCCTACCAGCAGCACATTCTTGTCCGTCGTGTCGTCGAGCACGTCTTGCAGCTGCTCCCGAAACTCTTCCTTCGTTAATGTCTTACAATCAGTATCAGGTGCCTCCGGCCGTTTGAAGGGGTGGGTCCACCAAGGAGTATTCAGAGCCACTAACCGTACCAGCGGAGCTACATCAATGATTTCGGGGCCTGGGCAGCCATTGGTGGGGACGAAGGCATTCTGACCGGGTAAATTTTGCTCAATGTATTTCTCCAGGCGGCGCACTCGCTTCAGGCCGTCGGGGCCGGAGTTGGCCCAGTCCCGGTCGCCGGGCACAAAGTAGATTTTGCCATTGGGTAGGCCTTGTACCAAAGCAAGAAGCGCATCGACGCGGGCAGTTTCAGCAGCCCGGCTTGAATCTCGTTTGGTCCCGAAGCCGGCCGGCACTGCGATATCACCCAAATGCACCACGGTGAAATCTCCCGTCTGGGCCTCCAAAGCGACCCGTAAAGCGCGTAGGCGAGTAGAGGAGAGCTCAGCGGTGGCCGTGTTGCCAAACAGGTAAACAGTATGGGCTGGCGAGGGTTGAGCAAAAGCTGAGCAGGCTATAATAAGGCCGAAACCTGCCAGCATCAGACGGCGACACAGCGCTTTCATACGGTAGTAGCTAAGAAGCTAGTCCTTACGAAAGACAGTCTACTCAAGTTAATATTATAATACTTATATGTTTTGAGTGACTCTATGCGCTGTGCCTTACCCAAAAGTTTAGCGAAACTGCTATTGAAGGGCCTGGGGGGCTTTTTTAGGTTCCTTTACTAGCTTTCTGACCCTCAAGATTTTACTCCAACCGCGTAAGTGCTGAGAGTCTACGATACTGACTCTCAGCCTGTCCATCTTTTTCTGAGTCTGAGGACCTTGCCAATCAGTATTCAGCCAGCAGCTCCGCCGCTACGCGGGGTACACCCGTGGTGGCGGGCTCGGCAACGAAGCGCACGTTACGCCGCCCTGTTAGCGGGGGCTGATGTGGGTCAATTACATAGATAGGGCAGCTCTGGGGGGCAAATTGCAGCAAGCCCGCTGCTGGGTACACCTGCAAGGATGTACCTACTACCATAAAGATATCGGCGGTAGCAGCTTCCTCAATGGCTCGTTCCATCAGTGGCACGGCCTCCCCAAACCAGACGATATTGGGCCGTAGCTGGTGGCCTTTTTCGCATAGCTCGCCCATCTCAATACGGTCGCTGGTCATGGGGTAAACGAGTTCCTCATGGCGGGTGCTGCGCGATTGAAACAGTTGGCCATGCAAATGAATAACCCGGCTACTGCCGGCGCGCTCGTGCAAATCGTCCACGTTCTGCGTCACGATGACCACCTCGTAGCCTTTTTCTAACGCTACCAAGGCAAGGTGGCCGGCATTGGGCTGGGCCTGCCGGGCGGCCAAGCGGCGCTGATTGTAAAAATCAAGCACTAGTTCCGGGTTGCGGGCCCAGCCTTCGGGTGAGGCTACGTCCTCAATATGGTGGCCCTCCCAAAGTCCATCGGCTCCGCGGAAGGTAGCCAAGCCACTTTCCGCGCTTATGCCAGCACCAGTAAGAACTACTATCTTTTTCGACACGAATGAAGCTTAATTGGGGGTGTGAGATGGTAACTAAATACGCACAAATACTTAAAAATAGCCAGCCTCATATAGATGGTAGCAAGCCCGTCAGGCTACTGTTTTCATGCCTGAAACCGCTTTCTGTTTTTTATTTCTTATAAATATTCCACTACTGATGTGGTCAAAGAATAAGCCGGAAAAGCTCAGGTATCTTCTTAAGTGCCAAGTATAACGGCGCGCTTTATGCAACTACGTGTACCATATTGAGCAAATTTTACCTTAAATATTAAGTGAATTATATGCGTTTATGTGAAATTAAACTGAGCCGTTGTGGGTTTACTTTTTTGCACTAATTCTAACTTATCTGATTTGTGCACACCGAATTTTATCTGGTAGCTATTCTACTTCCGATCTGCTTCGCTTATTTATGGTCGATCTTCTTTTTGATATTAATCTGCAACAGTTGCCCGACGAGTACCTGACCGGCGACTGGCGAGTAGCAGATCGGGTACTCAATAGTAATGATCCTGCTAGTGCTTTGGCCCAGGCTACGCATTTTCAGTTCCAGCCCGGTGTACTACTGGTGCAGGCGCCTACTCAGCAAGATGGTGGCCATTGGATCATACAGCGTGACAGCCTGCTCAGTCGTCCCTACTTACAGATGCAGTTGGCAAAGGAAGAAACCCAGGCCTTGGTTACGCGCCTGCGCCGCTCCCCCGATGGAGCCCAAAGTCAGCTCAGCCTTTACTTTCAGTCGGGCATGGAAATCCAACTCGCCAAACCCTGATTTCACTTTCTGCTATTTACTTTGCCATGGTGAACTCCTCCACTAGCTCAGCCGCTGAGCCCCAATTTGATGCTCAGCAATTCCGTTTTCTGGCTGAGCTAATTCCTCAACTTGTCTGGATTACGGACCCTACCGGCTACCACACCTACTTCAATCAGCGCTGGATTGATTTTACGGGCTATACCGTAGAGCAAAGTCAGGGCAGCGAAATGTGGAATAATCTGCTCCACCCCGACGACCGCCAACGCGCCCGCGACCGTTGGAACCAGTCGCTGGCCAGCAGCAAATTTTACGAAATTGAGTATCGCTTTATCTCTAAAGACGGCACGTATCGCTGGTTTCTGGGGCAGGCTCTGCCCCGCCGCGATGAGCACGGCGTTATTCAGCAATGGTTTGGAACCTGCACCGATATTCAGGAGCAAAAGCAGTTGCAGCAGCAACTCGAGCGCTCCTACGCAGATCTGGAAATGAAAGTCACTTTCCGCAACCTGGAGTTGGAGCGTGAAGTGCAGAACCTGCACCAGCGCTTAGGCGAATGAAAGGTATGTCAATTGTTATATAAAAAAGCAC
>NZ_FWWW01000104.1 GCF_900176135.1 Hymenobacter roseosalivarius DSM 11622 | reverse complement strand
TTGTAGAGGTCGGTGAGGGTGAGGCCGGGGTGCAGGGCCTGCTGGCGCTTGCGGTGGGCGTCGAGCTGTTCGGCCAGCTCCCGGATGTGGGCTTGCTGCTCCGGCGTGGCGGCTGGGAAGGGGAATGGGTCGAAGCAGCGGGATTTATCATACACAGGGTCATTGCCAACGCCCATTCTTCCACCTGCTGCTAAAGCATAGACAACATGCAATCGGCTGGAAAGCACACCCAAGCAATAAGCATCATCTAAGCCAATAGCTATGAGTTTATCATCTGGAAGAATATCTCCTTCTAAGAACACAAACAGGCGGTGCTTAGCTGTTTGAACAGTAGCTATATAACGGCTCAATCCAGAAATAGCCCCTCTTAATTGCTCGTTTGAGCGAGCAAAAAGCCACCAATTACGGCGGCGAGCGGGGTCTTTATTTTCGTCGCGTTCTGGTTTTACAGTTTGAATCAGATGTTGGTATACCGCTGGATATTGGGAAAGCACATCTGTATCTGTCAAACCGAACAAGTCAATTACAAATACGCCTCGGGGACGACTAGTAATATCTTTGCCATTTCGATACGGCTTTATCCGTGTATCTAAAGTTGGAACAATACCACGGCCGAGTGCTTCAGCTTCTTGGGTAGTAATGATAAATCCTTGACCATGCGGAATAACTCCACGGCTGCTAATTCCCGCATTAGATTTCAGGGCTTTTGTGCTCGTAATGTCGGCCCCCGTTGATAGATCAGAATTAATCTCGCCGACTGTTTCAACGAGTTTTACATCATGTGCTTCTTCGCCATCAACGGTTTCTTCACTTACCACAAGTGCTAACGTGCCGGGAACTTTGCCCAATTGAGCCACAGTCATTGCTACTCGCACAGCAGCGCCTTCACTGGCGTCAACCCACGGGTGATTAGGAATAGCAAATGTGAGAGACACTGGATTTTCATCAGCTTCCATATGTCTTTCCATCACTCGGCGATTGAAAATCTGAGTGAGTGAATTGGTAGTTATGAAACCAAACCGTTCTGTCTTGCCGCTTCTCAAAGCTTCCGCAGCATTGTCCCACCAATACATTACCAAGTCGGCTGATTCAGGAACGCGCTTCGCATAGGCTTTCCGCAAAGCATCTGCATAGCCATCACCAAGCAAGTCCCGCATTCGCTTATTCCCCACAAACGGCGGATTGCCCACGATAAAATCGGCTTCCGGCCACGCGGCGGGCTGGGGGTTGGGATAATCGAGAACCGGCGTGCGGGCGGTTTCGTCGGGGATGGGCTGGCCGGTGGCGGGGTGGAGGCGGGTGGTGCCATCCCAGCGCGTGACGGGCAGGCCGTGGGCATCGAGGCGGGGCACGGGCGGGTCGTGGCGGAGGGCGGCATCCTGCTGGCGGATGTTCTGGTACTCATCAAGCAGGGGCTCGGCCAATTGCGTGACGCCGTGGGTGCGCAGGTGCCATTGCAGGTAGCCGATGCGCAGCACCACGTCGGCAATGGCGGCGGCGCGCGGGTTTAGCTCCAGGCCCAGCAATTGGCGCGGACTCACGGTGGTGCCGCCCCCGAGGTCGAGCAGGCCCGTGTGCCCGTAGCTGTTGATGGCGGCCAACACTTCGCCCTCCAGGCGCTTGAGGTGCTCCAGGGTCACGTAGAGGAAGTTGCCGGAGCCGCAGGCCGGGTCCAGAATGCGGATGGAAGTGAGGCGCTGGAGGAAGCGGACCAGCTCGGCGCGGGCTTCTTTGGGCTGATTTTCGGCGAGGCGGCGGGCACCGGCGGCCTGGGCTGCCGCCCACTCGCGGCGCAGCGGCTCCAGCACCGTGGGCAGCACCAGGCGCTCCACGTAGCGGCGCGGGGTGTAGTGGGCGCCCAGGCTGTGGCGCTCCTTGGGGTCGAGGGCGCGTTCAAGCAGGGTACCGAAGATGGCGGGCTCCACCTCGGTCCAGTCGGCTTCGGCGGCTTTGAGCAGCAGGGCCATCTGGCCTTCGGTGAGGGGCAGGGCGGTGGCATCGTGAAAGAGCTTGCCATTAAAGCGGCGCAGGCGGGCCTTGAGGTCGGGCGAAAAGCCCCCCAGGTCCATGGTGCGCCACAGGCCAGCCAGCGCATCGGGCAGAAACTCGCGCATCTCGGGGGTGGAGTAGGTGCGCAGCATGCCCGTGAAGGAGGTTTTGGGAATGAGCCCCACATCCTCAGAGAACATGGTAAACAGGCAGCGCATCAGAAACTGCGCCACCACGTCGGGCGCGTGCCCGGCCCGCTCCAGCTGGGCCGATACGCCGGCCAGGTAGCCGGCCAGCTCCCGCGTGACGCGGGCGGCGCGACGGCTGGGGTCCAGCTCGCGGGGCTCGGTGAAGAGCTGGCGCAGCATGGCGCGGGTGCCCGCATCGGCCAGGGCCAAGAGCGGCAGCCGAAAGCGCGACTGATCGGGAAACGGCACAAACGAGTCGCCGACGCCGGCAAAGTTGGAGTACACATCGAGGCAGTAGCCCACGTCGGCCACCAGCACAAACAGGGGGCGGGGCTCGTCGGGGGGCAAAGCGCGCACGTAGCCGAGAGCCTGCTGGCGGGCGGCCTGCATCATTTCGGCCCACTTGGCGGAGCCGCGCACGGCGTGGCCCTTGCGGCGGGTGGCGGCGGGCAGGCCCAGCTCGGCGCGGTCGAGGCGCTGCTGCTGGTCGGGGGTGTCGGTGCCCTGCTTGGTTTCGAGCACGAAGCAGCCGCGCTTATACAGGTCGATGCGGCCGGTGCTTTTCTTGGCGCCGTCGTTGAACTGCACGGCCCGTTCCAGTACGTAGGCATCCTGGGCGGGGTCGTCGGTGGTAGGGTCGGGCTTCGGAACTTCTAATAATTCGCAAAGGTCCTGGAGGAAAAGGCCGTAGTTGGCCCGCTCCGCGCCACCCGCCGGGCGCCAGCGGGCTTCAAATTCGGGATAGGTCACGCAGGGATAATTTGGTAGCAGGAATGGGGGCGGGAAGATAAGGGGGTTTGGGTGATGTGGGCTTGATTCCTTGGCTTTGGTTCAACGATTCCCTCGGCCCTCTCCAACGATGGGCCTCACCCCCTGGCCCCCTCTCCCAAAAAGAGGGGGAGCCAGCCGCTCGGCCTACGCGGCTGCGTCGGCTGCCGCCTCCTCAACCGCTACCGCATCTCGATTAACAGCAAAAAGCCCACGACTGAGTGTCGTGGGCTTCTCTATGTAGAAGAAGATAGTTCTACGGCTAATATGGTAGCAGTGCCTGAGGCGAGAGCCGAAGGGGCTGCGTAGGCCGGGCGTCAGGCTCCCCCTCTTTTTGGGAGAGGGGGCCGGGGGGGAGGCCCATCGTTGGAGGGGGCTGGGGAGGGAGGCCCGCGTTGGACGGCCGGCGCGCCTCTACTTCTGCTTGATGGCGGCTACAATTGACTTAGCGAAAATGGGGGCTACTACTTGTTGCCCGGCGTCGTTTAGGTGCACCAGGTCGGCGTAGTAGGTTTTGTCTTTCTCGGTGCCACCTGGGCCTACGCGGTTATCCAGCGCTACGTCGGCCAGCTCATGAAACAGGGTGTTGCCACTAGCTTTGGTGGCCCGTAGGGCAACATTCACGGCCAGACGGTCGCGCTCCTGGGTGGCGGGGTAGTCATCTTCTGAACGAGGCAACAAGGTGCCCACCACGATTTTCCACTGAGGATGCGCGGCCCGCGCCCGGCGGGATACTTCCAGCAGTGACTCCTCGGCTTGCTTGGCCGTGGCACCGTAGTAAATATGGTTGGTGCCTTCCCACAGCACCAGCACGTTCACGTCCTTGGTGGGGTCGAAGGCAGCATTGATTTTCGGCATCTGATCCAGTACCTGCGGGGTGACGTAGTTAGCTACCGAGAAGTTTTCCATGGTGCCCGCCCCTAAACTGGTGCCACCCTGGGCCTTGACCTCCGCCATGATCTTATTGTCGATGACGAAGCCCAGGTAGCCGGAAAGCAGACTGTTGCCGGCGTAGGTGATTTTGTAGGTGATGGGAGCCGCTGGAGTAGGAGCGGGGGCTGGTGCAGGCGTAGGTTCCGGATCAGCATTGGAGCTGCCGGAGCTACAACCTAACAGACTAAATGAAAGAGCAAAAAGAAAGCTGCGGGCGGTGATTTTTATAGACATGAAGCTGGTTTTAGGATCAGAAATAACCTGAGTGCAAGCCGTTGCGGAATAGTACAGTCGGTACATCAAGGACCCTAGAACGTGCATGCAGGCAAAAAAGATATTTATCTCCCCAGCTACTTTCACTAGCGTTGAGCTTGCTCAGGAAACATACGCGGCGAATTACCCAATAGTAAAACGCGAATACGCGTCGCTACCGCCGCCGCACATGAATGCTTACCTGCTCGCCGTCCTCGCTGGTGGTGGGCAGCACGTCAATCCGGTCGGCCTCGTCGAAATACGTGGCCAAACCGCGCACGATGCCCACCGCCAAGCCGCTCATGCGCCGCGACGATACATAATCGATGACCAGCTCGTTTTCACCCAGGCGCTGCACTTTGAGTACAGGCGGACTATTCTCGGTGTGCTCACTGCGCACCTGCTTGTGCATTGTCATCTCCGTATTCTCAATCATGTCGAGCGTTTTCCACTCGGGCTGTATGTGCTTCTGATACATAAACATCAGATCGGGCACGAGGTACTCGCCAAACTTCTCTTGCAGCTCACCAGCCGAGAGGCCTGTCATCTCAGCAGCCTGACCCACAAGATCGTAAATGTGTTTGTCGGGGTATACTGTTTTATGATCAAATTCCAGCTTTTCCAGGCCAGCATTGTTCATAAGCTTAAGCCAGGTGCTATGGTCGTACTGCGTTTGAACGTAGCGTTTTAGCAGCATGAAAATATGACCGTGCATAAATCTGTACTGAGAAGTTAATTTGAAAAGAGTGTCTGGGGGCAAGTGTCGGGAGTCTTCGTACCAGAATCATACCCGGGTATTGGCCTGCTTACGCGTTTGCTTTGCCTTAGTTAGTGAGGTGTTGTAATGATCTTAGTATTGCCTCGCCGCCTCTGTTTTTCTGCTCGCCCACCTGCTAAGGTACGCTACTCAACTGTAAGAACCAGTTAACCCAGGGCTGCAAAAAGCCCGTGCAGCGGTAGAAACGCCTGCTTATGCCTTTATCGTTCATTTGTCATCCCGACAACGAGAGGATCTGCTTGCTGAAAAACATGACCTAGATACGCTGGCCGCCCCGCAGTGAGAGGGTCCTTTCGTCGTCAGGATAAGGATAACAGGCTAAACAGCGTCGGTTACCCTTATAACATCCGCAACTACGCGTTGCTAGCGCGCTCATGATGCTGTGTAAGTTAATCAGCAGGGACTATCATTCCTGTCACGGCTAAATAACCGCTTGCGCGGCGGCCCGGCCGGCTACGCGGCCCGAAAAAAGGCAGCCGCCCAGAAAAGTGCCCTCCAGGGCCCGGTAGCCATGCATACCGCCGCCGCCGAAGCCCGCTACTTCACCCGCCGCGTACAGGCCGCGCACGGGGTTGCCCTCCGTGTTGAGCACCCGGCCGGAAAGGTCCGTTTCCAGGCCGCCCAGCGTTTTGCGGGTGATGATGTGCAGGCGCACCGCTATGAGCGGCCCAGCCGCCGGATCAAGCAGACGATGGGGTTTGGCCGTGCGGATAAGTTTGTCCCCCAGGTACTTGCGTGCCCCCCGAATAGCCGTAATCTGGCTGTCTTTGCTGAATGGATTGTCCAACTGCCGGTCGCGGGCCCGGATTTCGCGCTCCAGTAATGTAAAGTCGATGAGTGGCTGCTCTGTCAGGGCGTTCATGCCCCGCACCAGGTCGGCGAGGTTGTCGCGTACCACAAAGTCGGCACCGTGTTCTTTGAAGGCTTCGACGGGCGCAGGCGCGGCTTTGCCAAAGGCGCGCCCAAGAGTTTGGCGCCAGTCTTTATTAGTCAGATCAGGGTTCTGCTCCGAGCCGGAAAGGGCAAATTCTTTGCGCAGAATGCTCTGCGTAAGTACAAACCAGCTGTAGTCGTGGCCCGTTTGGCGCAGGTGCCGCAGCGTGCCCAGCGAGTCGAAGCCGGGGAACAGGGGCACCGGCAGGCGGTTGCCGTGGGCATCGAGCCACAGCGACGAAGGACCCAGCAGAACGCGGATGCCGTGATTGGGCCAGATGGAGTTCCAGTTCTGAATGCCTTCCGGGTAGTGCCACATGCGGTCCTGATTAATTAAATGCCCCCCAGCCGCGGCGCTAACGCCCAGCATGAGCCCATCGACGTGGGCCGGCACGCCCGACAGCATGCTTTTAGGCGGCTCGCCGAGGCGCGTGGGCCAGTTCTGCCGCACCAGCGCATGATTGGCCCCAATACCGCCCGAGGTTACGATAACGGCCTGCGCATAAAACGCGAAGTCGCCGACGGCCAGGCGGGAGCTTTTCTGCCCGCGCAGCACGTCGCTGGGCTCCAGGATTTCGCCCAGCACGCCATTCACGACGCCATTGGTTAGAACTAACTCTTCTACCCGATGGCGAAATTTGAAAGTGATGAAGCCTCGTTTTACCCCTTCGCGCACGCGGCGCGCAAACGGCGCTACCACGCCCGGCCCGGTGCCCCACGTAACGTGGAAGCGCGGCACCGAATTGCCGTGCCCGATGGCGCCATATCCGCCCCGTTCGGCCCAGCCTACCACCGGAAAAAAACGCAGGCCCTGCTGATGGAGCCAGGAGCGCTTTTCGCCGGCCGCAAAGTCTACGTAGGCCTCAGCCCAACGCCGGGGCCACTTGTCCTCGGGGCGGTCGAAGGCGGCGGTGCCGAGCCAGTCTTCCAGGGCCAGGGCGTGCGAATCATGAATGCCGAGACGGCGCTGCTCGGGTGAATCGACCAGAAAAATGCCCCCCAGCGACCAGAATGCCTGCCCGCCCAGGCTCTGCTCGGGCTCCTGATCGAGCAGCAGTACGCGCTTACCGGCATCGGCAAGCTCTGCGGCCGCTACCAGCCCCGCCAGTCCGGCCCCAATGACAATAACATCAGCTTCCATACGCAGAAGGGAACAGGTACAAATTGGCTTTCCGGCTTACCTAGGGCGTTGGTTTTTGCGTAAGATGCCAAGTGTTGTAGCGCCGCACAATTTGCGGAATGTCGCGGTACCGGTAGCGGCCGGCTTTTAAATCGGCAACCAACTCCGGACAGTCGCTGAAATAAGTGACGGCATCCTGCGGAAATTTCCAGGTGCTAACCTGGGCCACGTGGTTCTCGTTTTCCCGATAAATAACGAGGGTGCGTGCGGGGTTTCGGCCAAATCCGCGCCGTTTCAGCGGACTAAACGTAGGATACTTTGCGTGGGGTGGGGCGGTGCTATACATGGTATACGTATAGTAGCCAGGGTTGAAATAAGTAGGGATACCGCGGCTAGGAGTAGTAAGATTAGTAATACTAGGAACAGGAGTATAGGGCAGCTGCCATTGCAACGTAATCGACGAATTGTAGTAGTACAGCTGGGCTTCCCCGGCCGCTACCTGCTGCAAAAACCCACGGCTTATCGTACTGCCACGTTTCTGAAAGGGCAGTGAAATGAAGCGCACCGTATCCAGATCCTTAAAATAGGTGTAGGAGGTAAGCTGATAGCCGTCCAGCGAGTGTCTTTGGGTGCCTTGCAGTGGAACAAATTCCACCTTGTACTGCTGCGTCAGCGGGTCGGTGGGATAGATGGCCCCCAGCAGCGTGTCGCCACCTGTGGTGATGACGTAACCCGGCAATGGCTTTTTCTGAGCAGTGGCGCCTACGCTCAGGCCCAGCAGGCAAGTCAGCAGGAGTGAGCAACGACGCCAATAGAGTAGAAGCTGCATAGCGGAGCGGAAATGCAAGAGGGAAAAGCCTACTGCTAAGTAAGTAAAGTATACCCATTCTCCTACGGTTTAGGCCGGCCATTTTGCAGCATTCTTATCTTGTGTAGAAACTAACCGTGCTAAGCGAGGCTATTGCGCCAGTAAATGCCTGTGTGGATGCCGATTCTGCTCTATCTTTCGTCACCTTGCCTGAGGAGCCCTGCGGTTGAGTAAGCCGTTGGCTGAACCAATTCAGGAAGACTTGTTTCCAAATTTCCAGTATGAAGCAACTATCCTATCCAGCGGGCTTTGCGCTCGCTTGTTCTCTCTTAAGTGCTTGTCAGATGCAGCAATCGACTGATACGGGTGACAGTTCCGGGGCGGTATGGAAGTCGGAGGCGTACGCCGTGTATCGCGATAGTGTGGTACAGGGCAAGCACGTAGCGCGGGTGCTGTCGCCCACGTCGCTTACGTCGAACTACCAGAGCCCGGCCAACGCGTTTCAGAGCCCGGAAATCAACTTTAAGTTTAGTATAAACGGCAAGGATAACGAGCTGGCGCCGGGCCAGGACCACCGGTTTATTGCCGTGCCGCGGGCGGGGGCGAGTGCCGCTGAATTGCCGGTTATCGTGTTTGGGCAGCGCTACGTGGATCCTGGGGCGGTGCCGGCCAATAAATATTTGCCCCCCAATACACCCATGAAGATTCGGCTGGACATGCGGCCGGTGCTGGCGGCATTTAAGAAGCAAGGCTACTACACCACATTCAAAGGCGAAAAAATTTATAAGGAAGACTTCAAGCAGGTATTCGTGGCCGGCAATACGGCCCCGCTTAGCTGGGATTTTGACAACCTGGTGAATAAGCCCGAGCTGGAGCTGAAAGACCCCGATGGCAATGGCATCTACGAAGTTACGCTGACTCTAAATGCCCCCCAGGCCGCCAAAACCACCGCCGGGAAGTGGGAGAAGTCAATTAACACCGATGACTTGCCGCGATACACTTCCGCGTATCCGATTGCCGACGCGCTGTATAATCTGGCGCTGGAGGAAGCGCGGCGGGCCGTGGAGCCGGACAGCACCTTCCGCACCGGTAAGGAGTGGGCCGGCGTCTGGACCCGCGATATCAGTTACAGCATCATCCTGTCGATGGCCATGTTGCAGCCTGATGTGGCGATGAAAAGCCTGCTGCGCAAAGTATCCAAGGATGGCCGTATTATTCAGGATACGGGCACGGGCGGCGCGTATCCGTGCTCCACTGATCGGATGATTTGGGCCACCGCCGCCTGGGAAATCTATAAAGTGGCCGGCGATGAGCAGTGGCTGCGCACGGTGTATCCTATTATCAAAAAGTCGATTGAGGATGATGTGCAGAACGCTTACAACCCCCAGACTGGCATGGTGCGCGGCGAGTCGTCGTTTCTGGATTGGCGCGAGCAAACCTACCCCAAGTGGATGCAGCCCGTGGATATTTATGAGTCGGAGGCGCTGGGCACGAATGTCGTGCATTACCACGCCAACGTAGTGCTAAGCCAGATGGCCGAGATACTCGGCGAGCCGGCCGTGGCCAGCAAGCACCAGCAGCTGGCCCAGCAAATCAAGCAAGGCATAAACAAGCATCTGTGGCAGGCTGACAAGGGTTATTATGGGCAGTTTCTGTATGGCCGTACTTACAAAATACTGTCGCCGCGGGCGGAGGCGCTGGGCGAGGCGCTAAGCGTACTGTATGGCGTGGCCGAGGGCGAGCGGGCGCAGCAAGTGGTGCAAAAAACGCCCACCACGGCCTACGGCATCAGCTGCATCTACCCGCAGATACCGGGCATTCCGCCTTATCATAATAACGCGGTGTGGCCCTTCGTGCAAAGCTATTGGGCCCTGGCGGCGGCCAAAGTCGGCAACGATGCCTCCCTGACGGAAAGCATTTCCGCCATTTACCGACCTGCCGCCTTATTCCTGACCAACAAGGAAAACTTCGTGGCCGAGAACGGCGACTTTGCCGGCACCCAAATCAACTCCAGCAACATGCTCTGGAGCCTTTCAGGTAGCCTTAGCCTGGTGTACAAGGTGCTGTTTGGAATGGATTTTCAGGCGGATAAGCTCGTATTCCGGCCGTTTGTGCCGAAGGCATTTGCCGGCCCACGTAAGCTTTCAAACTTCAAGTATCGGGGGGCGGTGCTGGACTTGGAGATGGAAGGCTACGGCAATGAAATAACGACCATCACCTTAGATGACAAGCCACTGGCTAATGCCACCATCCCGGCTACGCTTACCGGCCGCCATAAGGTGCGCATTCTATTAGCCGGAAAAGCCCCCCAGACGGCCCCGGTGAATCAGGTAGCGAACCGATTCTCACCCGCAACGCCCGAAGTTACTTTTGCCAGCAACCGCCTCACCTGGACCAAGCAGGAAGGGGTAAGGAGCTACCGTGTGCTGAAAAATGGCCAGGCCATAGCCACTACCACGGCGCTAGAATCGCCGGCTGATGCCACCGCGTACGCTGAGTATCAGGTGGTAGCCGTGGATGCAGCGGGCCTCGAATCATTTGCCAGCGAGCCGCTGGTCGTGAATGGCGAGAGGTTCAGCCAGCTCTATCAGCTGGAGTCTGTCGCTCCGAAGGCGACTTTACCGTACAAAGGCTTTGCGGGTCAGGGTTTCGTGGAAATCAGCAAAACGAAAAATAAGGTGCTGGCTATTCCTGTGACGGTGCCGGAAGCGGGTTTGTATGCTGTTGACTTCCGCTACTCCAACGGCAACGGACCTATCAATACGGAGAACAAATGCGCTATTCGCACCCTGCGCAACGGTCAGCAACAGCTGGGAACCATCGTAATGCCCCAGCGCGGAGTAGCAGAGTGGTCGAACTGGGGCTTCTCCAACTCGGTGCTGGTACGCCTCGAAAATGGCCCCCAGACGCTCACGTTGGCGTTTGAGCCGGCAAATGAAAATATGAACGGCGCGGTGAATCAGGCCATGCTGGATTATCTGCGCCTGACACGAGTAAGTGGTGAGTAGTGAACCAGTGAAATGGTGAGTTTGACGTTTTTGAGGAGCATACTGCGTTAGTGTCGCACACAGAACGTTAAACTCACTATTTCACCACTCACCAACTCACCTTTGCCTTCAGGTTTGGTTCGTCGGTAAAATATTGGAAATTGCCGCACCTACTTCACACCCGATATCTTTTGATCTTACACCACTACTTATGATGACTGACCAACTCACCGCACTGCGGGCCGGCGTACTGCACGGCGACGAAATCCAGGCACTTTTCCGTCATGCCAAGGCCAATGCCTACGCGATGCCGGCCGTAAACGTAACGGGTACCAACACGGTGAATGCCGTGCTGGAAACGGCCAAAGCGGTGAATTCGCCGGTTATGATTCAGTTCTCGAACGGTGGCGCGCAGTTCTTTGCCGGCAAGTCCATAGCTAATGGCGACCAGCGCGCCAGCATCGCGGGGGGCATTTCGGGCGCCCAGCACGTACACCTCATGGCTGAGCTGTACGATGTGCCCGTTGTGCTGCACACCGACCACGCCGCCAAAAAGCTGCTCACCTGGATTGATGGCTTGCTGGAAGCTGGCGAGAAGCATTTCGCCCAATATGGCCAGCCGCTCTACAGCTCCCACATGCTCGACTTATCGGAAGAGCCGATTGAAGAGAACATCGAAATTTGCAAGCGCTACCTGGAGCGCATGAGCAAGATCGGGATGACCCTGGAAATCGAACTGGGCGTAACCGGCGGCGAGGAAGACGGCGTCGACAACTCCGACGTCGATAGCTCCAAGCTGTATACCCAACCCGAGGAAGTGGCCTACGCCTACGAACAACTGAGCGCCATCAGCCCGCGCTTTACCATCGCGGCAGCATTCGGCAACGTGCACGGCGTCTACAAACCCGGCAACGTGAAGCTGCAACCCAAAATTCTGCACAATTCGCAGGAGTTTCTGCGCCAGAAGCATAACATCACCGAGGCCCTGCCCATCGACTTTGTGTTCCACGGCGGCTCAGGCTCCAGCCAGGAGGAAATTCGCGAGGCCATCAGCTACGGTGCCATCAAGATGAACATCGACACGGATTTGCAGTGGGCACTGTGGGAAGGCATTAAGGACTACTACAAGAAGAACGAAGACTACCTGCAAGGCCAGATCGGCAACCCCGATGGCGCGGATTCGCCCAACAAGAAGTACTACGACCCGCGCGTGTGGCTGCGTAAAGGTGAAGAGACATTTGCGGCGCGCTTGAAGCAAGCGTTTGAAGATTTGAACGCGGTTAATCGTCGGCCGTAGCTTTGTTAGTCGTTCTGGTGAGGCCTCACCCCCCCGATTTGCCTCTCCCGTTGGCCTCACCCCCCGGCCCCGGTTCGCTTCAAGCGCGAAGTCCCAAAAAGAGGGGCGCCAGGCGCTCGGCTTACATCGCCCTGTCGGCTGGCGCCTCCAGAACGGCTACCAGCTTCATCTACTAAACTTAACACTAAAAGAGCCCCCCAACTTGTTGCTGGGGGGCTTTTTCTTTTTAGATAACACGGTAGCGGTTGCGGAGGCGGCAGCCAACGCAGCCGCGTAGGCCGAGCAGCTGGCTCCCCCTCTTTTTGGGACTTCGCGCTTGAAGCGAACCGGGGCCGGGGGGTGAGGCCCGCGTTGAACGGCCGGGAGAGGTGTACGTTAAAGCGTCTTCGTAAAGCTTACCCGAATCTTCACCTGAAAATCGGATATCACTTTGAAGGTTTCCTTCAGCGTAACCTGCTCCACTTGCGTGAGCGTGCGCGGGTCGAGGTAGTTGGTGGGCGGCGTGCGGTCGTTGATAATCTGCTGGGCTTGCTTTTTAAGGCGGATGCCCATCAGGTAATAGTAGGCGTGCAGCAGCTCCTGATATTCTTTATCGGTAAACACGTTTTGCTCATTGAGCAAGGCCATTCGCTCGCCGGTATTGGTGGTGAAAACCTGCTGGCGCAGGGCGTACACCCGTACCAGGTCCACGATGGGCGTCATGGTTTTCTTCAGGTCGAAAACCTGCTGGGAGCCTTGCGTGAACGTGCGAATGTTGCGGAAAAATGTGAGCGGCGGCTCGTATTGCAGGGCGTTGCTGGCCATGAGGTGCAAAAACCGACCAAGCGGCCCCTGCAATTCGGTGCGCAGATGCTCCTGTAGCTCCGTTACCAAACTCTCCTCGCCGTAGAGGTAGCGGCAGTCGAAGAAAGCGGAGAACTTCATCACCGTTTCCTGATTCGACTCATTCATCCAGGCCGAGTAGTTGCGTTTCCAGTGGGAGAGCGAGTGGGTCCACTTCGGATTCATGGCCATCAGGCCGCCTTCGCAAAAGGAAAAGCCGATACTATTCAGGCGCTCCGATACGATGCGGGCAAACTCCAGGAAATACTCCCGCACCGCCTCGCGCTGCTCGTTGGCTTTGTCTTCATAAATGATGGCGTTATCCTGGTCGGTAAGCAGGGTTTGCTCTTTGCGGCCCTCGCTGCCCAGCACCATAAACGCGAATTTGGCGGGCGGTGGCCCCTGTTCCTGAATCACGCCCTCAATGACCTTGAGCGCGATGGTATCGGACACGTTGGAGATAATCTGATTGACGATTTCCGGCTTCACGCCGCGGTCCAGCAGCTGATACACCATCTCCGGCACCTGCCCCCAGCGCCGCTTCAGCTCCCGCACCGAGAGCGTCTGCTTTACGGCCTGAATAAACACGAACGGCGACTGCGCCTGGTCGCTGAGCAGCTTGTTGCGGCTGATAAAGCCACTGTATTCGCCGGCCTTTTTTACCAGCAGATACCGGGTTTTGGTCCTGAACATCCGAAGCACCGCTTCATATACAAACGCCTGGCTGTCAATATCAACCACGGGCGCGTCGATGATACTGGCTACCGGCTGATTCGCATCGAGCAGGCCGGCTACCACCTTGTCGCGCAGGGTAATGTCGGTCACGTAGCCCACGATGGAAGCCTCGGGCCCGTCGTTGGTGATGAAGTAGCAGCTGGTGCGCGCGGCGGCCATGCGGCGGGCCACTTCATGAATGGGCGTGCTGCCGGGGCAGGCTACGATGTCGCGCAGCTCCACGGTTTCCAGGCGGCGCGAATAAAGCTGATCGGAGAGGATATAATTTTGCCCCCCGGCCTTATGATCGGGCCGCAGAAAATGGGCGTACTCGGGATTGAGCATCTGCTGCCCGTACCGGTGCGTAAAGTATTGAAAAAAGTCGTCGTACGCCTGGCATAAGGCCCTGAAGTCGCGGCGGTGCAGGAAATACACCCGCGTGCCTTTGCGGGCAATAACGGTCCGCAACGACCTTTTTTTGTTCAGGAGCACCGATACGCCGCCGTAGCAGGTACCTGGGGGGCAAATTTCGATCAGGCGCTTATTCTGCTGGCTATCGTAGAAAAACGTTTCGTATTCGCCCTCCACGAGCAGGTCCAGGCCGCGCAGCTTCGACACATCCTGTAGATAAATAACGGCTTCCCTGGGGTGCGTCACTTCCTGCAGCAGCTCAGCTACTTCCTCCAGCACATTATCGGGCAAGCGATTGAAAGGCGTTGCCTTTTTGAGAAACTCCAGGCGGTCGTTCATATCAGAAAAAAAATAGCAAAGCCACCAGGGCAGCCAGGGCCAACAGTACGATAAAGTGAGGTAGGGAAGGCCGCCAGCGTCGCGAAACGGACTTTCCGGGCTCACTGAGGGGGCGTTGGGCCCTGATGATCTGTTCGTTGATGTCGCCACGCTGCCAAAGGGCGAAAAAGCAGCGGGCCGTGGCGTACGCATCGGTCAGGGCATCATGCTCACGCGCTAACGGCTCATCAAAGAGCCGCTCGTGCAGCTCACCCAGCCGCAGGCCGCGCGGCGGCTGTCGCGAATGCTGCATAAAGCGGGAGGAGGTAATCAGAGTGCAGAAAGTGGGCAGTTCGCTTACCGGATTGTCCAGCCCAGCCCGGTAAAAGCCCACGCCCATCATGTGATAATCGAGCTGCATAAAATGCGCGACTACCAAGGGCTTGTATTGCAGCAAATCGTCGTACAGCCGCCGCATTACCTCATGCCGGGGTCTGCCATTTTCGCGCAGAAACTCTGGCGTCAGGCCATGAATGGTCGTCGAAGCCGGACTCATATCGTAGTCGCTGGCCAGAACATAGTGGTTTTCGGCCTTCACTTCCTGCCCGTCGCGCGTGTACACTACCCACGCCAGCTGGGCGATGTGGGGCCAGTTGTCGCGGCTCGAATACGGCTTGTTCCAGTCCTGCGGGATGCCGGAGGTTTCGGTATCCACAAAAAGCAGATAGTCTCTCACGTTTGCTCTGCTTAGGTGATCATTACGCAACGATTGGCCTCACCTCCCGGCCCCCGATTCGCTTGAGGCGCGAAGCCTAAGGGAGAGGGGGCCGGGGGGTGAGGCCAATCGTTGAACAGGCCTGGGGGGCAAATTTACCGTTTCCCCGAATGCAACGACGACTCCCGAATAAACAGCTGCGGTTGCAGCACCACCTGGCGCTGGTAAAACGGCGTGCCTTTCGCCTCCACCAGCTCCATAAACAGCCGGACCGTAGCCTGGCCCATTTCCTCGCAGCGCTGATCTACAGAAGTCAGCATTGGTTCGGTGATGGCCGTAAAGCCCTCGTTGCTGAAGCCTGCCAGGGCAATATCCTGGGGCACCCGAATGCCGCGACTTTTAAGCAGTTGAAGCGCGCCCAGAATGGAGGAGTCGCCGGCGGCAAAGACGCCATCGGGTGGGTTTGGCAGCGCCAGCAGCTGCTTCATGCCTGCTACGCCCTGCTCCAACGTCATGTCAGAATAAATGATCAGCTCCTCGTCTAGCGGCAAATCGAAGCTGCGTAAGGCGTCGAGGTAGCCTTGGCGGCGGTTTTTGTAAATGTTCAGGTGCTGCAAGCCGGCAAAGTGCGCCACGCGTCGGCAGCCCTGCTCGAGTAAGTGTCTGGTGGTTTGATAGGCGCCTTCCCGGTCGTTGAGCACCACGGCATTTACGTTGTCGCCCTCCAGAATGCGGTCGAAAAACACCAGTGGAACCCCTCGCTTCTGCACTTTCTCGAAGTGCTTGAAGTCGCGGGTATTGCGCGACAGCGACACCAGAATACCGGCTACCTGCGCGTTGAGCAGGGTTTCAATGTTCTTGCGCTCGTGCGCTACATCCTCATTCGACTGGCAAATAATAACGCTAAAGCCTGCCTTGCGGGCCGCCGTTTCAATGCCATGCACCACCGACGGAAAAAAGCGGCCTTCGATGTAAGGAACAATGACGCCAATCAGCTTGCTCTTGCCCTTGCGCAAAGCCGCCGCCATCTGGTTGGGCTGATAATTAAGCTTTTTAGCCAGCTTCAACACCTTTTGTTTGGTGGCCGGCCCGATGCTGTAATGGTCGCTGAGGGCGCGGGAAACAGTAGTCATCGAAACACCGAGCTCCTTGGCCAGATCGGCCATCGATACCGGGCCGTCGGATACTTCCGCCGTCTTTTTGTTGCGTGAATTCATAAATGCTTTGCTGTGACGCGACGGGTAGGTTGCTGCCTACTGTTTGATCCGTGCTTGCCGATGTAAGCTAACAGCTAACAACGGATATGCACAATTTTACTTAATTAGCATAAATTACACAATCGTTTATGTAATCCAGTTGCTGCTATGAAAAAACTTCTCTACCTCTGCCTGCTGCTAATAGCAACGCCGTGAGCGCAGGCCCAAATGCAGGAAAACAAGGAGTTGGTTCCGGCCCACGACCCGGTCATGATTCAGCAGGGCGATACGTATTATATGTTCTGCACCGGGCCGGGCATTGCCAAGTGGTCATCGAAGAATACGAAGCAGTGGAAGCGGGAGAAACCCGTGTTCAGCCAAGCGCCGGAGTGGGCCGTGAAGGCCGTGCCGGGATTTAAGAATAATCACACCTGGGCCCCCGACATTTCTTCTCAGAATGGCCATTACTACCTGTATTACTCGATTTCGGCCTTCGGTAAAAACACTTCCTGCATCGGCGTGGCCCAACCCGAGCAGTGGCGCACCATCGCCAGCCGCCCCCGCAACGCTCAGTTGGCCGACTCGATGCCGGGCGACGCGGCCATTGAAGAGCCCTTTATTTTCAAAAAAGGCGCTTATTATTACTTGTTTACTTCCTTTGACTACTGCTGCCGTGGTCCGCAGAGCACCTATAAAATGGTGGTTGGTCGGGCTAAGGAGTTGATTAGGCCGTACGTGGATAAGGCCGGGGTAGGACTGGAGCAGGGTGGAGGTACACTGGTAATGGAAGGCAATAAGGACTAGTTCGGGGTCGGCCATAACTCCGTTTATACCTTTGATAAGCAGGACTATCTGGTTTTTCACGGCTACGATGCGGCCGAAAAGGGCCGGTCGAAGCTGCGGATGGAAAAGCTGGCCTGGGATAAAGATGGGTGGCCATTGCCCGGACAGAAGTAGTAGAAGGTTACACCTGCGTACAGGTCGCTTCTTATAACAGGAAAAGCATTGCTTTCTCTTATTTACACAAACGATTGTTAAAAATTAAACTGGCACTTCAGGGTACTATAAGAGTGCTGGTGTAAGTTCCCGCAGAGTTTCGCGGAGGAAAGCGCAGAGGCACGCAGAGGGCAGCTAAGCCGTATACCGAGAGCAAGAGTGTCAATTCAGCTAAGCACCACTAAATAAAGCTGCCATTTTTACTACTTCGTTTCTACGGCTTCGCACGTAAACCAAAAGTCTGCCGGGGGGCATTTATCTTCAGCCGCTTCAAAGCACTAACACCTACGTTCTAAAACCAACTTTCGCATGAATCCATTAGTAGCCATTCGCGAGTTCGACCAAAGTATCTGGCTGGACTTTATCCGGCGCAAAATCCTGATTAACGGGGAGTTGCAGCGGCGTATCACCGACGAGGCGCTACGCGGCGTCACGTCCAATCCGGCCATTTTCGAGAAAGCCATCGGCGGCAGCGACGACTACGACGCAGCTATTCGCAGCCTGGCCTTGCAGAATAAATCGGTGGATCAAATCTATACCGAGCTGGTTATTGCCGACGTGCAGCACGCCTGCGACCTGTTTAAGCCCGTGTATGAAAGCCACGACAACTCCGGCGACGGCTACGTGAGCCTGGAGGTATCGCCGGCGCTGGTCAACGATACGGAAGGCACCATTGAGGAAGGGTTGCGCTTCTGGAAAGCCGTCGACCGCCCCAATGTGATGATCAAGGTGCCCGCGACGCTGGAGGGCCTGCCCGCTATTCGCCGCCTCATCGCCGAAGGCATCAACATAAACGTGACGCTGATTTTTGGTCTGGAGCGCTACAAGCTTGTAGCCGAAGCCTTTATAGCTGGCCTGGAAGACCGGGTAAAAGCCGGGCAGCCGATTGATAAGATTGCCTCCGTGGCCAGCTTTTTCCTCAGCCGCATCGACGTGCTGATTGACCCGATGCTGGAAAAGCTGGCGGCTGAAGGCGGCGAGAAAGGCGAGCTGGCGCAGCGTATGGTGGGTGAAGTAGCCCTGGCCAGCGCCAAGCAGGCGTATCAGCTGTACAAAGAAATCTTCGTTGGGCCGCGTTGGGCCGCGTTGGAAGCCAAAGGCGCGAATACCCAGCGCTTGCTTTGGGCCAGCACCGGCAACAAAAACCCCAAGTACGACGACCTCAAGTACATCACCAACCTCATTGGCCCGCGTACGGTGAACACGGTGCCCGTGGAAACACTGGATATTTTCCGCGAAAAAGGCCAGCCCGCTGACCATTTGGAAGAAGGCCTCGACAAAGCTCAGGAAGTGTTGCGCCGCCTGCCCGAATTGGGCCTCAATCTGGAGGAGTTGACCAACCACTTAGAGATAGACGGCGCGAAGAAATTCAACGAGCCTTTCGGTAAGCTGATGGAGTCGCTGGAAAAGAAGCGGCAGCAGGCCCTGGCCATCACGGCGACGCGGGCAACCATGCAGCTGGGCGAGGCTCAGGCCGCTGTTGATGCTAAAATTGAGGAGTTTAACAGTAAGAATTTTACCGAAGGCTTCTGGCAGAAAGAGGCTACGCTCTGGACCCAGGATGCGGAAGCCCAGCAGAGCATTCGCAGCTTTATGGGCTGGCTGCGCGTGGCCGAAACCATGGTGCGGGCCGTGCCCGAAATCGAGCAGTTTGTGCACGAGGTAAAGGCCGCCGGCTTCAGACACGTCGTGGTAATGGGCATGGGCGGCAGCACGATGGCGCCCATCGTATTCAAAGAGTCATTTCCGCAGGGCGAAAATGGCCTGCCGATATCGGTACTCGACACCACTGATCCTAGCACAGTGCGGCAGATTGAAGAGTCGATTCCGCTGGCCGAGACGTTGTTTATCGTGGCCAGCAAATCGGGCACGACGGCTGAGCCACTGGCTTTTGGCGACTATTTCTACGACCGCGTAAAGCAGCTGAAAGGGGAGAAGGCCGGCGAAAATTTCGTGGCCATTACCGACCCCGGCTCCAAATTCGTGACTTCGGCCACGGAGCAGGGCTACCGGCGCATTTTCCTCAACTTCCCGGAGGTTGGGGGGCGTTTTTCGGCGCTGACCTACTTCGGGCTGGTGCCGGCCGCGCTGTACGGAATAAGCATCGGTGAGCTGCTGGCGCGGGCCATCGGGATGATGCGGGCCTGCGGGGCCTATGGCAGCGCTGGGGGGCAAAATCCGGGTCTGGAGCTGGGCGTGGCGCTGGGTGTACTGGCCGAGCAGGGCCGCGACAAGCTCACGCTCATCGTGCCCGAGTCGCTGAGCGATCTGGGTTTGTGGCTGGAGCAGCTGCTGGCCGAAAGCACCGGTAAAGAAGGCAAAGGCATTCTGCCCGTGGCGGGCGAGCCCCTGCGCGAGCCCGGCCTCTACGGCCACGACCGTGTGTTTGTGTACGTGGGCTACCAAAGCGAAGCCGACGAAGCCAACCAAAGCAAGCTGCAAGCCTTGCAGAAAGCTGGCCACCCCGTCATTACAATCCTGATGAACGACGCCCTGGATCTGGGGGCCGAATTCTACCGTTGGGAAGTTGCCACGGCCGTAGCCAGCGCCGTATTTGGCATCAACCCCTTCGATCAGCCCAACGTGCAGGCCGCCAAAACGGCCACCGACCGCCTGATGAAGGTGGTGGAGCAGGAAGGCCAGATTCCGCGGAAAGAGGAGCCGAAAGTAACCGAGAACGGCGTGGCTTATTATTCCGCCGTGAGCGGCAATGACGCCGCCGACGTTTTACAAAACTTCTTCGCCCAGGCCCGGCCCGGCGACTTCCTGAATATTCAGGCGTACCTGACGGAGTCGCCGGTGCTGAATGAGAGTTTGCAAAAGCTGCGCAATCAGGTGCAGGAGCAGCTTCACCTAGCTACTACTTCGGGCTACGGGCCGCGCTTTCTACACTCCACGGGGCAGTACCACAAGGGCGGCCCAAACACGGGCCTGTTTGTGCAGTTCACTGCCGATCATCCCCAGGATTTGCCGCTGCCCGGCCGCTCCTACACGTTCGGCACCTTTATGAATGCCCAGGCCCAGGGCGACCTGGAAGCCCTGCAATCATTCGACCGTCGCACGCTGCGGGTACATCTGGGTCCTGATGCGGAGCAGGGAGTCAAGACGATGCTGGCCGCCCTGGCCACCGCGTCATTAAGCGTACAGGAGGCATAGCGTAAGAGAGTCAAAGGCCTGCTCTGTGAATAGAGCAGGCCTTTGATAATCTGCGTTTTAACTCTGATTCTTTTAATCTAATCCGTATGAGAGTAAACCAGATAATTGCGGCGACCTGCCTCGGAGTATTGACTTTTTTTCTGCTGATGCACAATCGATTGTGAAACCTGCGCCGGGCGTAGTCCTGGGGGGCAATCCTATTATCAAAAACAAGTACACCGCCGACCCGGCGGCTTTGGTGTATAAGGATAAAGTCTACATCTACACCGGCCACGACGAAGCGCCGCCCCGGCAGGAGCGCTACGTGATGAATGAGTGGCTATGCTTTTCCTCCTCCGACATGGTGAACTGGATGGAGCACCCGGTACCCTTAAAAGTCACTGATTTTGCCTGGGCCAAGGGCGATGCCTGGGCCTCGCAGGCCGTGGAGCGCAACGGGAAGTTTTACTGGTACGTGGCCGTGGAGCATGGCAGCATTGAGGGCAAAGCCATCGGTGTGGCAGTGGCCGACAATCCGCTGGGGCTGTTCAAGGACGCGCGCGGCTCTGCCCTGATTACCAACGACATGACCACCGCCGCCAAGATTCGCTGGGACGACACCGACCCCACTGTTTGGATAGACGAAAAGGGGCAGGCTTACCTGTTTTGGGGTAATACGGCCTGCTACTACGCCAGGCTCAAGCCCAACATGACCGAGCTGGATGGCCCCATCCAGACCGTGAACCTGCCCAACTTCACCGAGGCCCCCTGGATTCATAAGCGCGGCGACTGGTATTACCTGTCCTACGCCTCCGGCTTCCCGGAGAAGATAGTGTATGCCATAAGCCGCAAAATTGAAGGCCCCTGGGAGTATAAAGGCATTCTGAATGAGCTGGCGGGCAATTCTAACACCAACCACCAGGCCATTATCGACTTTAAAGGCCAATCGTACTTCATCTACCACAACGGCGCGATTCAGACGGATGGGGCAGCTTCCGCCGCTCCGTCTGAATTGATAATATGTACTATAACAAAGACGGCACCATCAAGCGCGTGGTGATGACGACGGAAGGGGTGGAGCCGGCTAAGTAGCAAGAATTTGGCTGATATGCTTAAGAAAGACGGTCATGCAGAGCAGAGCGAAGCATCTCGCGTGCTGATGTCTGGTTACTAATCCTACTAGACACGCGAGATGCTTCGCCACTGCTCTGCATGACGTTCTATCCGTCTTTTCTAATTCAGGAATAAGTCTTAAGGGTTACTTTGGCAGCATCAGCACGCGAGATGCTCTGCTCTGCATGACCGCCTTGAGGTTTTAACTGTTTAGCTATTTGGCTAACCCACTTTTATACATGCAAAAGCAGAGAACCAGAATGGCCGTTGCCGCCGTATTTTTTCTGAGCGGGATGTGCTTTGCCAGCTGGGCCTCGCGCATCCCGGATATTAGTCTGAAGCTGGGGTTGAGTGAGGGCCAGCTAGGGCAGCTCCTGCTGGCGATGCCCTTGGCCGGCTGGTTGGTGCATAGCTGGGGCAGCCGGCAGGTAGTGCTGCTATCGGCTGGAATGTACGCGGTGTTTTTGCCCCTGCTGGGCTGGGCCGAACACTTCTGGACGCTGGCTCCCGCGCTGGCGCTCTTTGGTTTCGCCGGCAATCTGCTCAACATTGCGGTCAACACGCAGGCTATAGGGGTGCAGGCACACTATGGTCAGACAATTATGGCCTCCTTTCACGGGCTCTGGAGTCTGGCCGGCTTTCTGGGTGGGGCCCTGGGTGCCCTGCTTATCGGCTGGCAGCAGACCCCACTCACGCATTTTCTGCTGATTATGGGCGTGGGGCTGCTCCTGATTCTACTGGCTCATCGGCATACGCCGCGCCAGGATGAAGGCAGCTTACCCTGCGCCGCCCCGATCCGTACCTGCTGCGCATTGGAATTATTGCCTTCTGCGGAATGCTCTGTGAAGGCTGCATGTTCGATTGGAGCGGCGTGTACTTTCAGTTGTGGTGCGCCCCGATGCCGCGCTGGTGACCAGTGGCTACGTGGCCTGCATGAGCACCATGGCGCTGGGGCGCTTCATCTCCGATTACTTTACCCATCGCTGGGGCCCGGCCCGGATGCTGCAAATCAGTAGCGCGCTTATCGCCGGGGGGCTTTTAACAGCTATCCTGCTGCCTTATCTGGGGCCAGCCATCGTGGGTTTTTTATTGGTTGGGTTCGGTATTGCGTCGGTCACGCCGCTGGCCTATAGTGCGGCCGGACGAGCGGGCAGCGTATCGCCGGGCGTGGCGCTGGCCCTGGTTTCCACCATCGGCTATTTCGGGTTTCTGCTCGGTCCGCCGCTGATCGGAATGATAGCCGAGGTATTCGATTTACGGATTTCGTTTGCCCTGGTGGCCGTGATGGGGGTTGCCATTGGCGTGCTGGCCGCTGGTATTGTCGTCAAACGACCTGGGGTGGCTGTACCGGCCGTTGCGCCGGTAACACTGTAATACTGTAGAGCCGCAATAGGTGGAGTCTCGTCGTTGAAGGCCGAGCGTCAGGATGCCAGACACCTGGCGTTTAGTATGGATACTCCTACTGTTGTGAGCAGCAATGCTACCTGACATTTCGCTGCGCCGATACTCGGTACAGCTTGCCCCCGTGTCGGCGTACATGGGGGGGGGCAAATTTGCCGGTAAACGTGCCGACTTCTTTGCCCGTCCACAGATTGCGAATGGTGCAGGCGGAGTTGAATCCCAATTGCTGTAACGCTACTTCTACCCGCACCGAGTCGGCGGGCACGGGCTTAAAGGGATTCTTGGTAAACACCAGAAACTGCACCGTGCCGCCTGTATTCTGCGCCGCGCCCGCGTTGTCGAGCCTGACAGTGGCCTTGAATCGGGTAAAGCCCGCCGGCAGCTCATACTCAATCAAGAAGTTGGAATGCGTGCCGATGCCATGCGTGTATTTTTTGCCCCCCACCAGCAGTTCAGCGCCCGATACGCTTTTATTAACCGTTGCCTTGCCCCAGCCCGCCGACGCCTGCTTCCACGATAAGCTACTCAGCGCGATACTTTTTTGCCCGTTAGTCAGGGTCGGTTCCAGCCAGTTGGCATGGTCCCAGGCAATATCGCCGCCGCCGTTGCGCACATTCAGATACAGCTTTTTTGCCCCCTGAATGTCAACATCGACGGTTTTGCTATGGCCGGGCGTCTGGCGGGTGATGAGGCCGCTCGACCACGCCGCCTCTTTTTCCGAAGCCAGCGCCGGGTCGCGGGCGGAGTCGGGTAGGGCGGCCGGCGTGGGCGTTTGGGCCAAAGCCGAAGCGCCGAAGCTGGCCTACAGGCTGAGAGTGAGCAGCAGCTTGCGTAAGGTCCCATGCAGAGAAGTGGTCGGGTAGAATGTTGGCATCAGAATAAATAGGGCAGAGCTGGTTGCACTACCCCGTACGAACGGTTCAGCTTATCGAAAGACAGTGGCCGGGCGGCAAGGTCCGCAAAGCTTTCGACACTTTCTGCCCGCACTATTTTTCTGAAGTCGCCTCTACCAGTAGCTGCACCGCTCGGTTGCCGGCGCGCACTTGCAGCCACTGGCGCAGACGCTGCTGCTCGGCAGCCGGCAGCGGACCCGCCGTGCGCATGGCCACTACTACCGTGGTATCGGCCCGGAGCGAGTCGGCGGCGGGGCGCACCAGGCGGCTCAGGCCCAGCTGGCGCACGGCGGGGTGCTCGGCCTGCACTTCGCGCAGCAGGACCGGGGCAGCGGGCAGGCCCGTGAGGGCCGGATTATCGGACTGCGTGAGCACCTGCTGAAGCTGAGCCAGGCGGGCATCGTAGCCGGCCAGGGTTTGCTCGTTACGGCTGCGAATGTCCTCCAGCAGGCTGTTGCGCATGGTCTGGGCATCGGCCGAATCCAGCTGGGCCAGGCCCTGGCGCACGGTAAGTCGCGCCTCCGGCAGCCGGTAGCGGGGCAGGGCGCCACGAGCCACCCGCAGCTGGGCCCGCGAGAGGCGCTGGCCGGCCAGCAGCACGTTGATGGAGCGTGTATCGACCTCGATGCGGCGCGTCACTACGTAGGAGCCGGGCAGGTTCAGTTGCTCGTCTACGAAGCGCTGGGCGTTGTGGGCAAACACGGTGCGCTGCACGATGCGGGCCGCCAAATACACGCTGGGCACGCCCGTGAGCAGAGCCACGGCCCAGATGCTGAGCTGCACCCGCTGGGCCCGCCGACGGCTGGCGAAGGTGTGGCGGGGCAAGGGCAGAATGCGGCTGACCAGAAACGTGGCCAGGCTGATGAACACGCAGTTGATGAAGAACAGGTACAGCGCCCCGAGCATATACGACCAATGCGCCGTGGCCAGCCCATAGCCGGCCGTGCACAGCGGCGGCATAAGGGCGGTGGCAATGGCTACGCCAGGTACCGTGTTGCCCCGCGCCCGGCGGGTAAGGCCCACCGCCCCGGCGGCCCCGCCAAACAGGGCGATGAGTACGTCCCAGGTGGTGGGCTGGGTGCGGCCCAGCAGCTCCGAGCCGGCATCGGTGAGGGGCGTGAGCCAGAAATACAGTGCCGACACGAGCAGGCTGATGCCGGCCGCAATGAGCAGGTTCTTGATGCCGCGCTCAATCAGCTCCAGCTCCACCGTGGCCGCCCCGAAGCCGATGCCCACGATGGGCCCCATCAGCGGCGAGATGAGCATGGCCCCGATGATAACGGCCGTGGAGTTGACGTTCAGCCCCACCGAAGCCACCAGAATAGCGAAGATAAGCACCCACAGGTTGGTGCCCTTAAACGACATGCCTTCCTTTACGGCGGCAACGATATCGGCCGGCTCGGCCATGTCGTGGGAGAGGTCGAAGCGCTGGCGCAGCCACCGGAAGAAAACCAGATTCATGGGCAGGCGGAAATAGAGCTAGTGAATGGCGCGCAGCCAGGCATCAGCGCCCTTGGGTTCCGAAAACAGGCACGGCAATATAACGCTACACCCACGAAAGGCGACCTAACAGAAGAATTAAAAGCTGTTTGAATTAGGTTATAGACTGTCTAAGCGCGGTAGAGACGCCAGAGTTGGAGTCTCCTCGCTGCACAATCGGCTGGAACGAGGAGACTCCAACTCTGGCGTCTCTACCGCGCTTTGGTTAACTCAAACAGCTTCTTAGCGCTTACATAGGAACGCGTAGAACCGTGAAGGAATTTGGCGCTAGGGCGTAGCTGATAGTCGAAGACTTTACCGCAAACTTCTCTTCTTTAGGCGCGATGTTCGTTGGCTGCTCAATACTGTTTACGGCTTTCAAATCGTTGCTGGCTAGAATGATAGCCCTGCCCGACTTGCCTAGTTTCTTCGCGCCTGCTAAATTCAAGGTTACGGTACGGGGCTGGGGGGAGTAGTTCACCAGCTTTATCACTACCTCACCGGCTTTGTCGTCGGCTACGGCGCTGGTGAATAGGTTATCCTGGCCATTCTTGGCATTGTTGCCTAGCTGCACGGGCAGCATGGTAGTGCCGGGATTGGTGGCAAATAGCTTCTGCACGTAGTAGTTGGGCGTGCCGTACGCTTTCAGGTTGTCAAACCAGATGAGGTCCGGCGTCCACTGCCAGGCATCGACGTGGGCGAAGAGAGGAGCGTAGGAGGCCATGGTTACCACGTCGGCGTTGCGCTCCAGGCCCGTCATGAAGGCGGCTTCCGAGAGGGCGCAATCTTTAGTTATTGGAAACAGGGAAACTACATCCAGGTCAACCGTACCGGCTCCGGCCACGATTATCTTAAGGCTGACCTGAGTGGCCATAGCTGAAGGCTTAAGCACGGCTGTGTGTTTTTTTCACTCCCCGGCGAGACCCGTAATCTGGGCCTGAGCCAATACGCGCCCCGATGCGGGCGCTTCCGGGCCAGCCCCCTGTGCTCCGGGCTCCTCCAGGGTTATATTAATGGCGCTCACCTCGCCGGGGCCACGGCGGGCGTACACCGAAAACGTATAGTCGGCTCCCTGCTTTAGGCCCATGCTCCGAAAGCCCTCGTTCACGAAGCCAGCGTCCGGCCTGGCCGTGGCCACCGTCAGGCGCAGGAAGTTCTTGTTGGTAGTGCTGATGGGCTGCTGGCTGGAAACTGTATAAGTAGACAGGGCCGACGCCCCCTTAATACCTTTCCAGCCAATTAAGCGGTCGTCGGTTTCAAACGACTTGTTCTTGACCAGCTCCGGGTAGAGTCCGCCATCGGCCCCAAAGTTGATATCCTCGAAAAAGAAGCCGTACATGGTTTTGGCGATGGGTGCGCCGGGCTTGTTTACCTGCACCGTGATGGTACTAGGGGCGCTGGTTGTTTGCGCTTGAGCCGAGTTGCCAACCAGCACTCACAAGAGAGCCAGACTGGACACAATCGATTGTGCTTTATGAGAAATAAAATGCGTCTCCATGGGTACGTTTTTAGGTGGGAGGTAGACATTTGAGTTCAAGAAGGTAGATTCAGCTTCTAAAAAAGCCCCCAGGTGCGACAGCGGTAATATGGGCACCTGGGGGGCTTTTTAAGCTACCAATAAACGGTGTAGAGCGTAGTGATGAGCACGAATACTATAATGGACCCGATGGCGAAGCTGCGGTTGGTTTTGAACATGCTTCGGTCAATTTCCAGCCCGTTGGTTTTCACGCCGCGGCTGTTCTCAATCATGCTGATGATTATCATCGCCAGTACGCAGATAATGAACACGATGCCCATGCGGTCGAGGAAGGGAATTTCGTAAACGCCCGCCGCATTTTTTACCGCAAAGCCAATAGGAGCCAGGAACGACAGGTCCATCATGTTCGGCAGGAACTTAAGCAGAACCGATAGCAGGAAGCCGCCGATAGTAGCAAATAGAGCTGCCGTAGAGGTGGTTTTTTTCCAGAAAAAGCCCAGAATAAACATGGCGAAAATACCCGGCGACACGAAGCCCGTGTACTCCTGAATGTACTGGAAGCCGCCTTTCTTGTCGATGCCCAGGAAGGGAGCAATGAGCACACCCAGAATCATGGCTACTACCACCGAGATTTTACCCACTCGTACCAGCTGCTTCTCTGAGGCGCTCTCGTTGAATACCTTCTTGTACACGTCGAGAGTAAAGATGGTGGCAATACTGTTGGCTTTGCCGGCCAGGGAAGCCACCACTGCCGCTGTCAGGGCCGCAAATGACAAGCCTTTTAGACCTATGGGCAGGATGTTGAGCAGCACGGGATACGCGCGGTCAGGATTGACGGAGCCATCCTGCATCATCTCCGCCCCGAATACGTCGGCCTTGAACAGTACATACGCGGCAATACCTGGCAGCACCACGATTACAGGCATCAGCATCTTCAGGAAAGCAGCGAACAACAGGCCAGCGCGAGCCGTTGGCAGGTCGGCACCGAGGGCGCGCTGGGTGATGTACTGGTTGCAACCCCAGTAGTTCAGGTTCACAATCCACATACCACCGAGTAGCACCGTCAGGCCGGGCAGATCGAGGTAGTTCGGATTGTCACGATTGAAAATCATGTGGAAGTGGTCGTTCGCTTGGTTCGTCATCAGCGAGAAGCCCTTGAGCACGCCCGTGCTGCCGTAGTGCTCAGCCACCAGATTCAAGGCCAGATACGTAGTCGCCAAACCACCCAGAATCAGGAAGAACACCTGAATTACGTCGGTGTAGCCGATTACTTTCATACCACCCAGGGTAATGAAAATAGCGAATATGGCCAGCAGGTACATGCAGAGCGTGAGGTCGAAACCCGAGATGCTGCTGATGGCAATAGCCCCCAGATAGAGAATAGAAGTCAGGTTTACGACCACATAGAGCATGAGCCAGAAAATGGCCATAATCATGGCTACCGTGCTGTTATAGCGCTGGCTCAGGAACTGCGGCATGGTGGCAATGTTGTTTTTCAGGTACACCGGAATGAAAAACACAGCCACGATAATCAGCGTGATAGACGCCATCCACTCGTAGGTGGCAATGGCCAGGCCCATTTTAAACCCAGAGCCCGACATGCCCACAAACTGCTCAGCCGAGATGTTGGAGGCAATAAGGGAAGAGCCAATGGCCCACCACGTTAGGGAGCCTTCGGCAAGGAAGTAATCCTTGGAGTCGCCGTCTATCGTGCCATCGTGCGTGTTCTTGCGCCGATAAATCCAGATGCCATAGCTGGCAACAATGATGAAATAAACAATGAAAACGATGTAGTCAATCGTTGCGAGCTGGTTCATTTGAAAGGAGTAGGGCTTTTGGCTGACGGATGTAAAGGATTTGGGAAAGTAGCGAAATTATCGGCTGCCGAACGCGACTTCATTGTAGCGTAACTCGTTTTTAAAGGTGCGCAATTTTGTGTCGTCGTCAATAAGAATATATTCAATACCTGCCATTTCGGCGAAATCTTCCAGGTATTCGGCCGTCAAATTCTGACTGTAGCCCGTGTGGTGAGCGCCGCCGGCCAGAATCCAGGCGGCCGCGCCCACCGTCAGGCTTGGTTTTACTTTCCAAAGCACACGGGCCACGGGGAGCTTGGGCAGGTCCTGCTCCGGCTCCACGGCTTCCACTTCATTCACCAGCAACCGGAAACGGTTGCCCATATCTACCAGCGTAGCGTTCAGGGCCGGGCCAGCGGGGCAGTTAAACACCAGGCGCACCGGGTCAGCTTTGCCGCCAATTCCGAGGGGGTGTACTTCGCAACGCACTTTGCCCGTGGCGATGGTGGGGCAGATTTCGAGCATATGGGAGCCAAGCACCTGGTGGTTGTCGGGCGCGAAGTGGTAGGTGTAGTCCTCCATGAAAGAATTGCCCCCCGGCAGGCCGGTGCCCATCACTTTCATGGCACGCACCAGGGCGGCCGTTTTCCAGTCGCCTTCGCCACCAAAGCCGTAGCCTTCCGCCATCAGGCGCTGGGTAGCGATGCCGGGCAGCTGGGCCATGCCATGTAAGTCCTCGAAGGTGTCGGTGAAGCCTTTAGCACCGGTGTCCTGCAAAAACTTGCGCATGCCAGCCTCAATGCGGGCTGCCTCGCGCAACGACTCGCGCTGACTGCCGCCTTCGCGCAGCGTGTCAGCCAGCTCGTATTCCTGCTCGTACGTGGCAATTAGCTCATCAATTTGCGCATTGCTCACGGTATTGATAACGGCTACCAAATCGCCGATGCCGTAGCCGTTCACGGAGTAGCCAAACTTGATTTCGGCCTCTACTTTATCGCCTTCGGTAACGGCTACGTAGCGCATGTTGTCGCCGAAGCGGATGAATTTTGCCCCCTGCCAGTCGGCCCAGGCGCAGGCCACGCGGGCCCACACATTTAGGCTCTGGTGCACGGCCGCATCCTGCCAGTGGCCCACTATCACCTTGCGGTTCAGCCGCATGCGGGTGCCGATGAACCCAAACTCCCGGTCGCCGTGCGCCGATTGGTTGGTGTTCATGAAGTTCATGTCGATGTCAGCCCACGGAATGTCGCGGTTGAACTGGGTGTGCAGATGGGCCAGCGGCTTGTGCAGAATCTTCAGGCCGTTGATCCACATTTTGGCCGGCGAGAAGGTATGCATCCACGCAATCAGGCCCACACAGTTTTTGGTGGTGTTGGCTTCCTGCATGAGTTGGTAAATCTCATCAGGGCCAGTTAGGACGGGCTTAAATACGATTTTTATGGGCAGCTCAGTATCCAAGGCAGTCGCAATTTGCTGAGAATGCTTAGCCACCTGCTCCAGCGTTTCGGGGCCGTAGAGGTGTTGGCTACCAGTGATAAACCAAGCTTCGGAGTGGGAGAGGTCAATCATGAGAGAAAGGAATCTTAGGGAGGTTTGTCATGCTGAACAGCGCGAAGCATCTCGCTCGCCCCGTTAGATTAGTAACCTAGCATCAGCACGCGAGATGCTTCGGCTCTGCCTCTGCATGACGTTCTAGAGGTTGTGGGCAGCAGCTTATGACTGTCCGTAATAAGAATTCGCGCCGTGCTTACGGTCGTAGTGTTTCTGAATCAGGGCATCTTTCAGGCGCGGTACGCCGGGGCGCAGCGTAGAGCTGAGGTAGGCCATACGGGCTATTTCTTCCAGCACGGCGCTGTTGTAGACAGCTTTTTCCACGGTGCTGCCCCAGGTAAAAGGGGCGTGGTTGCTGAGCAGCACCATTTCTGCCTCCCGCGGGGAGAGGCCGCGGCGCTGAAACTCGTTGAGAATCTGCCAGCCGGTCTGGTGTTCGTAGTCGCCGGCAATCATGGCGTCGGACATGGGCGGGGCGCAGGGAATGTCGGCCGTGAGGTGGTCGGCGTGGGTAGTGCCTAGGAGGGGAATATCCAGCTGCGCCTGGGCCCAGGCAGTGGCGTAGGTGGAGTGCGTGTGCACGATGCCGCCGATGTGGTCCCAGTGATTGAAAAGCACGGCGTGCGTTTTCGTGTCCGAGGAGGGTCGCTTGTCGCCTTCCACGATTTTGCCCCCCAGACTCATAATCACGATGTCTTCAGGCCGCAGGGTGGCGTAGGGAACGCCGCTGGGCTTGATGGCAAACACGCCTTTTTCCCGGTCGACCACGCTAGCGTTGCCGAAGGTGAACAGCACCAGCCCGAGCTGGGGCAGCTGCATGTTGGCCGCGTAGCAGGCCTGTTTTAGCTCTTGATACTGGCTCATGCGTGGGCGGCTACTGTAGGTTCAACGCTTTCGGCGGCTCCTTCTATTTTGCCCCCCGGCGTCGCCGTTTCCACGAACTGGCCGAAAGCCTGGTACTGCGCGTAGCGGCGCTGGTAATCGGCCACGCGGGTGGGGTTGGGGTGGTAGGTTTCGGCAAAGCCGCTACCCATTACTTTTTGAGCGGTCAGCACGTCGGGGTGGATGCCAGCGGCTACGGCCGCGTACATGGCCGAGCCCAGGGCCGGGGCCTGCTCAGAGGTAGCAATCCTGATGGGCCGGTCGAGCACGTCGGCTAGGGTTTGCATTACGAACTGCGACTTTTTTGCCACGCCGCCAATACCAATCACCTGCCTGATCGGAATGCCTTCCTGCTCAAAGCGCTCTACGATTTGCTTAGAGCCGTAGCAGATGGCTTCTACCAGTGCCCGGAAGATCTGGGGGGCATTTGTGCCCATGGTCAGGCCCATGATGGCGCCTTTCAGCCCCTGGTTGGCATCAGGCGTGCGGCGGCCGTTTACCCAGTCCAGCGCCAGAACAGCCGACTCTTCGGGATTTACTTCGGCGGCGGCTTTGGTTAGTTCAATCAGCAGCCGGTTACTCATTTCTGCGCGCAAGGCTTCCTGCTGCTCCGGCGTGAGCACCGTTGATGTAGTCAATACTGTTTGCAACGGCCACTCGATAATCTGCCGGAACCAGGCCAGCATATCGCCGAAAGCTGATTGGCCAGCTTCCAGACCCAGCATGCCCGGAATTACGGAGCCATCTACCTGCCCGCAAATGCCCTGCACCAGCTTATTGCCAACTTCCGCAGTCGGGGCTACCACGATGTCGCAGGTGGAAGTGCCCATGACTTTCACCATAGAGTAAGCCTCAATCCCGCCGGCCACGGCCCCGGCGTGGGCATCAAACGAGCCCACGGCCACTACTGTACTCGTGGTCAGCCCCAGCCGCTCAGCCCATTCAGCCGATAGGTTGCCGGCAACTTGGTCAGCGGTAAATGTATCCTGATACAAGTGCCCGCGCAGCAAGGTTAGCTTGGGCTCCAGATGCACGATAAACTGCTCGAGTGGCAGGCCGCCCCAGCTCTCGTGCCACAGGGCCTTATGGCCGGCGGCGCAGCGGCTGCGCTTAAAGTCATGCAAATTGCCCCCCGTGAGCAGCAGCGTCACCCAGTCGCAGTGCTCCATCCAGGAGTGCGCGGCCTGGGCCACGGCCTCGTCCTCGCGCACGACGTGCATGATCTTGGCCCAGAACCACTCCGAGGAATAGACGCCGCCCTCGTATTTAGTGTAATCCTCGCCGCCCCAGGTGCGGGCTTTGTGGTTGATTTCGGCGGCTTCTTCCAGGGCCGTGTGGTCTTTCCAGAGCACGAACATGGCGTTGGGGTTTTCCGCAAAGCCGGGGGTCAGGGCCAGGGCGGTGCCGTGCGCGTCCACGGCGCAGGGCGTGGAGCCGGTGGTATCCACGGCTATGCCCACGATTTGCCCGGCAGGCACCTGCTGCGCTACCTGGCGGATGGTGGCTTCCAGCCCCTCGATATAGTCCAGCGGGTGCTGGCGAAACTGGTTGCGGGCGGGCTTGCAGTAAAGCAGCTTTTTCCAGCGGGCGTAATAATGCACGGCCTGGGCCACCTCGGCCCCGGTACGGGCATTCACCAGCAAAGCGCGCACGGAATCAGTGCCAAAATCGACCCCGATAACATAGGCATCTGCCCCGGAATCAACGGATTGAGAATCTTGCACGATGGGAAGGATGAAGGATAAAAGATTAGGGGTGAAGGATTAGGAATGCCAGGGGGCTGAAGGACGGGTGAGTGGAAAAAGAATAGCCTTATTATCCTGCAATCCATCCCGCCTTTCATCCCTAATCCCTAATCTCTTTTAACCCCAAACTGATGCACCGTCGAGGAGCGCAGAGTTTCGCCTGGCTTCAGGATGGTCGTGGGAAACTTGGGCTGGTTGGGCGAATCGGGGAAATGCTGGGTTTCCAGGCAGAAACCGCCGTTTTTAACGTACCGCGTGCCGCCTTTGCCGGTGAGAGTGCCATCGAGGAAGTTGCCGGTGTAGAACTGCACGCCGGGCTGGTCGGTGCTGATGGTGAGGGTGCGGCCCGAGGTCGGCTCGTACACCATAGCCGCTTGGTGCATACCACTTCCGCTGGATTTTAGCACCCAGTTGTGGTCGTAACCGCCTTCTACCTGCCCAATCCGCTCGCCGATGGTGTGGGGCGTAGTAAAGTCGAAAGGCGTATTCTGCACCAGGCGCAGTTCGCCGGTCGGGATCAGGCCGGCATCTACCACGGTGTAGCGGTCGGCATTCAACGTTACCTGATGACCCAGAATATCTTTGGCCGTGCCGTGGTTGAGGTTGAAGTAGCTATGGTTGGTCAGATTGACGGGCGTGGCCTTATCGGTAGTAGCCGTGTAGTCGATGCGCAGCGCGTCGTCGTTGGTGAGCGTGTAGACTACCTGCACTTGCAGGTTGCCGGGGTAGCCTTCCTCCCCGTCTTTGCTGGTGTAAGTCAAGGTCAGGTTTTGGCCATCGGCCGAGGTGCCAGGCTTAGCCTGCCACACGACTTTATCAAAGCCTTTTACCCCGCCGTGCAGGTGGTTCGCGCCGTTGTTCGTAGCCAGCTTGTACTCCTTGCCATCGAGGGTAAATTTGCCCCCCGCGATGCGGTTGCCGTAGCGCCCGATGAGCGCGCCGAAATAAGGGCCTGATTTTACGTACGCCGGGCTCTGGTAGCCGCTCACGCTGTCGAAGCCCAGTACGATGTCGCCCAGCTGGCCGTTTTTGTCCGGCACCATCAGGCTGGTCAGCGTGCCGCCGTAGTTGGTGATTTTGGCCTGCAGGCCGTGGGCGTTGGTGAGCGTGTAGAGTTGAACTTCCGTCCCGTCGGTCGTTTTGCCGAAGGAGGTGGCAGCTGGTGCTGTCATAGTGGTAGTGGCTGTTTGGGTGGAGTCGGCGGCGGCGGAGTTGGCGTTTTCGCTGGCGGGCTGCTGGTTGCAGGCCGCCAAGAGAAGGACGCCGGCCAGGTTGGCACCCAGGGAAGAGGCGCGGGAAAAAGTTGTCATAGCGAGGAGAAAAAGGGGCTGTAAGCGGTCAATAGCCGTGGGTGAAAGGCCAGTAAGGTAGTAGAAAGACTGGTCAAAATGCTTGCGCAAGTAAGGTTACTACGACGTCAGTTTGCGTCTAAATAGTTAGAGGTGAAGCTCTTGAAACAATTAGATAGATAGCGCGCCGGGGGTAAATTAGCCGGATTTGGTATGTAAAGTAGAAAGAGTTCCTGAATTACACAATCGTTTGTGTATTTTGCTTTCCACCTCGCAACCCCTGGCTACTCCACCGTTACCCTCTGATTCAGCAGCTTACCATCCTGTCGCACCTGCACTAAGTAAACGCCCGGTGCCAAAGCGGCCTTTACGGCTACCTTGCCCTGCCGGGGGGCAAATTGCTGCCGGTACACCGACCGGCCCTGGAGGTTAAAGATCTGTATCATTACGGTGCCCCCCCCGTTTTTTTGCCCCCCAACTCCACCATGAAGCTGCCTCGGATGGCCGGAACAGGATAGATGCTGACAACTCCAACAAATTGCAAATAAAATTATGTGTCCTCCCAACATCTATAGGAAAAGCGAGGCCTATCTAAACCGTTTGAGGTAGGTCTAGCGCGAGTGATTTGCTTGCAGAGCGTGCATTTTTCAGGCTATTCTGCTTTTTGATCTCCGCACATTACGTCTTTTCGCTACTTACTAAGCATCCTAAAAAATTAGGACTAATTGTCGGCCGGCAACTTCCTCCGTCTCCAGATTAGATAAAGCAACGCCTAATAAGCGTACGCCCTGGGCCAGAGGTAACAGCCCGGCTAGTAACTCCAGGCTTGTCTTTTCCAGCATCGCTTTATCATCAACAGATGTTAGGCTCGTACGGCTACGCGTGATTTGCTGAAAGTCAGCGTATTTCACCTTCACCGTGATGGTTCGGCCCCGTGTTTCGGTACGCTGACAGTAGCCCCACACGGATTCCAGACCGGGTGCCAGTCCGGCTACCAAGTCGTCATAGGTAGCCAGGTCCTGCTCGAAAGTCGTTTCGGAGCCGATGGACTTGCGAACCCGGTCGGCTACCACGGGGCGGTTGTCCTGGGCGCGGGCAATGGCGTAATAGTAGCTGCCGGCTTTGCCAAAGTGCTGACGCAAAAATGCCTCTGACTGCTGCCGCAAATCCAGGCCGGTAAAGATGCCCAGCTGGTTCATGCGGGCTGCGGTTACGGGGCCGATGCCGTGAAACTGCCCCACAGCCAATTCCGCCACCAAAGCCAAGCCTTGATGCGGCCGAATAACGAACTGCCCATTGGGCTTGCGGTAGTTGGAGGCTAGCTTGGCCAGAAACTTATTGTAGGAAATGCCCGCCGAGGCTGTCAATTGGGTTTCCGCCAGAATAGCCGCCCGTATCTGTTGAGCTACTTGCGTAGCTGAGGCTATCTGCTTGAGATTGTGGGTTACGTCCAGGTAGGCTTCATCCAGGGAAACCGGCTCGATAAGCGGTGTATATTCGGCGAAGATGGCACGTATCTGCCGCGACACGGTTTTATAGACCTCAAAGCGAGGCTTGACAAACACCAGCTCCGGGCATTTGCGCAGCGCCACCGACGAAGCCATGGCCGAGCGTACGCCGAACTCCCGCGCCTCGTAGCTGGCGGCCGCTACCACGCCCCGCTGTCGCGAGCCACCTACAGCCACAGGCCGACCACGCAGGGCAGGGTCGTCGCGCTGCTCCACAGAGGCGTAGAAGGCATCCATGTCGAGGTGAATGATTCTGCGATATTCGGGCTGGGGCTCCACGGCGTCGGTTCTTTGGCTAACGCGAAGATACGGCTGGGCGCACCCGGAGTATGCCAGGAAAAAAGGGGAATGGTGGATGGCTGCAACTGCCGCGTTCCGGGAAGCTGAACGCTGGATGCTGGCGCGCGTGTGCGACGCGGCCGTTGAAACGACGTAGGCGGGAGGTAACACGACCCCACATGGCGCGGCCGGGGTGTTGCAAACGCCAGCCTAGGCGGCCCGTGTTAGCCCCGCCGTCCTTACACGTTTGACACCTTTCAGAATGCCCAGGTCGCCGGCGACCCACAGGCCCGGCGCGACTACCACCGTCGCACCCTGCGCGGCTGAAGGACGGGGCAGCGTAGCCCGCCCAGCTGGCCGGGGTCCGCTGGCCGCCGTCCGCCCCGCGGCTGGTGGCAGCAAAAGGACCTTCTCATAAGTCCCGGCGGAGCGACGGAAGCCAGCGCATCGTGACTGGTCGCTCCGCTGGGGCTTGCTGGTTATCGCGCCCAGCCGTCAGGCGTTAGCGGCTGGCGGTGGGCATTCGGGTTGTGGGTCACGTTGTGATCCTGATGCCAGCGTCTGGTCAACGTACGTCTATCAGCCTTTATCACGAGTTTCTTATCAATTGAAGCCGACTCAAACCACCGGGCCTACTCACTCCGTAATTGCTTTATAATGCGTATTTTTCATTGTTCAAATTTCCTCTCTGATCATGGATAGAAAAGAATTTCTACTTCTGGCGGGCGGCGGCTTCTTGGTCACCTCCTGCGAGAAAAGCGACGAAAAGCCGCAGACCCCTGCTTCTACGCCCACGCCCACCGCACCGGGCACCAGTCCGGTCACTACTTACCTGACCGCCGATCTGACCCAGGAACTGCTGACGGTTGGCAGCAACAAGCAGGATGCCGGTAAGCGGGCTTTCGTGCAGCGCACGGCCGCGGGCAACACCCCGAGCGCTTTTAAGCATTTCTCCCTCACCTGTACCCACGCCGCCTGCCTGGTGTCGCATCAGGCCGCCAACGGGGAGTTTCATTGCCCCTGCCACGGCAGTAGGTTCAGCGCGGATGGCATGGTGCTCAATGGCCCCGCGGCCCGGCCGCTGGAGCAGTATGTGTTGTCCATTCAGGGCACTACGCTGCTGATAAAAAGCTCGTAGGGGCCAGAAAAAGGCTGCTATGGGACCAGGACCGGCTCATTCTTTCCACCGGCCCAGGTTCGCAGCCCTGACTTCATCTTCCGCTTCTGCTGCCTATGCAATCGTCTTTACCCCGCCCGACGGCCTTGTGCGCCGCCTTGCTCCTGCTCACGGCCTGCTACACGAACAACGAGGAGAGCCTCTACGGCCCGGCCGCTGCCTGTGCTACTGGCAGCGCTACGTACTTGAGCGCCGTCGAGCCCATCATTCAGTTTAACTGCTCGGCCTGCCATGGCAATGGCAGCTACCGCACTCTGGGGGGCAATATACCCCTGGAAGGCTACACCAACCTGCGGGCAGTGGCCGCCAACGGCCTGCTGCTCAAAAGCGTGCTGCACCAGCCTGGGGCCTCGCCCATGCCCAAAAACGCGCCGCAGCTCAGCGCCTGCAACCTGGACGTACTGCAACGGTGGGTGGCCGCTGGTATGCCTGATAACTAACGTTTTATGATGGCAAGCGCTATTTTCACTGCTGCCCTGCTGCTGGGGCTGGCTTTATCGGCTCCTCTGCGGGCGCAGACCACACCCGCCGCGCCCGCCCCACCGGAGGACCTGGAGCAGCTGCTCGACGAGGCGGAGGTGCCGCGGCGGCAGCTCGTCACGGGCACCTTCAAGGGCTCGCGCATCATCAACCTGCAATCGGTGGAGCAAGTGCAGCCGGGTACGCTGGAGTTCCTGATTTCTCACCGCTTCGGGACCCTTGACAGTGGTGCCTACCAGCTGTGGGGGCTTGATCAGAGCACGATTCGCATCGGGCTGCAGTACGGCATCACGCGGTTTCTGGCCGTGGGCGTGGGGCGCAGCTCCTTCCAGAAGGCCTACGACGGCTTCGCCAAGGCAAGCCTGCTGCGCCAGTCCACGGGCGGGGCGGGCAGCGCGCCCGTATCGGTGAGCTACTTTAGCAGCGTGGCCGTCAACACGCTGAAATTCGAAGACCCCACCCGCCGAAACTACTTCTCCTCGCGCCTGGTGTACGTCAACCAGCTGCTGGTGGCGCGCAAGTTCAATGAGCGTTTGTCACTGCAAATTGCCCCCACCGTAGTCCACCGCAACCTGGTGGCCACCGAGCAGGACGCCAATATTGTGTACGCCGTGGGCGTGGGTGGCCGCCTGAAGCTTACCAAGCGCACGTCGCTGAATGCGGAGTACATCTACCGGGTGCCGCCCCGCTATCCGCAGGCGGCCAGCTACGCTATGTTCTACAACTCGCTGTCGGTGGGCTTTGACATTGAGACCGGCGGGCACGTGTTTCAGTTTCACCTGAGCAACTCGCTGTCCATGATTGAGAAGGGCTTCGTAACCGAAACCACCGACTCCTGGGCCAATGGTGGCATTCACTTGGGCTTCAACATCTCCCGCGACTTCAACTTTCACCCCCGTCCGCGCTAGCGCGGCTCGGCTTTCCTCCTCCTTATGCCCCTGGCCCTGCTTCGTGCCGCTGCGCTTACTTTCTGGCTGCTGAGCGGGGCCGGGGGGCAGTTGGCGCTGGCACAGAGCAAGTACACGCTCACCACCGGCTCGGTGCGCTTTTTCTCCGCGGCCCCGCTCGAAAACATTGAGGCCCGCAGCACCGAGCTGAAAGGAATACTTGACCCCGCCGCCCGCCGCTTCGTGTTCCGGGTGCCCATCGCCTCGTTCAAGTTTCCCTCCACGCTGATGCAGACCCACTTCAACGAGAACTACCTGGAAAGCACCAGATACCCGTACGCTACCTTCAGAGGCCAGCTGCCCGACCTACTTAGCCTGACCCAGGATGGCACTTATCCCGTGGCGGCCACCGGCGAGCTAACTATTCACGGCGTGGCCGTGGCGCGTACCATTCCGTGTACCCTTATCGTGCGCAACGGCATCTGCACCGTCAGCAGCCGGTTTGCCGCCAGGCTCGCCGACCACCGTATCGAGGTGCCCACCATCGTTTTCAACAAGATTGCCGAAACCATCGACATCACCGTGGAAGGCACCCTGACGCCCACCGCCGCCCCGGCCTCCGAGGCAAAGCAGTAGGCGCGGCTACGGTGGGGCGGGGCCAGAAAAGCCCCCCACGCGCTTGCCCGCGTTCTGTAGCGATTCGCGCCCGCGCTAACCAGGTAGGAAGCGTCGTCACTATTTAAGAACGAATCTGCTTATCTTAGTCATAAGCTGCCAAAACATCGTATGCATAAGTTCCGCGGCTGCAGTCAACTTCGCGGCCCAGCAGCTGCGAAGTTGACTGCAGCCGCGCACCTGCCAGCTGAAAATGCCTCCCAGGGCTTAGTCATGGACGAGGGCAGGCGATTTCCTTGATTAATTCAGAGTCAGATGAAAAATTCCGAACACAACCCTGAGGATGGCACCGATGCGGGCTGGGGCTTATCGCGGCGTGGCTTCCTGAAGGGCGCCGGCATCACGGCGGCCGGGGGCGTACTGATGACCAGCGGTATTGCCGGCCTGGCCGAAGCCGAAGCGGCCCCGGCTCCCGACACGGTTGGGCCGGGCCGTTCCACGGTCACGCTCAAAATTAACGGCGACAAGAAAAAAGTTGCTGTTGAGCCCCGCCAAACCTTGGCCGAAGTGCTGCGCACCGAGTTGAACCTAACGGGCACCAAGGTCGTCTGCGACCGGGGTGCTTGCTCGGCCTGCACCGTGTGGCTGGATAACGTGCCCGTCAACTCCTGCATGACGCTGGCCATTGAAGTAGGCAAGCGCGAAATAACGACCATCGAAGGCTTGGCCAAAAATGGCAAGCTACACCCCGTGCAGGAGGCTTTTGTGGCCCACGATGCCAGCATGTGCGGGTTCTGCACGCCGGGCATGGTGATGAGTTGCGCGAGCCTGCTCCAGCGCAACCCCAAGCCCACGCTCGACGACGTGAAAACGGCCACCAGCGGCAACCTATGCCGGTGCGGGACTTACCCGAAAGTATTTGAGGCGACGCTGGCCGCAGCCGGTATTGCCTACTCCCAAACCCAGGCTCAGGCCGCCAAAGGATAAGTTATGGCCAGCTACCGCAAACTCAAGAAATCAGCGAAAAAGGAGGGCAAGTTCGCCGCACTTGCTGCCGCGCTGGCCGCCCCGGCTATCGGCGCGGCCGCGCCGGGTGCTACCAGGTCGCTGACGATGCCGCACGGGATTGTCGGCGTCAATCTCAAAACTATCAGTCGCGACGTGCCGGCCGATGAGCCGCCCGCACTGGTTACGAATGACAAGCTGAACGTGTTGGGCAAGCCCACTCGTCGGCTGGATGCGCATTTGAAGGTAACTGGCCAGGCCAAGTACACCTACGATGTGAACCTGCCGGGTATGCTATTTGGGCGCATGTACCGCTCGCCGCACCCGCACGCCAACGTACGCAGCGTGGATACCAGCGCCGCCGAGCGCTACCCCGGCGTGAAGGCGGTGTATATTATTGAAACTGTTGTGGGCTCGGCCGTGGAGCGCGACCCCAACCATAAAAACCCCAAAGTGGTATCCACGGGGGGCAAATTTCCGAAGGTGCGCTACGCCGGCCAGCCCATCGCGGCCGTGGCCGCTACTACCCAGCAGGCCGCCGACGAGGCTGCCCGCCTCATCAAAGTAGAGTACGAGGTACTGCCCTTCGTGACGGACCTGGACGCGGCTATGAAGCCCGACGCGCCGCTGGTGTACGGGGGCAAAGAAGTAAGCATGGGCGAAACCGGCGGCGGGGGCGGCGCGGCCAAGGGTCTGACGCAGAAGGGCAACGTGCGCGGCCCCGCGACCAAGAGCATGTTTGGGGGCGCGCGCGGCGACGTGGAGAAAGGCTTCAAGGAAGCCGAAATCATCGTGGAGGGCGAGTTCAGAACGCAGGTGCAAACCCACGCCCCGCTAGAAACCCACGGCATGGTAGCCGACTACCGCCCCGACGGCTTGACCGTTTACCTCTCGACCCAGGATACGGCCGGGGCCCGCAGCGAGCTGGCCGAGCTGTTTAAGCTGCCCAAAACCGAGGTGCGGGTCATCACGGAGTTTATGGGTGGTGGTTTTGGGGCCAAATACGGGGCCGGAAACTACGGCGTGGCCGCGACGAACTTATCCAAGAAAACCGGCGTGCCCGTGCGCCTGATGCTGGATCGGCGAGAGGAGCATATAGCAGTCGGCAACCGTCCCAACTCGGTGCAAACCCTGCGTATCGGGGCCAAAAAGGACGGTACCCTCACCGCCATGCAGCTCGTCAGTCACGGCACGGCCGGCGTGGGCCTGGGCGCGGGCGTCGGCTGGATTGCCGAAACCATGTACCTGACCAACCCCAACTTTAAGGGCGAGCAGTACGACGTGCTGACCAACGCCGGCCCCGGCGCGGCCTTCCGCGCGCCCGGCGCGCCCCAGGGGGCATTTGCCCTGGAGCAGCTCATTGATGAGCTGGCCGAAAAAGTAGGCGTGGATGCCTTAGCTCTGCGCGATAAAATTGACAAGAGCGAGATGCGCCGCGAGCAGCGCCGCGTGGGAGCTGAGCGCTTTGGCTGGAGCAAGCGCCAGGCGCCCGGCGCTTCGCCGGGGGTGGTAAAGCGCGGCGTGGGCGCGGCCCAAAGCGAATGGGGGCGCTTTATTGATATGGATTCGTCGTGCGAGGTGCGCCTGCACCAGGATGGCTCCGTGGAAATTAGGTCGAGCGTGCAGGACCTGGGTACGGGTATCCGCACCGTGCTGGCGCAGGTGGTGGCCGAAGAGCTGGGCCTGCAACCCACCGACGTAACCGTACGCATCGGCGACACGAACTATCCGCCCGGCCCCGGCTCGGGCGGTAGCAAAACCACGGGTTCTATTACACCTCCGGCCCGCACGGCCACCTATAAGGTTGGGCAGGAGCTATTGGCAGCCGTAGCGCCTGCTCTGGGGGTAGCGCCAAGCGAGCTGGCGTTTGTGGGGGGCAAAATTGTGGTTAAAAATAACCCAGGCAAAAGCCTCAGCTTCCGCGAAGCTGTCCAAAAGCTTCCCTCCGCGCAAATATCAGCTACAGAAAAGCGCAAGGATGACTACGGCGGCTTCTTCCGGCCGGGGGTTTCTTTCGGGCAATCGGGCGGCATTCAGTTTGTAGAAGTGAGCGTGGATACCGAGACAGGCTACGTGAAAGTCGAGCGAGTAGTAGGTGCCCACGACTGCGGCCGGCCCATCAATCCGCTGGCGCTGGAAAGCCAGATCAACGGAGGAATATTGCAGGGAATCAGCTGGGCGCTGTACGAGAATCGCCACATGGACCGCAACCACGGCCATATGATGAACGCCAACCTCGATCAGTACAAGATTCTGGGCTCCCGCGAGGTGCCGCAAATCGACATTATTATGGTAGAAGAGTACACCGCCACCAGCTCGACCGATGCCTTGGGCATTGCCGAATCGGCCAATGTGGCCACGGCCGCCGCCGTGGCCAACGCCGTGTACAACGCCATTGGCGTACGCATTTATGAGCTGCCCATTACGCCCGAGCGAGTCCTGAACGCGCTGGCCAAATCCAAACAGAAACTAGGCAAAATATAGCTCAGGTTATTCTAAATACTTGATCAGTAAATACTGCCTACTTAACGACCTAGCACGATGAATGCCTTTCAATGGACCGACGCCACAAGCGTTAAGCAGGCTACGGGCCAGCAGACTACGCCGGTAGCCGACGCTATGCTGGTGAATGCCAAGCCAGAGTCGGCCACCATCTTCAAAGCCGGTGGCGTGGATGTGCTGGATTTGATGAAGGAACACGTATTGGCTCCCGGCCGCATCGTCGGTATCGGTAACCTGCCCAAGCTGAACGCGATTCGCGCCGACGGTAAAGAGGGTACTCACCTCGGTGCCCTAGTCACTATAGCCCAGCTGGAGCACGATGGTGGCCTGCAAAAGAGCTACCGGGCCCTCACCGAAGCGGCCAGCCACGCGGCCACCCCACAGGTGCGCAACGCGGCCACGCTGGGGGGCAATATTATGCAGCGTCCGCACTGCTGGTACTTCCGCAACGAAAATTTTAAGTGCCTGAAAAAAGGCGGCACCGTGTGCTTCGCCAACCAAGCGGGGGCCGAGAATAAGTATCATGCCATCATGGGCAATCAGACTTGTTCGGCGGTACACGGCTCCAGCATCAGCACGGCCCTGGTGGCTTTTGGTGCTCAATTGGAATTGACTGGTCCGCAAGGTGTGCGGCGCGTGCCGCTGGAGCAGTTCTTCGTGACGCCGGAAAAGGATGTGCAGCGCGAAAACTCCATTCAGCCTAACGAGCTGATTACCGACGTGCTGCTGCCCGCGCCGGCCGCCGGCACGGGTTCCTGGTACATCAAATTTGGGGAGCGGGAAAGCTACGACTGGGCGCTGGCTGACGTAGCCGTAGTATTGGAGCAGCGTGATGGCCGCTGCACCAAGGCGAGTATTGTGCTGGGTGCTGCTGCCCCGGTTCCGCTGCGCGCTACGGCCGCCGAAGCAGCCTTACTAGGCAAGCCCATCACCGAAGAAACCGCCCGCGCTGCCGGCCAAGCAGCTACTGCCGGAGCGACGCCTCTGGAGCAGAATGCATACAAGGTACCGATTTTTGCTGCTATTGTGAAGCGGGCTATTTTGAAGGCTAGGGAGGCGTAAGAGGGCAACGCTTGACCGCAACCCCTAGCCCCGGTTCGCTTCATGCGCGAAGTCCGCGGGAGAAGGGGAACGAACTTTAAAAAGATAGAGGGCTAGAATAAACTAGCAGCTAGAAAAGCTGAAATCTAGTTCCCTTTCTCCCCGCGGACTTCGCGCATGAAGCGAACTGGGGCTAGGGGTTGCGGTCAAGCGTTGCTCAGCCAACTATCAGTTATTCATATGCCCACGTACATCCCCATTTCCCTCGAGCCCCACGCCGGGATCTGTCGTTTTTTGCGTAGCAAAACGGGCCTGGGCACCAGTGAAGGCGGGGAGCAGCCCTGGCTTTTAGTCGATGGAATGACTGCTACCTGCTGGTGTTTGCGTACAATGGAAGCGTTCGGCCCGGATGAGGAGGTGGCGGAGGCGGCGGAGTGCCGCGTGGGCCGGGTTTGCTACGAGGCCGCCGATCCAGAGCAATAAGCTATTTTATGAGTGAAATACGCTACTTACTTGCTGCCTACGACGCGCACCGCGCGGCTGGTCGGGCGTGTGCGCTGGCCACGGTGGTGCATGTAAGTGGCTCGGCCTATCGTCGGCCGGGAGCTCGCATGCTGGTGACGGAAGATGGACAACTGACGGGCGCTATCAGCGGCGGCTGCCTGGAGGGTGACGCCCGTCGGCGCGCCCGGCAGGCCATCGTGCGCCAGCGTCCGGCGCTGGTTACCTATGACTCCATGGATGAGGAAGAGGACAGGGAAAACGGCGTGAGCCTGGGCTGTCAGGGTGTGATTCAGATTCTGCTGGAGCCCCTGGATTTTCTGGATCTGACCAACCCGGTAGAGTTGCTGCGCGCCTGCGCGCGGCACGAGCAGCCGTCCGTCCTGGTAACGGCTTTCAGCCTCACTACCAGCACCGAAGTACAGCTAGGCGAGCGTCTGGTGGTGCTGCCCGACGGAACCCGCCAGGGTACGCTGATGGCAGAAGCCTCCGTGGCGGCCCGCATCTGGGAGCACGCCCGCCAGGCCCTGCAACATGGCCGATCCGCCACGGCCGACTACGATACCGTGGCCGGGACGCTGCGCGTGTTTTTGGAGGTCATCCGGCCGCCCGTGCGCGTCACGGTGTTTGGCGCGGGCAACGACGTGCAGCCGCTGGTGCGCCTGGCCGCGGGCCTGGGCTGGCGGGTGCGTGTCCTCGACGGGCGGCCAGCCCAGGCCACCGCCGCCCGATTCCCGGAGGCCGAAGAAGTTCGGGTTATACGCTTCGACCAGCTCGCCGATTTGCCCCCCAGCCAGGAGTTTGCGGTGCTCATGACCCACAATTACCACTACGACCTGGCCGTCCTGCGCTACTTGTTGCCCACCGCCACGCCCTATGTCGGCCTGCTTGGCCCGCGCAAAAAGGCCGACCGACTGCTGGCTGAGCTGCAAGCGGAAGGCTGGCAAACCGATGAACACCTCGTGCCGCGCCTGTATAGTCCGGTAGGCCTGAATATTGGGGCGGAAACGGCCGAGGAAATCGCGCTGTCCATCGTGGCTGAAATGCAGGCAGTGCTGCGGGGCCGCTCCGCGGGTTTTTTGCACCACCTCGACGGCCCTATTCACGAACAAACGCCCGTACTAAACTCGTCCCTCACGCAGGGGGCAAATTCGACGGTTGCGGCCTCATGTTCCCTGAGCTAAATGACGCTTCCGCCGTGGCAGGGCCCGTAGCCCTGATCCTATTGGCCGCCGGCGCGTCGGCTCGGATGGGGCAGGCCAAGCAGCTATTGAGCTATCAGGGCCAGACCCTACTACGCCGCGCGGCCGAAACCGCCGTGGCTACCGGCTGCCAGCCTTTGGTGCTAGTAACGGGGGCTTTGCATGAGTCACTGGTTGCGGAAGTAGCAGGTTTACCGTTTCTCACCACTCATAATTCCGACTGGAACACTGGTATGGGCTCGTCCCTGCGGGCAGGGCTGGCCGCGGCGGAAAAAGCCCCCCAGCCGCCCGCCGCCGTACTCATCATGCTCTGCGACCAGCCCCTCGTGACGCCCGCGCTATTACGGAAGCTCCTTGAGCAGCAGCGCCTGACTCAGGTGCCGGTGGTGGCAGCCGCCTACGGCGATACGCTGGGCGTGCCGGCCGTTTTCGGCGCGGCTACCTTTCCTGCCCTGCGCCAGCAGGGCGGCGCGGAGGGCGCCCGTCAGCTCATTGCCCGCTACGGCGAAGCCGTGGGCAGCGTCCCTTTTCCGGGGGGCATTTTTGATGTAGATACGCCCGCACAGTACGCGGCTTTGGTGAGGAATAGCGAAGGCGAAAAGGATACAGCTGGCTCAAATTCGTAGGCCCGGATTTTAGCTTAATGCCAGCTTAACACCACCTGCCCGAAAACCCGTTATCTTGCCTGCCACCTCCTACTTTCCTTGTTTGTATGCAGCAAGCTGCCGTGGCTACTTCGGCCCCCGTCGAGAAGAATAATCCTCGCATTACCAATGGTTGGGCCATGTACGATTGGGCCAACTCGGTGTACCCGCTGGTGATTACCAGCACTATTTTTCCCATTTATTACGGATCGGTGGCCGTGAATGAACAGGGCCAGGATATGGTTAACTTCCTGGGCTTCAATCTGCCGGGTTCCTCGCTGTACACCTACGCCATTTCCGCGTCGTTTCTCATTATTGCGGCGCTTAGCCCCATTCTTACCGCCATTGCCGACTTCTCAGGCCGCAAGAAGCTGTTTCTGCGGTTCTTCTGCTTTCTGGGAGCGGCCTCGTGCGCGGGCTTGTTCTTCTTTACCCAGGAAACCTTCGTGCTGTCGGTAGGGCTGCTGATGCTGGCCACGATTGGCTGGGCGGGCAGCATTGTGTTTTATAATTCTTACTTGCCTCTTATTGCCACCGAAGACCAGTACGACCGGCTCTCAGCCAAGGGATTTTCGCTGGGCTACGTGGGCAGCGTTATTCTGTTGGTGCTGAGTCTGGTAATTGTGCTCAAGCCCGATCTGGTCGGTATTGATCCGGCCAATAAGGCCTTGCCGCCGCGTATCTCCTTTCTCTTTACGGGCCTGTGGTGGGCCATATTCGGGCAGTTTGCCCTCTCCCGCCTGCCCGCCGATACTGGTCGCCCCGACCACATGCCCGCTGCGCAGGGCAACTTTCTGCTCAACGGCTTTCACGAATTGAGCAATGTATGGCAGCAGATCAAGCAACTGCCTATGCTTAAGCGCTTTCTGCTGGCCTATTTCACCTATAACATGGGCGTGCAAACGGTGATGTACGTAGCCACTGTTTTCGGCGATAAAGTGCTCAAGCTGGAGTCGCAGGCCCTGATTATCACCATTCTGCTGTTGCAGGTAGTGGCCATTCTGGGGGCCTATTTATTCGCCCGCTTATCGGAGGCCATTGGCAATACGCGGGCCCTGAGCTGGTCGGTGGCTATCTGGGCGCTGATCTGCGTGGCGGGCTACTTCGTGCAGGCTGGGTGGAGCTTTTATGCGCTGGCTTCCGTCATTGGTCTGACCATGGGTGGTATCCAGTCGCTCTCCCGCTCCACGTATTCCAAAATAATCCCCGAAAACACGCCCGATACGGCTTCCTACTTCAGCTTTTTTGATGTAACGGAGAAGCTCAGCATCGTGATTGGTACGGCCGTTTTCGGCATCATCTCCCAGGTCACAGGCAGTATGCGCAACAGCATTCTGGCCCTCATTGTGTTCTTTATTCTAGGCCTGATTTTCCTGTTCAGAATGCGCGGCCAGAGCCTGCGCTCTAATGCAACCGCTGAAGAACCACAGATGAAACCGGCTGCCCTGTAGAGACGCGTATTCGCGTCTCAATCGTTGCTGAGGTTGTTTAAATGTAGTTCCAGTCGTTAGCTGCGCTGACCTTCGGTTTAATTATTAGACGCTAATACGCGTCTCTACAATTTTTCTTTTCTGTTTTCAATCCACCCCATGCACACTTCTTCTCTCCAGCAAAACATCCTCGCCGAGCTTGACCACGAATTGATTACTACCCGCAAAATACTCGAGCGGGTGCCTTTCGAGAATGCCGATTACCAGCCTCATCCCAAGAGCATGAAACTGGTGCAGTTGGCATCACACGTTGTAAATCTGCTGGCGTTTAAAACCCTTTTCGTGCAGCACGATTCGCGTGACTTCCTCGACAAAAACGCCCCGAAGCCGGGCCCAACACCAACCTCCAAAGATGAACTGCTGGCCCGCTTCGACGAGTACTCGGCCACGCTGCGCAAAGCCCTGAGCGACTCGGATGACGAGAAGCTCACGCATCCGTTCAAGCTGCATGCCGGCGACCAGGTGTTTATGGAGCGCCCCAAAGGTGCAGCCCTGCGCATTATGGGCCTCAACCACAGCATTCACCACCGCGGCCAGCTTAGCGTGTACCTGCGCCTGCTCGATATTCCGGTGCCGGCCATGTACGGCCCCAGCGCCGATGAGCAAGGTTGGGGTTAATAGCTAACGATAACGCCGAAAAAGCCCCCCAGAAACGTTTCTGGGGGGCTTTTTTCATACTTCAATGCTTGGAAGTATTCTGAAATAATCAAGCAGTGGTTATTTTTTTATCGAAAAAACCTGCTCGCCGGCAATCCAGGTTTGCTGCACTTGCGCTCCGCGCAGCTCAGGAGCGGGGGCGGTAAGCAGGTCCTTGTTCAAGACTACGAAATCGGCGGCCATACCGGGTTGAATGCTGCCTTTTTGCTTCTCCTCGAAGGCGGCGTGAGCGGCCCAGGTGGTCATCCCACGCAGGGCATCGGGGCGGGAAAGGGCATTTTCGGGTTGGAAGCCGCCTTCTGGGTAGTTCTTGGCATCCTGGCGCGCCACGGCGGAATGGAAGCCGAAGAGGGGATTGATGTCTTCCACGGGAAAGTCGCTGCCTAAGGCAACCTGCCCGTATTGCTTGCGCAGTTCCTCAAAGGCGTAGGCTGTTTTTACGCGCTCCGGACCCAGCCGCTCACCAGCCCAATACATGTCGGAGGTAGCGTGGGTGGGCTGCACGGAAGGCACAATGCCAAACTGCCCAAACTTGCCCATGTCGGCGGGCGTTATAACCTGGGCGTGCTCGATGCGCCAGCGTCGGTCTTTCTGGCCCTTCAGCGCCTCGCCATAAATATTGAGAATGATACGGTTGGCCGAGTCGCCGATGGCGTGGGTGTTCATCTGAAACTTGCTGGCCGCAATTTCTTTAGCCAAGGCGCGATACTCTTTTTCAGTAGAGAGCAAAAAGCCCGTTTCCTTGGGTCGGTCTTGGTAAGGTTCTACCAAGCAAGCTCCCCGCGAACCCAAAGCCCCATCGGCGTATACTTTGAAAGAGCGCACCGTGAGACGATCTGTTTCTATGAGGCCGTTTTTGAAGTAAAATTCCTTGTTGGCGGCCGTGGGGTTGAGCATCGCATACAGGCGCAGCTTCAGCTTTCCCTGCTTTTGCAAGGCTTCCATCTGATCAATATTGGCTTTGTCCAAACCCGCGTCGGCGAGGCTGGTGAGGCCCACAGCTACGCACAGCTGCTGGGCTTGTAGCAGGGCTGCATTCGCTTCGGTGGCTGACGGCTCGGGTATCTTAGCCGACACCAAATCCACGGCGTTGTCTACTAATAAACCCGTCAGCTGCCCTATCGCGTCGCGGCCAATAACGCCGCCGCTCACGGGCGTGCGGGTTGTAATGCCGGCCAGGTCCAACGCTTTCTGATTTACGATGGCGGCGTGGCCATCTACGCGGGTGATGAGCACGGGCACGTTGGGAAACAGCTTGTCCAGCGTGTCTTTGGTCGGAAATTGCTTCGTAGGCCAGTCATTCTGGTCCCAGCCGCGCCCGATCAGCCACGCGGCCTGCGGGTACTGCTGACGCTGGCGCTGCAAGGTGCTCACCACGTCGCCCCACGAGGTGGTGCCCACCAGATCAGCGTAGCGCAGGCCCAGCGCGTAGCGGTAAAAGTGGCAGTGCGCGTCGTAGAAACCGGGGTAGATAAATTGCCCCCCAGCGTCTACTTCCTGCTTGCCCTTATACTTCTGCCGAATCTCATCAGCCGTCCCGACGGCCAAAAATTTGCCATCCTGCACGGCAAAGGCCTGCGCCTTGGAAAACGCCGAATCGACGGTGTACACGGTGGCGTTGTACACCACCAAGTCGGCGGCTTGCTGTTGGGGGGCATTTTGGCAGCTATTGAAGCCAGCCAGCAGGGGCAGCAGCAAAGAGAGCGGGCGGAGAAGTTTAATCATATGGGCAAGTTAAGGCGTGCGGCAAAATTTAGCGCGAAATCTATCAGGTGTTGCCTTAGATTCATTTAAAACAGAACGTCATGCAGAGCGGAGCGAAGCATCTCGCTCACAGTCGTCGGATTACTATTCTGACAACCGCGAGCGAGATGCTTCGCTCCGCTCTGCATGACGTTCTGTTTTTAACGTGCTAGCCCTTCTCCTTACTCAAACTCCTTACTCAAACCGCATATGCTTCACCGATTCGCCGGAGCTTTTCAGCTCCATCAGCGAGTCGATGCCAATTTGCAGGTGCGTGTGTACGTACCCGAGCGTCACCTTAGAGTCGCTTTCGGCAGTTTTCACGCCTTCGGGCGTCATCGGGTTGTCGCTCACCAGCAGCAGGGCACCGTGGGGAATTTCGTTGATAAAGCCAACCACGAAAATGGTGGCCGTTTCCATGTCCACGGCCATGGCCCGAATTTGGCGCAGGTACTCTTTAAACGCATCATCGTGCTCCCACACGCGGCGGTTGGTGGTGTACACGGTGCCGGTCCAGTAGTCCTTCTCGTGCTTCTTGATCATCGACGACACGGCCCGCTGCAAGCGGAAGGAAGGCAGGGCCGGGATTTCCGGAGGCAGATAGTCATCCGAAGTACCCTCACCGCGAATGGCGGCAATGGGTAGAATCAAATCACCCAGCTTGGTCTTGCTCTTCAAGCCGCCGCACTTGCCCAGAAACAACGCGGCTTTAGGCTTGATGGCCGAGAGCAAATCCATGACCGTAGCGGCCATCGGCGAGCCCATACCAAAGTTGATAATCGTGATGCCATTGGCCGTCGCCGATTGCATGGGCTTGTCCAGGCCGCGCACTTCCACATCGAACTGCTCAGCGAACATATTCACGTAGTTGATAAAGTTGGTGAGCAGAATATACTGCCCGAAGTCCTTGAGCGGCACGCCGGTGTAGCGCGGCAGCCAGTTCTCCACTATGGCGGCTTTGTTCTTCATAGGGTGGGGTTAAATGGTTGGTTATGAAATGCTTATTTCTTCTGCCCGTCATGCAAAGGCGGAGCCGAAGCATCTCGCGTGTTTAGCGGGATTAGTAATCAAACGACTGCACGCGAGATGCTTCGGCTTCGCCTCTGCATGACGTTCTGAATAGAACAGATGACTGTTTAAAAACAAAAAACCGTCGTGCTTACGAACGACGGTACGGCAGTTGAAAAGCGGAAGCAGGGATTCCGGGCCGTACCTTTGGAGGTGATGCAAGCCCTCGACCTGCCGCCTTTCGAGCACAAACTTACAAAATCGGGTGCAAACTCCCTGATCTGGGACGTCTTGCGCCGCAAAAATGTGGTGCTCACGCCCGAGGAGTGGGTGCGCCAGCACGTAGTGCACTACCTCACGGGTTATCTGGGCTACCCGCGCGGCCTGCTCAGTCTGGAGCGCGGCCACGCCTACAATCAGCGCCGGAAGCGCACCGATATCTGCGCCTTTGGGCCCGGCGGCGCGCCGCTGCTGCTGGTCGAGTGCAAAGCTACGTCGGTGCCCATTACGGCCGCCGTGGCCCACCAGGCCGCCACGTATAATCAGACCATTGCCGCGCCTCTGCTGCTGCTCACCAACGGCTTGCAGCACTACTGCTGGCTGGTCGATTTCGCGCAGAAAACCAATCAGCGCCTGGCCGAAATCCCTGCTTATACCGAGGCGCTGACTATTATTTCATGAGTTTTTCAAAATAGGTGGTCATGCAGAGCGGAGCGCAGCATCTCGTTCGCTCCGCTCTGCATGACGGGAGGGTTATCAACGCTTAGATTCAGGCGATTTATATAATGAATTATCCAACAGTCCATTGGTCAGAAACTGCACGCTGGCCCGCAATTCCTGGCCGTATTGCCGGGCTTTTAGCGGGTCATTTACGGGCGTGGGGGGCAAATCGTGGCGGCGGTAGGGGTAGAGGCGCACCTGGTCGTCGGCCGTCAGCTCGGTCACGTAATCGTGGTGCACCAGGTAGTAGGAGCCGCCCGTCAGGAAGAGGGCGCGACCATTGGCCGAAGTATCGAATACGGAGTAGCCGAAAGGCAGCAGCTGGCCATTAGGGGGCAAACCCAGGTAGTCGAGCACGGTGGCGGGCACATCGGCCTGCTGGGTGACGCGGCGCACGTCGGCGGGGGGCAATTTTCGGCCGGGATGAAAGAGGAGCAGGGGCGTTTTGTAGCTGCCGAGCGTATTCTGGTAGCTGGGCGTGAGGGTTTGGGAGGTGTGGTCAGCCAACAGAATAAAGAGGGTATTCCGGTACCAGGGCTGTTTGGCGGCAGTTTTGAAAAATTGCCGCAGGGCAAAATCGGTGTAGCCGATGGAGGCGTGAATAGGTAATTTGCCTGGTGTAAAACGGTCTTTGTATTTCGCCGGCACTGGAAATGGCTCGTGGGAGGTGAGCGTGAAAACCGTGGAGAAAAACGGCTGTTTCTGCTGGCTTAATTGCCGGGCAAAGTATTGCAGATACGGCTCATCAAAAATGCCCCAGTGCCCGTCGTAGTCGGGGCTATTGGCGCCACCGGGATATTCATTTAGCCCGAAATACTGCTGCACGCCTACCATGCCGGCGAAGGTATTGAAACCCATCGTGCCATTCTCAGCGCCGTGAAACACCGACGTGGCGTAGCCGGCGCGGCCCAGCAGCTCACCCAGGCCGTGCAGCTCGTTCGTCTGGAAATTGGACGTGATAAACGGACTTTCCAGCAGCGCGGGCATGCCGGCCAGCACGGCGGGCAGCGCCTCAATGGAGCGCCGCCCGTTGGCGTAATGGTCACGAAAAAAAAGCCCCCTAGCGGCCAACGAATTAAAGAAAGGTGTGTAGCCGCGCCCCCCGTTTTCGATGCCGGTATACTCGGAGGCAAAGCTTTCGAGCAGGATAATCACCACGTTATCACGCGGGGCGGTGGGGTTGGCGGCGGGCAGGCGCGGCGCTAACGCCTGCCGCAGCTGGGCCTCCGACTGAAAATACGTGCGCCTTTCGACGGGCTGATACCCCAGGCTGCGCAAAAAGGTAAAGGTGCTGTTCAACGCCAGATGGCCCAGCACGGGCGGCACCTGTACGAAAGCGTGACCCGTGCGCAACGGCTTGAGCTGCAAGCCGCCGCGAATGCCGATGACGGTGAGTGCCGCCACGAAAATCACCTCCAGCAGTTGCCGCGCCAGACGAAGCTGCAAGGAGCTTTTAACCGGGCTGGGGGGCAAATTGCCGGTCTTCGGCAGGGGGTAGAAGTACCAGAGCAGCCCAAACAACACCCCGAACGGCGGCACCAGAAACCAGTAGTGAAAGGCCAGCTGCCCCGCCTGGCGCTGAATGTCGCCGGTGATGGTAAAAAGCTCATCGGTGGTGCGCCGGCCAATGAATTTAAAGTACTGACTATCAATAATATTAAGTGCTAATCCCACCGCATTCAGGGTAAGGTACACGCCCCGCACAAAGCCCTGCCACCCGCGCCCAAACCGCGGCACCAGCGACAACAGCAGAAACGGCAGATTCAGCAGCAGCAGCGCCGCTATATCGAACCGGAAGCCGTGCCAGAAGGCCCAAGCGATTTCCGGGGCCGACGCCTCGCGGAATACTGCCTGATTCGCCAGGTAAAAACCCAGGCGCAATAGCACGTAAGCGCCCAGCAGCAGGGCAAAACGGCGGAGCAGCAGGCGCAAAAGAGGTGACGGCATTCTGCGAAATCTAATCCTGAAGCGGCTTTATGGTAAGCGCCTGACCGTCGGGCAGGTGCTTGATTTGCTGGTATAAACCGGCAAGAAAAGCCAGACGCTTCGGTCCCGCAACCGGAGCTAAAGTAGCCTTATCAGTGGCCGCGGCAATGCAAACCGGCGGATATACGTGCAGTAGCTGGCCGGGCGTCAGCGTGCCACCCTGCTGCTGCCAGCGCCGCAGCGGCTCCAACTCCAGTGCATCGACCGGATATTTCTCGGCCCCAATCAGGAAGTGCTTGAAGTCGACTTCCAACGGCGCTATTTCCCCGGTCTCGGTATCGAGAAAAACCACCTCGCCCTGCCGCAGCAAAAACTGGTTGCCTACGCAGTCCTGCGCGAACGGAATATCAGTAGTGAGCACCGTATCATAGGTTTTGTAGAGGGCCTGCTCCCCGTGCCAGACCGCCCGCAGCGAGTGCCACGCCGGCTCCGCGCAGCAGCCCCGAATATGCAAACCGCCGAAGTACGCTACCACGCCATTGTGCTGCCGCAGAAAAGCCTGCAGCTCCTGAGGCAGCGTAATCAGCAACTCCTTGTCAGTGAGTGCCGCGCCGGTATAGATAATTCCTTTCATGTAGTAGCGATTCACCAAGCTGAAGCGTGATGGTATTAACCAAAAAGCCTTCCCGACCTCACGGCCGGAAAGGCTCTTCCGCTATTTGAAAACTAATGTTTAATTAAAAACTTTGAAATCCACGGTTGTCATAAACCGAAGGTTCTTCCAATACAGTGTCCACGCTTACCAGCGGTAGATTCCAGGCTTCGGCTACGCCCTGGTAGACTACGTCGCCGTTTACCACGTTCAGGCCCAGGCGCAAGGCCGGGTCGCGGCGGCAGGCTTCCTGCCAGCCCAGGTTAGCCAGGCGCACGGCGTAAGGCAGCGTGGCGTTGGTCAGGGCCAGTGTGGAGGTATAAGGCACGGCCCCTGGCATATTGGCTACGCAGTAATGCACGATATCGTCGATGATGAAGGTCGGATCTTCGTGGGTCGTAGGCTTACAGGTTTCGATGCAGCCGCCCTGGTCCACGGCCACATCCACGAGCACGGTGCCGGGGCGCATGGTCTTGAGCATGTCGCGGGTGATGAGGTGAGGCGCTTTGGCCCCCGGAATCAGCACGGCCCCTACTACCAGGTCCACGGTTTTGATAGCCTCGCGAATGTTGTACTCGTTGGAATACTGAGTCACCACGTTCTTAGGCATGAAGTCGTCGAGCTCGCGCAGACGGTTCAGGCTGATGTCCATGATGGTTACCTGAGCACCGAGGCCGGCCGCTACCTTCGCGGCCTGCGTCCCGACGATGCCGCCACCCAGCACGAGCACGTTGGCGGGCTTCACGCCGGGTACGCCACCCAGCAGAATGCCGCGGCCTTTCAGGGGCTTCTCCAGGTACTTGGCACCTTCCTGCGGGGCCATGCGGCCAGCCACTTCGCTCATCGGAATGAGCAGGGGCAGGGCCCGGTTGGGCAGCTCCACGGTCTCGTAAGCCAGGCACACGGCCTTGCGCTCAATCATGGCGTGGGTGAGCTCCTCACCACTAGCAAAGTGGAAATACGTGAACAGCAGCTGGCCTTCCTTGATCAAAGAATACTCTTCCTTAATCGGCTCCTTTACCTTCACGATCATCTCCGCCTGGGCGTACACTTCCTCGATGGTGGCGAGGATGAGCGCACCAGCCGTTTCGTACTCGGCATCCTGAAAACCGCTGCCCAGCCCGGCCGTGGCCTGCACGTATACGGTGTGGTTGTGCTTGCGCAGCTCGGCTACGCCAGCGGGCGTGAGGCCCACGCGGTTTTCGTTATTCTTGATTTCTTTCGGTACGCCGATGATCATGGCAGAGAAGTGAAGATGTGGGTGGAAGTCGATGGGTGAAAATGGCCGCAAAGATAGGGGATAGGGCTGGCTAAGGTGGAGGGGTACTACGACTTTTTTCGTCGTAGTACCACTATCACTGAACGATTCGTGCCGTGCAGGCATCCGCAACGATAGTGGTACTACGACTTTTTTTGACATAATACCACTGGGTCAAACTCTACTTAAACGGTACCGCCGTAGCGCTTTCCTTTACCATGCTGGCCGCGTTCAGATCACGCACTACGTTAGCCTTCAGCGTAAGCTTGGTCGTGCCTTCTACGTCGTTGGAGTTCAAAGTGGCTACATCTGTCATCTGCCCGATTTGCCGTTGAGCATACAGCACTTCCACCACGGCACTTTGGCCAGGCTTAATGGGCTGGGGGGCTTTTTTATAGCCTACACAGTTGCAAGAGGAGGTTATCATGCCCAGCAATAGATCTTGTTTACCCATATTTTTCACCGTGAAGCGGGCCGTCGGCTGCTGGCCAGCTTCCATCTTGCCAAAATCGTGGGTGTTGCGGTCAAGTACAAGACGGGGCGCTAAAGCTTTTTGAGCAGGAGTCAGACTGGCCTTCATTTCTTCCGCGCCTACCACCGTGCCTTTGATTGTCAGGGTGGTATTGGGCGTGCTGGAATTGCTGGTGACGGTCACGGTTTTATTGAACACACCGGGACGGCCGGCGCTGCTGTAAACCGCTTTTACCACCCCCGATTTGCCGGGCAGTACGGGTGTTTTGGTCCAGTCGGGCGTGGTGCAGCCGCAGGAGGCCTGCACGCCGGCAATGACGATGGGCTGATTGCCGGTGTTTTTGAACTTGAATTCGTGCGTAGCCATCGTGCCTTCGGGTACGTTGCCGAAGTCGTGCAGCTCTTTCTCAAAAGTCATTACGCCCTGGGCCTGGGCCGAAAAACAGAGTAGCAGCAAGGCCACGCTGAACAAAAGGGAGGCGATGTTTCTCATAAAAAATAACGTTGAAAGAGGCAACTCGAAGTCGTACTTTAGGCTTCAGCAGAAGTGTGCCAGACCCAGGCATTGCTTTGGGATACACCAAAGATAGACAAAAAGTGTCCGGGCTCGTAGGGGGCTCTGGGGGGCATTTACTCAGCATCGCGCCCAAATACGTACTTTTGCAGCCAGGTCGGCTTTGCCCCCAGTTCTGCCGACTGCCACCATTTGCCTTATTTCTACTCTTCCTTATGTCCACTGCCGAAACCGCTCTAGCCACCACCCCGGCTACTCTCAGCAAAGAAGACCTGCTTCACGATTACCGCCTGGGCTGGGAAAGCCGCCACGCTTCCCTGGCTGGGCGGAAGGAAGTGTTTATGGGTAAGGCCAAATTCGGCATTTTCGGTGATGGCAAAGAGCTGCCGCAATTGGCTATGGCCCGCGTATTTCAGCCCGGCGACTTTCGCTCCGGCTACTACCGCGACCAAACCTTTATGATGTCGGCCGGAGAACTGACTTTACAGCAATACTTTGCCCAACTCTACGCTCACCCCGATGTAGAAGCCGAGCCTGCCACCGCCGGCCGGGCTATGAATGGCCACTTTGCCACCCGCCTGCTCGACGAAGACGGCAACTTCAGAAACCTCGCGGAACTGAAAAACTCCTCGGCCGACGTGTCGCCTACGGCTTCGCAGATGCCGCGCTTAGTTGGTCTGGCCTATGCTTCCAAGCTATATCGCCAAAACCCCGAGCTGCATGAGCTGACTCAGTTCAGCACCAACGGCAACGAAGTAGCCTTTGGTACGATTGGCAACGCCAGCACTTCGGAAGGGATGTTTTTTGAGGCCCTGAATGCGGCCGGCGTGTTGCAGATTCCAATGCTCGTGTCGGTGTGGGATGACCATTATGGCATCTCTGTTCCGGCTGAATACCAGACCTGTAAACAAAGCATCAGTGCCATTCTGAGTGGCCTTCAGCGCGACGCCCCCGGCGAGCAAGGCTTCGAGATTTTTGTGGTGAAAGGCTGGGATTATCCAGCCTTGCTCGATACCTACCAGCGGGCGGCTGACATCTGCCGCCGCGAGCACGTGCCCGTGCTCATTCATGTGACGGAAGTAACGCAGCCCCAGGGCCACAGTACATCCGGCTCGCATGAGCGCTACAAAACCAAAGACCGCCTGACTTGGGAGGAGGAGCACGACTGCCTGCTCAAAATGCGCGAGTGGCTGCTCACCGAAGAGTACGCCACCGCTGAGGAGCTGGACCAGTTGGAAAACGAGGCGAAGAACACGGTGCGCGAAGCCCGCACAGCCGCCTGGGGGGCTTTTTTCAACCCCATTAAGCAAGAGCGCGACGACGTAGTAGTGTTGCTGGAAAAGCTGGTAAACGAAACCGGTCGCCAGAATGCCTTGCACGAACTGGTGGAGCATTTGCAGCACAACCCTGCGCCCATCCGCGCCGACATGGTGCGTACCGTGCGCAAGGCCCTGCGCCTCACCCGCGACCAACAGCGCTCCGCCAGCCGCCGCGAGCTAACCCAATGGTTGGAGGCGGCCCTGGCCGAAAACGCTGACCGTTATAATTCTTATCTCTACAGCCAAAGTGAGCAGGCAGCATTAAACATTGCCGTTGAGCCGGTTCAGTTCGCCGAAAATGCCCCCCAGGTAGATGCCCGCGAGGTATTGCAGGCCTGCTTTGAGGCTAACTTCCGCCGCGACCCTACCATCTTCGCCATCGGCGAGGACGTGGGCCGTATTGGTGATGTAAACCAGGCTTTTGCCGGCTTGCAGGAGAAGTTTGGGGAGTTGCGCGTGACCGATACCGGCATTCGTGAGTGCACTATCGTAGGGCAGGGCATCGGCGCGGCCATGCGCGGCCTGCGGCCCATCACCGAGATTCAGTATCTCGATTATCTGCTCTATGCCATCCAGATTTTGTCGGATGATGTGGCTTGCTTGCAGTACCGCACCAAGGGCGGCCAGAAGGCACCCCTCATTGTGCGTACCCGTGGACACCGGCTGGAAGGAATCTGGCACAGCGGCTCACCCATCGGCATGATTCTGGGCAGCATCCGGGGGATGCATGTGTGTGTGCCCCGCAACATGACGCAGGCCGCCGGCTTCTATAATACTTTATTGCGCAGCGACGAGCCGGCCTTGGTTATCGAGCCACTTAATGGCTACCGACTAAAGGAGCGTATTCCGCAGAACGTGGGTGAGTTCACTTTGCCCCTAGGCGAGCCGGAGGTATTACAGCAGGGCACCGATGTAACGATTGTGACGTATGGCTCGATGTGCCGCATCGTGCTGGATGCGGCCAAGCAATTAGGTGAAGTTGGCATTTCGGTGGAGGTGATAGACGTGCAGACGCTGTTGCCTTTCGACTTGCAGCACGTCATTGCCGACAGTATTCGCAAAACCAGCCGCGTACTCTTCGCCGATGAAGATGTGCCCGGCGGTGCCACGGCCTACATGATGCAGCATGTGCTCGATGAGCAGCAGGCTTATCGCTACCTCGACTCCCAGCCTCGCTGCTTGGCGGCTCAGCCTCACCGCCCGCCCTACGGCTCCGATGGCGACTACTTCAGCAAACCCAACGCCGAAGATGTGTTCGATACGGTGTACGAAATGTTGCAAGAGTCTGACCCAAAGCGTTTCCTGCCGATTTATTAGCCCTTCACTTTTACAAGCAAAACCCCGACTGGAATCTGTCCGGTCGGGGTTTCTTACCTCTCATTAACACTTTGAAAACTGCTTAGCGCGGAATCGTGATGGGGTCAGTGGTGATGGTGTTACTTTGATTTAAAGCGCGGTCCAAGATGGATACGTTGAAGCGTACCGTCTGGCCGGGGGCGAAAGGCGAGCCCACGTAGAAATCGTAGGTGAAGTTTAAATCGCCGCGCAGGGGAGCTTTGCGGTCGTCCGTAGTCAGTGGCGGGTATGTACTGTTGTAGTTGAAGCTGGGATCGGGCAGCTCCAACTCCACAAACTCATTTCGAGCATTGCGGATGAAGGGCGTGAGGTAGTAATTGTTGTAGAACGGATTGGGTACGCCATTGATAATCCGAGCCCAAGGCGAGTCAGGCGTTTTGTCCGCTTCGTTTAGGCCAAGGTCGCCGTCGCCGTCCCGAAAGCTTACGGTAATGACTACTCTATCATAGGTTCCGCTAACATCAGAGATTCGCTGCGAGGTAATGCGCTGAAACTCAATAGTGGGCGTTTCAGGATAATCGGGCGGCTCGAGGCAGGAAGATACTGTCAGGCCCGTGAGCAGGAGCACGGCTCCCATCCTAAGAGTACGAAGTAAGTTCATAAAGAAGAAAAAAAGACAGGTCGAACGCGGCCTTTTCAGCCAGAACGGAAGATACAACTTCTCAACGAAGACGTGCTGCGTTTGTTATACCTAGCTGTTAACCACACCGTTTTGTAATGAGTTTCCGTGATGAGCACCTGCGTGCCTTACCCACTGTATCAGCTGCCAATTTTGAGGAAACGGCTCTGCGCCTGTTCCGGCATCAGGCCGAAAATTGCCCCCCATACCGCGACTATCTCGCCGCGCTGGGCCGCAATCCAGGTTCAGTTAATACGCTGATCGATATTCCTTTCCTGCCCATTGAGTTTTTCAAAACCCACGAGGTACGCACCGCGCCCACCGACTGGACCCCGCAGGAAACCTTCCTGAGCAGTGGCACTACCCAGCAGCAGCGAAGCCGCCACCTACTGCGCGATCCTGCCCTATACTGCCACAACGCGGCTCGCATTTTTGAGCAAACCTATGGCTCGCTTACTGACTGGATTTTCTTAGCCTTGTTGCCTTCGTATCTGGAGCAAGGTCAGTCTTCGCTGGTGGCTATGGTTGAATATTTTGCCAAGGAATCAAGCCAAACCCAGCCCGCTTTCTTCCTGCACGACCACGCCGCTTTGTTACAGGCTTTAGCCACTGCCAAGTGCGACTCCAGCCGCCACATAATGCTGCTCGGCGTATCCTACGCCCTGCTCGATTTGGTCGCTGCCTATGCGGGTGCGCCAGAGTTATTGGGGCTCACGGTACTGGAAACTGGCGGAATGAAAGGTCGACGGCGTGAAATGATTCGGGAGGAGCTTCATATCGAGCTGCAGACTGCCTTTGGCCCCCAGGGCATTCACTCCGAATATGGCATGACCGAGCTACTGTCCCAGGCTTATAGCACCGGCAACGGGCGCTTTATTTGCCCCCCAGTCCTCCGTATTCTGCTGCGCGAGCCATCTGATCCTTTCTCCGCTGATGCCACACGTCCCGCAGGTACTATCAATGTTATCGATTTGGCAAATATTGATTCCTGCGCCTTTATAGAAACCAAAGACCTGGCCCGCCAGCACTCCGATGGGTCATTCGAAGTGCTGGGTCGGCTGGATAACTCAGATGTGCGCGGGTGCAATCAGATGGTGTAAGCAACAATTGACCTCAACTCCTCCCCTCCGGGAGAGGGGCTTTAGTTTTAAAATCTAAAAATTAAAGGATTAAAGCTAGAGCCCCCCTCCCGGTGGGGAGGGGTTGGGTTGGGGTTATTTGCCCGAATACAGCTTCGCGTCCGCGTCCGTAATCGTATCATCGCTCATAATCACGAGGCGCTCTACTACGTTGCGCAGCTCGCGGATATTGCCGCGCCAGTCGAGGCTTTTCAGGTAGCTGAGAGCTTCGGGGCTGACGGTTTTGGGCTTGTTGCCGTAGTCGCGGGCGATGTCGTCGAGGAACTTCTGCACCAGGTCACCGATGTCGTCGCGTCGGTCATTGAGAGCCGGAACCTGAATCAGAATGACGGAGAGGCGGTGATACAAGTCCTCGCGGAAATTGCGCTCCGCGATTTCCTGTTGGAGGTTTTTGTTGGTGGCGGCCAGTACGCGCACATCCACCGTAATCTCCTTTTCGCCCCCTACGCGTGTGATTTTGTTTTCCTGCAAGGCCCGCAGCACTTTGGCCTGGGCCGAGAGGCTCATGTCGCCAATTTCGTCCAGAAATAAGGTGCCGCCGTGCGCTTGCTCAAACTTGCCAATGCGCTGCTTTACGGCCGAGGTAAACGACCCTTTTTCGTGGCCGAATAGCTCGCTTTCAATCAATTCAGATGGGATGGCAGCGCAGTTTACCTCAATCATTGGTCCGTGGGCACGGCTGCTTTGCTCGTGGAGCTGACGAGCCACCATCTCCTTACCGGCACCGTTGGGGCCGGTAATAAGTACGCGGGCATCGGTGGGAGCTACTTTGGCAATGGCTTTGCGCACCTGCTCCAGGGCCGGCGAAGTGCCTACCATTTCGGAGCTTTTGGCAATCTTCTTCTTGAGCGTTTTGGTTTCGGTTACCAGCTTGGTGCGGTCGAGGGCGTTGCGTACCGTCACCAGCAGGCGGTTCAGGTCTGGGGGCTTTTGCAGGAAGTCGTAGGCTCCTTTCTTGGTAGCATCCACGGCCGTGTCGATGCTGCCGTGGGCCGATATCATAATGAAGGCCGCATCTGGGGCTAACTCCTGGGCGCGGCTCAGTACTTCCAGCCCGTCCATTTTGGGCATTTTGATGTCGCAAAGCACTACATCGTACTTATTCTTGATAAGCATATCCAAGCCGGACGGACCATCTTCGGCCTGATCGACGGCGTAGTTCTCGTACTCCAGAATTTCCTTTAGCGTATTACGAATCGACTTTTCGTCGTCGATAATGAGGATTTTGGGCATAACCTGAGAGCAGAATTAAGTAACACTAACGCGTAGGCGAAGGTAACGAAAAGCATTACCCGTTTAGTGAGTAAAGTTATTGAATGATTCGGTGAGAAAAGAACACGATACAGATGAAAAATTGTAATTATCTAATTTCTACACCACTGCCGTCAATATTTGCCCCCAGTTAACCAAAAACAAAATCGGTCGCCGCAACCGAAGCTGCGACGACCGATGATGCTGGGGTGATGAGTCTATAAGCCGGGTTTTGTCCACCGGGCCCGAGGGCTCGGCGTCTCCACCATTTATCTAGGCCAGTCGTTGCCGACAGGCTCCATCAACCTACCCACGAACGCCGGACGAGCCGCCCGGTGCCGCCTGTTGCCAGACAGCGTGCCCGCTTATTTGGTCTTTCAACCCCTGAGGTTTACCCAGCCGACCCGGTCACCCGGCCGCTGGTGCGCTCTTACCGCACCTTTTCACCCTTACCCGATGGTGAGATAGTGAAATGGTGAACTTGTGAGTTTATCGTTCCGCTTGCGCGAATTGAACATCAAACTCACCATTTCACCACTCATCATTTCACCGTCTGGCGGTAATTTTCTGTGGCACTGGCTGTCTGAGCCTTGCGGCCCATCCTTCCCGTTAGGAAGCAGGGTGCTCTGCGTTGCCCGGACTTTCCTCGCCGCCCGAAAGCGCCGCGGTGGAGCGACCCATCACAGGGCAAAGGTAGCAGTTTGAATGTTTTGGTTCCTGCTATTGAAGTTGTGCTGTCCTGAGCACAGGAACGCATATATATGTAAATGGGTTAATACAGACTGAGAAAGCAAATTGTCTCCCTAAAGACATATATTTCTTTCTATGTCACAAATACAGCGGGATTTTCCTGATACTGCTGTGGTAGTAATGTAGAAAGCGTTTTTAGAGCTTAAAATAGAAATAAACAAGCGCCTTTTGTCCCCCCAGGCCTTAGCGTTGAGGTAGATACTATATTTAAATCTATACATTACCTGAACAAACACCCCACTGGTCACTGCTCGAGGGCTTAGAATCTCTGCGGTGGACGGCGAACAAGTCCTTTCTCACCCATTACTCCATTTTACAAGCATGCAGAAAAACCAACTACATTCGCGTCTTTCTTTCTGGGTAATGAGCGCTTCGCTCGTGGCCGCGTCGGCCGTTTTCACCGCTTGCTCCGACAATGCCATTGATGCCAGCGATCCATCGGTAGCCCAGATCAGTGCCGACGCCAAAGCAGCTGACGATTTGATTGAAGGTCAATATATCGTTGTATTAAAAGATGGCTCCGTTGATACCGACAGCGAGGGCTCGTATGACGCGAAAGCGAATAAAGTAAAAGGCGTAGGGCAAGGCATTCTGAAAGGCCGCGGCATGAAAGCTGAAAAAGTAGGTCGCGCCTATGGCCATGCGCTGAAAGGCTTCGTGGCGGAGCTTACCCCCGCCGAAGCCGCCGAGCTACGCCAGGATGGCCGCGTGGCCTACGTAGAGCAGGACCGGATCATCTCGCTGGGCAAGCCCGTTAGCGGTGGCTCTACTACGCAACCTGCTCAAACCACGCCTTATGGCATTACCCGCGTTGGTAGCGCTGATGGTAGTGCCACGGGTCGCACGGCTTGGGTTATCGACACGGGCATTGACCTGGACCATCCCGATCTGAAAGTGGACCTGGGGCGTAGCAAATCCTTTCTGAGCGCTACCAGCGGCAAAGGCTATGCCTCAGCCGACGATGGCAACGGCCACGGCACGCACGTCTCGGGCACGATTGCGGCCCTTAACAACTCGATTGGCGTGGTGGGCGTAGCAGCAGGGGCTACCGTAGTAGCCGTGCGCGTGCTGGACTCACGTGGAAGCGGCTCTAACTCCGGTGTAATTGCTGGTGTGGATTATGTAGGAGCCAACGGCGCACCCGGCGACGTAGCTAACATGAGCTTAGGCGGTGGCGTATCTACCGCTCTCGATCAGGCTGTGCTGAATGCCTCGCAAGGGGGCGTCCTCTTCGCTTTGGCAGCCGGCAACGAAACGGATAATGCCAATAATCACTCGCCTGCTCGGGTGAATGGAGCTAACATCTATACCATTTCGGCGATGGATAACACCGATACTTGGGCTTCGTTCTCCAACTTCGGCAACCCGCCGGTGGACTATTGTATGCCTGGCGTTAGTATCCAGTCTACCTGGCTGAACGGCGGCTACAACACCATCAGCGGCACCTCAATGGCCACGCCGCACATGGCTGGTGTACTTCTCATGCGCGGTAAGAACTTTACTGCTCTTGATGCCGTGAAAAGTGACCCGGACGGTAACGCTGATCCAATTGCCCACTTATAAACCCGTAGGGTTTTTGAATACTACAAAAGGCTGCCCACGCGGGCAGCCTTTTTTGTTGAAATCAGAAAAAAACCGGCTGCTTTTAAGCGGCTTACCCCGGAAGAAGTGCCAGGTATCGCGAAAGCCCTTTTTGTTGCCGCAGGTACTCAGCGAGGAAAGACAAGCGGCACCGTAGTGGATCCCGGAAATGCCCCCCAGGCTGGGTTTTCACGCCGGTGTTGGCACGGGTGCGGGCGCAGCGACTTTAGTCAGCCAGTTTTTGAAAAGGTAATCCGCCAATTGCGTACCTGATAAGTAACCATTGTCGCCATCCCACTGAAAATGCACACCCAAGTACACGCGGCTGCGGGCGTTTTCGAGGGCAGCCCCGCTGAAGCTGGTGAAGCGCCGCGTCTTGCGGATACCGTTGTGGTCGCGGATGCCGTGCGGGTCTTCGGTGGTTAATTCGAAGCTGATGTTGTCGGTCTTGAAATAGTTGCGCATAATGGCCGCGTGCGCCGCCCCGAAGGTAGCATGACCCGAAATATAAGCTGGAAAATTGGGCGAGAAGCGGGTGCCGTCCGGGCGGGGCGAGAGCGGCTGCCAGTACGGGTCGGCCGCCGTAAGCGGGCTGCGCAGGATGGGCTGATTGGGCTGAAAGGTGTAGCGAATGGCCGTTTCGGGCCGCCACAAATCCAGGTCGCGGTTGTATTTGGCATCTCAGGCCACGATAGCGGCATCGGCCATGGCCAGGGCTACCAGGGCAAACAAGTGAGCGTTTTGGGCCACCGTCAGCCGGCGCTTGCGGGCTACAATCTGGGTGAGCGTGTAAAGCTGGCCGGGCGGCTTGGAGGTGTCGTCCAAGTCGTTGGCCCAGAACAGGGCTATTTCGGTTTGCTCGGGGGTACGCTCCGCGGAGTTGGCGCTGCCCAGGCGCAGCACCTCGTTGTACTGGGCCGCGTACTCCTCACTGCCCAGTAGCTCAGCGATGGTGTCGTAGTTGGAGGGCAGACCCGTCCGGAATATGGTCATCTCAAAGCCCCCGAACGGCTTTAATTTACCCCAGTTAGGAGTGGCCGCGTCGCCCGAGCCGGTGGGCGTCCATTGTCCCGGCGCGTCCATCACCATAAACATATTGTTGTCCAAATTATCGTCGGCCCGTAGCGCGAGCATCTGAGCGGCCACTTCTTCCCCGAAGGCCTTGTGTGCGTTGGTGTCGGAAGGTTTTTTGCCCCCGTACTTGCGCAATTCGGCTTTGAAGAGTGCCCGTTGGGTTGGATACTCGTGGCTCAGCACGGCATAGGCGGCGTAGCTGGCGGCGTCCTCCACGTTCACGCCCGCATCCGGGTCGGGCACCGAGGTCAGGTACGAGGAGTAAGTGCCCGCTGCCGCGTTGATAACGTCGTGCATAGTCAGATGGAGCATGGCCCCGATGCGGGCAATAGGGCCGGGAGGGCCGCCCTGCACGCGCACGGCTTGCAGAAATGCGTTGTTTTACCCGATAATCGGGTCTGGCATAGTTGTCATAACTAGAATTGATTGGGATACGCGACGCCTACTCTGGCAGGTTTTCGGCAACTCCTCCTCCGGTAATGCGTCTGCCCTATCAACAAGGAAGGAAGCTTGTAATCAAGCCAAACCAGCTATACGACGCCGTATTTCCAAGAAGAGAAAGATAGCAGCAACTAGGATTAACATCAAGTATATTACGTATTTAATTTAATGTTTTTATTTTGTATGTAATTGATAGTTAAGATATTAACAAACAGGAGGCATAGCAGATTAGGAGGGCCCAGCCTAAACGCGGCCTGACCAAAGCCGTTCTGTCAGCCTCACTCCCCGCGGCACCGCACCAACTAAAGTCTGACTAAAAAAACGCTTGGGACAGCTCGAATGACGGATATTCTGGTCGCTTGTTTCCCGCTTAAATTGCCCCCAGAGAAGCACCCCGTGCCCAAGATGTAAAGTTCCGGGTACGGGGCGCTTTTCTAATCCGACGGTGGCTCCGGCGAGCTATCTGATTCTTACTTCAGTCGCACCAGCGTCGCGCCGTAGCCAAACTTCTCTTTCTGGGCATCTTCAAAGAACTTGATGTCCCGGTTGCGGCTCAGATTTTTGTGAATTTCCTTACGCAGCGTGCCGTTACCGGTACCATGAATGAACACGATTTCGTGCATATTGGTAGCCAAAGCGCGGCTCAGCGCATCCTCAAAGGCATCAAGCTGTAAGCGCAGAATCGCCGTGTTGGTGAGCGGCGGATCGAGGGTTACGGCGTCGGGGTTTAGCTGTTCGAGGTGCAGATCGACTTCGTGCGAGGGAGGCAGAATAGTTTTGGCAGGCTCCGGGATAGGGACTACCGCCGCGGGCTTCGCAGGCGCGTTGCCGGTGAGCTGGGCTTGCAGCTTCTCAGCCAGTTTCTCGGGGGCTATGGGCGCGGCGGGTTTTTCATCAAGCTGAAAGAGGTAGGTTTCCTTCTGCAAAATGGGCGCGGGCTGGCGACTGGTATAGAAGCTATTAGCCCGAAACGACAGACGCTTGGTGAGTAGCTCAAACGCCGTGTCCCCGTTCAGGCGGTGGGGCAGGAGCTGCACCACGGCGGCGGGCCACTGCTCAAAGTCCTTGAGGTGCAGATGAGCCAGCGGCTTACTCGCTTCTTTGGGCCCGAGCTTATCGGAGAGCAGGCCCCGATATTTCTCCTCGCGCTCCTCGCCATACGTGAACAGCAAATCGGTATCGGTATTGTTGATGAGCTGCACGGCCAGTAGCTCCGGCGACTGGTGGCTGAGGGCAAGGTACAGGCCTTTTTGAGCACGGGGCGGCTCCGGCTCCTTGTCGGCCTTTTTGCCCCCCAGGTTATTGCTGGCCGGCGCGTCTGGCTTCTGGGAGGCAAAATCGGGCCGTGGCGCGCTGGCTGCGGCTTGGCGCTCGGCGGCTACGGAGGCGGCACTTTGCCCGAAAGCTTTCTGCTCCTCGGCAGCTACCACTACCACTTCGCGGCGCAATACTGGAATTGTAAAGTCATTATCAATAGCGACTTCTACCAAGTCGTTGGCGAGTAGGCGGGTGATGATGCCTTCCTCGCGGCCCGTAAGCAGGCGTACTCGGTCTCCTACGTTCATATTAGGGGTGTTTTGGGAATTGAAATGAAATATAAGGCTGGCCCATGCAAGGTAGGCAGGAAAGACTGCCGCGAGACCAATCTGGCTTAGCCTGAACAAAGCGGCTAGCTTCTAACAACCAATTCGGTTATCAAAATCCCTAACGCATCATGGAGTAGGTAACTACTGCTGCTACGGTCGCCGTCAGGGTTTAATAATACAGCCCATGTAGTACCAGGCCGCGCCGCGAGTTATACTCAAGGGCCGGGGCGGGCAAATGAAAAATACTGGCCACGTAGAACACGCGCTTCAGAAATTTGCTGCGCGTGGGGATGCGCATCAGGTTCACATCAAAGCTCAAATAGTACTGCCGGTAGGCATTCAGACCCAAAACCGCGTTGGCAGCCGGGTCGTTGAACACCATCTCCTGCGCGCCAAAACCTACGGCCGGTTGCAGCCACTTGGGCCATTTGCTTTCCTGCGGCAGCCACGCGGCTACATCGGCGCAGAGCCAGTAGGTGTGGCCATTATAGTCTTTCAGGTATTGCTCAGCCAGGGTTTTGCCTAGTACATTGGGCCGCAGGGCCGCGTAGCGGGTAGTTCGGAAAGAATATTTGGGCATAATGCGAACTTCATTCCACGCCAGCTGCTGCGCGATAAGCCCGGCCGAGCCCAGAAAATTGGCCCCCAGATCATAAGCCGAGGCGCCATAGGCCGGGTCGCGGCCGTCGAGCAGCTCCAGAGGACTTTGGAGCAGAAAGCCCACGAATCCCCCGTACCAAAGCGCCTTCCGATCGGGGACGCCGGCCCAGCGCAGCATGTCTACAGCGCCGCGGCTCTCGTGAAAAGCCCCCCAGAAGTGCCCCGCCTTGTCCAGTTGCTTCCATTCCCGGCTGTCATCGAACCAGTGAAAGCTGGTCCGCTCGCCGGTGTACCAGCCTTTGCTTAGCCCATATACCAGGCCCGTGTAGCTCAGGGCCAAGCCGCCCGCCAGCACGGGCAAGCGGTGGCTCTGTTGGGCGGTGTCGGAGCGACGCAATTGAGCAGAAGCAGGCGTGAGCAGAACCGTATCGGCAGTGCCCTGGGCCAGGCAGCGTGTTGGTAGCAGGCTCCCCGCTACCAACAGAAGCAGTAGCCACCACCCGGCACGTACAGAAGATTTAAAAGAGAGCGTCATGCAACAACCACTGACCGCCAGGGCCGGAAAATCAAAGCTACGAACAAATACCTCCGGCCACAGGCCTGGATAAAGCCCAGTTATGTACCTTTAGTCCTATGCCATGGAAATGTTGAATTGAGCGGAGTAGTATCGCCTGTTTAGCTTCCCTGTAATTCCACCAATCAAACGTTCGTTTTTTTCAATGAAAACACTTCGACTTTTTTTTAGCCTGATCGTGCTGCTTATGGGCGCACACGCGGCTCATGCTCAGGTAACCACCCAACCGGCCCTGTTTCTGGCTTCCGAGCCGGTAACTATCACTTTCAATGCTGCCCAGGGCAACGCGGAGCTGGCCAACTTCGCGGGCGACGTTTACATCTGGACCGGGGTCATTACCGACAGTCCTACCGGCACGACCTGGAGCAACGTGAAAAGTCCCAATTTTAATCAGCCGGATGCGGCGGCCAAGATGACGCGCTCGGCTACCAACGCCAACGTGTATACGATCACCTTCACGCCTAATACATTCTATCCCATCCCGGCCGGCACGAAAATCTATCGGCTGGGCATGATCTTTAAAAACGCGGATGGCAGCAAGGTGGGGCGCGGACCCAGCGGCGACATCTTAGTGGACGTAGCTCAGGACAAGTTTAACCTGCGCTTTACTGCTCCGACTGGCGCAGGGAGCAATTTCTTTGTGCTGAATACGCCCACTACCGTCACGGGTACCTCAGCGCTACCTGCTACCCTGGCCCTGTTTCTGAATGGCGTACAGCTGGGAGCGACTGAGCCGAATGCCACCACCATATCAAGAAGCGTAACGCTTACGCAGCCGGGAGCCAACACCCTTCGTCTCACGGCCACCGATGCTAACTCTACTGCTGAGACCCAGCTAACCGTCCAAACCCGCGAGGCCGCGACCGTTGCTGCTCTGCCTGCTGGCGCTAAGAAGGACGGCGTCACGTACCTGAATGGCGGTGCTTCAGTGATCTTGAGCCTGACGGCTCCCAACAAACAGTTTATCCACGCTATTGGAGACTTCAATGACTGGCAATCCGGCACCGCATCAACTCTGAAGCGTACGCCCGTAAGCGCTACCGACAATACGCCCGACAACAGCAGCAATGGCCGCTGGTGGATTCAGCTTGATAACCTGACACCGGGCCGGGAGTACGCCTACCAGTATCTGGTAGACGGCACCTTACGCATCGCCGATCCGTACACCCAGAAAGTGCTCGACCCGAATAATGACCGCTTTATCCCGGATGCAACTTACCCGACAGCCCAGCTACAATACCCCACCGGCAAAACTACCGGCATTGTTTCCACTTTCAAATCGGGTCAGACGGAATACCAGTGGCAGGTAAACAACTTCGCCAAGCCCAAGCGTACCGACCTGGTAGTGTACGAGCTGCTGGTGCGTGATTTTATTGCGCGCCACGACTACAAAACCCTCACCGATACGCTCAGCTACCTGCAACGCCTGGGCGTAAATGCCATTGAGCTGATGCCCATCAATGAGTTTGAGGGCAACGAAAGCTGGGGCTACAATCCCTCTTTCTACTTCACCCCCGATAAGTACTACGGCACCAAAGACGACCTCAAGCGTTTCGTGGACGAGTGCCACAAGCGCGGAATAGCCGTTATCATCGATATGGTGCTGAATCATTCCTTCGGGCAGTCGCCGATGGCGCAGCTGTATTTTGAGGGCGGTGCACCTTCGGCCGCCAGTCCGTGGTTTAACCGGGCCGCCACGCATCCCTTCAACGTGGGCTACGACTTCAATCACGAAAGCCCGTTCACGAAGTATTTCGTGGAGCGGGTAAACGAATTCTGGCTCCAGGAATACCGTATTGATGGCTACCGCTACGACTTATCAAAGGGCTTCACCCAGCGCAACAATCCCAATGATGTAGCCGCCTGGGGCCGCCGCGACGACTCGCGCATTGCCATCTGGAAGAACATCTACGACCAGCTTCGCACCATTGACCCCAACGTGTACTGCATTCTGGAGCACCTGAGCGACAACGACGAGGAGAAGATACTGGCCGACTACGGCATGATGCTGTGGGGCAAAATGACCGATAAATACAACGAAGCCACCATGGGCTACAACACCGGCGACAAGTCGGACTTCAGTGGCACGTACTACCGCAACCGCAACTGGGAGCAGCCACACCTGGTGAGCTACATGGAAAGCCATGATGAGGAGCGCCTGATGTTCAAAAATATATCCTTTGGGGCCGCTACCGCTACCTACGATACCAAGAGCATCAATGTAGCCCTGGCTCGTAACGAGGCCGCCGCTGCCTTCTTCTTCACGGTGCCTGGTCCTAAAATGGTGTGGCAGTTCGGAGAACTGGGCTACGACTTCTCTATCAACCGCTGCCCCGACGGTACCATAAAGGATGACTGCCGAACAGCCAATAAGCCGATCCGCTGGGATTATCGCGAGGTGCAGGAGCGGCGGAAGCTGTATAATGTGTACGCCAGCCTGATTGCGCTGAAAAAGAACGAGCCCGTATTTGAAACCACCAACTTCACCCAGAGTGTAGTTGGGGCCGTCAAAACCATTCACTTGCAGGATGACAACCTGAAGGTGACAGTGATTGGCAACTTCGATATCGTGCCCCAATCGGTTAACCCGGAGTTTCAGCAGGCCGGCACCTGGTATAACTACCTGACTGGCATGACGCTCAGCGTAACAAACCCCACGGCTAATCTGACGCTACAGCCCGGCGAGTACGCTGTATATACCTCCCGCCTGATTAATCGGCCGACTACTGTGCTGGCCACGCGTGGCCCAAGCAATACCACGGCGCTGCGTCTTACGGCCGCGCCCAATCCGGCCACGGCTACGGCCACGCTCCGCTATGAGCTGAAGACGGCTTCCCCGGTTACCATTACCATTACCAATCTGCTTGGGGCTGCCGTGCGCACGTTGCCAGCTACACCTCGGCAATCTGTTGGTGCGCATGAGCTGCCCGTTTCCCTGACTGGCTTGGCCAATGGCGTATATCTGGTGCGTCTGAGCACCGGCGAACAAATTCAAACCACGCGCCTGGTAGTGCAGCACTAAAAAGCCCCCCAGCGTCAAACAAAAAGAGCGGCCCCATTATCGGGGCCGCTCTTTTTGTTTGACGCCACATAATCCAGGATGACACTTTCAATCCCCCTTCGATGTGCTCGTGCTACACGCCTTATTTGGTAAGCACCGTGTGATAATCTACCAAGTCATCGATAGGGGAGCGGATGATTTTGCCCACTTCCATATCGTGGCTTTTGGCTACCTGAATCAGTGCATCGCGGAAGTTATAGCCCACCGAGCCGATGCAGTTGAACGTATAGTTCTGGTAGTTGGGGTACTTTGTTACCAGGTTATCAAAGAAAGCCTTGAACCCATCGAGCACGATTTCGCGGCAGTAGCTCACGTTGTTATGGTCGTAAGCATACTTGGCGAAGCTGGCCAGGAAGCGGTTGGGCAGCGGCTGATTGTACAAGCGGTCCAAAATCTCGTCGCGGGTGAGGCCGTAGGTTTCGCGGAAATTCTCCTGCAAACCATCGGGTAGGAAACCGCGCAGATAGTCGCGCAGCAGCCGCTTGCCGATGTAGGAGCCGCTGCCCTCATCGCCCAGAAAATACCCCAGCGAATCGACGTTCACGGCTACTTCTTTGCCGTCATAAATACAGGAATTGGTACCCGTACCCAGGATAGCTGCGAAGCCGGGCTTGGTGCCCAGCAGCGCCCGCGCGGCGGCCAGCAAATCGTGGTCTACCACCACTTTAGCTCTTGTAAACACCGCCCGCATAGCCGCCGCCACTATCTCCGCCTTCTTCGCCGATGAGATGCCCGCGCCGTAGTAATGCACTTCCGCTATCTTCTCCAGCTCTAGCGTATCAGGCAGATTCTGCTGGAGCGAGGCCTGAATACCTGCCGTATCAATGAAGTCGGGGTTGTAGCCTTCCGTGTTGAAGTTGATGCGCGTACCCGCGTCGTCAATGAGGCACCAGTTGGTTTTGGTGGAGCCACCGTCAGCAATGATTATCATAGGAAAAGAGCTAAGTGGAAAAGGCCCACGGCCAATGCGGAACCCCCGCGCAGTAGAAACGAGAACCGGAGAAAACGGTGGCGAAACACGGAAAAGATTTCCGTAGAAAAAAACCCCGCGTCAGAAATGTGCCGTTGCCTGGGGCCGTAATTGCCCGCGGCCCGCTGGCCGAGGCCTAAGCGTATTCGTAATCAGGGCGTAAGCGGTAGGCAACTGCTGACTTCCTGCTACTTAAAAAAGCCGCAGCGAAGAACGAAACTTCCTTCCTTGGCTGCCGTACCCATTTCGTGTGTTCCCGGCTTGTTTTATTGTTAGGTAAATCGTACTTTTCCTATGTAAAATGCCAGTACAGTAGCTTGCCTGTCTTCATCTCACTTTCCCCTTTTTTCACTTCAATCACCCTTTCATGAAAAAATTATTTACTCTGGCAGCGGCTGGTGTCCTCACCGCTACTTCACTTGACGCCCAGGCGCAGGCCCCCATTACAGTCAACGGACAGTTGGCCGCTACGGAAGTAAGTGCCAACGGCTATCAGCTCGTAGGCCGTTATACAGGCAACCGGGGTTTCGGCGACGCTGGCTTACTGGCTTTGTACGCCGCCTCCGACGCGACGAATCTGTACTTCTTTCTAGCCGGAACGCTGGAAAACAACGCGAGCGACGTAAAAAACTCCATTCAGTTGTTTATTGACCGGCCCGGCGCGACCGATGGGGTATCAGTAGGCACCCGCCTGCCAGCCCCCGCCGCCGTTACCGCGCCGGCAGTCGGCACCTCCTTTGCCGGTATGACGGCCGCGCTGGATCTGGCAGCTGATCTGGGTATCGGAATCAAAGGAACCGGGGCCGGCAATCAGGTACAGGTAGATGGCATCGCTTACACCTCCGCCACGGCCGCTACGGCCGCTGTGCTGACGGGCTCTACTCCTCTCAATACCACGGGTACACCCGGTACCATCGTCGCTACGGGTGCTTTGGCTCCCTTCGCCGGTGCCATGGTGGCTTACAACAGCAGCGCTAATCTGTCGGCCAACCCCGGCTTTGCCAGCAATGGCAACGCCCCCAGCAATGGTCTGGAAATTATGGTAAGCCGCGTGGCGATGGGCATTCCTGCCGCTGGCGGGGTCGTACGCATCTTCGCTGTGCAGAACAACCAGGACGGCAGCTTCCTCTCTACTGACTTCATCCCGCAGCGTAACCCGGTGCCTGCTACCTCCGAAAACGTAGGATCGGCCGCTACCGCGAACTTCACGACCATCCCTGGCACCCAGGCCGGCACCCTGACCGTGGGCAGCGCCACTCTCACCGTGCTGTCTAACCGCAGCGAGGTAGCTTCCAAGCTGGGCTTCTCAGTGTATCCCAACCCCAGCCGCGGCGCGGCCAAGGTGGAGTACAACGTGTTAAGCGGCAAGCAAAGCGTTTCTCTGGACGTTTACAATGGTATCGGTCAGCTCGTGCGTACTTTGTCCAGTGAGCAGCAGTCGGCCGGCCGGCACAGTTACGCGCTCGATAACCTGTCGGCGGGTGCTTACTACGTGAAGCTGCAAGTAGGCAGTCAGGCCACCAGCCAGAAGGTGATAGTAGAGTAAAACACAGCTAAGTCAACTATTTTGCAAAAAGGCCGGCCATTATGGTCGGCCTTTTCTGTTTTGCCCTGCTGGATTTCCCTGCTGTATGCCGCATTCGCTCGGCTGGGCTGAGTGAGGCCTGCGCCTGAGCGGCTGCGCCGCGAATCCGTCTGCAAACGTATGCGCAATAAATACCGAACGGCATGGGTGATGCAGGCGCGCGCAGCATAGCTGCTGGGGCATAGACCTCACTCGGCCCAGCCGAGCGACTGCGGGGAGCCTCAGCATGACAGTTAGCTTGGTAACGGCTGCGAGCGAGTTGCTTCGCGTTGCGCTGCATGACCGCCAGCTTAATTTACTGTTCATACCTCCTACGCTACCAGTTGCTGCAAATGAGTTGAGAAAAAGAGAAATGTTGGTGGTCAGTCATTTTGCATGGAGCGGGTTGAGTTTGTCTGAGCTACCCCGGAAATAGTGGTATCGCAACGTAAAAAAGCCCTCCAGCTACCTTGCAAGCCTGACCACGTTAAGACAGAAAGGCCATCGTACGGTACGATGGCCTTTCTGTTTTTAGTAAGAAGCTAAGCGGAAGCTCTTAGTTCTTCTTGATAGTATAAGTCGATTTGTTTGGCTCAGCCTCATCAAATTTCAGCTTGATGGTGTAGTTGCCGACCTCCGAGTTTTTGATGTCTTCGCCACCGGTTTTTAGCGGCCCGGAAGCCGAGGGGGCATTTTTGGCAAGAGCACCCAGGTTCAGATCCCATTTCTTGTTGGCGCGGAACTTGAAAAAATCAGCTTTCAGGTCGGTGGTAATAGTCCAGACCTTCTCATCAAAATTGTAGGTCATCACCACGTCCGTATCCCAGCTTATGCCGGCCGGGCCAATCAGGGCCCAGGTATCCTTGGGCACCTCCCGCGACTCGTAGGGCGTACCGGCCAGCGAAGTAGCGGCTGACATCAGCGCCTCCACGCTGGCACCCACCGACGACTTTACCCGCACGTCGAGCTGGGCCGGTGTGCCGGCAGGCAGCTTCAAATCCGTGAAGATGCTGTTAACTTCGGCCACGGTCAGGGTTTTGGTCAGTGCGCTGCCAGCGTCAATATCCTTGGGCGCTTTGAAGTCGTTGCCTCTTTTGTCGAACTGCAAGGTGTACGCGACGGCCGCCTGGTAGCCGTACGTAGCCGGGGTCCAAGAGTAGGTAACGGCTTCCTTGGCAGCATCGTCCCTGCGCAGAACGGCGTTGGAGGCCGAAGCGGTAAGGGCGGGGGCGGCCCCCATGTTGAGCATCACCCTGGTTTCATCCTTCTCGCAGGAAGTGAGGGCTACGGCCGCAAACGCGACCAGGCCGAGGGCTGTTTGAGTGATCCAGGTTTTCATGGAAAAGCTGAGGTTAAAGTTAAGTATGTACCAGCAGGAGCCGGCTTCCCCGATAAGGAAACCGGCTCCCAAAAGGTTCGGCTAGTTGTAGCCTGGGTTCTGCTTCAGATTCTGGTTAACTGACAGGTCGGAGGAGGGCAGCGGGTACAGGACCCGGAAGGCATCTACTCCGCGACCGCCCGCTACGCCCCCTTTCCAAGGCCAGAGGTAGGTGCCCTCCACGAAGCGGTTGTAGCGAATGAGGTCGGTACGGCGGTAGCCTTCCCAGTACAGTTCCCGGCCCCGCTCGTCGAGCAGAAACTCCGGCGTGAGCTGGGCGGCCGTGATGGCGCTGCCCGCGCGGTTGTTGAAGGCCCGCGCCCGAATCTGATTTACGTAGCTCAGGGCCAGAGCCCGGTCGCCGGTGCCGCCGCGCACCACCGCCTCGGCGTAGGTGAGCATTACCTCGGCCAGGCGAATCATGGGAAAGTCGATACTCGACTGATTCTGGGCTCCGCCCTGGGCGGCTCCGGTAGAAGTCACGTTGCGGAACTTAAGTACGCCAAAGCCCTGGTTGAACTGCGACAAATCGGTGATTTCCAACGATTGGCCCGTCGTCCAGAAGCGGCCACGGGTGTCGGCCGCGGTGTCCGGGAAAAGGTTGAACAGGGCGCGCGTCGTGCGAAGGCCCTGCCAGCCCACGGTCTGGCCTACTTTGCCCTGCCAGGAAGCCGAGTTGCCCGTGGCAGCATTTACCAGAAACGTAGTACCGCCAAAGCTCTGCGTATTATTCACGTCGAAAGCAATGGGCCAGATGATTTCCGAGCGGGCCGAAGCCGTGTTGTTGTCAGCCAGGAAGAGTCGGCCGTAAGCCGAGGCCACGTTGCCGGCCGGGGTAGTAGAGAGGGTGTAGCCCGCGTCAATCACCTTCTTGGCCTGGGTGGCAGCATCCGTGTAGCGCTGGGTGCCCGTGTACACCTGCGCATTCAGGTAAAGACGGGCCAGCATGGCCCAGGCGGCGGCCTTATCCACCCGCGCGTACTCGTTGGTGCGAGGCTCGGCGAAATCCGGGTCCGCGCTTAGGGCCGTCAGCTCCTGCTCGATAAAGGTGAAAAACTGCTGGCGGGTGTAGTAAGGGGGCTGAAAGGTGCCTATCGGGTCGTTCTCGGTTACGAAGGGGCCGTTGCCGTATAGGTCCATGGCGTGCATGTAAGCTACGGCGCGCAGAAACCGGGCCTCGGCCCGAAACTGCCGGGCCACTGCCACGTCGGCGGCGCTCAGGCGCGCCGTCATCCGGCTATCCGAAGCCTCCCGCAGAAACTCGTTGCAGATGGCAATCTGATAGTAGATGCGGTAATAAAGACCCCGAATCAGCGGCCCGCCGGCCGTCCAGTTCATATTGTGCCAGTCTTGCACACCGGGGTCGTTCCAGGCCACCACGGCCTCGTCAGTAGAGAGCACCTGGGCGCTCCAGTACTGGCGCAGGTAGTCGGAAGTGCCTTCGTCGATACCGCCGATGTCGCCGCCGCCGGCTGGGCCTTGCTGGCCCGTCACGGCGAAGCCCGCGTAGAGTTTGGCCAGTACCTGCCGGTAGCCATTGAGGTCAACGTACACCTTATCAGGCGTCGGCTCGAACTTAGGTTGCTGATCTAGGTCTTTGGTGCAGGAGCTGGTGCCCGCGGCCAGTGCCAGACCCGTGGCCGCAACGACCAGTCCGCGAATGAGATATTTAGTCATGGGGGAGTATGTTAGAAGCTGGCGTTGACGCCAAAAGTGAAGGTGCGGGCACGGGGATAAAAGTTGTTGTCGACACCGCCAAAAATCTCGGGGTCAAGGCCATCATACTTCGTAATCAGGAACACATTCTGAACAGCGGCGGACAGGCGAAGGTTGATTTTTTCGTTGAGTACGCTACCAACATTGTAGCCCAGCGTCACGTTCTCGCCCCGCAGGAAAGAGCCGTTGCGAATGTAATAGTCGGCAAACAGCTGCTGCCGGGTGAAGCCCGTGCTATTGATGTCGGTGGGCAGGTTGGTCAGAAAGCCGGTGGAGCTTTGGGCATTGGCGAAGTTGGCCAGGTTGGCGGCCGCGGAGTTATATACGTAGTTGCCCACGTTGCCCCGCAGCAGGAAAGACAGACTTAGCTTGTTGTAGGACACATTGGACGAGAAACCCAGCACGGCCAGGGGAGCCGGCTGCTTATAGCGGTACAGGTCGCCGTCGCTGCTGAGACCATCGGCGTTACGGTCAACATATACGCCCTGCAGCGGCCGGCCATTGGGGTCGTATACTTGCTGGCGCACGTAGAACGCACTGGAAGGAAAGCCTACGGAGTGAACCTGAATGGTGCTGCCCGTACCGCCCGGAATGCCACCTACGAGGTAGCCGGCAAAGTCGGATTGCTGCGGCCCCAGCCCGGTAATTTTATTCTCGTTGTAAGCCACATTGAAGTTAAGATCCACGTTCCAGGCTTCGGAGCGAACCGGGCTGCCGTTGATGCTGAACTCAATACCGCGGTTGCGCAAAGAGCCAATGTTGGAGGCCAGCAGGTTGGTCAGGTTGGCCCCGGCCGGCACGTTTACCACGGCCAGCAGGTCGGTCGTGTTGCGCTGGTACACGTCGATGGCACCCGAGATGCGGTTGTCGAGAAAGCCGTAGTCAAGTCCGTAGTTCCAGGTAGTGGTCGTTTCCCAGGTCAGGTCGCGGTTGTAGCCCGAAGGGCGCTGGGTGGTCACAAACTCGGAGCCAAACTGATATTGCGCCCCGGCGTTGCTGGTCACGTAGCGCGGCAGGTAATCATACACGCCGCCAATGTCCTGCTGGCCGGTGCGGCCCCAGCCCGCGCGCAGCTTCAGCTCCGAAACGGTGTTGTTGTCAGCCAGAAACTGCTCCTCCTTGATGCGCCAGCCCAGGCCTACGGCCGGAAATACGCCGCTCCTATTGCCTTCCTCGAAGCGCGACGTTCTGTCGTTGCGGACGGTAGCCGTCAGCAGGTAGCGGTCTTTTACGTTGAGGTTGGCGCGGCCGAAGTAGGAAAGCAGGACCAGGCGGTTGTAATAGCCCGGCACAGTCAGCACGTCGGTGGGGTTCACGAGCGTGGCGCGGTCGAAGCGTAAGGGTAGGAAGTTGTCGCCCTGATTGACGAAGTCCTGGTAGGAGTGGCCGCCCTGCACGTCCAGCTTCACGCTGCCCAGCTGCTTGCTATAAGCCAGATAAGCTTCCAGCAGGCGCATATCCTTGCGCTGATTGTATTGCGTGAAGCGCCCGCTCAGGTTGGGGTCGCCACCACCAGTCGGGTTGAAGTTGCCGAAGTCCGTGGGTTGAATGGTAGTTGAGCCATCACCACGCGAAATGTCGGTCCCCAGGTTCAGGTTGGCCCGCAACCCTTCTACCCCGTGGATTTTGTAGTCGAGCTGCACGTTGCCAATCAGGCGCTTCACGTCACTGACGTTGTTGGTGTTGTTGAGGGCCGCTACCGGGTTGCCGGGAGCCAGGCCCAGGGGGCTGCCGTTGGGCTGGAGGTACTGGAAGTAGCCCCCAAAAGGAGCAAGCTGAGCCCCATCGGCACCCTCCACCCGCACGGGCTGCGTGGGGTCAAAAAGGACGGCATTACCAATCTGCCCGTTATCAACAAACCGGTTGTTGACCAAGGTGCCTTTGGCGTTTATATCCACGCGCAGGTGGTCATTAAACAGCATTGGGGACAAGCTCACGGAGCCGCTGTTGCGCTTCAGGTTGTTCGTGATGACGATGCCATCCTGATAGAGGTTGCCGTAGGACACGCGAAAGGGGATTTTGCCCGCGCTGCCGGTCAGGCTGATATTGTTGTCGAAAGTGGCGGCTGTCCGGAAGATTTCGTTCTGCCAGTTGGTGGAGGTGGTACCCAGCGTGGCAATCTGCGACTCCGCGCCATTGGCCCGCACGATGTCGCCGAACTGTTGGGCGCTGAGCACGTCGTAGGTGTTGGCGCGCACGGAAGCCGACGTCTGCGAGGAGAAGTTAACCGTCAGCTTCTCACCCTGCAGGCCGCGCTTTGTGGTGATGAGAATGACGCCGTTGGAGGCGCGGTTGCCATAAATGGCCGTGGCCGAGGCATCCTTCAACACCGTCACGCTCTCGATATCGTTGGGGTTGATAAGCGAGAGGGGATTGGACGCTCCCGCGATTCCGCCCTTGTCTACCGGAACGCCGTCGATTACATATAAGGGGTCATTGTTGGCGTTCAGCGACGAGTTGCCGCGAATGCGAACGGCCGACCCCGCGCCGGGGGAACCACCGCCGGTAGTAATGCTCACGCCCGCGATTTTGCCCTGCACGAGCTGCTCGGGGTTGGTGATCTGCCCCTGCACGAAGTCCTTGGAGCTAACCGTTGCCACGGAGCCTGTCACGTCCTGCCGGCGCTGGGTGCCGTAGCCGACGACTACGGCCTCGTTGAGCAGGGTCGTATTCTCGCCCAGGGTGGCGTTGATTTCCGTGTTCTGGCCCGCCGTTACGGTTACGGGCAGACGCTGACTGGTGTAGCCGATAAACGACACGACCAGCGTCTGCGCGCCAGCCGGCACGTTTTGGATCGCGAAAGTGCCATCGGCATTCGTCGAGTTACCTAGGGAAGTGCCTTCAATCAGCACAGTCACGCCGGGTAGCCCTTCTTTTTGCTCATCCAGAACGCGGCCACTCACGGTGCCGGTCTGCGCGAAGGCACTGGTAAAACCAGCGCAGATGAACAATAGCAGAAACAGTAGTTTCGGCAAGTAAGGGTGTTTCATTGAAAAAATGTTTGGAGTGGGAATAAATAAACCGGTTGGGGACCGGGCAAGCAAAAGAGAAAGAGCGAGAAAAAGCAAGAATAAATATAGCCGGCGGACTATTTTACGAATGCTTATATCTTTGCTCTTCCATTACAAAAGGGTTAATAAACTACGCAAGGTAAAGTTTTGACATCAAAAAATCCAATGTTAACTGGCTTTACTTTTTCACTGGAAAGCAAGGCCGCCGCTTGGGCAGCACATAAAAATTACAACCAGCCTTTGCCTGTATTGACCTGAGATTTACGCTGACCAGTATCCTTGTATGTTCTCTGCGGGCCTGCACTACCGCATTTCGGGATAGTAGGTTCCGGTAGTAGTTGAAGACCTAATTGCTGCTCATTACTTTAAGCGAGCCGCCAGCAAGGCCCGAAGCATCCGCCCGAACTTGAGCGTCTTTAGCGCCGGGGGGGCATTTTTAGTAAAATAGTAGCAATGCCCGCTTCCGCTTTTACCGGGTTATCACCAATCAGCTCAAGGCCTTGCGTGGAAAAGCGAACGGCGGTAGCTGCGTCCGGTATCACGGTGCCGTTAGCATCTACCACCGCGGCGTACACGAATACCGCGTCGTTCTGGCCGGCGGCTAGGTCTTTGCCGTGGCGGGCATAAGACAGCTTGATGCTCTTTGGGACGCCGGGCGTGCGCCGCTCGGTCTGAGCGGCGGCTTTGCCCTGATAGTAGCCCACGGCCCGCAGCGTGCCGGGCGAGAAAGCCGGTAGCGTGAAGGTAAACGGCGGGTGGGGAAGCTGGTCGGAAAACGTGTTTTTATCCGGCCGCTGCCGGGCTATTACTTTACCGTTGAGCGACAATTCCACTTCGTCGCAGTTGCTGTACACCACTACCTGCTTGCTGGAAGTCGGCTGCCAATAATTAGCAATAAAAACCATGGACTTGCCGAAGCCGTGGGGGGCATTTACGGGGCCGTACTGGCTTTGGTAGAAGTAGTAAGCGAACTTCGGCAGCCGGAAAATATCGGCTACGCCCGATGACTCAATATCCGGGGCGTACCCGCGCTTGTAGTCGAACATCAGCCAGTTGGCGTCGCCGACGGCGGGGCTGCGGTAGTTGTCGTTGTGGGCTTCCTGAAAGTTGAGGGCCTGCTGGGCCAAGGCTCGCTCGCCTTGCCCGCGCAGCTGGCGCGAGGTGCGCTCCGATTCTTTCAGGCCCGCGTAGGCCGTTTGGTTGAAGCCAGCGTTGTGGGCGTAGTACTCCCAATCGCCGTATTCGCACAAGAAAAGCGGCTTCTGGCCGTCACACTTGTTCCAATATTCGGGGACTTTGCGGTGCTGGCGGGCCGGAATGAACACGTCGTAGGCATAATCCAGCCAGCCGCAAGTATATACGCCTTCTTTCCAAGGCAGCTCCTGATGGACAGCCTGATGGGTCTGCTCCATGTAGGGCTTGCTCATGTCCGTCTCATTCAACGACGACTCCCAGAGCACGATGCTGGGGTGGTTACGGTCGCGGCGCACCATGTCGCGCACGTCCTGGAGGCTGTTTTTCTGAAACTCGGCATCGCCAAAAAACTGCCAGCCCGGAATGGAATTCATCACCAGTATGCCCAGCTCGTCGCAGGCCCGTAGAAAGGCGGATGAGGGCGGATAATGGGAGCAGCGCACGAAGTTGAACCCAGCCTCCCGGATCTGCCAGGCGTCGCGGTACTGGGCGTTATCCGATAAGGCATAGCCTAGGTATGGATATTCCTGGTGACGGTTGGTGCCGCGCAGGCGCAGCTTCTGGCCGTTCAGATAAAAGCCGTCGGTGGCGAAACGGATGCAGCACTTCTACCACCAGCTCATATAAGTAAGGCTGCTCTGGTGACCACAGCTGCGGCCTCGTAACTGTGAGCTGCTGCTCTATCCGCCCAAATGCCCCGGCGGCAATGCCGGCCGCTTCGCTTTCAACTCTGCCTACTTCGGCTCCTTTTGCGTCGAGCAGGATAGCGCGAACCTGCGCCTTCTGCGTCTGAGCGGCATCGTTCTGTACTTCGGTTTGCACCCGCAGCATGGCCGACTTTGAGTTCACGTTTTCATAATGGACCAAAATGCCCCCACCCGCCACGCGTCCGGTCTGCACGGGGTCGGTGATGTACACTTTGTCCTGCACCCGCAATTCCACCCACCGGTACAGTCCGCTGTAAAAGTTAAAATCGAGGTCTTTCAGGGGCTTACCGGGCGGCACGGCGGGGTTGTCCTGGTTGTTGAGCTTCACCAACAAGCAGTTTTCCTGGCCATACTTAAGCTGGCGCGACACATCGACTGTGAATGGTAAATAGCCCCCCCAGATGCCGCTGAAGGCGCTTTTCATTCAGATATACGTCGGCCGTGTGCATGGCGGCCCCGAAATGCAGCGCCACCCGCTTATTGGAATCGGCCGCTGGCACCTGAAAAAACTTGCGGTAGAAGCAGGTACCCTGCCACTGCTTTTTGTCGGTCACCCCGGGCTCAATTTGGGCCGTGTGCGGCAACGATACGGCCGTCCACGGCACGGTGCTGTCGGCCGTTTTGGCGAAAAACGGAGCCGTCACGACAGTATCAATATCCTTCACGAACTGCCAGTCCTGATTGAAATCTACGGTCGTTGTCAGGCTGGCTGTCTGATTCTTGCTGGTACACTGACTCAGCGCCGCTACCAGCAGCAAGCCGGAAGCCAAGCGCGAAAGAGTAGGTGAAAGCACCGAAATAATGGACATATATCTTACTGGAGATAAACGGATTCGAGGTCAACGTACAGCTGGCCACTGGCCGGAGCAACACCCTCGAGCACCACTTGTAGAACCTCTGCCTCCGTCAATTTGAGGGTAGCCGGTTGGTTGGCTGACTGATAAGTAAGGGGCAAAAAGCCGGGGTAGGAGCGGGGCAGCAGCAGCAACGCATCCGGGCGAAACGCGGTGAGCGGAATCCGCAGCTCCCGCTCCTCCGCTCCGAGCTGCACCATGGCCGAGTACGCGGTGGCGTCTTTGGTCATCAGCACCACTTTCACGCTGGTGGCGGGTTGGTTGGCCTGAGCCTTCACGATTACTTCTGTAAAGCCGGCTACTTCCGTTGTTCGCCCGGCCAGCTTATGACCGAAATAAGCACGCAATGCCGCCGAGGGACCGGGTCCTGCGCTGGGTTTCGCCTGCCCCAACTTTGGCTGGCCTACCACTAGGCGCAGGGCCAGCTCGCCGGCGGGCGTGGTCACGTAGTCCGTCCAAGCGGTGCTGGCAATGCCGCGCGCCTCCACCTGATCTTTATCTAGGCTGGCGCGGAACAGCGGCAACGGCGTGTCTTTGGCTACGATGGGCACCGAAAAACTCTCGGCGTGATGATAATTCCAGTCGCGGGGCTGGCCCGCGAAGCCGCCAGGAAAGGTGAGTGCCTGTTGCCCTTTGCGCAGCACAATCCAGTAGCGCAGCAGCCCCGGATACGCCAGCTCAGCGGGCACGGTGGCCTCGACGGTAGCGTAGCTGGTGGTGGTCATGGGCAGCACCTGGGTGCGGCCGTTATTAGCGAAGGCAATGGCCATGGGGTCGTAGGCAAACTGCGTGGCCCACTGAAAACCCGCCGCCCGGAAGCTGCGCGCCATAAACGGATACATAATCGGCTGGATGATGTCGGCCGACTCGAACTCATACACCATTTTAGCCTTGCTGATAAAGCGCTTATCCGTGCAAAACGGAATCGGATACTCGTCAACATAAGGCAGAAAATTGCCGCGCAGGGCGTGCCCGCTCACCAGTCCCTGCGGATACCACTGAAAGGTGACCCCATCCACGCTGGCATTCAGAATGGCGTCGTACACGTCGGGGCTTTCGGCAATGTTGTAGAACACCGGCTTGCGGCAGCCCGTGGCCCGGATGGCCTGAGCCATGCGGTTGGCAAAGGCCGTGACCGGCGCTTCGGGCTTGCTGTATTTAGGCTCGTTACAGACCTCGTAGGCAATGATATCCGGGTCTTCCCGGTTGAGCTACCTGGTGTACAGGTTGCGGTGGTTCAGAAATTGGGTCAGATACCGTTCCTGGGCCAGGATAGCGCGCGGGTTGGTGTAGGCCTGGGCTTTGGAGTAGATGCTGGAAAAGCCTGTGCCGGTGTCGGGCTCCGGGTAGCCGTTGTTCCAGTAAGCAATGGGCGTCAGGATGATTTTGATGCCACGCTGCTTGAGCTCAGCCACCAGAAAATCGAGCAGCTTCAAATGCTCATTTTCCCGCAGATTGCCCAACGTATCCGTGATTTCCACGTCCCAGACGTGTACTCGAAACGCATCGAGTCCCAGCCGTGAGAGGTGGTACACGTCCTGCCGAATAGCCTGTTCGTGGTTGGCGCCCACGCGCTGGTGCGCCCGGTAAGCGTGAGCGAAGGGCGTGGTGTAGTTGACGCCAAACAAGGCTACTTCCTGCTTAGACTTCTGCCAGCGCAGCACGCCCTGCTTATCCACAAACACGTCGCCCTCAGGCTGACGCGGGCCTGCCTGCGCTACCGCCGGCAACCCCGAAAACGCGGTCGGGAGAGTGAGAAGAAGCAGAAGAGCAAGCAAACGAATGCGCATACGCGAAGAGTGGGTTTAAGGCATGATTATGCCTTATTTAGGAGGGCTTGGAAAGAATAAAGGCAGCTGCTTTACACAATCGTTTGTGCTAAAAGGTAATAGCATTATTTCATTTTTCAACAGCACCGGAGAGAGTAAGGCGAAAATTATATCTTCGTGGCCCTTTCAAGCCCGTCCCGACGGCGGAAACAGCTTCGCCGTTAACCTTTCTATGCGCATCTTCTTTTTTGTAGTATTTTTGCTGCTCTGGAGCAGCGCCAGCCGGGCCCAGACTACGCTGCGCGTGACCCGCGTGCCGGCCAATACGCCCGCCGGGGCCGTGCTCTACGTAGCGGGCTCTTTTAATAACTGGAACCCGAAAAATGCCCCCCACGCCCTCACCAAAAACGCCGATGGCAGCTACCAGCTGATTTTGCCCCCCGGCCTCGATAATTTCGAATACAAGTTTACGCGTGGCTCCTGGGAAACGGTGGAAACGGATGCGGCCAATAAAGCTGTGGAAAACCGCGCTTACACGGCCTCGGGGGGCAAAATCGTAACGCACGACATCAGTAACTGGCAGGACCTGGCCGGCGGCGCGCCGGTGAAGCAGCACACGCTCACGCCCAATGTGACCGTGTTGGCCGACTCGTTTCTGATGCCCCAGCTTAACCGCAAACGCCGCGTGTGGGTGTATTTGCCCAACGACTACGCCACCAGTCACCGCCGCTACCCCGTGCTTTACCTCCACGATGGCCAGAATGTGTTCGACGAGTTCACCGGCTTCAGTGGCGAGTGGGGCGTGGATGAAACCCTGCGTCAGCTGCAGCTGGCGGGGCAGGATGCCGGCTGCATCGTGGTGGCCGTAGACCACGGTGGGGCAAATCGTCTGGATGAGCTATCGCCCTGGCGCAATGCAAAGTATGGCGGCGGACAGGGCGACGCTTACCTGGAGTTCATGGTGCAAACCCTTAAGCCCTACATTGATGCGCAATATCGGACCTTAAAAAGCCGGCAACATACGGGCATAGCCGGCTCCTCTATGGGCGGGCTGATTTCGTTATATGCCGGTCTGAAATACCCGCAGGTGTTCAGCAAGGTTGGCGTGTTTTCGCCGGCTTTTTGGTTTGCCCAGGACTCTCTGTTCAGGTATATGCAGCAGGCTCGGCTGCGGCAGCTGATGCGATTCTACTTCGTGGCTGGTATGCAGGAAGGCGAAACAATGGTGCCGCTGATGGCTGCTATGCGGGATTCGCTGAAGAATAGTGGGGTTAAAGCCTCCAATATTAGTTACCGGGCAGTGGCCGATGGCAAACACGCTGAATGGTTCTGGCGGCGGGAGTTTCCAGCCGCGTATCAGTGGCTGTATAAAAAGGGCAGGTAGCGCGGAGGGCCACTCCGCGCTACGAAAAAACTTGCGCGTTACAAACGGGCGCTTATCTTTGCGGCACAAACGCCTTATTCTTCTGGCAATGAATTTCTCAATGACTTCGCAAGCATGGTGGTGGCCTCTCCGAAACTCCGGACGGGAAAACCTGTGCGTGCGGTAAGGTCAATTGTATAATGAACCTCGCATCGAACATAAAGGAAAGCCCGGCCACCCGCCGGGCTTTTTTGTTTCCCGGTGGTCCGAAACAGTACTCGTTGCTCACCGTCAAAATGCTTCCGCTTCTCATGAATAACTTGCCGCAACCTACTTACGCCCTCAAAACCCGCCACGTACGCCTGCTGGCCGACACCGTAACGCCCGTAGGCCTCTACCTGCGTCTGCGCGACCAATACTCCAACTGCCTGCTGCTGGAAAGCTCCGACTATCACGGTCAGCAAAACGCGTTCAGCTACCTGGCCTGCGACCCGCTGGCGCGCTTTGAGCTAAGCCGGAGCGAACTGCGCCAGACGTTTCCGGATGGCACCGTCGCCACCGAAACGCTGGCCCAGCCTCGTCTAGCTTTAGACCGCCTGCGCGAATTCGCCGGTCGCTTCCAAACCGAGAAAAGCGAGTTCGATTTTATCACTGGGGGGCTTTTTGGCTACATGGGCTACGAAGCCGTGCAGTATTTCGAAGACCTCACGCTGAACCCCGCTAAAGAATCTGCTGGCCAGATTCCAGACATCATCTACGGCACTTACCGCTACGTGATTGCCATCAATCACTTCCGCAATGAGCTGTTTGTGTTCGAGCACTCGCCCGCCGACGAGCCCACCGACCACGACGGCCTGACGCGGCTAGTAAATCTGGTGCGCAACCCGAGTTTGCCGGAGTTTGGCTTCGCGCCGGTAGGGGAGGAGACCACTAACCTCACGGACGAGGAGTTTCTGGAAAAGCTGGCTGCCGGCCAAGATCATTGCCGTAAAGGCGACGTGTTTCAGATCGTGTTGTCGCGCCGCTTTTCGCAGGGATTTTTGGGCGATGAGTTCAACGTGTACCGCGCCCTGCGCTCGGTGAATCCCTCGCCGTACCTGTTTTACTTCGACTACGGCAACTTCAAAATCTTCGGCTCCTCGCCCGAAACCCAGCTGCTGATCAAAGGCCGCGCGGCCAGCCTGTTTCCCATTGCCGGCACTTTCCGCCGCACCGGCCACGACGCCGAGGATGCCGCTCTCGCCCAAAAGCTAGCCGCTGACCCCAAAGAAAATGCCGAGCACACGATGCTGGTTGACCTGGCCCGCAACGACCTGGCCCGCCACGGCGACGAAGTGAAGGTGAAAGTCTTTCGCGAAATCCAATATTACTCGCACGTCATTCACCTGGTAAGCGAAGTAACCGCCACCCTGGCCCCCGATGCCTCGCCCCTGCAAGTAGTAGCCGATACCTTCCCGGCCGGCACGCTCTCCGGCGCCCCCAAGCACAGCGCCATGCAGCTCATCGACCGCCTCGAACCAACAGGACGTGGCTACTACGGCGGTGCCCTGGGCTACCTGGGCTTCAACGACGACTTCAATCACGCCATTATGATCCGCTCCTTCCTGAGCACCGGCAACCAACTCCACTACCAGGCCGGCGCCGGTGTAGTAGCCGCCTCCGATATCAACTCCGAGCTAAACGAAGTTCATCATAAGCTAGCCGCCCTGCGCAAAGCATTGAAACTGGCCGAAGCAATAGGAGAGAAACTGAGCGCGAGTATATAGAACGAAGCTCTCCTCCTCAGCTGAGGAGGAGACGCCGTGCCGCAGGCGCAGCTGGGGTGGTTGACCTGGTTGCTGAAGTTGTTTAGGTGAAAATCAACAGACAACCTTGAATAGCATCATTAAAACAATAAGTATCTAAATTCTAGCTCTCATCACTATGAGCATTCTCGTTCTCGATAACTACGACTCCTTCACCTACAACCTCGTGCAGCTCCTGCGCGAGCTAGGCTACGGTGCCCAAACCACCGTGGTGCGCAACGATAAAATTACGCTGGACGAAGTAGACCAATACGACGCCATCATGCTCTCGCCCGGCCCCGGCGTACCGGCCGATGCTGGCTTGATGCCCGCCATTATCCAGCGCTACGCGCCCACCAAGCGTATGCTGGGCGTGTGCCTGGGGCACCAGGGCATTGCCGAAGCCTTTGGGGGGCAATTATATAACCTGCCCGCCGTGCTCCATGGCATCGCCACCGACGCCGACATTATCACTGGCGAAGACCGGTTATTCAAAAATCTGCCGGTCAGGTTCAAGGTGGGCCGCTATCACTCCTGGGTCGTTACGCCCGAAAGTATGCCTGCCGAGCTGGAAATAACCGCCCGCGACGCCAACGGTCAGGTTCTGGCCCTACGCCACCGCCAGTACGACGTGCGCGGCGTGCAGTTCCACCCCGAATCCATTCTGACCGAGCACGGGCACGAGATGCTGAAGAACTGGCTGGCCGAATGAAATCAGACCGTCATGCAGAGCGAAGCGAAGCATCTCGCGTGCTGACGTCTGAGTAGTAATCTAACGGCGTGAGCGAGATGCTTCGCTCTGCATAACCGTCTTTTGACAAAAGAAAGAATCAGCGAAATCATCTAAATCAGCGTTAATCAGCGATTTTGAAAAATATCCTCACTACCCTTTTCGACCAGCAAACCCTCACTCGTGAGGAAGCCCGCGAAGCGATGTTTCGCCTGGGCCAGGGCGGCGTCAACCCGTCCGAAACGGCTGCTTTCCTGACCGTGTACCGGATGCGGCCCATCACGGTGCCGGAGCTGAGCGGCTTCCGCGACGCCCTGCTCGACCTCTGCCGCGACCCGGAGCTGGGCACGAATGAAGTACTCGACATTGTAGGTACCGGCGGCGATGGCAAAGACACGCTGAACATCTCCACGCTGGCTTGCTTCGTGGCGGCGGGAGCGGGCTATAAGGTGGCCAAGCACGGCAACTTCGGCGTGTCGTCGGTGTGCGGCTCGTCTAATATTCTGGCCCACTTCGGCTACGATTTTGAGGCCTCGTCCGACACCCTGCGGCGGCAGCTGGATGAGGCAAATATCTGCTTTCTGCACGCGGCGGCATTTCATCCGGCCATGCGCCACGCCGGACCAGTGCGCCGGGAGCTGGGGGTACGAACTTTCTTCAACATCCTCGGCCCGCTGGTCAACCCGGCCCGGCCGGCGGCTCAGCTGGCGGGCGTGTTCAGCTTGGAGCTGCTGCGCTTATATAACTACTTGTTTCAACAGACCAGCACCCGCTACGCCGTGGTACACGCACTCGATGGCTACGATGAGCTCTCGCTTACGGGCACAGCCAAAGTCGTGTCGGCGCGGGGCGAGCAGGTGGTAACTGCCGCCACGCTCGGCATGCCCACTTACACAGCCACTGACTTAGCTGGGGGGCAAACCGTAGCCGAATCGGCAGCGATGTTTCTCAACGTCCTTGATAACGAAGGCACTGCCGCCCAGCGAGACGTGGTAACGGCGAACGCCGCTCTGGCTATGCAATGCGCCGACCCCACGCTGTCGCTGCCCGACGCGTTGGCAGTGGCCCGCGAGTCATTGGTGAGCGGCGCGGCGCGGGGGGCTTTTCGGAAGTTGTTGAAGGTGTAGAGACACCTATTTGTGTCTCCTCGTTGAACAATGGTAGTTGAACAGCCGAAACCGCGCCGTTCAACTACCATTGTTCAACGAGGAGACACAAATAGGTGTCTCTACATTTCGTCCTGATTATTCGTTTTTTCCCCCACAGCCGACAAAACCTCCCGGCTTCTTGTTCCTAGCTTATGGCAACCATTCTTGATCAGATTATCCAACACAAGCGCGGCGAAGTAGCCGAGCGCCAGAGTCTGGTGCCGGTGAAGCTGCTGGAGCGCAGCTTGTACTTCAGCACCCAGCCTTTGTCATTGCGCCAATACCTGCTGCGCGAAGACCTCAGCGGTATTATCGCTGAGTTCAAGCGCAAATCGCCTTCGAAAGGCTGGATAAATCCGCATGCGCCCGTGGAGCGCACCACCATCGGCTACATGCAGGCCGGCGCGTCGGCCCTGTCGGTACTCACGGATAAGGAGTTCTTTGGGGGGCAAAATGAGGATCTAATTACGGCCCGCCGCTTCAATTTCTGCCCTATTCTGCGCAAGGATTTTGTGATAGATGAGTACCAGATTCTGGAAGCCAAGAGCATCGGGGCCGACGCGGTGCTGCTTATCGCGGCTGTACTCACGCCCGCCGAAGTGTCGCAGCTCGGCCGCTTTGCCCGCGGTCTGGGCCTGGAAGTGCTATTGGAAGTGCATAACGCCGAAGAGCTGGACCGCAGCCTCGACGCCGCCGCCGTGAACCTGGTAGGCGTAAACAACCGTAACCTCCACGACTTCAGCCTGAGCCTGGAAACCTCCGCCGAGCTAGCCGAGCGTATTCCCAATGAGTTCGTGAAAGTGTCGGAAAGCGGCCTGAGCACGGCCGCGGCCATCCGGCAGGTGCGCGGCTACGGTTACGGCGGCTTCCTGCTGGGCGAGGCTTTCATGCGCCACAGCCGTCCCGAGAAAGCCTGCGCGGCTTTGATTCAAGAACTACAGGCCGCAGAGCCAATCACTGCCTAAGCGCCGCTGCGCCTACCAATAAGCCATGAATCCTACTCTCCATGTTAAGGTGTGCGGAATGCGCGAGGCGACTAGCCTGGCTGCCGTAGCCGCGCTGCAACCGGATTTTCTGGGCTTCATATTCTATCCCAAATCCAGCCGCTACGTGGGGCAGGAACTGAATGCGAGTAGCCTGGAAAATTTGCCCCCCGGCATTAAAAAAGTAGGCGTTTTTGTCAATGAAACGACCGACATTATCCGGCAGCGGGTGCAGGAGTTTAAGCTGAATGTGGTGCAACTTCACGGCGACGAAACACCAACTCAATGTCAGGAGCTACGCGCTCCGGGCCTACAGGTAATGAAAGCATTCGCGCTAGGGGGCAAATTTGACTTCGATACGCTTCTGCCCTACGTCCCACACTGCGATTATTTCCTGTTTGATACCAAAGGCGAGCAGCCTGGCGGCAACGGCCTCGTCTTCGACTGGCAACTACTGCGCGACTACGCACTGCCGACACCTTATTTCCTCGCCGGCGGCCTCGATGTAGCGCACGCCGAAATGCTACGGAACCTCCAGCTGCCCGGCTTGTTTGCCGTAGACTTAAACAGTCGGTTCGAGGTCGGCCCCGGCGAAAAAGACCCGATTCGATTGCAGCAGATGTTTCAACAGCTACGCGGCGAAAGGCGGTCATGCTGGATCTGACGTCCGCTTGTCGAAGCGTCTCTCCCGCTTCGTTGAATTACCCTTGTAACATCAGCACGCGAGATGCTTCGCGCTGCGCTGCATGACGTTCTAAACTCCTCAATCAGCTTCATAATACTTCACCACCAATATGGCTACCACTTCCGCTTTCCAACCCAATGCCCGCGGCTACTACGGCGAGTTCGGGGGGGCATTTATTCCCGAAATGCTCTACCCCAACGTGGAAGAGTTGCGCGAGCAATACCTTACCATTCTCGCCGACCCCGACTTCCAGCGCGACTACCAGCAGCTCCTGCGCGACTTCGTGGGGCGGCCCACGCCGCTGTTTGAAGCCAAGCGGCTGTCGGCGCGCTACGGCACGCGCATCTTCCTGAAGCGCGAAGACTTATGCCACACTGGTGCCCACAAAGTCAATAATACCGTCGGTCAGATTCTGCTGGCGCAGCGTCTGGGCAAGACGCGCATTATTGCCGAAACCGGCGCGGGGCAGCATGGCGTGGCTACGGCTACCGTCTGCGCCCTGATGGGCATGGAGTGCATCGTGTACATGGGCAAAACCGACACCGAGCGCCAGCGCCCCAACGTGGAGCGTATGCGCCTGCTCGGCGCGGAAGTGCGGCCCGTTACCAGCGGCAGCCAAACCCTGAAAGACGCTACCAACGAGGCCATCCGCGACTGGATTTCCAACCCCGTGGATACCCACTACATCATCGGCTCGGTAGTCGGCCCGCACCCGTACCCTGATCTGGTGGCGCGTTTGCAAGCCATTATCAGTGAGGAAATCAGAAAGCAGCTGTTGGAGAAAGTGGGCCGTGAGCTGCCCGACTACGTGGTGGCTTGCGTGGGCGGCGGCTCCAACGCGGCGGGGGCTTTTTATCATTTCCTCGATGAGCCTTCGGTGAAGTTGATTGCCGTGGAAGCGGCCGGCAAGGGTATCAAATCGGGTCACTCGGCGGCGACGTCGGTGCTGGGCAAGCCGGGCATTATTCACGGCTCGCGCACCTTGCTCATGCAGGATGAGGACGGCCAGATTACGGAGCCGTACTCGCTGTCGGCGGGGCTTGATTATCCGGGAATCGGACCCCTACACGCGTTTTTGGGTGCTTCGGGACGGGCGCGGTTTATTTCAATTGAAGACGAGCCGGCCTTGCGGGCGGTGGCTGAGCTGAGCCGTCTGGAGGGCATTATTCCGGCCCTGGAAACTGCCCACGCGCTGGCCGCTTTGGATCAGATAGGCGCGGGGCCTGAGGATATCGTGGTGCTGAACCTATCGGGGCGGGGGGATAAGGATTTGGATACTTACTTGAAATACGCGGAGCAAATGCACTAGCGTCAGGTTCCCGCAGAGGAGCGCGGAGGTACGCAGAGCTAGAACGGCCTCCGCGAGCCTCCGCGAAACCTCCGCGTACCTCTGCGGGAACTCAACTCACAACCAATATGAACCGTATCCAACAAGCTTTCCAAAAGAAAGGCAAAGACCTGCTCAACATCTACTTCACCGCCGGCTATCCCACGCTCGATGCCACGGTGCCGCTGATCCAGACCCTGGCCGCGGCCGGTGCCGACCTCATCGAAATCGGGATGCCCTTTTCCGATCCGCTGGCTGACGGCCCTGTAATTCAGCAAAGCAGCACCGCCGCCCTGGCTAACGGCATGAACATGCGCGTGCTGTTCCGGCAGCTCCAGGACATCCGCCAGACCGTGCCCGATACGCCCCTACTGCTCATGGGCTACTTGAACCCGGTAATGCAGTTCGGCGTCGAGAATTTCTGCCGCCAGGCCGCCGAAGCCGGCGTCGACGGCATCATTCTGCCTGATCTGCCGCTGGATGATTACGTAAATGAGTACCAGGAAATTTTCCGCCGCCACAACCTGAAGCCGGTGTTTCTCATCACCCCGCAAACCAGTGAGGCCCGCATCCGCCGCATCGACGAGCTGACCGATTCGTTCCTGTACTTAGTATCTGGCCCCGGCACGACCGGGGGACAAAATACCCAGAGTGAAGGCGTACAGGAAGCATACTTCGAGCGCATCGCGGCTATGAACCTGCGCAACCCCCGCCTCATCGGTTTCGGCATCGGCGACAAAGCCAGCTTCGCGCGGGCCTGCTCCTATGCCGAGGGGGCCATCATCGGTTCGGCCTTCATCCGGGCCCTGGAAGGCGCGGAAGATGCGCCAGCGGCGGCTAAGGCGTTTGTCTCTTCTGTTTTACATTAAAAATTTCCCGCAGAGGAGCGCGGAGGTTTCGCGGAGGTACGCAGAGTTAGAACAACCTCCGCGAGCCTCCACAAAACCTCCGCGCTCCTCTGCGGGAACCTGACGTATGATCATCCAACTTGAAAAGAACATTACGGCGACTGCCCAAGCGGGTATTGAAGCCAGCATCAAGACCCTGAAATATAAAATCACCGAAGTCAAAACTCAGCGGGCACACTATCTGGTGGCCATCGGCAAAGCGGAAGTGGACTTGCGCGCCATTGGCCAGCAACCCGGCATCCGCGACATTCACCAGGTATCCGATGACTACCAGCTGGTGAGCCGCAAGTGGCGCGTAAAACCCACCGTGCTTGACCTCGGCGACGGCGTGTATATCGGCGAAGGCTCGCTAAGCTTGGTAGCTGGGCCGTGCAGCATCGAGAGCGAGGCGCAGATGGAGAAAATCATGCAGCACCTGCTCGATAACAACGTCCGGCTGATGCGGGGGGGCGTTTTTAAGCCGCGCTCCTCGCCGTATTCCTTCCGGGGTTTGGGCATGGACGGCCTGAAGCAGTTTCACCAGATGGCCCGCGCCCGCGGCATCAAAGTGGTGACCGAGGTAATGCAGGTGTCGCAGGTGGAGGAGATGCACGACTACGTGGATGTATTCCAGGTCGGTGCCCGTAACACGCAGAACTTCAATCTGCTCGATGCGCTAGGCGGCGTTGATAAGCCGGTGCTCATCAAGCGCGGCATTTCGGGCACTATCGAGGAATTGCTGTCGTCTGCCGAGTACGTGTTTTCGGGCGGCAATGAAAAGCTGATTCTCTGCGAGCGGGGCATCCGCACGTTCGAAACCGCTTCGCGCAATACCCTGGATCTGAACGCCGTGCCTATTCTCAAAGAGAAAACCCACCTGCCCGTCGTCGTTGATCCTTCGCACGGCATCGGCATCCGCGACTACGTGGCACCGATGGCGCTGGCCGCCGTCATGGCCGGGGCCGATGGCATTCTCTACGAAACCCACGAGAAGCCCGAAGAAGCCGCCTCCGATGGTCAGCAAACCTTGAACTTCGATGAGTCAGCGCGGCTTATTAAGAACCTGCGGCGGGTGTACGAGTTGCGGAAAGATTTAGTGTAAAGCCGTAACGTGCTGGTTGTGTAGCTTTAGCGCATGTTCTTCTAGTTCAGTCCTTATAGCTCGCTGCTGCTGCCCTTCTTTGTGCAGGGCGTAGTGTTTATGGCAATACTACTTGTGCGCGGGTGGCGGCGCGGCATGGCCTCCGATGGCTGGCTGGCCCTGCTGCTCCTGCTAAACACGCTGCCCCTCACGCAGTGGATGCTGGGCTTCGCGGGCTGGTACGACTCCCACGACGCGTACTCTACGTTCATGTTTTATTTCCCCTTCAGCCACTGGTTGGCGCTGGGGCCTACCTTTTACTTCTACTTCCGCAGTCTTACCAATCAGGACTTTCGATTTGGCCGGGCCGAAAAGTTGCACTTCCTGCCGGCAGCGGTGTACCTGGTCTGGCGGCTCGTGCTGTTTGGCTACGACATAGCGTGGCGTCACTGGAGCCTAGGAGAGCCATTCACCGGGCATTTTGGCACGAAGGGCGCGTTGGCCGGGCTAAGCGAGGGCGTAGACGGCGACCTGGAGCTACTTGGCTACATATCCATATTTGCCTACGGCCGGCTGACCCTGCGCGACTACCAACGCTACCGGCGCTACCTCGACGATAACTAATCCAACACAGGGCCCATCAGCTTTCAGTGGCTGCGCAATCTGATGGTGGTAGTGCTTGTGGGCTTGATAATTTCGCTGCTGTTTAGCCTGGTCAATATTGCCGCGCCTCTTTCTTATATTCAGGTCTGGTATTCGTTTCTGGCTACGGGCCTGCTGATTTACTACCTAAGCATTGCTGGCCTACTCGCTCCGTATCAGCCCGCGCCGGCCCTGCATTTTCAGCCCAGCAGCTCCACGGAAGATGCTCCCGATAGCGAGGCTGCCGCCACACCGAGCCCAGCCGTTGAGGTACTCGAACCAAGCTTGGCTGGCGACGCGGCCGAAAAAGCCCCCCAGTGCAGCCCAGCATCGCCCAGACACGCTGTACTGCCCACCGATCCTGACCTTGCTCGATGGGCCGCCAAGCTTACCCGGCACATGGAAGCAGAACGGCCTTACCTGGCGCCTGAGCTTACGCTGGGCGAATTGGCCAGCCAGCTTCGCACCAATACGTCGTTGCTGTCGCGGGTCATCAACACCTGCTTCGGCCAGAACTTCAATGATTATATTAACACCCACCGCATTGCCGAGGCCGAGCGCAAATTGCAAGACCCGCGCTACCAGCATTATACGTTGCTGGCGGTGGCCCTGGAGTCGGGTTTCAACTCCAAGTCAACGTTCAATCGGGTGTTCAAAAAGCTGAAAGCTGCGACGCCCAGTGAGGTGGCAGCTCGGCTCAATCTATAAGTTGGGACGTCCCAAGCCGTAATCCGGGGCGCTTGGGAGTGGGCTGGGGGGCAATTTTGGGTCGTTCAATCAAACCACTGACGACCATGAAAAATCTTCTCTTTTCCGCCACTCCTTTAAGCTCCCGCCTCGCCGACGTGACCTGGTTGCTCCTGCGTTTGCACATCGGCCTGTCCATTGCCATTGGGGCTGGGTGGAGCAAGCTTGTCAATATGACCACCGCTACTGAAGCGGCCAAGCTGGCCGGCGACTCAGCCACCCTGGGCCCACCCGATTGGTTCGTGCAGCAAGTGGCCAATCTGGGTTTTACGTATCCCTCACCCTATACGTGGGCTTGGCTAGCTGTCTGGGGTGAATTCGCGGGCGGCCTACTGATTGCCTTTGGGTTGCTCACCCGCTGGGGCGCAGTGCAGCTGGCCTTTCAGTTTTTTGTCATCGCTTTTTTGTGGTACGAATCGCCCGAACCAGTGCTGGGCATGTATTATCAGCAGCTCTTGTTCTGGTGCTTCGTGCTTGTCACCGTAGTAGGTGGGGGGCGGTATTCGCTCGATTATGCGCTGACGCATCCTACGGGCTGGCTGCGCCGATTGGTGCCCACGCACTAAACAGCCTCTATAGGTGCGGCCACACTGGTGCTATTCGTCGCTACGGCCTGCTGGGCTGGCGACCTGCACTCCGACTTGTATATTGAGCCCGGCAAGCAGTTCGTACTGGGCGGCAGTCAGCCCGGCGCGTTTCGGGTAGTAGCCCGCAACGTGGGGTCGGTGCCGGTAGAAATAAAAGAGCGACCCCGTGGAGGTGGTATTTTTGGCAAGGCGACATTGGTGCCCGGCCAAAAAGCTACGCTTCGATTCCTGCCTGGCTCCAGCGCATTGCTGCTCAACCCCTCCGATCAAAAAGCCCACCTCGACCTACACGTCACCGGCGACACTAAGCTAAGTATGGGCTACGAATTGAATGGCAAGCAGTAGTTTTTACTAGCGCTGAGCTTACTGCTGGCTATAATGAAATATTCATTTGAGTAAAAAAGCCCCCCAGAGCTATTGCTGACAATTCCCAGTATCTGTCTGAAAATAAGTTCAATAGAAGGTGTACAACTTATTAACTCAATTTTCTATATTTGGCCCCATGTTCTTGCTATCCACCAAATGCATTCTGCCGACCGTGAATCGCCCCGATAAGGGCGGAGTCGAGCTGCATGGCCGGAACGGAAGGTAAGAACCACCTCCAACCCCGAAAACCTCAAGCCCGACTCCGCCAGGAATCGGGCTTTTTTTGTGCCCAATACCACTCTGCCGCTATGTTTGAGCAAGCTTACGACCAGTACACGACTCAGGACCAGCTCGTCTGGAAGGTATTATTCGACCGCCAGACAGCCCTGTTGCACAAGCGGGCCGCCGCCGCGTTTGGGGCCGGCCTCGCCCGCCTCGACTTCCAGCGCAACGCCATTCCGCGCTTCGAGGCCGTGAACGAGCAGTTGCAGCGGCTCACCAGCTGGGAACTGGTAGCCGTACCTGCGGCCGTGGATGATGCCGCCTTTTTTGCTGCCCTGGCGGAGCGTAAGTTTCCGGCCGTCACCCAGTTGCGGCCCATGGAGCACTTCGACTTCGTGCAGACGCCCGACCTGTTTCACGACGTATTCGGGCACGCTCCGCTGCTCACCGATCCTGCCTTTGCCGATTTTCTGCACTTTCTGGGTATCGTGGGGCGGCAGCACCGCCATGATGCGCCCGCTTTGGTGCGGCTACGGCGCTTGTATGGGTTTACGGTGCAGTTTGGGCTGGTGCAGGAAGATGGCAAGCCCCGCATCTACGGGGCCGGCCTGGTGTCGTCGGCCGGCGAGATTCACCACTGCGTCCACGATGAGACGGCCCGGCCCGCGTTTGAGCTGGCGACGGTGCTGGCCACGCCGTATTCGGAAGAGCGGTTCCAAGAGCAGTACTTCGTGCTCAATTCCTGGGAGCAGCTCACGGCCAGCGTCGCCGAAATGGCGGCCTTGCTCGCGGATAGCTGGCAACTGAAGCCGGCATAACCCGACCCGAAACTTTCGCCTCTCACCAAAGCGCACAAAAAAAGCCCCCCAGAGATGAATCCAGGGGGCTTTTTTACGCAAAAGCAGTTACGCTTTCAGCTTGAAGCTCTTGCGCAGATACGCCACAGTAGCCGCGTGGGCGTCGGCGGCGAATTTTTCGTTGTATTTAGGGTTGGAGGGGTTGGCAAAGGCGTGGTCGGCGGTGTAGCTCTTGATGGTCACCTTCTTCTTGGCGGCGGCCATGTCCTTCTGGAACTGCGCTACCACTTCGGGGTTAATCCACTTGTCTTCGCTGGCAAAAATGCCCAACACGTCCGTATTCAGCGTTTTCAGCTTGGCTACGTCTTTCTCCGGCATCCCGTAGTACACGACGCTGCCCACGGCCTTAGGGCCGGCCAGCCAAGCCGTCTGCAACGACCAGCCGCCACCAAAGCACCAGCCCACCGACGCAAACTGTGCGTCCTGGCCCGCGTACTGCATGGCCCCACGAATGATATTCTGGGCCCGGTCCGTCTTCACGGCCTGCATGTATTTGCCGGCCTCGTCGGGCGTGGTGGCTACCTTTCCATCGTATAAGTCGAGGGCGATGACATTGACGCCCGGCAGCTCACGGGCGAAGGTGGCCGCTTCCTTCTTGATGTAGTCATTCAGGCCCCACCACTCGTGAATCACGAACAGATACTTTTTGGAAGGCGTCGCGCTCTTAATTTCAAAGCCCTGACCAGTTTGGCCGTCGGCAGTCTTGAACTTGACCATCGCCCCTTCGCCGTGGTAGGTGTAAGGCAGCGGCGCATCGTGGCCCCCGGAGAAATCCGTGTTGGAAGCCAGCATGGCGAAGGTTTCGGTGGCGGCCTGGCCGGCGGCCGGCTTGGTGCAGCAGCTCATTGTGGTCTGAGCGGAGGCAGCCGTGGCCACGCTGAGCAGCGCGGCGCAAAGGGTCCAGAATTTTTTCATGGAGATGGGAACAGGGAAAAAAGAGGGAGAAATAAGCGAGTCCTGACGAAGGGGTCAAATGTGTGTTGCTACACGAGTTAACCTTTCGTCAGGATGCACTAACCAGGCAGGCGGCAAATAGTTTGGCAGGGGCACAGCGGTCAGCGCACAGCGTGGTACTACGACTTTTTTTGTCGTAGTACCACGCCGGCTACTGCGTGCGAATGTGCGCGCCCAGCTCCATCAGCAGGGCATAGAGGCCCACGTACGTCCGGTTCAGATAAATAAAATGCTCGGAGCCGCGGGGTTCCCGCTGCTGGCGCAGCTCGGGCTCCTGCATCAGATCATCGCCTAAGGCATAAAGCGACGCCATGTAGGCGGGGTCGCCGAAGTCGAACGTTACTTGCCGGAAGGGGCGGCCCACCAGCTCCAGCGAGGCGCGCAGGGTGCGTGCGTAGAGGGCGCGGCGGTCGGCGGAGTCGGTGGGGCGCAGGATACCGGTTTCGTCGAGCAGGGCGGTGAGGCGGGCTTCGTCGGCCAGGGTTTCGGGGGCCAGCAGGGCGTTGAACAGGCGCTGCACGTCGGCCGGAATTTCCTTGACGCAGCCAAAGTCCAGCACGCCTACCGTGCCGCCGTTCTCGGCCCGCAGCAGAAAGTTGCCGGGGTGCGGATCGGCATGGACGCGCCGCAGCATATTGAGCTGAAACATATAAAAGTCCCAGAGCGCCTGCCCCAACTGGTTACGAACTTCCGGGCCGGGATTCGTGGCCAGAAACTCTTTCAAATGCTGACCCGGCAACCAGTCCATCGTCAGGATGCGGGCCGCGGACAGCTCGGGGTAGTAGTGGGCAAACTCCAGATGCGGCAAGTGGGTGCAGCTGGCGGCTATTTCGGTGCCGCGCCGCAGCTCCAGCGCGTAGTCGGTTTCTTCGAGCAGGCGCATTTCCACTTCCTCCAGATACGGCCGCACCTGAGCCTCATCCAGCCCCAGCACGCGCAAGGCAATGGGCTTCACCAGCCGAATATCGGAGCGGATGCTGTCGGCCACGCCGGGGTACTGCACCTTCACAGCCAGGGGGCGTTTTTCTGCTTTGGACAAGGCATAATGGACCTGGCCGATGCTGGCGGCCTGCCGGGCATTCACGTCAAACTCGGCGAACAGCGTTGAGGGTGACTGGCCAAATGCATCCCGGAACGTCTTGAGGATAAGGGGCCCAGACAGCGGGGGCGTCTGGTATTGGGCCTGGGCAAACTGGTCGGCGTAGGCGGGGGGCAGTAACTTTTTTTCCAGAGCCAGCATTTGAGCCACCTTCAGCACCGAGCCTTTCATCTCGCTCAGCGTGCCGTATAGCTCGGCAGCGTTGGCCGCGTGCAAATCGGCCTCGGTGCTGGCGGCCCCCACCGAGCGGCGGGCGTAGTGCTTCACGTAGTTGGCACCCACTTTCAGCCCCGATTTGGCGAAGCGCGCCGCCCGCGCCACTTTGGTTGTCGGCAGCGAGTCGAGCTGCCGGCTGGCCGTGCCCTCGCCCGCCACCAGCGGAGTGGGGGGCAAATTATCCATGGATTCCGCCATTAGCGACGCTGGTGCAACAGAAAGCGGGTGAAGTCGAGAGCCGAGTCGAAGGAGTTGCGGCCCACCAGGTCGAAGCTGAGGGTGACGGCTTTTTCCACGGCCGCGTCGGTGCGCTCGAAGTTGAGGCTTTCGTCTTTGGCAAAGAAGCCGAGCACGAACAGCGCCTGCGTCCAGAAGAAGCGCGGGTAGCCATCCTGAATCAGCCGGCGGGGGGCAATTTCGTCGGTACGGCGACCGTCGCGCAGCAGGCTTTCGATAAATATGGTGAACTCAGTCCGAAAATCGTCGAGTACGCGGGGCGTGACGCCCGGCACGCGCGGCATAGAGCGGCGCAGGGCCATGAGCGCATAGCTGCGGTTCTGCTTCAGAATTTCCAGTAAGGTGTAATAGAAAGCCAGCAGCTTCTCGCGGGCACCGTATTCCTGCCACACGGGCTCCAACGCTGCTTTCTCGCGCGCCTGACGGCCAAAGTCAGCCCACAGCTCCCTGTCGATGGCCGCGAAGTTGGGGTAGAAGCGGTAGAAATCAGCTTCCGGGATGTTTAGCTTTTTGGTGAGCTTAAATACCGAGGTTGGGGGGCTGTTTTTATCCAGCACGTAAGCCAGATAAGCCTGCTTGATGCGGTCCTTTTCCGTGTTTTCCATAGTGCAGGTACAACAGCAAAAGGCTCGGTAAAGTTGAGGTAAAGCGGCGGTGTGGACCTACGAATTGCCCGGCGGGCTTCGTAGGTCCACTATAGTTGCTGATAACTGTTTATGCGCGCGTCGCTCAACGAGAGTGGACCTACGAGGAAAAAAGTCGTAGGTCCACTCGCCGCACCAATCCTCTTACTCGGCCTGGCGGTACGCCGCCCGCAGGGTGTCAATGGCCCGCTGCCGCGCGAATTTGTGGTCGACAATCGGGTTGGGATAAGCGTCGCTGCCAACTTCGGGCACCCATTTTTTTACATAAGTCAACTCCGGATCGTACGTGTCCAGTTGACTCTGCGGACTATACACCCGAAACCAGGGCGCGGCTACGGCCCCGGTGCCGGCCATCCACTGCCAATTGCCCACGTTCTGGGCCATGTCGTAGTCGAGCAGCTTATCGGCAAAATACCGGTCGCCCCAGCGCCAGTCGATGAGCAGGTGCTTCACCAGAAAGCCCGCCGCCGCGATGCGGGCGCGGTTAGGCAGGTAGCCGGTCGCGTTCAGCTCGCGCATTCCGGCATCCACCAGCGGATAGCCCGTGCGGCCCTCGCACCAGGCCTGAAACTCCTCCTCGTTATTGCGGTAAGGCACCCGGCGCAGCCTTGGATCGTAGCTCTCGGTGGCCGTGAAGGGGTAGTGCCAGAGCAGCATCATAAAGAAATCGCGCCAGATCAGTTCTGCCAATAGCTTGGGGTTCAATTCTTTGGCTTGCCGCATCAGCTCCCGCACGCTCAGCGTCCCGAAGCGCAGATGCACCGAGCGCCGGGTGCTGCTGTTCACCAGGCCGGGCTGGTTGCGGGTGAGGTGATAGTCACGCACCAAGGCTTCGGGGGGCAATTCGGCGGCGGGCACGAACTGCTCGAAGGGCTCGAAGCCCATTTCCGGCAAGGTCGGGCGGGCGGGCGCGTTGGGCAGGCGGTGCAGGTTGGTGGCGGTGAATAGGTCGGCCGAGGGGTGCTGCTGCAACTGCTCGTCGCGCAGGGCGGCCAGCCAGGCTTTCTGGTAAGCGCCAAATACCTTGGGCACGGTGCCCGACTTGGTTTGAATCTCGTCTTTGGCAAAAATGACCTGGTCTTTGAAGGCCCGAAACTCCGCTCCGTGCCGCGCGCACAGCGCTGCTACGGCCGGGTCACGCTCCCTGGCATAGGGCTCATAGTCCTCGTTGGTGTACACGGCCGCTATTTCGTGCTTACTCAGCAGCTGCGCAAACACCTCCAGCGGCCGGCCATACAGCGCCAGAAAATTGCCCCCCGCCACTTCCGTGCGGGCTGCCAGCCCTTCCACCTGCTGGTAGATAAACGTGACGCGGGCATCGCGGCGGCTGGGGAGCAAATCCAGGATGTCGCGGTCATAAATGAACAGCGGTACCACCGGGTAGCCGCTTTGCAGGGCTGCGGCCAGGCCCGCGTTGTCGTGCAGACGAATGTCGCGCCGGTGCCAGAAAAGCGTGATTTTCATAGGAGAAAGGTTAGGTGGTGAATGGTGAGGTGGTGAGTGGTGAGTTTGTTGTTCTTACTGCTACAGTTCTTATGTGGTCTGCGCCGCCAGAACATCAAACTCACTATTTCACCACCTCACTATTTCAGCCGTCCCATGCCGCCATCCACGGGCATTACCTGGCCGGTAATAAAACTGCCGTGGTCGGAGAGCAGGAAGGATGCCATGTAGGCCAAATCCTCGGGCTGACCGATGCGCTGCAAGGGGTGGCGTTTGGCCCCGCCTTCGGCTTTCTCAGGGGTGTTGAGCAGCGGTGCCGCCAGCGGGGTGTTGGTCAGCGACGGCGCTACGGCGTTTACGCGGATGTTCTGGGGGGCAAATTCGGCGGCCAGGGCGCGGGTAAGGCCTTCCAGGGCGGCTTTGGCGGTAGCGATGCTGGCGTGGAAGCTCATGCCCGTGGTGGCGGCCACCGTGCTGAAGAGCACCACCGACGCGCCTTCGGCCTTTTTCAGCCGCTTCATCAGGGGCTGCAATAGCTGCACGGCGCCCAGCACGTTCAGCTCAAAATCGGCCCGGAAATCATCCAGCGGAATCCGCTCGAAGGGGCGCAGCTTGATGCTGCCGGGGCAGTACACGAAGCCGTGCAGGGTATCGGGCAGCGCGTCGAAAGCGGTGGGAGAGAGGGGCTGGGTAGCGTCGAGCTCCAGGTGGGTGGTATGCAGTTCCGCCAGCTCGGGCGAGAGGTGGCGGGAAGCGGTAAACAACTGGGCTCCCAGGCCGTGCAGCAGCTTAGCCGTAGCCAGCCCGATGCCTGACGAGGCACCGACAATAAGAATGTTTTTTTGGGCGAAATCCATGCGAGTGGTTCAGGTGAGAAAGGCTTCCTGACAACTGAACCAGGCGGCCAAGGTTTGCGCGGCCCTCGATTACCATGATGCTAGCCTGCACCACAAAAAAATAAATCAGGCCGGCAAAAGCACATCTCCTGCCGGCCTGATGACCTGATAGCTTAACAAGCGGTAGTCTATTGGTTACTAGGAATAGATAGTATAAATTGCTGTATAGTAGTAAGTTAAATTCTTGAAAAGGTCAACTCATACCTTGCCCCTTGCCTCGGGCAGGCATGGCGCGGGAGCTTTGAGCGGCGCGAATGGCCGCTGCTTGGGGCAAAGCAGCGGGCAGAAACAACTTAGGGATGAGCCATCCCCGCTACCTGAAGTTGCAGGCATCCAAAAATATTTTTCCCGCCGAAAGGGGGACAGCTTAAGATGCCTTCAGACGGTTATTTTCCGTCGTCTCTAAGCAACCCTTGCGGCGCTTCTCCCATCTGCTAAAGCAACTCCTCACTAACCTTTTACCACCATGAAAACCTCGACTCAGTTGAAAGTCCTTTTTCTCCTTTTAACGGTATGTGTGCTGCACGCTTCCGCCTTTGCCCAAATCAAGCAGACCCGTAAAGTGGGCAACTTTGAAGCGGTAAGCGCTAGCGGAGCAGTAAACATATTTCTCCGCCAGGGCAACGCGCCGACCGTGGTGGTAGAAACCGCCGAAGAAGGGCAGCAGTACCTGGTGACGGAGGTGCAGGGCGGCGTGCTGAAGATTTACCGGGCCAAAGGCATCAACTGGCGAGAGCTGCTGGGCGGTGGGAGCGACAAAGTCAACGTGTACATCACCAGTCCCAGGCTGCGGGCGGTGACGGTCAGCGGCGCGTCGTCGGTGAAGGGCGAGTCGGCCTGGGTGGCGGATGAGCTAAAGCTGCAAACCAGCGGGGCCAGTGATATGGTGCTCAGCATCAAGGCGAAGAGCCTGGTAGTCAACTGCTCTGGGGCCAGCGACGTGAAGCTCTCCGGGCAGGCCGACCGCCAGCAGGTGAGCGTCAGCGGAGGCAGTGAGTATGAGGCGTACGCGCTACAAAGCCGCAATGCCCAAATTGGCGCCTCGGGAGCCAGCGAGGTGGAGGTGTCCGTGGACGGGGAGCTGACCTCTAATGCCTCGGGGGCCAGCAGCATTCGCTACCGGGGCAGTGCCCGCGTGCTGAGCAGTCGGGCGAGCGGGGCCAGCTCCGTGCGCCAGGCCAGGTAGCCAGGGTAGCGTAAGCCGGGACGCTGATTTGCAGGTGCATTTAGAAGGAAAAACGTGGCGTGGACCGAGGTCCGCACCACGTTTTTCGTGACCAGCTGGTATCTTAAGGATGTGGCTTTGCCGTACACGCAACTTAGCGGGCTACTTCTGCGAATAGGTGGAGTTTAGCAAAAATTCGCGGCTTGCCCGGCTTTTGTCTAGCTTCGCCCAAACTCCCTTCTGCTTTCAACTCTCTCGCCAGACTATGAACATCAAAAAGCTGCTCGTTGCCAACCGGGGCGAAATTGCTATCCGCGTGCTGCGCGCCGCCACCGAGTTGGGCATCCCCACGGTTGCCGTGTACACCTACGAAGACCGCTATTCCCTGCACCGCTACAAGGCCGACGAGGCCTACCAGATCGGCCACGACGAGGAGCCGCTGAAGCCATATCTGGACATTGAAGCCATTCTGCGTACGGCCAAAGAGAACGGGGCCGACGCCATCCACCCTGGCTACGGCTTTCTGGCCGAGAATGCTACGCTGGCCCGACGCTGCCAGGAAGAGGGCGTCATTTTCGTCGGCCCCCGGCCCGAGGTGATGGAAGCCCTCGGCGACAAGGTGGCCGCCAAGCGCGTGGCCGTGCAGTGCCAGGTGCCCATTATCGAAAGCAGCGAGGCTGACCTAACCGACTTGGAAGTAGCGCTGAGCGAGGCCCACCGCATTGGCTACCCCCTGATGCTGAAGGCAGCTTCGGGCGGCGGCGGGCGCGGGATGCGCGTTATCCGGGACGATGACCAGCTGGAAAAAGGCTTTTTTGAGGCCCGCAATGAGGCCCTGAAAGCCTTTGGTGACGACACGGTATTTCTGGAGAGATTCGTGGAGCGGCCCAAGCACATTGAGGTACAGCTGGTAGCCGACAACTATGGCAACATCACCCACCTCTACGAGCGCGACTGCTCCGTGCAGCGCCGCTTTCAGAAGGTAGTCGAAATCGCGCCTGCCCTGGATCTGGCTGATCATCAGCGCCATCTGCTGTACGAGTACGCCCTGCGCCTGGGCCGAGCCGTGAACTACAACAACGTGGGCACGGTCGAATTTCTGGTGAACCCGGAGCTGGACCGTATCTACTTTATCGAGGTCAATCCGCGCATTCAGGTCGAGCACACCGTCACGGAGATGATTACCGGCATCGATCTGATTAAAACCCAGCTCTACATCGCTGCCGGCTACAAGCTCGCTTCCCCCGAGATAGGACTGGAGCCGGGAGCCAAACCGCTCAAAACCGGCTTTGCCATTCAGTGCCGCATCACCACCGAAGACCCCGAAAACGACTTCAAGCCCGACTACGGCACCATCGTGGCTTACCGCTCGGCGGGCGGCTTCGGCATTCGCCTGGACCAAGGCTCGGTGTACCAGGGCGTGAAGGTGTCGCCCTTCTTCGATTCGCTGCTGGTGAAAGTGTCGGCCCACGCACCCACGCTGGAAGGCGCAGCCTCGAAAATGGCCCGCACGCTGGACGAATTCCGCATTCGCGGGGTGCAGACCAACATTCAGTTTCTGCAAAATATCATTGCTAACCCCGAGTTCGTGAGCGGGCGGGCCAACGTGGACTTCATTAAAGACCACCCCGAGCTGTTTCAGTACAAGCCCCGTCAGGACCGCGGCACCAAGGTATTGGCCTACATAAGCGACGTCATCGTGAACGGCAACCCCGACGTGAAAAACCTGCTCGACCCCAGCCGCGAGCTGCGCAAGCCCAAAATACCGGCCGCCGACACCACCGCGCCCTACCAGCCCGGCACCAAGGACAGGCTGACCGAGCTGGGCCCCGAGGGCTTTGCCCAGTGGCTGCGTGCCGATAAGCCCATTCACTACTGCGACACTACGTTCCGCGACGCCCACCAGAGCCTGCTGGCCACGCGTATGCGCACCTTCGATATGCTGAAAGTGGCCGAGCACTACGCCAAGATGCACCCCCAGACCTTCTCGATGGAAGTATGGGGCGGGGCGACCTTCGACGTGGCCCTGCGCTTTCTGCATGAAGACCCGTGGGAGCGACTGGCGAAAATCAGGGCGGCGGTGCCCAATATTCTGCTGCAAATGCTGATCCGGGGGGCAAATGGCGTGGGCTATAAGGCCTACCCGGATAACCTCACCGAGCGCTTTGTGCAGCAGGCCTGGGAAACTGGCGTGGACGTGTTCCGCATCTTCGATTCCCTGAACTGGATGCCCGGCATGGAGTCCTGCATCGGTTTCGTGCGCAACAAAACCCAGGGCCTGGCTGAGGCCAGCATCTGCTACACCGGCGACCTGCTTGACCCTAAGCGCACGAAGTACAACCTCGATTATTACCTGCGCTTAGCCAAGCAAATTGAAGATGCCGGCGCGCATATTTTGTGCATCAAGGACATGGCCGGCCTGCTCAAGCCCTACGCCGCCACCGAGCTGATTCAAGGATTGCGGGCTACCATCAGCTTGCCGATTCATCTGCATACCCACGATACATCATCCTTGCAGGCAGCCACTTATCTAAAGGCAATTGAAGCAGATGTTGATGTGATTGACGTGGCGCTGGGCTCCTTATCGGGCCTGACTTCGCAGCCCAATTTTAACTCCGTCGTGGAGATGCTGCGCGGCACGCCCCGGCACCGGGAGTTCGATCAGCGCAGCCTGAATGAGTTTTCCAACTACTGGGAAACCGTGCGCGAGTATTATTATCCGTTCGAGTCGGGCCTGAAGGCGGGCACGTCAGAGGTGTTTCAGCACGAGATACCGGGGGGGCAATATTCCAACCTGCGGCCCCAGGCGGCGGCGCTGGGTCTGGGCGACAAGTTTGAGCAGGTAAAGCAGACCTTCGCCGACGTAAACCAGCTCTTCGGCGACATCGTGAAAGTGACACCCTCCTCAAAAGTGGTCGGCGACATGGCCTTGTATCTGGTTACCAACAACCTGACCACCCAGGACGTGCTGGAAAAAGGGGAGAGCCTGTCGTTCCCGGAGTCGGTGCAGAGCCTGTTCCGGGGCGACATCGGCCAGCCGGAAGGCGGGTGGCCCGCAGAGTTGCAAAAGCTCATTCTCAAGGATGAGAAGCCCTTCACCGACCGGCCCAACGAGCACCTCGCACCCATCGACTTTGATAAGGAGTGGGCGGCGTTTCAAACCAAGTTTGGACCCCAGACCAAGTTTACGGACCTGCTTTCCTACCTGCTCTACCCGAAGGTGTTCGAGCAGTACTGGGCGCACGTGCAGCAGTTCGGCGACGTGTCGCTGATTCCGACGCGGGTGTTTTTCTACGGCCTGAAGCCGGGTGAAGAAACCATCATCGACATTGCCCGTGGTAAGTCAGTGATTGTGAAACTGCGCTCGGTGGGCAACGTGAACGACGACGGCAACCGCACCATTTTCTTCTCCTTCAACGGCCAGACCCGCAACCTGGAAGTGCGCGATAAGTCAGTGGAAGTCAAGACCATACGCAACCAGAAAACCGACAAGGCCAACCCCCTCCAGGTCGGGGCACCCTTGCAGGGGATGCTCTCCAAAGTGCTGGTAAAAGACGGCGAAGCCGTGAAACGCAACACGCCGCTTTTCATCATCGAGGCCATGAAAATGGAAACCACCATTACCGCCCCCAACGACTCCACCGTCCAAAGCCTGCACCTGGGCGAAGGAACCTTAGTAAACGCTGACGACCTTGTATTAACACTTGGGTAATAACCAACTTAAAGCGCTGCGTACGGCTTCTATTCTGAAAATTGCATATATTTTCGAAGTTGTAGCATTTCTTATCCACTCTTGTATCCCTACATGAACCTCTTACGTCCTTTTCTTATTGCTGCTGCTAGTATAAGCTTGCAAGTGCACGCCCAAAGCACCGTTATCAGCTCGGGTAATGCAGCACAGGAAAATCTGAAGTCGTTGGTCAATGGTTCGGCTGCTATCAGCTTCGACAATCGCTACGAAGGGGTGCGCGGCACCCCGTATTTAGTAGCAGCCTGGGTGCCTGGCACTATTCAGCTTGCCTCGAAGGTGCACCTGCCAGAAACCAAGCTAAAGTACGATGCTAACCAGCGCTTGCTCCTGATGCTGCGCGGTCCCAAAGATTCCACGTATGTGGATATGAATAAGATCGAGGGCTTCGTGCTGCGTGACCCAACCCGGACTCAGCCGCGGGCCTTTCAGCGCTTCTACGATGCGCCTGATCCGGTGCTGCGGCGGGAGTATTTTGAGGTGTTAGCGCCGGGCAATTACAGCTTCCTTAAGCTTCAGCGTAAAACCCTGCAAAAAGCCAGCTACTCCGGGGCTTACAGCGCCGACCGTCGCTACGATGAGCTGCTCGACCAGACCGACTATTACATCCGCACGGCCGATGGTCGCCTACAGCCGCTTAAACTTAACTCAAAGGCCCTGCAGGCAGCTTTGCCGGAGCACGCCGCTCAGATTCAGGTAGAGCTAAAGAAGCGCCCTGCCCTGCGTACCGAAGCGGATTTTGTGGCGCTTATACCTTGGCTCAATACCTTGCCCGCGCTGCCAGCCAAATAGCTTATAGCAAAGTATGATTGCAAAAAAGCCTCCCAGACATGTCTGGGAGGCTTTTTTATTTATCAAGCTGTTTAGGAAGTCATGCCTCATGAATTTCTAAACAGCTATAAGCGAAAGAGTATCCTTGGTTTTGTCATAGGACAAAATTCCTACCTTGAGCCATGAAAAAAATTGTCCTGCTCATCGGGTTGGCGTGCATAAGCCAAGTAGTTGAAGCACAGAAAAAGAAGGGCCCGCCCATCAAGGAGGCGACCGTAGAGCGCATTATCCGCATGCTGGCGGCCGATGATATGAAAGGTCGGGCATCTGGTCAGCCGGGCGGCCTGCAGGCGGCCAGATTTCTGGCCGCCGAGTTTGATCGGATCGGGCTCGAAAAGATGCCGGGCTTACCCACCTATGAGCAAGTATTTCCGGCCTATGAAGTGCGCGGCGGTGCTACCAGCGTAACGCTGAATGGCACGGCCGTTGCGCCCGAAAATATCCTGGTTGCCTCGGGGCTCCCGACACTTAGCTGGACGAGCGAGGATGCCACCCCGCCGCAAGTGGTTGTAATTGGGCCCCAAGCCAATGTGCGCCAGGAAATGGGGGCTTTGCTCCAGCCCGCCGCCAATACCCTGATACTTGTCGATCCGGCTCATGCGCAGTGGTTCGGGCAGGTGGCTGGTTACATGAGCCACGGCAGCATGCGAGGGGAGGAGCCGAAGCCGTACGCCAGCGTATTTGTGCTGGCTGCCGCGCCGCCTGCTCCCGTCAAGTTTGCTGCTATGGCTACTACTACTATCAAGGCGGTGGAACTGCGCAACGTGGTAGGTGTATTGCCCGGCCAGGCCAAAGACAAAGCGCGGGCCGCTGAAATGGTTGTTTTCTCCGGGCATTACGATCACATCGGTACAATGCCCGCCGTGGCCGGCGACTCCATCGCCAATGGTGCCGATGACGATGCCAGCGGCACGACGGCCGTAGTAGCGCTGGCCGAGCATTTCAAGAAGAAAAAGAAGAATCAGCGGACGTTGGTATTCGTGGCTTTCACGGCGGAGGAAATCGGCGGCTTTGGCTCGAAATACTTTTCCCAGCAGATTGATCCACAGAAAGTAGCGGCTATGTTCAACATTGAAATGATCGGTAAGGAAGCGAAATTTGGCCCCAAAACCGCTTTCATCACCGGCTACGAGCGCTCCGACTTTGGGAAGCTGCTCCAGCAAAATCTGGCAGGCACACCCTTCCGCTTCGAGCCTGACCCGTACCCCGAGCAAAATCTGTTTTACCGCTCCGACAATGCTACCCTGGCCCGCTTAGGCGTTCCCGCTCACACCATCAGCAGCGACCAGATTCCGACAGATAAGCTTTATCATACAGTAGATGACGAAGTTGAAAGTCTTAATATGACCAACATGACAGCCATAATTTCGGCCATTGCGCGCAGCGCTGTCGGGATTATAGCCGGCGAGCAGACGCCTACGCGTATCGAGCCGGCCAGTGTAGGACAGCGCCCATAAAGGCTAAGCTGACTGAAGAATATGCATAATAAGGAAGGGCCAATGAGACGCAATTATGCGTCTCATTGGCCCTTCCTTATTATGAACAAGTGCTGGCGAAGCTTGCTTTACTTCGGCAAACGCACACTTAAACCTGCTCCCACCAAGAAGCCCTCAGCGGTGCTGGTGAAGCCCTGGCCGGCATTCAGATCGAGACGCAGGTTGGGTAATGGCCGCCAATAAAGGCCAACGGTAGCGCCAGGGGCCAACTCAGACTCGCGCTGCCAGGTGGTATACGTTTCGACAAAGAAGCCAAAATTGCCCCCCAGCGGGCCATTTAAGGCCAACGTGCCGAGATAAGTGCCCAGCTTCGAATCGGCGGCGCGAAAGCCCCGCTGCCGGAATCCAACGTTGGCTTCCAGACCGTAGCGCTGCCCCAGCTGCTGCGATATGAGCAGGCGGGCACCGGGCTCCAATACCTTATCGGGGAAAGAAGCATCGCCGTTACGCAACGTCAGTTCGCCCAGCAGGACCACTTGTGAGCGGCCATTAGGCACCGTTGAAGCCAAAAACTTGGCACCTACGGTCAGGGGCGCAAAACCACCGGGTAAGGTTGTGGAGGGAACGGGTGCTTCAAAATCACCCTCCGCAGCCCTTGAGGGCACGGCAGCGAGCCTGTCGGTAGGGTGGAGGTAGCCCTGCGTGAGGCGCAACTCGATATGGCTGGGCAATCCAATCCGTAGCGTGGCCCCGGATAGGGTGCGAGTCGGGCCAAAACCAGTAGCGTCGGCGGGCTCAAATCGGTTAGTGCCCGCATCTACCTGCACCTGACCCAAGGGCACCATATTGGTCGTAATGGTACGGCCGGGCCGGTCGGGGCGGATATTGCGCACGAAGGGCGCATCGGCGTTGAAAGTGGGATCAACAGTTTGGGCCAGAAGGCGGCCCGGCGCGGCGAGCAGTAGCCCGCCAATGGTTAGTAGAGCGATTTTACGCATGACCCAGGGGACACCAGGCCGCCGGGGAAAGTTCAGTCCTGCCCAGGTGGACTACTTGCCTGCGGAAGTCGGGTAAGCGGCATAATTCTTAGAAAACATAGCTCCTCTACTGCTGTACGCAGCATTCTGGGCGGTACTGGGAAGACTGGATGCTTTGCAATGTGTCGTTACGGCTATAGCTTTAGGCCCTGATTTTATACAAGCCTATATAGCTCGCTATCAGAAAAGAAGCACGGGAGTAGAGTATAATAAGTGAAACCAGCCAGCCTGGTTCAGAGTAAACGGAAGCAGCAAAGTAAGCAGGCGCTTTTTCGCTCGAGAAAGCTTTTAGGTACTATCATAAGTATCGAGAGAACATACTGACTTACAATCGTGTGCTAACGAATAGAGGAGTTAGAAATGAATTTGAAACAGCAACGTACGGTTGAGGCTATCCACCAGCAAGCCGAGAGCATAACCGAGGAGGCCGCGGCGCTATACTGTCAGCAGGCACCCAGTATGTTAGGTGAGGCTGGGGGGCAAAAATCGTTGGAGCAGGAGTTGCAAAGCCACCTGACGGCTTTAGTCAATGCCGTGTTGATGGATAGTGGCGGGCTGTTTGAAGCCCACCTGACACATGCTCGCCGCCAGCCCCCCGAACCAGCGCACGATCAGGAGTTGACCCAGCAGCTAACGGCCCTCAAACAGGTGCTAGCCCAGCGCCTGCCCATTACGGAGTACATCGCGGCGGCTGGGCATCTGAGCGCGGCTTTTAAAGAACTGGAGCAGCCGATGGCAGTAGTGACCCCGGCACCGCCTGCATCGTCTCTTCATGAGTCACCGCTGAAGCACTTAGCCACCTCTTACTTGACATACCTGCTGGATGGGCAGCGTACGGAGGCTATCAACTTACTAAAGACAGAAGTTAAGCGTGGCACTGATGTACGGCTGTTGTATGAGCACGTATTCATGCCGGTGCAGTGGGAACTAGGTTCGCGCTGGCACAAGGGCGAAATCAGTGTGGCGCAGGAGCATTATTGCACGGCGGCTACTGAGCTGGCTATGGCCATGTTGCAGCCCTATCTGCAAGTCGCTCCTTCCAACGGTTTTAGCTTCGTGGCCACTACCGTATCCGGCGACCTGCATAGCGTGCCCGTGCGGATGGTATCCGACTTTCTGGAATTTGACGGCTGGACACCTTTTTTCCTGGGGGCCAATACGCCTACCGATGGTATCTGGCAAGCAGTGGTTGGGTTCAAAGTAGATCTGCTCGTAATTGGGGCTTCCATGGCCCATCATGTTGGTATTCTGCGCCAGCTCATTAGCGCCAAACATGCTACCAGCGGCGCTGAACGCGTATTTGTGATGGTAGGAGGGGAGCCTTTCAACACCGATCCGGCGCTATGGCGCAGTATTGGGGCGGATGCTTACGCACCCAATGCTAGAGCGGCCGTAGAAGCGGCCCGCAATTTAATGCTTAGCTCACGCGCCTGAGTGGCTCATTCGTCCTCGTAGTCCAGACCAAGTAGCTGATTAAGCGCTTGTTGCAACTCGCTGGCGGCGTGCATCTGTCCAGCTTTCCGGCTCACCTGCAAACCTCGACGGTAAACTTTTTCGGCCTCTTCCGGCTTTTCTAGTTGCTCCAGCAGCTTGCCCGCGTGGTAGTAAGTACCCACATAGTCAGGATGTTCATCCAATAGCGTTTGGTAAAATTTCATAGCCCGTAACGGCTCCGTAGGCCGATATTCGGTGGCCAGCGCATAAATCGTAAACGCGTCGTTGGGGTCGTCGGCGTAGAAGGCCAGGAGTTGCTGTAAACGGTTGGGTGCGGTTTCCATGGGGCAGGAGTTTTCTGTATCTTCGCCCGAAATTAGGGGCTTTCCCGTAGTTATCTGTCCATATAAGCACCTTCGATGAAGTTTCTCGTTTGTATCAGCAACGTGCCCGACACGACCACCAAAATTACCTTTACTCCTGATAATAAGGAGTTGAACAAGGCTGGAGTGCAGTTCGTGATTAATCCCTGGGATGAATATGCCCTCACCCGCGCCATTGAGTTGAAGGAAAAGCTCGGCGGTAACGTGACGGTGCTTAACGTAGGCGAAGCCGATACTGAACCCAATATTCGCAAAGCCCTGGCCATCGGTGCCGACGACGCTATCCGCGTAAATGCCAAGCCTACCGACGCCTTTTTCGTGGCCCAGCAAATTGCTGCTGCTGCTAAAGATGGCGGCTACGACATTATCCTGATGGGTAAAGAAAGCATTGATTACAACGGCTTCCAGGTACACGGCATGGTGGGCGAGCTGCTCGGTATCCCGACCGTAGCGCCCGCTATGAAGCTCGACCTAGAAGGGAACACTGCTACATTGGAACGTGAGATAGAAGGCGGCAAAGAAATAGTAGAGGTATCGGGGCCCTTTGTGGTTTCGTGTCAAGAGCCTATGTGTGAGCCCCGCATCCCCAACATGCGCGGCATCATGACGGCCCGGACTAAGCCCTTGAAAGTAGTAGAGCCAACCGGCGAAGCGCCTCGCACTCAGGTTACCGAGTACGCCTTGCCCCCCAAAAAGCAGGGTGTCAAGCTCATTCCTGCCGAGTCGGCCGGCGACCTGATCAAGCTGCTGCGCAACGAAGCCAAGGTCATCTAAGTCAATTAACAATGATCAATTAACAGTGAGCAATTCGCAGCTTAGAGATTAAAAAGCGGCTGAACATTGTAGTTGGTCTTTACTTGTTAATTGCTCATTGTTAATTGTTAACTGAAAAAATATGTCTGTTCTAGTTGTAGTTGAGTGTGATAACGGTGAGGTGAAAAAGTCCTCGCTGGAAGTGGCTTCCTACGGGAGCCAGGTAGCCCAGATGCTCGGCACGACGGCTACGGCCGTGGCCGTAGGCGAGGCAACTGAAGCCAACTTGGCCAGTCTCGGCGAGCAGGGCATCAGCAAAGTATTGTACGATAACGATTCCCGCCTGAAGGATTTCGTAAACGGTGCTTACACCAAGCTGATTGCCGCCGCGGCTCAGCAGGAAAGTGCGCAGATTATTGTACTGGCTAACTCCAATATTGGCACCGCCGTAGGCTCGCGCCTGTCGGTGCGCCTGCAAGCCAGCTTGGCTACCAACGTAGTAGAGCTGCCTAAAACCGATGGGGGGCAATTTGTAGTGAAGCGCGGGGCTTTCTCCGGCAAAGCCTTCTCTGACGTAGTCCTGAGCGGCGAGCGGAAGATTATTGCCGTGAAGAAAAACTCGATGGAGCCCCTGCACAACGCCGGCCAAACCGCCACCGTAGAGCAGTTCTCGGCCCAACTCGCCGATGCCGACTTCGCCGACGCCCCTAAGCAAGTAATTATGCAGGAGCAAGCCGGTGGCATCCTGCTACCTGAAGCCGATAAAGTAGTATCTGGAGGCCGGGGCATGAAAGGTCCCGAAAACTGGAATCTGATTGAAGACTTAGCTAAGGCGTTGGGTGCGGCTACGGCTTGCTCCAAGCCGGTGTCCGACGTCGATTGGCGCCCTCACCACGAGCACGTAGGCCAGACAGGTATCACGGTGTCACCTAACTTGTATATTGCCTGTGGTATTTCGGGCGCTATTCAGCACCTGGCGGGCGTAAACTCTTCAAAAGTTATCGTCGTTATCAACAAAGATCCGGAAGCACCGTTCTTTAAAGCGGCCGATTATGGCATCGTTGGCGACGTATTCGACGTACTACCCAAACTAACTCAGGCCGTTAAAGAGTTGAATTAATGTGTTGCTAAGTTGAGTTTCCTTATGTTAATGTCTTAGTTTTGATTCTAGGCAGTAACTTATTGATTATTACTATAGTAAGCACAAATCGACACACCTTAAATCAGCTTAATCGCTTGTGAAGAAAATTCAGCTCGAAATCCTCGGCCTGTCATCCAGCCAATCCCAGTCGGGTTCTTTTGCTCTTATCCTGGGCGAAAAAACCGGCAACCGCCGTTTGCCTATTATCATTGGCATGTTTGAGGCGCAGAGCATTGCGATTCAAATAGAAAAAATCAGTCCTAATCGTCCTCTTACCCATGATTTGTTTAAGTCATTTGCCGAGCATGTGCATGTGGCTATTATCGAGGTATTGATTTCGGATTTGAAAGAAGGAGTATTCTATTCGAAAATAGTGTGCTCCGATGGGGCCACTAACTTCGAAATCGACGCCCGGCCCAGCGACGCTATTGCTATCGGCCTGCGTTTTGGCGTACCGATTTTCACCGTGGAAAGTGTGCTCAGCGAAGCCGGCATTATCCTGAGTGACCTCGATGAAAGCGCCGAAGAAACTTCTGACGACGATGACGAGGACGATGATGATGACGACAACAGCGGCACGCCAGCGGCCACGCCCAGCCCCCGCGACCCCAGTGGTCAGGTGTCGCTGGACGAACTGACCAAGATGCTGGCCCAGGCACTGGAGAAAGAAGATTACGAAAAAGCCGCCAAAATCCGCGATGAGCTAAACAAGCGCAACGGCTAAGTTTTTGGCCGTTTTAGAAAGAAAGCCTTCCTTGCATGGAAGGCTTTTTTGTGCCGTCTACCCGTCAATTAACTACCCAAAAATGCCCCCCAGTCCCGACCTTCGCTACCCCATCGGCCACCCGACGCTGCCACCCGGCCCACTTTCCGCCACTGAGCGCGCGGCTTTGATCCAGCAGATTGAGCAACTGCCGGCCCAACTTACGGATGTAGCTCGCCAAATAGGTGGGGAAGGTTTGCTGAAGCCATACCGTCCCGGTGGCTGGACGGGCCGGCAAGTCATTCACCACCTGGCCGATTCGCACCTTAACTGTTACACGCGTTTTCGCTTGGCGCTTACGGAAGAAAGGCCCACCGTGCGGCCCTACGATGAGCAGGCCTGGGCCGAACTGCCCGACGTGGAGGCAACGCCCATCACCGTTTCGCTGACGCTGCTGGAAGCATTACACACCCGCTGGACGGTGCTGCTCCATCACCTGACCGAAGCACAATGGCAGAGCACATTTTATCACCCCGGAAACGATAGAGAGTATACGCTCGATCAGGCGCTGGTGCTCTATGCCTGGCACGGCCAGCACCACCTGGCTCACCTAACAGGCTTACTTGACCAAAAGGCTTGAAATTGCTGACAGTAAAAAGCCCCCCAGAGCTACTTCTGGGGGGCTTTTTGCTGGTGATACTCTCTTGAACTAAGAGCCAGCCGATTGGCTATTTGTACTATCTGTAATGGCTGAGAGGCCACCTTCCGATTCGTCGTCCACTTTTTTGGCGGCTCGAACTAGGCTGCTACTGAAGATAAATTCCTTTAGTTCAGGAACCTGGGCATTAAGGATTTCTTCTTTGTTGCCATCCCACAGCTTCTGGCCTTTGTGCAGAAAGATAATGTGGTCGCCGATTTCCACCACTGAGTTCATGTCGTGGGTAATGATGGCGGTGGTGATGTTGTACTCGTGGGTGATTTCGTGAATCAGCTCGTCAATTTTGAGGCTGGTGAGCGGATCGAGGCCGGAGTTGGGCTCGTCGCAAAATAAATAGGTACAGTTAGGCGCGATGGCGCGGGCAATACCTACGCGCTTCTTCATGCCACCGCTGATTTCAGCGGGCATTTTGTTGCCTGCGTTTTCGAGGCCGACGCGCTTCAGGCAGAACTCCACCCGGTCGCGGCGCTCCTCTTTGGTCATCTCAGGTGTGAGCATTTTCAGCGGGAACTCCGTGTTTTCGTACACCGTCATCGAGTCGAACAACGCCGAGCCCTGAAACAGCATCCCGATTTTGCGCCGGATTTCCTGCCTGATCTGCACCTTATTGTTGGTGAATACGCTGCCATCGTAGGTGATGCTGCCGATGTCGGGCTGCATCAGGCCTACAATGCACTGCAACAGCACGCTTTTGCCAGTACCTGAGCCGCCAAGCAATAGATTACACTTGCCCGTCTCAAACGTGCAGGTGATACCCTTTAGCACCTGGTTGCCATTAAAGGATTTCTGGACATTATGAATTTCAATCATGGGAATAAATGGCTGAATGATCAAATGGCTGAAGGGTGAATAGCTAACAGGCTGTCCTTTGGATATCAGAACAATCACCTTTCAGCCATTCAACTACGCAATCATTTACAGAAGTAACGCTGCTAACACGAAGTCAGCCAGCAGAATAGCAATAATAGAGTTGTTTACGGCCCCGGTGCTGGCTGCACCTACTTCCAGTGCGCCACCTGTGGTAAAATAGCCTTTATACGATGAAATGGCTGATACCAGGAAGGCAAATACAACTGACTTAATCAGCGCGAAGGTGATGTTATAAGGAATAAAATCAGTCCGCAGCCCTTCAATATATTCCTGTGCTGAAATCGCGCCGGTAAGCGTACCTGCTAAGTACCCGCCCAAAATCGAAAGCATCATGGCCAGAATAACCAGCAGCGGAAACATTAGAATAGCGGCCACGATACGCGGGAGCACCAGGTAGGAAGCAGAGTTGATACCCATTACTTCCAGGGCTGCTACCTGCTCGGTGATACGCATAGTGCCTAAGCCGCCCGCGATGCTGGAACCAACCTTCCCCGCCAGCACGATGCTGGTGATGGTGGGCGCCAACTCCAGGATGGTCATTTCGCGCACCATAAAGCCGATAGTCGATTTCGGGATGAGCGGGCTAACCAGATTATAGGAGATCTGGACGCACGTAACAGCCCCAATAAACGCACTGACAATCGCGACAATAAAAATCGAGTCGAAGCCGATAATCACGGATTCTTCGAGGGTACGTTGCCAGAGCGTTTTCAGGCGCTCGGTCCGCGTAACCATACTTTGAATGAAAAGCAGAAACTCGCCGAAGTTTTTGACCATATAGCGGAAGAGGGAAGGGAGAAATACAGGAACTTGCAGAGCAAACAGCTGCGCCTTGAAAATGCTCGGCCCGTGTTTGGTAACCCTACGTAAAAACGAACTCAACGAGTAAAGGAATGCAAAAATATATCATTGTTACCGGCGGAACGAAGGGAATAGGGCGGGCCGTGGTCATGCGCTTCGCGCGGGCTGGGTTCGCGGTGGTCACTTGTGCCCGCTCAGCGGCCGATCTAGTTACACTCGCAACCGACTTGGAACAGGAAACTCCCGGCAGCGAACTGTACACAGTATCCGCCAACCTCAGTCAACCTGCTGATACCCGACGCTTTACCGATTTCGTGCTGGCGCTGGGGGGCAAAATTGAGGTGTTGGTTAATAACACAGGGGCATTTACTCCTGGTCGCCTGCAGGATGATATGGATGACGGGTCGGTGCTGCGCCATATGATTGACGTAAACCTGTACAGCACCTACGACGTAACCCGCGCCCTGCTGCCCAGTATGTTAGCGCAGCGTGGGGGGCATATTTTCACGATGTGCTCGGTGGCCAGCCTGCGGGCTTACCCCAGCGGCGGGGCATATAGCGTAGCGAAGTTTGCCTTATTGGGCCTGACGAAAGCCCTACGTGAAGAGTTGAAAGAGCAGAGTATTCGGGTGACGGCGGTACTGCCGGGTGCCACGCTCACGGCCAGCTGGGAAGGGGTAGATTTGCCCCCCGAGCGGTTTATTAAGGCCGAAGATGTAGCGGAAGCTATTTTTGGAGCGTACTCCTTATCGCCCCAGGCGGTGGTGGAGGAGTTGCTGATTCGTCCTCAGTTAGGTGATATATAACTGCCTGAGCTATAAGCAGGAGTTACTGCGATTTTACGGCTTTGCCCTTGCTGGTAATCCGAATGTCAGTAGTAGGGTCGCCGCTGTAATACAAGGTGCCGGTACCGGCATGAAGGCCGCCTACGATGTCGGAAGCTGATACGTAAGCATTGCCATCGCTGCTGCGGGTAAGCTCAAAAAAGCAGCGTTTGGTTTGCAGTTCGGTAGCGCGCAGTGAACCAAGCCCACCCACGGTCAGGCTCAGCTCTTCGGCGGTACCGCGCAGCCGTACGTCACCCAGCTCGTACATATCCAGATAGATAATATCACTGGTCAGGTCGAGATCGTAGTCGCCGGCACCTACGAGGTGAAAGAAGACGGTATCGGCGCGGAAGCTGCTGCCCGTGCGGATGTTACCCGCGCCCAGCAGCGCAATGTCGCGGATGCCGGAGACGTGTAAGGTTACTTCACGAGGCGTATCGTAGCGGCGCACCCAGTTGCAGCGGCTCGTATTGCGAACCGTAAGCCGCCCGTTTTCCACGGTCAGCTCAATATCCTCCTGGAGGTTTTTGCCCGTTCGTACTTCGGCGTAGGGCTCGGTGGCGGTGGCATCCTGCACCAGCGTCACGTCTACGTTAGTATAGGTGACTAAGTCCTGAAAGGGTGACAGCGCCCGCCGCTCGGTTACAATGCTGCCGGTACTTTTAAAACAATCACCTTCGTGGTCTTTCGCGCAGCCCGCCAGCCAGGGTATAAACACCAACAGACTGGCCCAACTGCTAAAAAGCCGTTTGAGGCAGCTAACTTGCAACCAACTATTCACTCGCAACATCACCAAACTATGGACCTGACTGGCAAGGTAGCTATTCTAACGGGCGTCAGCAAAGGCATTGGCCTGGCCACGGCTGAGGCGCTGCTGGCGCAAGGCGCAATAGTGGCCGGCTGGGGCCGCACCCGCCCGACGGACTTACAGCATGAGCGTTTCCACTTTTTCGAGTGCGATGTACGCAAACAAGCCAGCGTGCAGGCCGCTTTTGCCAATACCATTCAACAGCTCGGTGCCGAAGTGCATGTGCTGGTGAATAACGCCGGCCTGGGCATTGCTGGTCCGGTTGATGGCTTTGCGGCCGACGACTGGCACACCATGTTTGATACGAATGTACACGGCACGTTTTACTGCTGCCAGGCCGTGTTGCCCGCTATGAAGCGCCAGCAGCTTGGTCATATCGTGAATATTTCGTCCATCGCCGGCACTACGGGTATCGAGAAGATGGCGGGCTATTGTGCCTCCAAGTTCGCGGTGCGGGGCTTTTCGCAGTCCTTATTCAAGGAAGTGCGCACTGATGGTATCAAGGTCACCTGTCTGTATCCGGGCTCGGTGCAGACCAATTTCTTCGACGATATCCCCGGCACCGATGCTAATGAGCACATGATGCAGCCCCAGGATATTGCCGACACAATTATTTATACGCTGCAAACTCCCTTTAATTTCCACATCGTGGATCTGGAAATGCGGCCATTACAGCCAAAAAAGTAGGTTGTAGCGCTATATTTTATGGTTGAGATACAAAACCTAACCAAAAACTTCGGCACCCAGGCGGCCGTGAATGACATTTCATTCTCGGTGGGTAAAGGCGAGATTCTGGGTTTCCTGGGCCCGAATGGTGCAGGCAAGTCCACGACCATGAAGATTGCGACCGGCTATTTGCCCCCCAGCGCGGGCACCGTACGCGTAGCGGGCCATGATGTGCTGGCTGAGCCGTTGGAAGTGCGCCGCCAGGTGGGCTATCTGCCTGAGCATAACCCACTTTATCTAGATATGTATGTGCATGAGTACCTCGAATTTATTGGCTCCGTGCATGGCCTAAAAGGAGGCGACCGCCGCCGCCGCGTAGCGGCTATGGTAGATAGGGTAGGGCTTGGCCGAGAGCAGAACAAGCAAATTGGTGCCTTATCGAAAGGCTACCGGCAGCGCGTAGGTTTGGCTCAGGCTCTCATTCACGACCCTGGCGTACTCATCCTCGACGAGCCCACCACTGGCCTCGACCCCAACCAGATCGGCGAAATCCGCACGCTTATTCGGGAATTGGGCGAAAACAAGACGGTGATTTTCTCTACCCACATTCTGCCCGAAGTCACAGCACTTTGCACCCGCGTCGTCATTATCAACCGTGGACAGCTAGTAGCCGATAGCTCCGTGAGCGAGCTAGGTGCCCGCGCTGCTGGTGATACGCTTATCCGCGCCGAGTTCGAGCAAGCCATCGACCCCGCTCCATTGCGAGCGTTACCTGGTATTACGAGCGTCGAAATTGCCCCCCAGAACATGTACCACATCCGAGCCAGCGCGGGCGCCGATGTCCGGGGGGCAATTTCGCGCCTCGCGGCGCAGGAAGGTTGGGTGCTACTGGGGCTGCGGCAGGAAGAGCAATCATTGGAGCAGGTGTTCCAGAGCCTGACGAAGTAAACCTAAAGGTCTGTCTTATAGTGTGATTCTTGCTGACAGGCTTTTATCAAATCAATCCATCGAATACATGTTTGCTATTCTTCGCAAAGAATTCAATGCCTTTCTTAGCTCGCCAGTCGCCTACGTGGTGATGGGTGTTTTTCTGGTAGCTACCGGGCTGTTCGTGTGGGTATTTCCGGATAGCAGCGTGCTGGACTACGGCTACGCTGACTTGCAAACCCTGTTTAATATCGCCCCCTGGATTTTTCTGTTCCTGATTCCGGCCATCACCATGCGCACGTTTGCCGAGGAGAAAAAGGCGGGCACCATCGAGCTGCTGCTCACCCGTCCGCTCACCGATGGCCAGATTCTAGGGGGCAAATTTCTGGCTTGTCTGCTGCTCACGCTGCTGGCTTTGGTGCCCACGCTGCTCTATTACTATTCAGTGTATCAGCTTGGTAACCCCGAAGGCAACATCGATTCGGCGGCTACGGTAGGTTCTTATCTAGGGCTGACGTTGTTGGCCGGGGTGTTTGTGGCGATGGGCGTATTTGCTTCCGCCATTACCCGCGACCAGATTATTGCCTTTTTAGTGGCCGTCGTAGGCTGCTTTTTGGTGTACTCCGGCTTTGATTCACTTGCTTCAGTTTTTGAAGGCAGCCCCGCCTACTATATAAGCCAGCTTGGGATTGCCGCTCACTACCGCGACATCAGCAAGGGCCTTATCGACTCCCGCGACCTGACGTATTTTTTTAGCTTAATGGCCGGGCTGCTTTTAGCCACGCGGCTGGTTCTGCAAAGCCGCAATTGGTAACCCCACCCCAACCTCCTCCCCAAAAGGGAGGGCCTCTAGCCCTAATTCATAGCTTAAAAATGATTCCTTCCTTTATTCTAGAATGCTAGTTTAAACTAGCATTCTAGAACCCCTCCCTTTTGGGGAGGGGTTGGGGTGGGGTCCGCGTTAGAATATGCCCGAACCACCAATTCAACCTTCCCGCAAGCGCCGCGATCTAATCAGATTCCTGCTGATCATTGGGCTGCTTTTGCTCTTCAACTTCATCGGCCAGCGGCTCTTTTTTCGCCTCGATCTGACGGAAGAAAAGCGCTATACCATGTCGCCGGCCACCAAACAGCTCCTGCAAAATCTGCCGGAGCCGGTGACGGTCACCGTGTATCTGGATGGTGATTTTCCGCCCGCTTTCCGCCGCCTCCAACAGGCCGTACGCGAGACTCTGAATGAAATGCAGGTGTACGGGGGGGCAAATCTGCGCTACGTATTCGTCGATCCTTCGGCTGCCAGCTCCGAAAAAGCCCGCAGCGAGTACTATGAAACGCTGATTAAAAAAGGCCTGCGCCCTACCAATCTGGCGGCTACTGAGAACGGCAAGCGGGTCGAGAAAATCATCTTCCCCTGGGCCAGCGTGGCTGTTGGTCCCCGGGAAAAGCAGGTGCTACTGTTGCGCGGCAATCAAACGGCTTCCTCCGACGTGCGCCTGAATCAGAGCATTGAGGGTCTGGAGTATGAGCTGGCCAGCAGCATCCGCAAATTGTCCCCCGGTCGCCGCAAGATCATTGGCGTAGTCGAAGGCCACGGCGAGCTGACCAACGCCCAGGCCGGCGACCTTATCGGCTCGTTGCAGGAATACTACGATGTGTACCGCGTCAATCTAGCCGCCGTACCCAACCTGCGTACCCTCGACGCGGTGATTGTGGCCAAACCCGAGCAAGCCTACACCGAAATCGAAAAGTTTAAGCTCGACCAGTTCATCACTCAGGGAGGCAAAGCCCTCTTTTTCGTGGATGCCATGCGCGTCAACCTCGACAGCGCGGCCCGCGGCGGCATGCTGGCTTTTCCGTATCAGCTGAACTTGGAAGACCTGCTGTTTAAGTACGGTGCTCGCGTCAATCCTGATCTGGTGCTTGACCTGAACTCCGGGGTCATTCCACTCGTGACGGGTACCACCGGCGACCAGCCCACCGTCGAGCCTATGCCCTGGCAGTTTTATCCGCTCATTAATCAATTTAGCCCACATCCCATTACCCGCAACCTCGACGCGGTCTACACTAAGTTCGTGAGCACCATTGATACGGTAAAGGCCGTTGGCATTCGCAAAACGCCGTTGCTGTTCACCTCGCGTTATACCCGCGTGTTGCCCTCGCCGGTGCCCGTCAATCTGAACGACGCCCGCATGGAGCCAAATGCCAAGCTGTACCGTGAAAGCTTTAAGCCGGTGGGTTACTTGCTGGAGGGGCAATTTCGCTCACTGTTCGCTAATCGTGCTCAGCCGGGCACGACGCAGTTTCAACCGGCTACCGCAGCCAATGCCCGTCCCGGAAAAGTGTTAATCATCGGCGATGGCGACTTTGTGCGCAGCGAGCTGGATCCTAAAACTGGCCAGCCCTTCCGCCTCGGCTTCGACCGCCTTGCTAATACCGAATTTGCCAACCGCGAACTAGCCCTGAATGCCGTCGATTATATGCTCGACGAAACCGGCCTCATCGCCGTTCGCAGCAAGCAGATTACGCTAAGACCGTTGGATAAAGTGAAAATAACGGAGCAGCGCCGCCGCTGGCAGCTCATTAATGTGGGTGCCCCGCTGGTGTTGTTGGGCGTATTCGGAGGCTTGAGAGCATGGCAGCGCAAACGGCGCTACGCGTCGTTTAAAACCGAATAACGTCATCAGCAACAAACGAGGCCAAGAGCGAATGCAATGACGCGTCGTTTTGCGCAGGCGTGGGGGGCAAAAAATCAGCTTGGTTAATGTTCAGGTAGCCCGCCAGATGCTGAAATTCACTCGACGCTACGGCCTTGAAGCCCATTGACCACTGAGAGAAGTTGCGCTGCTGAATCTCACCGTCAGCTAGTCTTGTCACGTTGCGGTGACGAATATCCTGCTCAATCTTATTGAAGATATAAAACACCTCGTCTTTGGGGCCTTCTAATACCTGCATGATATTATGCTCACTGTAAAGCAATACGCCGGTTAGCTGGTGCTGCGCATTCCAGTCGCGCGACTGCTTTAATAAGGTTTTCAACTCCTGGTCACCCATGGGAAGGGTAGTGGTACTTTGATAAACTAAATGGTGCAGGGTAACGGTCGACATAGAATTATGTAGCAGTCTGGTCTTTGATCAGATCAACATTAGCGAATTTCGTGCAATACATAGTCGCTCTTGGTCACTAAAGGATTATTCACGTAGTGGCGAACCGAACTAGGTATTTATGCGCATCCTTTTATAGCCACGACTACCTGTATGATAAGTGAGAAGGCATGATAAACCAGCGAAAGTTTCGAGGTTTTCGCGGCACTTAAGGTTGGTCCAAAATCCTGGCGTGTTGCTTTGGTTATTCCCTTCTGCTAGCGCTGGCAAAGCCGGGTGTGTTTCCTATCTTTGTCGCCTTCCCCCAACCCTGGCCGAACCCCCACTATATGAAATTCATTGTCTCGTCCTCTGCCTTGCTCAAGCAACTCCAGAGCATTAATGGCGTAGTCACGAACAACCCCGTAGTGCCCATTCTGGAGAATTTTCTTTTCGAGATTGAGGACGGCAAGCTGACCATTACGGCCTCTGATCTGGAGACCAGCATGATAACCGAACTGCCGGTTGAAGCCCGCGAAACGGGTCGCATTGCCGCGCCGGCCCGCATTCTGCTCGACACGCTTAAGAACCTGCCCGACCAGCCCGTGACGTTTACGCTGGACGAGGAAACGTATACCATCGAAATTAGCTCTGCTAATGGCCGCTACAAGTTGGCTGGCGAGAATGCCACCGATTTCCCGCGCGTGCCGGTGGTGAAAGGCTCAACCCCGATTGAAATGCCGTCGACGTCGTTGGCACGGGCTATCAACAAAACCATCTTCGCCGTAAGTACCGACGAGCTGCGCCCCGCTATGACGGGTATATTGGTGCAATTGGCTGATAACCAGGCCACCTTCGTAGCCACCGACGGGCACCGCCTGTTGCGCTACCGCCGCTTGGACGTAGGTGCTGGTCAATCGGCTAATCTGATTATCCCGCGCAAGGCTTTCAATCTGCTTAAGAGTGCCTTGCCTTCGGAAGCTACCACGGTAAAAGTGGAATTCAACAGCTCCAACGCTTTTTTTAGCTTCAACCAGATGCGCCTCGTGTGCCGCCTGATTGATGAGCGCTATCCGGACTACGAAAACGTAATTCCGGTCAGCAACCCTAACCGTCTGATCATCAGCCGCGCCGACTTCCTGAACTCGGTGAAGCGTATTTCGATTTATTCGAATAAAACCACCCATCAGGTGCGCCTGCGTCTGGCGGGCTCTGAGCTAACGGTTTCGGCCGAGGATCTGGACTTCAGCAACGAAGCCAGCGAGCGTCTGGCTTGCCAATACGAGGGCGAGGACATGGAAATAGGCTTCAATGCCCGCTTTCTGGCCGAAATGCTCTCCAATATTGACTCGGAAGAAATTACTTTGGAGTTGAGCACGCCCAACCGCGCCGGCCTGCTCATGCCGACTACTGCCGACGAGAACGAAAGCATTCTGATGCTGGTGATGCCGGTAATGCTGAACAACTACGTTTAAATTTAAATAGTTGAATGGCTGTGGGTTAAATGGTTGATCGTTTTGCTGACACCGATGCGGCTAAAACGATCAGTCATTTAACCCACAGCCATTTAGCAATTCAAGCAATGAAGAAATCCGAAATTCGCTTTAGTATTGCCCTCGACGACCAGAAAGTGCCGGAGGCCATCAGCTGGCAGGCTACTGATGCTGGTCCTGATATTCATTTCGCCAAAGCCATCAACATCGCTCTCTGGGACCGTGATGAACGGGGTACCATGAAAATTGACCTTTGGACGAAGGAAATGCCCGTTGATGAAATGAAGCGCTTCTATGTTGATACCATCGGCGCAATGGCAGAAAGCATTACTACTGCCACCAACGACAAAGTAATGGCCGCCAAAATGCAGGAGTTGTGCCGCACACTTATGGAGCATCTGGAGGAAGAGGAACGCAAGAGTAAATAGGCTGCCTGGTTATAGGCCATAAAAAAGCCCCACCGACCTACGTTCGTTGGGGGGTCGGTTTTTTACGTTTTAGGTCCGT
>NZ_FWWW01000105.1 GCF_900176135.1 Hymenobacter roseosalivarius DSM 11622 | reverse complement strand
AGAAAAAGAAGACGGAGCTACGCTACAACGAGCCCTGCGAGAACTTCCTCATTAAGCTTATGTTATGATATCAGGAGGGCCTTGTTTTATAGGGTCTCTTTTAATAAAAGTACGGGTTTTTATATTTGTCCCATAAATATCTAAGGTAGATACTTGAGTTATTGCTGAGTTTTTTCTAAATTGCCCTCACAATTGAGGCTTATGCTTCAAAAAGGTTATTCGTGAGTAACAGCGCATCAAGCTGTCACCAACAGTATTAGTCTCTGGAACGAGGTCAACACGGTCAGTGGCGGCGTCGGTTTTGGTAGGCTAACCCAGGTTGGAGTAGGGGTGGGACTTTGTCTTCAACCTTGGGATTTGAAAAGGGCATTCCGGGTGGGATGCCTTTTTTTATGCCCTTTCGCAGCCGTTGCATCCATCAGACAAGCCCTGGCATCGTTGCTGTCAAAAAAGGCTGGAATGGGCGGTTATGATTTAGTGGTTCCTAAAAAAGCCCCCCAGCTAGTGTTGACGGGCTTTTTTGGCAGAAAAGGAGACCTGCCTCATAACGAGCAACTTTACATAGTGGTAGACTGAGCTACGGGTACGTCGGGGCGGTTGGCTTCTACCTCGTTGAGCTCGGCGAGCAGCTTGCGCGCATCCGAAACGCCGCCCACGGAATAGCGGGCCGCGGAGTGGGTGCCGCCGCCCACTTTCACGCTATAAGCGTCGGAGGGTAAAGCCCGGAAGATGTCTTCGTCGGTGCGGTCGTCGCCGATAGCTAGGATAAAGTCGGCGGTATCGGGCGTGAGCCAGCGCTGGGCGGCGGTGCCTTTGGTGACGCCGATGGTTTTTATTTCCAGCGCCTTATTGCCTTCCAGTACCTGCAAATCGGTGTTGGAAGTCATAAAATTGAGGTGGCTGAGCAATTCGCGCGAGCGCACTTCGCCTAAGGCCGCATCGGCGCGGCGGTAATGCCACACCAGGGAGTAGTCTTTCTCTTCAATGAACGAGCCGGCAGTGCGGCTGACATACTGCTCCAGCAACGGCCGAAATCCCTGCTTCCAGGCCGACTCCATTGGCCGAAACAGGTGCCACTCTTCGCCCGCCCGCCGCAGCCACACGCCATGCTCGGCAATAAAGTCGAGGCGAAGGTGGCCCAGCCAGTTTTCCAGGGTAGGTCGGTCGTGCCCGCTGATAATAACGACGCGGTTGTGGGAATTAGCAGTGAGGGCGCGCAGCAGCTGGAGCAGCTCTTCGTCGGGCTTCGCGTGCTCGGGGTTGTTGTGGAAGCCTACTAGCGTGCCACCATAATCGAGTAGTAGCAACCGCTGGGGGGCTTTTTGGAAGTCGTGCCGCAACTGAGCGCTGGCCTCGGCATTGAGCGCGTCGGTGCCCAGCGTGAGCTGCTTGATCTTACTGTACGCCAACCGGTTCATAAACAGTTCCGTCCAGGCAAACACGTCGTACTGCCGCACCAAGGCCTGCAAGCTGCTCATGCGGCTTTTCTGCTCTTCCTCCGGCATGGTCAGCGCCTGGTGCAGTACGTCGGCCACTTTGCTGGTGGCGGTGGGGTTGATGAGTAGCGCATCGGAGAGCTCCTGAGCCGCGCCGGCCCGCTCGCTGAGGATGAGCACGCCGTGCTGATCGGCTTTGCAGGCAATATATTCCTTGGCCACTAGGTTCATGCCGTCGCGCACGGGCGTTACCAGTGCCACGTCGGCCAGCCGGTAGAGCGCCACCAGCTGGTCGAAGGGCAGCGAGCGGTAGAAGTACAGAATGGGAGTCCAGGCGATGGTGCCGTACTGGGCGTTGATGCGACCCACCAGCTCATCCACCTCCACTTTCAAGGCCTGATACTGCGTCACCTGGTCGCGGGAGGGCACCACCAGCATCAGCAGGCTCACCTGCTCGCGCCACGCGGGGTAGCGCTTGAGCAGCTCCTCAAAGGCCCGCAGACGCTGGGCAATGCCCTTGGTATAGTCGAGGCGGTCGATGGACAGGATCATGCGCACCCCACGCACGGCTTCACGGAACGTCTGAATGTGCGCCAGCGCAGCTTCGGAGGCGGCGGCCGTCGCGTAGCGCTCGTAGTCGATACCCATCGGGAAGGCATCGACGAGCACCATGCGGCTGGGCGTTTCAATCTGGCCATTCTGGTTGGGCAGACCCAGCAGGTTGGAAACCGCGCTCAGGAAATGGCGCATGTAGTAGAAGGTATGGAAGCCAATCAGATCGGCTCCCAGCATGCCTTCCAGCAGCTCCGTGCTCCAGGGCAGCACCCGCAGTAGCTCATACGAGGGAAACGGAATGTGCAGAAAGAAGCCAATGGTAGCCTGGGGCCGGGCGCGGCGCAGCATCTGGGGCAAGAGCAACAGCTGATAATCATGTACCCAGATGGTATCGTCGGGGCCGGCCAGCGCCAGCACGGCTTCGCAGAATTTCGCGTTGGCGGCCACGTAGGCTTCCCAATGCGCTTCTTCGAAGGTGGCGTATTCGTTGAAATAGTGGAAAATGGGCCAGAGGGTGGAGTTGCTGAAGCCCTCGTAAAAATCCCGGATTTCAGTTTCGGTCAGAAATACGGGGGCCATGCTGTCGTTGCGGAGCTGGTCGGCTACGTGCTGCTGCTCGGCGGGGTCGTCTACAAACAAGCCTGGCCAGCCCACCCAGATATTATCATCGGCCCTATAAATAGAGCCCAGGCCGGTAGCCAGCCCACCTTCGCTGGGCTGAAAGGTGAGGCCGTCGTCGGTGCGCTGCACTTTGGTGGGCAGGCGGTTGGAAACAATAATGGTTCTGGCCATCAATCGAAAGGAATACGGCCCCACGCGCAAAGGGCGCTGGTGCCTGTTCGTACATCTGCTGAGTATAACGTGTCGGCGCGACAGCGGGGACAGGTAGCTACTACGGATTTTAAGACACTTCAGCTTCGTTTTTTATCCGTATTACTATCGAGGAGATAGGCTCCAGGATAAAACGCGGCCGCTTGTCGGGGTACCGCACCACAATTCGGGGAGGAATATTTCTCTGTCGGAGGCGCTATCGGCCCGCCGCCCAGCTAGAAGATAGCAGAAAGAAGAGTGGGTGGGAAATTAAGAAAAGGCGTATTGCTAACTAGAGCACGTTAATTGAAGCCAAAATTAGGAAGCAGGATAAGCTGCTTTACGGGCAGCAGAAGGCCGCCAAAAGTGGTTGCTAATCACCAAAAAAAACCCCCCCATGAGCCTACGCATTCCTTACCCACAGCTACAGCAGGAGCTAAAGCGCGTGCTGCTGTCGCTCTCCTTTTCGGAAGAAAGAGCCGAACACTGCGCTACCATATTTGCCCAGAATAGCCGCGACGGCGTGTATACCCACGGCCTCAACCGTTTTCCGACCTTTGCGCAGGCTGTGCGGCAAGGCTTGATACACCCAGCCGCCGAGCCCGAATGTGTAGAGCAAAATGGGGCACTGGAGCGCTGGGACGGGAACTTAGCCCCTGGCATGTACAGCGCCTGGGTGTGCATGGAGCGGGCTGTTTTCCTGGCCAAGGAGCATGGCATTGGCTGCGTAGCCCTGCGCAACACTAACCACTGGATGCGCGGTGGCACCTACGGCTGGCAGGCCGCCGAAGCCGGCTGCATCGGCATCTGCTTCACCAACACCATTGCCAATGTCACTCCCTGGGGCGGCAAGGAGGCGCGCCTGGGCAACAATCCGCTGGTGATTGCCGTGCCACGCGGCGAAAAGCCCCCCGTCGTGCTGGATATGGCTGTTTCGCAGTATTCCTATGGCAAGCTCAGCACCTACGCCACCCGGCAGGAATCCCTGCCCGTGCCCGGCGGCTACGACCAGCAAGGCAAGCTCACGACCAACGCCGCCGATATTCTGGCCTCAGAGCGGGCCCTGCCCATCGGCTTCTGGAAAGGGTCGGGCCTGTCGTTGGTGCTTGACGTGCTGCTGACGGCGCTCAGCGGCGGCCGTTCCACGGCGGCCATCACGCGCTCGGGCACCGAGGCGGGCGTGTCGCAGTGCTTTATTGCGTTGCACCAGCCCAACATGCACGCGGCCCTGATTGAGGAAATTCTCAGCTACACCAAAAGCGGCGCGCCGTCGGAAACCGGTGGGCAGGTTTTCTACCCCGGTGAGCAGTCGTTTGCTACCCGCCAGGATAATCTGGCGCACGGCATTCCGGTGGAGGAAGACATCTGGCAGCAGGTGCAGCAAATGTGACGGTTGCTACCTGAACACGCAATGAGGTTGCAGTAACAGCTTTATTTAATCAGAGCTGTATTTTTAGCTAATATCTGCAACTAATGGTCTTTCCAAATGCCAACGGTCAATCTGGAATACTTGAATGTACCGGTGCCGGCCTGGCTTAGTGTACTTTTCGTGGCCTGCACTTCCTTTACCGCGTGGTTGTTGGCGCAGGCTATACAACGCGCCGGGGGCACCGGTACCTATTACTGGCTGATTGTTGTGGTGTGGCTGACCGTGCAGGCTGGGTTGGCGTTGGGGGGCTTTTACCAAACTAATTTGCACGCGCTGCCCCCCCGCCTGGTGCTGGGCGCACTTTTGCCGGTTGTAGCCGTCATTCTAGCCATCGTTATTTCTCCGCAAGGACGCCGCTGTATGGCCCGCCTGCCCATTGCCGATCTGACTGCCATCAGCGTGGTGCGGGTGGGCGTCGAGATTGGCTTGTACGGACTGGCAACTCACCGCCTGATTCCCGAGCTGATGACGTTTTCCGGCCGCAACTTCGATGTTCTCTCGGGCCTAACGGCTCCGGTAGTGGCAATCTTGTGGCGCAATCAGCGGCTGAGTAGGGGAGGACTGATAGCCTGGAACGTAGCCGCCTTAGTATTGCTGGCCATCATTGTAACGCTGGCTTTGCTCTCGGCCCCAACGCTTGTCCAACAGCTTGCTTTTGAGCAGCCCAATGTGGGGGTGCTGCGCTTTCCGTTTGTGTGGCTCCCCGCGTTTATTGTGCCGGTTGTGCTGTTCAGCCACATAGCCAGCTTGTATCAATGGTTGCGGCATTCTGAATCAACTTCCCACCCCAAGAAGTAAGGCCTGTAAACTCAAAAGGTATTAAAAAGCCCCCCAACACACGTTGGGGGGCTTTTTCGCGGATTAATTAGAAAGCTAAGACCTAAGTCAGCGCCTCGTCCATGGTGCGCATCTGAATCTCGATAATGCGCGAGTTGGCCGACTGTGTGCAAGCCAGCAGCACGGCACCGGCCACGTCTTCGGGCTCCAGCATGCCCGATTGCGCTACTTTATCCTCGGTGCGGCCTTTGCCCAAAGCAAACTCGGTTTTCACGCCGCCGGGGCAAATGGCACCTACCTTAATACCATCGGGCCGCAGCTCTTTATCCAGGGCCTGGGCAAAGCCTACCTGCGCAAACTTGGTAGCGCAGTACACAGCTTCGCCCGCGAAACCATACACGCCCGCCATTGAGGAAAGCATCAGAATGGTGCCCGATTTCTGGCTTTGCATCACGGGCACGGCGTGGCGGGTGAAAAGGAAAGTCGTGCGCATGTTGGTATCCATGAGCTCGTCGTATTCGTCGGCGCTGGTGTCAACTAGGTTTTTGTAGTTGCCGGCGCCGGCGTTGTTTATCAGGATGTCGAGGCGGCCGAATGAGTCGGTGGCGGCTTGCACGGTGCGGCGGGCGGTTTCTTCGTCGCGGGCGTCGCCGGCTACAAACGCTACTTCTACGCCCAGCTGGCGCAGCTCTGCGGCCAGAGCCTCCAGCCGCTCGTCGCGCCGGGCGGTCAATACCAAATTGGCTCCTTCGGCAGCCAGAGCCCGTGCGCAGGCTTCGCCGATGCCGGCACTTGCGCCCGTAATGAGGGCTACTTTTCCATTGAGTTTTCCTGCCATGATTTTCCTTTTCTAGGTAGTATAAGGTTGGGTTGAGGTAAGAGTTGATACGTGGGTTCGAAGCTAGATAAACGTAGGGAGGCAGGCAAAAGCTGACTTTGGAAGGCGCTACTATCGGTAAGAAATACTATCACAATCGTTTACATAGATTATTTTCTGCCTTACGGTGCAGATTTGGCTTAAAACCGCTGGTCGTAGTTGGCAAGCCACCTACTTTAGATGCCGGCCAAGCTGGCTATTTGAGTTGCCTGATGAAGCAGCAAGGCGGCGTAGAGACGCAATAATTGAAGTCTCGTTGTTGAACAATAATCTTCCGTTTTTGAACACAGCAGGCACTACCTATTGGCGATTCATACCCTTGAGGTTCAGACCGTCGCTGTAACTAAGCTGGCCCGCAGCGCCTACTCTTATTTCTTCATGCTTTCTGTCTAGCTTACCGACTGCTTGTCCTCTCCTCACTTGCTTCACCACTGCCCATTATGTCCGATCGTCTCCCCGCGCCCCTTCTATCAATGTCACTTCAGATCCTCTGGCCGCGCTTCGTACTGCTCGGGCTGGTCGTGGCGGGCACCGTAACAGATTCGGCAGCGTCTACTTTGGCCGATACGACCTTAGCTGCCTCCCGGCGAGTGGTGAAGGCAGGTGCGCGCATTGGCGGGGCCACGGGCCGGGTAGCCGTGCCTCAGCTCCGCTATGAGTGGCAGTTGCGGCCCGAATGGAGCCTACAAGTTGGTTCCGGCTACCGGCGCAGCTATTCCAACCTGGGGTTTTACCGGCGCCTGCGCACCACCTACTGGACTACCGAGGTTACCGCCAACCATTATCTGGGCCGCTCCTCCGCGCAGCCGCTGAGTGGGTGGTACGCCGGCTTCGGCCTTGGGACTGTTCACCGCACGATCCGGGATCGGAATTCGACGACCCCTATGGAAGAGTTTCGCAGCCAGGCGTGGGGGATTGAGCCGCGTATTCAACTCGGAGGACAGGCAACGTTGAGCCGCCGCGTGGCGCTGCAGGTCTACGCGGCTACCACCTTTCCCTACTATTTTGAGCGCTCTAACGTCGACACCACCACCAACCCGTGGCGGTTGTTGGCCCTCGAGCTAGGGTTGTCACTGGGCTACCGCCACTAAAACTAGCCTATGCTACATTGCTATAAGGCACCGAGACAAATGCTTGTACTTCTATAGGCGGCTTTACATTGTTCAGGATTTCGAATGACGTCTACTCACCCGGGTGGTAGGTTTTCTTGGCGTTCTTGCGAACATCTTCGGGGTAAAACTGCACGTCTTTAAACTGCATGTCGCTGTACATAGCCGCCTGATCAGTGAAGTGGGGCGAGTTGGGGTCGCTATTTTGCCCCCCAGCCAGCACCGAGCGCGCCTTGATACGTGGTCCGAACTCGACCACGGCCACAAAGCTGTTGCCCACGTCGCCGTAGCGCTTTTTGGTGTTGGGCTGCGCTTTCGCGCCGAACGCCGCCAACGAGCCCCAGGCTGAGGAGGTGAAGGCCACCGGAATGCTCGGCTTGCTGTCATCATACACTTCCTGAATCTGGCCGGTGAGGCGCTGGAAGCGGTTTACCTCGCCCCAGGGCATTTTCCAGGTGCCAAAGTTGCGGGTCAGCTCGTCGAGGGTTTCGGCCAAGGCGGTTACTTTCTCCTGGGGCGTCGTCTTTTCAATGACCAAAGCGGTGAAAGTAAGGTTATCGAGGCGCTGATCGGGAAGGGCGCGGGTGCGGGCCAGCTTCTGGATGCGCTCCGCCCAGTAGATGGCCAGCGTCTGGGCCACGGAGGTTTTGCTGTACTTCTTGTCCCAGGTACGCAGAACTTCTATGGCTTCCGGCACCGCCTTCGATGAAGTGCTAGCCTTGCCAGCCGGGGTCTGATAGGCTGCTATCAGCGCCGGAATCAATTCTTCAAAACCAGCCAGGTACGGGTCTTTGGCGGCGGCAATGAGCGTATCGAGCGTGTACATTTTCCGGCGGCTGAGCACGCGCACGGCGTTGATACCGCGGTAGTTTTCCGCGTCGGGAGCCATGTAGGTGGGATATTTATCCTTGGCCGGACTGCTGGTACCAGATACGGTGAAGGGTGTGGAGTTGCAGTTTTGAATCCAGCCGCTGGCGGGGTTAAGCACCTGCACCAGCTCATTTACTTTGTGCAGGCCTTTCCACTCGGTTTGGGGGTTGCTGCCATCCACAGGGCGGCTCCAATCGAACTTGGGGTCGCGGATGGGCATGAAGTTGCCGTGCCAGTAGGCAATGTTGCCTTTGCTGTCGGCAAAAACGGTGTTGTTGGTAGCATTGCCGTTGAGCTTCATCACCTCGTTGAAGCTGGCGTAATCAGTGGCCTTCGTGCGCAGGTACGACTGCTCCAGGGCCTCCAGGGGCGTGTCCATCATGCGCACCGTCACCCATTGGTTATCGGCCTGCTGACCCACGACGGGGCCATGGTGGGTGCGGTAGGTGGTAAATTCCTTGCGCAGCATCTGGCTGCCTTGCTTATAGGCCAGCGACACTTTTTGTACCTGCACCGGCCGGCGCTTTTTGCCAGCCTTGTAATACAGCTTGCCGTTTTTCTCCTCAATGGTTTCCAGGTACTCATCCATGGAATCGGCCTGGCTGGAGGTGTGCATCCAGCCGCATTTCTCATTAAAACCCTGATACACAAAAAACTGTCCCCAGGTAACGGCTCCGTAAGCATTTAGGCCAGCTTCACTTACCATCTGCACTTCGGGCCGGAAATAGAAGGAGGTGTGCGGATTAATCAGCAGCAGGGCGTGGCCGCTGGCGCTTTTGGCCGGCGCAATAGCAAAGCCATTGGAGCCAACCGGCTCGCGGTCCTGCTTCTCAAAGTCAGGATGCTGCCAGGAAGTCGATTTACGCTGGCTGTAAAAGGCCTTCAACCGCTCCAAAGGCACCACGCTGATGTTGCCGCCAATGCTGCCTTCACTGAACATCAGCGGCATCCAGGGCTGATAGCGCGTGAGCACCTTGGGCTTCACAGTGGGGTGGGTGTAGAGGTAGTAGTTGGTGCCGTCGGCGAAGGCGTTCAGCAGCTCCTTCATCCACGGGGGGCTTTTTTGGTAAATGCTGATGGCTTGGGTGCTGTCCAGAAAAAGGTTAGCGCGAAGGTCACTGTACAAGGCTGTTTCGCCCTCCACTTCCGCCAGACGCCCGATGTTGGTGAGGTAGTTTTCCTCTACGCGGGCAAAGTCATCTTCGCACTGGGCGTAGAGCAGGCCGAAGACGGCATCCGCGTCGGTTTTGCCATAGATGTGCGGAATACCCCAGTTGTCGCGGATGATGTTCACTTGCCTGGCTTGCTGCTGCCAGCGTGCAATTTCTTCGGTTTTGAAGGCCTGCGCTTGGGATGCCACGCAGGAGAGGAGAAGTAGCAGGGTAAAAAGAGGACGCTTCATGGCGGAAGGTAAGGATTTCGGCATTTGGGTAGGTTAGCAGCAGCAGCAAGAATACGCGAATTTTTGGGGTAGCGGAGTGGTACTACGACTGTTGGAGTCGTAGTACCACTTGGCCGCTGCCTATCTTAGGGCGCTTTGCTCCCCCTTATTCCTCCCTTTCGCATGTCGCTTTTACCAATCCCCATGGGCCCGATCCGGGCTTGCTTTCCGGCGCTTCGCGCCCACTCTCACCAAAAGCCCTACATCTTTTTCGATGGTCCCGGCGGCACCCAGATGGCCCAGCAGGCCCTCGACGCGATGATGAGCTACATCACGGGCGGCATGGCCAACCTGCACGGCACGTTCGGCACCAGCCGCGCCACCGATGAGCTGCTGGAAGAAGGGCGGCGCGGCATGGCCGATTTTCTGAGCTGCCAGCCCGAGGAAGTGGCCTTTGGCCAAAACATGACTTCCCTGGCCTTTTCCATTGCCCGCGGCCTGAGCACGTTCATTCAGCCTGGCGATGAAATCGTGGTTACCGAAATAGACCACCGGGCCAACGTAGATCCGTGGGTAACGCTGGCCAAAGACCAGGGCGCGGTGGTCAAATTTATTCCCGTAAATCCCGAAACCTACACCCTGGAGCTCGACCAGCTGGACACGCTGATTACCGCCAAAACCAAGCTCGTCGCCGTGAATATGTCGTCGAACGTGACAGGTACCGTGACGCCGGTGGAGCAGATAATTAGGCGGGCCAAAGCCGTAAACGCCCTCGTGGTTTTGGACGCGGTGCACGCCGTGCCGCACTTTGCTATTGATTTTCGGGCGTTGGGGGCCGATATTCTGTTCTGCTCGGCGTATAAGTTCTTCGGGCCGCATTTGGGTATCGCGGTGGTGTCGGCGGCTTTATTTGAGAAGCTACTGGTCTACAAACTGGCTCCCGCGCCCGCCTACATCCCCGATAAGCTGGAAACCGGCACTCAGAATCATGAAGCCATTGCCGGCCTGTTGGGAGCCCTGGATTTTATTCAAACGCTGGGCACGGGCACTACCCGCAAAGAACGTCTGCGCACGGCCATGTACGCCATTGAGGAGCAGGAGCAGGAACAGGCCTGGCGGCTGGAAGAATTCCTGCGAAAATTGCCCCCCGTGCGCCTGTATCGCGCCCCGACCGGCACGCGCAAAACGCCCACGCTGGCTTTTACGCTTGACGGCATCAACTCCCGGAAGGCAGCGGCCTGGTTTGCCGACAACTACAATATGTGCGTCGCCGACGGCCACTTCTACGCCTCTACTATGGCGGATAAGCTGCAAGTAAATGAGTTGGGCGGCTGGATACGGCTGGGCCTGGCCCCGTACAACACGAACGCGGAAATAGAGCTGTTCCAGACCGCTTTGCTCGCCTTACTCGATACCCATGGAGGCACCTCGCAGGCATCCATCGTTTAAGGAGGGATACGAGCCGGCGTGCGTCTGCGACGTGTGTCTACTGGGGTAGCGTCTGCGACGCGAAAAGCCAAACGGCACAGCCAGACACTGCAACGGCCGCGTCGCAGACGCGTGCCAGCTTGGGTCAGCCCAGTTGTGACGAGGCAGCAACCAAACAACGAGGGGCGCCTGCAAGGCGCCCCTACTAGCTTTTGCGGGCAGCGTCGTAGCGCTGGCCCACTGCGGACCAGTTCACCGCGTTCCAGAAAGCCTTGACATAATCGGGGCGCTTGTTCTGGTATTTCAGGTAATACGCATGCTCCCACACATCGAGGCCCAGAATAGGTGTGCCGCGCTGCACGCCGGGCAAGTCCATCAGCGGGTTGTCCTGGTTAGGAGTGGAGGAGATAAACAGCTTGCCTGCCTTATCCACGCTCAGCCATGCCCAGCCCGAGCCAAACCGACCCGTGGCCGCTTTGGCAAATTCCTCCTGAAACTTCTCATAAGAACCGAAGGTCTTGGTGAGGTCGGCGGCTAGAGAGCCGGTGGGCTGCCCGCCGCCTTTGGCCGCCAGTATCTGCCAGAACATAGAGTGATTCCAGTGGCCGCCGGCGTTGTTGCGCACCGCGTCGGGCTGCTTGCTGGCCGACGCCAGCAGCTCCGCCAGAGACATCTTTTCCTGGGGTTTGCCCACTACGGCTTCATTGAGCTTCGAGACGTAGGTTTTGTGGTGGGCATCGTGGTGAATTTCCATAGTGCGCGCATCGATGTGGGGCTCCAGGGCATTGAAGGCGTAGGGCAGCGCCGGCAGGGTGAAGGGGCCCTCGGCTATGGGCGTAGCACGGGCTTCGGCCAGAAACTTTTCGTCGCGGGCGCGGGCCAGCAGCGCCGGACTTACCAGGCCGCTAATGGCCAGCAGCAGGCCTCTCTGCAAAAAATCGCGTTTGTTCATGATAGTGGTAAAAAAGTGAGGGGAAACAATTCAGATTGCGTTGGTACAAACGTTGGTTTCTATAGAAACGGATAAGTGGAGGCGTGCTCATCAGGACGAAAATTACGATTTTGGTTTATAAGTAATAAAAGAATAAATTGTATATATTAATCTATTGCTCAGCGCCAAGCTGCGGCTATTAAGTCTTACGGTTGTTACCTGTTGCGTTTTAACGCGACTTACCCATGGCACAAGAGCTACCTCCTGCCATTCAGCTAATGCAGGTCATGTTCGGGTTCGCGGCCTCGCGGGCGCTTGGAGTGGCCGCCGAGCTGGGCATTGCCGATCTGCTGAAAGATGGCCCTAAAAGCGCCGGGGAGCTGTCTCGCCGCACCAACACGCATGAGCGCTCCCTGTATCGGGTGCTGCGCGCCTGCGCCAGCGTGGGTGTATTCTCTGAGGATGACGACACGCGCTTTCGCCTCACGCCCCTGGCCGAGCCGCTGCTGAGTGATGTGCCGGGCAGTCTGCGGCCCTTCGTGACCCTGATGACGAATGACTTTCAGTATCAGACCTGGGCCGAGCTGCTTTACAGCGTACAAACGGGCGAGCCGGCATTTGATAAAGTCTTCGGCACGTCGTCCTTCGATTATTTCTGGCGCAATGAGAAGGCCGGCAAAGTGTTTAATGATGCCATGTCCAGCAACAGCGCTTTTAGCAGTGCGGCCGTGCTGGAGGCCTACGATTTTTCGGGCATTTCTACCCTTGTCGATGTAGGGGGCGGGCATGGGTTCCTGCTGGCTTCTATTCTCAATAAATATCCCAAGCTGCGCGGCATTCTCTACGACATGCCGGCCATTGTGGAAGCCGCCGAAGACCTGCTGACATCCCACGGCGTGGCCGACCGGTGCGAGCGGGTGGGGGGTAATTTTTTCGGGTTGGTGCCGGCAGGAGCCGATGCCTACGTCATGAAGCACATCATCCACGACTGGAACGATGAGCAGAGCCTCACCATTCTGAAAAACTGCCGCGAGGCCATGAACCCCAATGGCAAAGTGCTGGTGGTGGAAATGGTGCTGCCCGAAGGCAACGAGTCTTCCTTTGGCAAGTTCCTGGACCTGCAGATGCTGCTGTACCTGCGGGGCTGCGAGCGGACCGAAGCGGAGTACCACCAGCTATTCGATCAGGCTGGCCTGGAGCTAACCCGCACCCTGCCCACCACGTCGCCGTTCAGCATCATAGAAGGCATACGGAAGTAAAAAAGTCCCCCAGTCTAGTCTTCTTGCATCACCAACTCACCAGAACAAGGTAGAGACGCAAATTCGCGTCTCAATCGTCGCGGTCGTTGTTTCGGCAAACGAGTCGAATGGAGCGGGCCTAGTCGTTCAACGATTGAGACGCGAATACGCGTCTCTACCGCGAGCTTATACCCCAGCTTTGGTCATTTCCGGGGTGGCGGGGCGGGTGGCGCGTTGTGGAGTGGCGGCTAGCGGGAGGCAAACGGTAAACTCTGTGTACTCGCCTTCCTTCGTTTCTACGCTCAGCGTGCCGCGGTGGCCTTTGGTGATGATGTCGTAGCTCAGCGAGAGGCCCAGGCCCGTGCCTTCGCCCGTGGGCTTAGTGGTGAAGAAAGGCTCGAAAATGCGTTGGCGCACCTCGGCCGGAATACCGTTGCCATTGTCGCGGATCTGAATGCGGACGTCCTTTTCGGTTTGCTGGGTGCGGATGGTTATTTCTGGCTGGTAATCTTCACCCAGAAGCCGGCGCTTTTCCGCTACGGCGTAGAAGGCGTTGGTGAGCAGGTTTATCAATACCCGGCTCAGGTCCTGGGGTACCACTTGCAGGTTGGGCAGCTGGGGGGCAAATTCAGTGTTGAGTGTGGCCTTGAAGTCTTTGTTGGTGGCCTGCCAACTGTAGTGCGATAAGCGCAGACACTCTTCCGCCAGCGCATTCAGGTCGGTGGGCTGGGGCTGGCCGCTGCTGGCCCTGGAGTGCTCCAGCATGCTTTTCACGATGCGGTCGGCGCGGCGGCCGTGCTGGTGGATGCTGAGCTGATTGTGCGATAGATCCTCGAGTAGCTGCCCTATCGTTTCGCGGCCCCTCGCCGACAAGGTCTCTTTCGTCAGCTCTTCCTGCAGTTCGGTGGTCAGCTCCACGCCGAGGTCGGAGAAGTTGGTAATGAAGTTCAGCGGGTTCTGGATTTCGTGGGCCACGCCCGCCGTCAGCTGCCCCAGCGAGGCCAGCTTCTCGTGCTGCACCAGTTGGGCCTGGGTGGCGCGCAGCTCCGTCAGGGCCTGGTCGAGGTCGTCGCGGTGGGCGACGATCTCCTGGTTTTTCTCGTTGAGGTGGCGGTTGGCGCGCTGCTTTATATACACGTTGCGGACCAGTAACCCGGCCAGCAGCACCAGCGCCGCCACGCCGGCCAGCAGACCAATGAGCTGCTGACGCTGGCGGTCGGCTTCCTGATCCTGCAGCTGACGATTTTTGTTGAGCAGAGCTATCTGGACCCGTTTGCGGTCCAACTCGTAGCCGTAGCGCAAGGCACTAGTGCGGCGCTGGATATCTTCACCGGAAAGCGAATCATTGTAGGCTATTTGCAAGTTGCGGAAGCGGTAGGCTTGCTCAAAATCTTTGCGCTGGGCGTAGGCCTCGGCCAATAACTCGCTGGCTTTGCGAATGTTGCCGTTGCTGCGCGCCTGCTGGCTGAGTTCCAGAGCATGGTGGGCCAGTTTGAATACACTGTCAATCTGATTGTTGAGCATATAGGCCCGCGCCAGTACCACCTCCATCGAGGGCAGGTTGTAATCGTCGTGGGTAGCGCGCACAAGCTCACGGGCTCGCAGACTGTGGGCCAGGGCTTCCTCTTGATTACCCTGCCGACTATATACATCGGCCAGATTTATTTCGTCGGAGATTTCGCCCCCCACGTTACCCAGCTGCTTACTGAGAGTTAGGGCCCGTTGGTGGTAAAGCATGGCTTGTGGCCACTTCTCCAGCATCTGATACGAATTGCCTATTCCGTTCAGCGCCAGCAGTATGGTTTGCTGGTCGCTCAGGCGTCGGGCATTTTTTAAAGCGTCGCGCAGGATGGGCAGAGCCTCGGTGTAGTTGCCTAGGCTAGAGTAGATATTCCCAACATTGATTTGCAGGCGCGTACGAGTCAGCAGGTCGCCTGTCTGCTCCGTCAGTGGCAAACCCTTCAAAGCGGAAGCCAGGGCAGGCACATAATTGCTTTGTAGCAGATCAATCCAGCTCATTTGCAGCCACAGCCGGCCCATGCCTTCCTGGTCGGCGCGCTGGGTGAATAGGCGCTGGGCCTGTTGGGCGTAGCGCCGGGCCACGGCGTAGTTGGTCTGGCGGCGGTGGAGGATGCTCAGGGCCAGCAGCGCCTCAGCCTGGCCATCGGTGTCAGCGAGCTTGCGGGCCAGCGTCAGCGCCTGCTGATTCAGCTGCATGGCCTGCGGCATATCGGTCACCCGCACCGCGTGCGCCAGGGCTAGCAGGCGCTGCACGCGGAGGGTATCAGCGCGGGGCTGCTGGCGCAACAGCTGGCGCGGGCTATCGGCGGCGGCTAGCGGTTGGCCTGGCACCGGCCGCGGGAGCAGGGCAACGCCCAAAAGAAGCAGAGTTATAAAACGCTTCATGCTGGCGGGTAATGGTACATAAGTCGCCGCACGCGCTGGTAGGCGGTTATCAGGCAACCGCCGCGCTACTCGTCGTCGGTAGGGCCGGACTCCTGGCTTTGCGTCGCCTGGGGTGGGTTATGCAGTACGCCGCCCTCCAACATCGAGAGGTTGACAGGCTCATCCGACGTGCTGTCGGTGGAGCCGGAGGCATCTGGGTTCGACTCATCGGGAGTTGGGACGCCTTTGCTGGAATTTTGGGATTTCGCCATGTTACTATTCTAATAAGGGGGATTGTGAATGACACCTCCTGTTCTTTCGGTAAGGTCTTCTTCTTTTGTGCTAAACTTAAATTCGGCGAACCGAAGCGTAGCTTCCACTATTTTGCCCTCCCGGAGGGCCGTAACGTTGACGTCGTAGGGCTTTTTGAATCGGTACTTTGGGGGCATTGCTTCATAGATAAGATCTACAAAGCCGGCATGGGGTACGTCTGTGTAGGTGGCCGTACCGGCAATCATCGAATCGCCCGTGTTTATAGCATACAGTATTTCATTGCTTTTCAGTTGAAAAGCCGCTGTAAAGTGGTTCGGGTCTTCTAGGCGCTTGGAGGTCTGGCTAAAAGCGTCAACGTAAATCTGCCATTCGTCAGATGGCACGGGAAACTCTATAATGTCTGTATTGCCTCCGGTGAGCTCCATAAGTTGAATAGCTAAGGTGATAAGGAACATTAATGTATATCCATAAATAGTATAATACAAATTTATATTGAATATATTATAATAAAGCTAAAATGTACAATTGAGCTTGCATCCATTGCTCACGCTGCGGCGCAGCCGCCGCGCATGTCCAAGCTATCCTCCTTACCAAGGAGGGGCGCCCCGCCTTCGGCGCGGCTGGGGTGGTTGCTGGCGTTGTTTGGTTGTTTAAAAGACGGCCATGCAGATAAAAGAATGTCATGCTAAGCTTATCGAAGCATCTCGCTCGCTTCGTTAGGATGGTAGCTCTTACATAAAAGCGGTCATGCTGAGGAATAGAAGCATCTCCACCGGTTCGTTGGGATTACTACTCAGTAGAGATGCTTCGACAAGCTCAGCATAACGCTCTTCTTGTTTGGATTACTACTCTGGCATCAGCACGCGAGATGCTTCGGCTTCGCCTCTACATGACGACCTATATGGTAGAAAAGCCCCCCAGGCGGCGCGGACGACCTCAACCACCCCAGCCGCGCCTTTGGCGCGGCGTCCCCTCCTTGGTAAGGAGGGGAGCTTTGGGGTTATGCTGCATACGTGCCTTCTTCGGTGTGGCGTAGGAGGCTTAGGGCGGTGAGGGTGTCGAGGAGGGGCTGTACTTTTTCGGGGCGGGTGCGGCGGAAGCGGGCGGCTACCTGGGCGGCGGTTAGAGGGGTGAGCGACTGTTGGACGGCGTCGCGGATGGCTTGCATTTGCTGGGCCAATTCGGTGGGCCAGGGCTGGGGGCCGGTGGCCTCGGTGGGGGCGGCGGTAGTGGCGGCGCTGGGGGGCAAATTTAACGCGGACTGCTGCTGCTCGGGGGCCTGGTAGGCGGGGCGGAGGTAGCGGACGTGGCCGGCCTGCTCCTCGCGGGCGCGCTCGTGGTTGAGGCGCACGAGGTGGGTCAGGATGTCAGCGTCGGTGAGGTCTGGGGGGCAATTGTAGGCGGCGGCTACGGCGGCGTCGAGCTGCTGGTGGAGGCTGAGCACCACGGAGGCCAGGCCCTGCTGGTTGATGGTGTGCTCTTTGGCCGTGGCCAGCGGCTGGCCGGCGCGCAGCTTCTCGACTACAT
>NZ_FWWW01000106.1 GCF_900176135.1 Hymenobacter roseosalivarius DSM 11622 | reverse complement strand
GTTCTCAATTTAAGTAGAGCGTGATAACTCTCAGGCAAAGAAAGGATTCGTAGGAGCGGTCTAGCTTATCATAGCGGGTAGCAATGCGCCTGAACTGTTTCAATTTATTAACGGTCTGTTCGATATGGTGGCGCTTGGCGTAAGCAACCGGGTCGAAATGCGGCTGGTTTTTGCGCCGAGGATTGGGCTTAATAACCGCGTTAGCCCCTGCTTCGGCGATTATCTCCCGTAACGCATCGCTGTCGTAGGCGGCATCGGCCACCACTTCCTGTGCCGGGGCCAGCCACGGACGCAACAGCCCTTCCGCTTCGAGGCAGTCACCGCATGGTCCTGCGGTGAGCGTCCAGTCCAGCACGTTCCCTTCCCCGTCGGTGACCAGATGGAGCTTGCTCGTATTGCCTCCCCGGCTGCGACCTACCCCCTGGCTGCCGTTTTTTTTTCGGCCCCCGTGCCCTGGTGGTGCACCCGAATACTGGTCGAATCCACCTGGACCTGCCGCTGACGGGCATGCGGAACCTGTCGCTTATTTCTTGTCAACCAGTCGGTGGCCTCTAACCACACGCCCGCGTCCCGCCAACGGGCGTAGCGTACGTATACCCGGTGCCAGTGCCCCATCTGCGGGGGCAAGTCGCGCCAGGGGGCGCCTGTACGGCCCATCCAGAGCACGGCTTCCACAAATCCGCGCGTATCGCGTGCGGTCACGCCGCGGCTGCCTTCCTGGCCGGGTAAGAGCGGGGATAACTCGCCCCACATGGCATCGGTCAATAACGTGCGGTCTGCATTCATGACTGCAAAATAGGCTCCCTATTGAGAACAGTTCCTAGG
>NZ_FWWW01000107.1 GCF_900176135.1 Hymenobacter roseosalivarius DSM 11622 | reverse complement strand
AGAGCGTGTTTGGGAATTGGGGATAGGGCAAAAGAAAGTGAGTCAGTAAGTTAGCGGGGGAGTTCCTAGGCTCCTTCCTGCATATGGTTGACGGCTATCAACCCCTTACTGACTCGCAGTGGCAAGTTATCGAGTTGCTGCTGCCGGTGCAACGACGTCGGCGCTTGTGTTTGCGTCACGTCTTCAATGCGTTGCTCTACGTGTGTCGTACCGGGTGCCAATGGCGGGCGCTACCACCGCAGTTCCCGCCCTGGACGGCCGTGTACTACTACTTCTACCGCTGGCAGCGCTTGGGCCTGTGGCAGCAACTCAATACCGTCGTCAACGCCCTGGACCGGGTCGCGCACGGCCGCGCGCCCACCCCGGCACTGGCTTGCCTCGATAGCCAGAGCGTCAAACTAGCCCCGCGCATTTACGAACACCGGGGCCTGGACGCGTATAAGCTCGTTAACGGCCGCAAACGCCAGCTGTTGACCGATTCCGGCGGGCGCATTTGGGCCGCGCACGTGCACGCGGCGCACCGCCACGACAGCATCGGCGCCTTGGCACTGTTGCCGCGCCGACCCTGGTGGGCGCGACGCCTACAACTCGTGCTCACGGATGCCGCCTATCGGGGACGTTTTGCCCGACATCTGCACGGCTTGGGCCTGCGCCAGCAGATCAGCAGTCGGCCGTCCACCCAGCGTGGCTTCGTGCCGCTGGCCCGGCGCTGGGTCATCGAACGCACCTTTGCCTGGCTGGCCTGTTTTCGGCGCCTTGTCGTCGATTATGAGTTCACCCCCGCCAGCCATGTCACGTGGCTCTTGGTGGCCAATATCACCATGTGCCTCAATCGAACCTGAATTCCCAAACACGCTCTT
>NZ_FWWW01000108.1 GCF_900176135.1 Hymenobacter roseosalivarius DSM 11622 | reverse complement strand
ACGGCACCGAAGCCGGCTACGACGTCACCTTCCTCGCCGACGCCATCGGCGCCGCCGGCCTGCCCGAGTACGAAGCCGCCATCCACATCAACTTCCCCCTGATTTCCAACGGCGTCATCACCGTCGACGACTTCCTGGCCAGCATCGAACACCCACCCGTGCCCGCCGTCGAAGCCGGCGACACGGTGCATGGCTCCGACGACGGTGAAATTGGCAACGTAAAGAAAGTGGTGAACGACGGCGCCGGCCCAGGCTACCTGGTAGTAGGGCAGGGCCTGCTCAAGAGCGACGTCTACATCCCCCTCGACGCCGTGGTGCGGCGCAGCGGTACCGACGTGTTCATCAACTTGCCCCAATTGATAGTGGGCAAGATGCCCTGGACCGAGCCGCCCACGGCCGCCACGACCAGCGCCAAGCAGGGCCCGCCGGCCGCCGCCGTGGAGAAGCTCTACGGCTCCTACGCCCCCACGGGCCGGGCCTAAGCCGGAGCATTGCGTGCCGCAACTAGCCTACTTATGTGGGGTTGATATAGCCAATGGCTGCCTGGCGCAGCCATTGGTTTTCCCGGGCCGCCGCGTGTTCGCAGGCAGCTCGGGGTTGCGTTAGTAGTTGGACCAAGAATTACGATAAGCGTATATAACACTGATTAACAAGGTTTTCGAGCATGTACCGGCTTGATTCTTCTGCTGTTTGCTTTGGTCAATAGTTCGATATAGTCTCGCGTTGAATGCATGAGAGGAGGCACGAAAACGAGGGATTTCGGGTACCAGCTACTTCCTACCTCTTTGGAGTTGTCAGCCGGGCAAAAACTTGGTATCCGAAACCCATAGCCGCAATCAAAGTACCCGCTAGGCCCTTTTTATAGCTTTCTGGTACCCTGAACAACGTCCACTGACCTTTTGAGTAACGGGGAGACCGACCTGCCACTCAAGGCTACTTTTAGCAAATTGCCTCGCTCAAGTTGAGCTTCCAGCCATTGAAGTCGAAGGCTGATTTCCCCTGTTTACCGCCTTGCCGTAATTCTTGGTCCAACTACTAACGCAACCCTAGTAAATAGCTTCAAACCAAGTAATTGACGGCTTAGCGTGTAAATCCGGCTTTTTGGAAGAAGAACCCCTTTTTCCTGTGCCTTCCTGCCAGCTGCTCTTGGTGCACCCATCCTTCGCCCTCCTGCTTACCTTGCCCTGGCCACCTACTGCACTTCCCAACCAGTTCCCTACCTGGTCATGCTCTCCCTGCCTGTTTCCTGAGCTACTCCCGTGTCTTTGGCCTCAGCACTCCCAAGTCCATAGCAGTACATAAACTCGACAATAATTTTTATAAACTATTGATTACCAATGATATATACTTTATTAAATGCGCGCAAGTTACTGGCTTCTAGGACTTTGCTGTTTTTGTTTTGCTCGCGCCGTTGTACTCTCAACCAGTCCCTAAAAGCCTTTTTTTTCTCGCGCGAACACCAATTGGTGTATTTGTAAGTCTTTGTTCTATTTGAGGGCTTTGTACTGTATTGATTATCAAAGTTTTATAGCACTTATAAACGGGTTTTAGTGGGTGAGAAACGGGTTTTAGTGGGTGAGAAACGGGTTTTAGTGGGTGAGAAACGGGTTTTAGTGGGTTGAGAAACGGGTTTTAGTGGGTTAAAAACGGGTTCTAAAAACGGAATCCGAATATAATACCCGTTTCCTCATTATAATTGCTGAATAATCAGTCAGTAAGACCTTATGAGCAAGGACCTGGAAATTCGCCAACACAACGCCTTAACTAATGCTCGCTACGAGTATTCAGAGTTGCAGCTTGACTTGCTGTTCTTTCTTATCTCTAAGCTCCGCAAAGACCAACAGGATAGAGTTTATGAATTGAATATCAAGGATTTGTCCCTACTGACTGGCAAAAAATATAATGCTGCCTATCTACACAAAGCGACGGCTGATATGGGTAGCCGTGTGTTTGAAGTCCAGACTGAAACTCGGTATCGGCAGCTATGGATGTTTCAGCGCGTGGACTACCTACTTGGGCAAGGAATCATTGAAATCAAGCTTACAGAGGACATTACTCCCTATTTATTTGATCTAAAAGAGAATTTCACTAGCTATGAATTGGCTTCGGCACTGCGCCTCACTAGCAAATATGCTAAGCGGATTTACCAGTATTGCAGTCAATGGAAAGACCAGGGCGAAACCAAAAAGTATGACATTCAGGATTTCAAGATGATGCTTGGCTTGCTTGACGACAAGGGCAAGGATAAAGCTATCAGAATGAGTGACTTTCGGGAAAGTGTGCTGGATGTGGCCGTGAAGCAAATCAACGAGCACACCGAACTACATATCAGTTACAAGCTTGAAAAACGGGTTAGAACATACAAGAACATTGTTTTCACAGTCAAGTCGCAAGCCCTGGCCGAAACCATCCCCTTCGACCTGGTGGCCACAACTCAGGATGTGCCGGGGGTGCAACAAAGTCACTTCGACAACGCCGCCCGCATCCTGGACGAACTGCGCATCACCGATGCCAAGCACCGGCAAACCATCTTGGCCAGCGCCGCCCACGTCGCGGAAGTCAACCGCTACAACCACGACCTGAAAACGGGCAAAGTCAAAGCCAGCCGCAATCCTGGGGGTCTGCTGCTCGTGCGCCTGGGCCTAGTCGCGGCCAAAACTTCGCCGCCCGTCGCCTAGCCGTTCTTTGTGGGGTTCTTCTTCCTATTGGGCGGATTTACACGCTAAGCATGACAAAAACATGGGCCAACCAAAATAGTCTTTGTCCGTACGGTCAAGGTTACACCCCTGATTGCAGTAGATGCCCACCCTTGACTTTACGCCCATTTCCCCGGACCTGCCGGCCGCCGAACAAGAAGCCCGCCGCAAGCGGCAGCATCACGCCGAATGGGGCGTGGCCGTGGCCGTGGCCCGGCTGGGCAAGGCCGACGTCACGCCGGCCATGCTCCAGGACCTGCAACGCTACATCGACGGGGAGTTGAGCCTGGAAGCGTTGGAAGCCCTGGGCGAGCCGACGAGTCCCGCGGCGCGGGTCTTGGCCGCTACCGTCAGCCGGGCCCGGTTCGCCCGGTAGGGAAAAGGGCTCCGGCCTTTTTTCGGCTTTAGACAAATAGGATTTTGGGCAAGGTCGCGGGCGGGTTTCTTTCCCGCTGGTTCCTTAGAAAAGTCGCTTAACATGG
>NZ_FWWW01000110.1 GCF_900176135.1 Hymenobacter roseosalivarius DSM 11622 | reverse complement strand
CCTTCTTATAGCAGCGGGGGGATAAAATTACTCTAAGCTCCCACAGGAGCTGTTTCTGAAGGCTTTCGCAGGCTGCGCAGCCCGTTGGGCTGCACGTCCACCTGGCGGGGGAAGGTGTACTTGCCCAGGCGGTTGATGTGCTCGTAGCGGGCGGGGGAGAGACGCGCCAGGTCTTCGTCGCGCACCTCGATACCCTCCGCTCGCAGCGTCTGTACTACCTGTTGCAGGTAGACTGTATTCCAGAGCACCACTAGGTTGGTGACCAGGTTTAACGCCCCCACGACTTCTTGCTGGGCTTCTTCCTGCTTGCGGCGGATGAGCCCGTCGCCGCCAAACCAGAGGAAAACCCGTAGCGCGTGCAACCGCTCGCCCTTGTTGAGCTGGACGTGAATCTTGCGCCGTAAGGGCTGACTGAGCAGGTAGCGCAGAATGAAATTCGTTTTGATGAGCCGCCCGTACTGCTGCAAGACGTAGGTCAGATTGTGCTGGCGCGGGTAGGCCTGCAGCTTGCTGATAAAGAGCGAGGCCGTCACGTAGCCCAGCTTGAAGGAGCCGGCTACCCGCAACAAATCGTCCAGACGGGCCTCGATATAACCGGGCTGGACGTGGCCGGTGAAGTGCAGGCCCGGATAGGCCAGCTCCCGGCCCCGGATGCGGCAGAGCTTCTGGTCGCCGATGTCGCGCAGCCGCGGCGAGTACTGTAGCCCTAGCAGGTCAAACAGTCCGAAAACCAGGTCGGTATAGCCGTGCGTATCGGTGGCGTGCTCGACGATGACCACGTCGGTTTCGTTGCCCAGTACCTCGTCCAGCACGTAAGTTGCGTCGCGCTCGGTGGCGGGGATGACTTTGCTGCCGTACTGGGCGTAGTGGTCGGCCGTGTGGGTGTAGAAGGTCACGCCCCGGCCGTAGCCGAAGTAGCGCGGCAGGGCCTTGGCGTTGCGCACCTGCCCGCTGACGGGGAAGCGCTGGCCGTCGGAGGAGGATAAGCCCCCGCCACCCCAGTGCTGGGCCAGCCACTGGCGGTGCTGCTGGTTGACCACCCGGGTCGTGGCCGCCCGCAACGGCTGTTCGTGCAGAAATTGATTCGTGGCCCACCAGACGGTTTGGTACGCCAGGCCGGTGCTGCGGGCCATGTCGGAGAGGGGAATGTTGCAAGCGGCCGCCAATAGGGCGGCATAAATGGGCTCCGGGGCCTCGCTGCCCCCGGTTGACGCCTCGCGGAGCAGCTCGGAGAAGCCGGTCCAGCCGTCCACTTCCACCAGAATGTCCGTCAGCTCCACGGCGGGCATGCGGGCCCGAATCTGCTCGTCCAGCACCCGGAGCGACGCCGGCAATTCTTCGGCCTGCAAAGCGGTGACCACCAATTCGCCGTCTTCCAGACGCACCTCGCCGCCTTCTGCCAGCAGGGCGCTCACCTGCGGCAGCAGCGCTTCGAGCTCGGCCAGGCGGGCCTGCAGGCGCTGGCTCGGGTCCTCGGGCAGGCCCAGTTGGCGCAGCACCTCGCCGCGCAGCCCGGGCCACTGCGCGGCCGGAATCAGGTAGCTCTCCAGGTCGGCGAATTTGCGCGAGCCGGGCACGAACACGTCCCCCGAGCGCAGTCGCTCGCGCAAGGTGGCCAGCACGCACAGCTCGTAGGGCAGGCGCTCCGGTGCTTGCTGCGGGTGCACAAACCCGTGCCAGGAGGGCGTGATGAAGTCGGTGGGGGCATCGGCCGGCAGCTTGCGCCGGGCGCCGGTCTGCAGCTCCACCACCAGGGCCAGGGCCTCGGCGAACCGGTCGCCGGCAAAGGCACTGGTAAACGAAATCTGTCGCAACAGACTGCCTGAAAACTGCTTCAGGTGCGCGTAGCGCCGCAGCAGAAAGGCCAGGGGCGAATCCAGGCGGGTATCGCTCAGGGCGTAGTAAGCTTGGAGGGCCTGCTCCACCTGCTCCCGGGGAATTGCCTCAAACACTGCTTTCCGCACCTGCCCTGCGGGTATCTGTTCGTCCACCACCGTGCGCGCGACCTGGGCGAAGACGCGCAGGGCCGTCTCGCGGGCCTGGCGGATGGCCAGCAGGTGCGCCTCGTGCTCGCGCTGGGCCTTGCGTTGGGCCAGGGCCCAGTAGTCGCTGAACATGGTGAGCACCGCATCGAGCACGTCGCGGTGGCTTTCCAGCACGAAGGCCACCAGCAGCGGGTAGCGCTTGGCTGGCGCGTAGCGGCCGATGGCCTGGCTGGTGCGGTGGCGGGCCCGGTGGGCCAGGCGCTTGCGCCGGTTGGCGTTCAGCCCGCCCGTGTCCCAATCGACCAGCCCCAACTGGTGCAGGAAATCCAGCTTGGCCAGGGCCTGGTTGATGGCTGTGGGCGTGTTGGCCGTCGCTGGCTGGCACAGCCAGCGGTGGGGCGTCACGCGCAACGCCGGGTCCACTGCCAGCAGCGCATCTAATTGAGTTTCCACCGCTGGCGTGAGCAGCGGGGCCAGGCGCTGGTAGGTGGCCGCGTCGGTTTGCAGCAAGGCCTGGCTCACTAGCAGCTCCAGTACCGAGATGGCCGGACGCAGCACACGGTCCTGGTGCAGCTTCTGACACGCGGCCTGCAAGAGCAGGCGCAGCTGGTCATGCTCCTGGGCCCTTTCCAACAACCAGGCTTCCAGGCCGGGGCTATCCAGCGGCTGCCATTTGCGGTAGCCCAGGTGGCGCAGCACCAGCTGCAGGTGCTCGCTACGGGTAGCAGCCCGTTCGCCGTAGGTGGCCAACGCGTCCGGTGCGAGGCCCAACTGCTGCCCGACAAAGGTGGCCACCGGAACCGGTACCTGCTCGAACCAGTCTTCGGGCAGGTAGCCCATCAGGCGCACCAGCCCCAGTTGCACGGCGCAGCCTAGGCGGTTGCCGTCGCGGCGCTGACGCTGAATAAATTCACGGTCTGCCCCCGTCAGATGAAAGTGCTGGCGCAGGTCGGTTTCGCTCAGCGTGGCCGGCACCTGTTGATAGCCCTGGCGTTCGGGGGCGGTGAGAAAGGGGATAATCATGCGCTGGGGCGGGGTTCAAAAAGCCGTAGCTTTCCGGCCCAGGTCCCCACGCCTCCCGCCGGGCGACGAAACGCCCGAAAACAGGGTTCAGAAAGTCAGGCCAAAAATAAACGGTGTTTTATCTTTGTGAACCAGACTTTTTGACCCTTTCGACCTCCCTTATGCACCAGACCTTCGGCTACGCCCGCGTTTCGACCGTCGACCAAAACCTGGACACCCAACTTGACATCCTGACCAAGGCCGGGTGCGACCGCATCTTTCAGGACAAAATCACGGGCATGAGCGTGCAGCGGCCGGCGCTCGATGAATTGCTGGGCTTGTTGCGTGCGGGTGATACCGTATTGGTGGCGCGTTTCTTCCGCCTGGGCCGCAGCCGCGACCACGTCATTCACTTGGTGAATTCCTTCCATCAGCGTGGCATCCACTTCAAAGCCCTGGACCTGGGCATCGACACGACAACGCCCGCTGGCAAGTTCATGCTCTCCATCTTCGCCTCGCTAGCCGAGTACGACCGCGAAAGCATCCTGGAGAAGACCAAGGCGGGCCAGCAGCTGGCCGCTGCCCAAGGCAAGCACATCGGCCGGCCCAAAGGCCTGGACGCTGAGAACGTGGGCAAAGTGCGGAAAGCGCTCGGAAAAGGCTTGTCCGTGGCCGAAACGGCAGAACTGACGGGCATCAGTCTCTCCAGCGTCAAACGCTACCGCAAGCACCTACAAGCTGCGTTGAACTGAAACAACCCCTGGCAGGGCTTAGAGTAATTTTGTCCCCCCG
>NZ_FWWW01000112.1 GCF_900176135.1 Hymenobacter roseosalivarius DSM 11622 | reverse complement strand
TAAGTGCACATTCCGCGAAAGAGGCCAGCCAGCCAGCAGCCCGGTTCGCGGTTCCGTCCAACTAGAACGGCCCCGACATACGCAAGCCCCCGCCACTCACTGCGCCCACCCGCGCGGCCTGTTCCGCCTGTTATTTACAGGGAACGGTGGCCACCGACAACGCCCGCGAATGGAGTTTACGAAACTCATCTACTTGGCGCGTTTCGTAAACTTTGAATCGTAGACGGGTTTCGTAAACTCACCAGGTGCTGCAGTAGCTTGCGGGCACCTGGTAGCGGGCCGCAGCTGGTGGTTTGCCGAAAGGAGCTACTGGCTGAACTCCACAATCAGCAACCTCCCTACAGTTCCGCATTGCCGGCCCAAGCCGGGAACCGGGAACCGGGAACCGGGAGTAGCTCAGGCCTTCTTCCTTTTTGCTTTGTCCTGCTGTTCTTTAATAAACCGGTCCGTCATTTTTTCCAGGATAGCCAGGGTTACCGAGCCGTTGGAAAGCACCATGTCGTGAAAGGCGCGGACATCGAAGTCTTCTTTCAACGCCACTTCGGCCCGGGCGCGCATTTCCTTGATTTTCAGCTCCCCCATCTTATAAGCCAGCGCTTGCCCGGGCCATAAAATGTAGCGGTTTACTTCGGTGTTCACTTCCAGCAGCGAAAGCGCCGTGTTGTCGGCCAAATACGTAACGGCCTGCTCCCGGGTCCAGCCTTTGGCGTGAATGCCCACATCAATCACCAGCCGGCAGGCCCGCCACATTTCGTACGTCAGGCGGCCAAACAAGCTGTACGGGTCCTTGTAGAACCCCATCTCATGCCCCAGGTACTCGCTGTACAGGCCCCAGCCTTCCCCAAAGGCGTTGATGTACAAATTTCTTCTGAATTCGGGCAAATTGGTTAATTCCTGCGTCAACGACTTTTGCAAGTGATGGCCCGGCACCGCTTCGTGCAGCGTCAACGATTCGAGCGTATACAAGGTCCTGCTGGGCAGGTTCGACGTGTTGACCCAGTATTGACCGGCCCGTTTGCTGCTGATGGGGGCCCCCAAATAGCGGCCCGAGGTATAATTCGGCGCCAGGTAGTCCGGCACCGGCACCACCGTAAACGGCTGGCGGGGCAGCTTGCCAAAGAGCGCCGGCAATTTGCCCTCCACGGTCTTCGCGATAAAGGCGGCATCCTTCAATAATTCATCCGCGGTTTTCGGGTGAAACTGCGGGTCGTTGCGCAAAAAGGCAATGAATTCTTTGAAGTCGCCTTTAAATTTTACGTCGCGAATCACCTTATCCATTTCGCCCCGGATGCGCGCTACTTCCGTTAGCCCAACCTGGTACACCTGCTCCGACGTCAGGTTCGTCGTCGTGAAGTGCCGCACCCGGTCCTCGTAATAGGCCCGGCCGTTGGGAAACCCCGAAGCACCCAGCGTAGCCCGGGCCTTGGGCAAATATTCCTGGTCAAAAAACGTCTTTAATTTCTGGTAGCTGCCAATGACGTCCCGGCGGATAACGAGTCGGGCATTCGCCTGGATAGCGGCCCATTCCGGCGCTGCCATCGAAGCAGGTTGCTTGCTGAACGGCTTCCAGAACGTGGACTCTTCGGCCGTGGCCACGAGGTGCTGGGTGTAGCTCGTTTCGTACCCCTTAAGCACTTCCTTGGGCTGCGTAATGCCCAGGGCGATGCCTTGCCGCATCAGCTGCATGTTTTCATCCACGTACCGCGGCACGTCCTTTAACATAATTAGGTACTGTTCGGCGTCCTTTTTATCGGTGATAATCGTACCCCCAATTCCGGCCAGTCGTGCGTGAAAACCAGCATCGGTTTGCAGGGGGTTGAAGTACGTTTTGTATTGATACTCCGCCAATTCATCCAGCACCTGATGATTGATTAATTCCAGGTTTATCTGGTCATCGAAGGACAGGGCCTTCTTATTGATTGCGGTTAATTCAGCTTCGACTTTGCTGTAAAATTTCCCCTTGTCCACGAAGGTTTCTTCGGTTTGGGAACGCAGCACCTGGCCGCTGCTGCTGTCGCGCACCCATGCTTGCCGCTCAAACGCCTTTATTTCCGCTAGCGCCGCGGCAATGTCCTTCTGCACCGCTTTCTGCTGGGCCTGGGCCCCGTTCGCAAGCAACAATAAGGGGAAGAGTACAGCAAATTTCATGGAGCACGGGGTAAAGGCCTCCCCACTGGAGCGGGGAAAGCCAAGATATGTGGAATTATCGTAGCAGCCCATGTTGGTCCTTTGGGCTCGTGGGCGCCGTGCGCCAACTCAACGCTCGCAGCGGCACGCCCGCTTGGCGTGGGCCCGGGGCCGCGGCCCGTCGGCGGGCCCTAGCTGAAGGCTGGGAAGGCGCAGAGTCACGCGAAGCAGCAGAGCAAAAGCGCATGGGGGAGCGCATGACAGGTGAACCGGTAAGGAACCGCGGCGCGAAATGCGCGGCGCAGTCCCACGGGTGACAAGCAGATGCTCAACTTCCTCCTTTTACACGCAGGAAACCACTTATTGATAACGTCTATCAAAAGGGTAATTTAAACAGCCACCGTCTTTTAGATAGGGTCTGATAAGGGCGGCGTTATCGGACCTTATGATGCGGGTTGATGCGAATGAGGCCTAGCGGGAATAGTAGTAGTTATTCACCCAAGTTTAGTCTTGGTCCAGATCGCTGGCACGCAAGGTCAGGCGATGCGCACTCAAGTGGGTAATGACGTACCGGTTGACGTTTGTTCGGGGCACCGTGTGATGGAAGACGAGCAGGGTGTCGCCGTGACGTGTGACGGGACTCTGTTGACCTTCGGGATAGATCCAGACCATGGTATCCAGCGTTACCCATCGGCCGTCCATGACCTGCCCGCTGGAGGACTCCAGTTCGTGGTCTCGGTTGTAGATCCGCGTGCGAGACGAGTCATAGCGCCAGCGACCCGCTAATACGGCTGGAGGCGGGGCGATCGAAGGGGGCAATGACCGCTGGGTCACACCCACTACTTAGCCAAGCCAGCAGCAGATACAGCAGGCTGCCATAGCCTACCCGTGGGTACCGAGCCATAAGAGTGTCGGGCAGGGAAGTATTTTGCCGCAAGGTAAAGAAGCCTAGCTTGACTCCAGGCATATGAGAGGACCAAGCCGGGTTGTGGCTCCGAAGAGGAGGGCCCATCAGTGTCCAGAAAACGGGCCTTTCTTGGACACTTTCCCGACCCTCGAAATCTGCCTAAAATGGCGGTTTTCAAAGGCTTTCTTAACACCCTTTTTATGGACAGTCTAAATCTTCCATAAAAGGGTGAGGTTTCCAGCTAGGATACGTACAAATCAAGGTGTTCTACATTTACATTATCTTCTTAGACCAAACCCTTGATAGCTCAAAAAATCAATGGCGGGTACAGCTATACATTAGCAACGTACGCCTTAGAGTTCTTGCATAAAGCTGAACATCTGTTTGGTTCAAAAACCAATCACTACACTTTTGGTGGCGTTGAGGTTGCGGCCAATGCCACTCCTATGGTTTGGTATCCTGTTATAGGTGGCCACCAGTATATTATGGCACAGGTAACCCCTGATGCTTTAGAAGACAATCGAGAAGCAATGTTTCAACTCTCGCACGAAATGGTTCATGTCCTGTCCCCCAATGGAAAACCGTTCACAAACAATATTGAAGAGGGGCTTGCGGCTTGGTTTTCGATTCGCATGACAGAAGAATTTGCTCATGATCGATCTTATGCAGAACAAAGTGTTGCAACATCTGCTTATTCTTACCCTTGTCAACTGGTTACTAATTTACTCCTTATTGAACCAGACGCAATTCGACGGTTAAGAATGGTTCAGCCTGTTTTGGGTCTAGTTACCGCTGCTGATTTTGTAGCAGCGGGCTTGACAGCCGTACCACACTGCCTTATTGAAGAGCTTGTAAAGCCGATGAATTATACCCTTATCAATTAAGGACGGAGCTGCTGATGGCACTAGAGTGCTAGGAGACATTATGAAGATTCATTAGACCTTAATTATGGCCTTTATTGGAATAACCGAGGAGTTGTCACTCTACCCTCTTCTTATCAAGATGATGGTTCAAGAGACAGGGACAGAACTAGCTCTAGGTACTGGATTTGTATACGAATATGAGGACTATTATTACCTTATAACTAACGGCCATAATATCACAGGAGTCAATCCAGAAACTAATACTAGGTTATCTAATCATGCTGCCTTTCCAACTGTCATAAGAACGCAGATAAGAGTCCAAGTATCAGATAATGGGGATTCCAAGTTAAGTACAGAATTTAGGGTCCCCATCTATGAAGATGAAGACTATGCACAGCCCCTTTGGTTTGTGCACCCGCAACATCGCTACAGAGTAGATGTAGTTGCTATTCCACTATGCTCTAAAGAGGCGTTTCCAAAAGATGGATCACCGCTGCCTATTAATCATTACAAGGAGTTTACAGCGGAGCCACAAGTGGCTGATGACGTGTATATACTAGGGTACCCATTTGGGATTACTGACCCAGATAAGGTTCCTATCTGGAAAAGGGGAAGTATTGCTTCAGAACCTAATATTCCTTATAAGAATTTACCCATGATGCTAGTTGATACTGCTACCCGCTCTGGTATGTCTGGTTCACCCGTAATTCTAATGCGATCGGGGGTACACAATGCCAAAAACGGAATGGTTACTACCGACACTAGATTCGGCACTGTATTAGGGTTTGTCGGTATTTATTCAGGGCGTATTGGAGCCAAAGAGGAAAATGAGGCCCAATTAGGTATTGTCTGGAGGAAGGAGGTTATAGAGCAAATTCTATCATCTAGAACTTTAGGTACAACAGACTTTCAACGAGTGTAATTATGCGAGCTGCCATTTACGCTCGTGTCAGTACTCGTGACAAAGGCCAGGACAATGAGAACCAGCTGCGCGAGCTGCGGGCCTTCGCGGAGCGGTCGGGCTACTCTATCTACAAAGAGTACTGCGATCAGGAGAGTGGAGGCAAAGCCGACCGCACGCAGTTTCAGCTACTTTTCAAGGATGCCCACCAGCGCCGCTTCGATGTGGTGATTTTCTGGGCCCTGGACCGCTTCAGCCGTGAAGGCGTAACCGAGACGCTCAACTACTTACAAAAGCTATCCTTTGCTGGGGTACAATTCAAATCATTCACTGAGCAGTACCTGGATAGCACCGGCCATTTCAAGGATGCTATCATCAGCATTTTAGCCACGATTGCCAAGCAGGAGCGTGTGCGGCTAGGAGAGCGCACCAAGGCCGGACTGGCAAAAGCTGTTGCCCAAGGCAAAAAGCTAGGTCGGCCAGGTGTTGGCACCGAAAAGCAGCAGCATGTGCTACGACTCAAAGCTACCGGCATCTCCAATCGAGCCATTGCTAGCGCCTTAGGCCTTGCACCAAGTACCATTGCCAAGTATTTGGCGTCCTAATTATTGAGTAGGCCCTTTATCCATGCGGGCTTCCATCACGGTCTGAATCGAGGCAGGAATGGCGGAAAGCAGATCGTAGCCTGTCGCTGACTCAATGGCATCCACCGTCGTCCGGTAACTGCCCCATGCCGTGTTCAGGCTGTTGTCATTCGGCGTATCTACCGCAATCAGGCGGGTAGTAGCACTGACCCGGCTGGCATCGTTGGTTCCTTCTGGCAACACCACGATCACTTTCCAGATCCGCTGGGGCACTGTAACCCGCCCGTTATCCAGCGTGGTCCTGGCACCGCTGGAGCCCACGCCTCCTGTGCCATACTGGCCCATCATGATATAGAGCTCATTGCCTTGGCCTACCAGCGTGCGGCAGTAGTCCTCCAGGCTAGCCATGTCTGCTGGTTGTTACGCGGGGCCTGGGGCAGCATGTTCGTCATCAGGAAGGTCGCGGAATTATCCGCCACGGCAGCCGTCCGATCGGCGGAAGGGCAGTTGTGCCCCCGGTCAAAGCCTGAGCCGGTGTAGCTGCTGGCCGTCACTTGGTACCACCCGCTGGGCAAGCTGTTGTCGGCCCGAAAGTCATCCTGCCGGGAGGCACTACCCAACCAGGCACTGCTCAGATGCCAGCTTACCCAGTTTGGAATGCCCCGGTCGCGATGATAGGAAAGGGCATACTGAGGCTTACTCAGCAGGTAGTTGAAGGGCTGACTGGCATCCGCCGTAGCGCCACTCGGATTCCCCAAGGCCAAGTACTGATCTCTCGTAGGGGTTGTATTCGGTGGCGTGGTGCTGGGTTTTGCCTCTTCCTTGCCACAGCTAACCAACATTGCCCCCCAGAGTACGGCCCCGAGTATTCGGGTCCCCACAGGCCCGCACCACTTGCTCCAATCGTGCTTCATTCCTTGTCTTTAGCTAGTTGGTATCGTAAGGCGAAGGAGTGAATCCTGCCAACGTATGGCCACAAAGTTAGGAGAAAGCGCGCCCGACTACCGCCCACTTATTAGGGGTAAACCTGCCCTCGTTGGGTAGTTGCCGGCACGAGGTAAATGCGTAGCTTGCTGGACTAAGCTCTTGTTGCTCACCACCTTTTCTCTCAACCACGAGACGTCGCTCGCTGCGTAGTCTTGCCCCTGCTGCTATGCGCTCCATTCTCTTGCTGGTGGCCTGCGGGCTGCTGTTTCTGTCTACCCTCACGGCCGCTCAGCTGCCTGAAGACCCCGCCGCATTGCAGAGCAAGCCCCGGCCGGGCTACGGGACGGGGGCAGCACAAACAACTGCGCAGGCTGCTGCCCGCTACCGCTACTGGGAAGCCCCACCTGACTCCCTGCGCCGGGTGCTCACCGAACAACGCGCCGACACGGCCCGCCTGCGCACCCTACTGCACCTGCTGGACCTACAGCTTGAAAATGTCAACCCGAAAGAGGCTGCGGCACTGGCTACCCGGTTGGGCCGCCCCGAGGCCCGCGCCTTGCGCCTGCTGCCGACCGCCCAGGGGAGCGACCCCAAGTTGCTCGTCGCGCAGCTCGACAGCATGAAGGCGGCCATCACCGCGTTTGACCAACTGGGTCGGCCGGTACCCAGACTGCTCAGTGCCTTGCTCCCTAGCTATGCGGCCCTGAACCAGCAGGAGGCAATGCGCACCTACTATCAGACGAAGCGGCGGTACTACCAGGCGCGCGGAGCCACCGAAAACGTCGCCGCCTGCCTATACAACCTGTCCCGCTACTATGTGTACAAGGGCGACTATAACCAATCCATCAGTCACTACCTGCGCGCGGCCGAGCTATACCGTGGGTTTGACCGCTTCAGCTACTACAACCGGCTCATGGGGGTGGGGGCCCGCTACGCCGAATGGGGCAACCCCGCCAAAGCGCTGCCCTATCTCCAGCAGGCCTTGCGCGCGCCGCGCCGCTGGGGGCTACGGACGTATATTTATCATACTATCGCCCGGCTGTGGCTACAGCAGCATGACTACCCTGCCGCCCTGCAAGCCGTCGAGCAGGCCTTGAGGCTGCCGGCTGGAGAGACGAATTTCGGCGTGAGCCGGCCGCATGAAAAGCCTCAGGGGCTCATCCTGAAAAGCGCCGTGCTGCTGGCCTTGGGCCGCACGGCCGAAGCCGGCCCGCTGCTGTACCAGGCCCAGCGCCAAGCCGACTCGCTGCACCTACCCCTGACCGGCCCCGGGGGCAACCTGGAGCTTGACGCGACCTGGGCACGGTACTACGCCGCGCGCGGCGAAGTTAGCCGCGCCGAAACCGCCTGGCTCGAGGCCTACCATAAGGCGCGGGCGAACGGTAACGCGACCCTGCGCCTAAAGTACCTGCGCGAGCTGGCCGGGTTTTATCAGGCCCAGCACCAGCCCGCGCCCGCCGCCCGCTACGCGCTGGCCGCCACGGCCCTGGCCGACACCATGGAAACGGCCCAGGGGGCCCTGCACGTAGCCAGCTACGAGTTTGAGCAAGCCGACCGGGTCCAGCAAGCCCGCATCGCCCGCCTGCGCGAAAGCCAACTGCTGGCCACCGCCCAGGCCCGGCGCCAGCGCCTGCTGCTGGGGGCAACGCTGGCCGGGTCGGCCCTGCTCGCAGGCCTGGGCTATGTACTCTGGCGCAGCAACCAGCAAAAGCAACGGGCCAATGAGCAACTCGAGCAGCAGCAAGCCGCTCTGCGCGCCCAGCGTGATGAGACCGCCCGGGCCCTGGCCGAGTTGCGCATGACGCAAGCGCAGCTCATCCAGAAGGAGAAGATGGCTTCCCTAGGAGAGCTGACGGCCGGCATCGCCCACGAGATTCAGAACCCGCTCAACTTCGTTACCAACTTCTCGGACGTCAGTGCGGAGCTAATGCTGGAGCTACAAGAAGCCCAACTCGCGGGAGATGGAGAGGAAGTAACTGTCCTAGCCGGGGACGTGATCCAGAACCTGACTAAAATCCGCCAGCACGGGCAACGTGCCTCCAGTATTGTCCGGGGCATGCTGGAGCATGCCCGCCCTAGTACCGGCGAGCGCCAACCCACCGACGTAAATGCCCTCTGCGAGGAATACCTGCGCTTAGCCTACCAGGGGCAGCGCACCAAGGACTCCCTGTTTGAGGTGGAGATAACTACCAACTTCGCTCCTGGCTTAGCCCCTGTCCATCTGGTCGCGGCTGACGTGGGACACGTGTTGCTAAATCTATATGCCAATGCCTTCTACGCTCTGCACCAGCGCCGGCAGCAGGGGGAGCCGGGGTATGAACCGACGCTACAGGTAACCACCGAGCACCTAGGAGAGCAGGTAGAAATCCGGGTCCAGGACAATGGGGGAGGCATGGCCGATGACGTCCAAGCAAAAATCTTCCAGCCCTTTTTTACGACCAAACCAGCCGGCGAGGGTACCGGCCTGGGTCTGTCCTTAAGCTATGACATCATTGCCCAGGGCCACGGGGGAACCCTTCAGGTGGAGAGCCAGGAAGGGGAAGGCAGCCAATTCGTGCTCTCGCTCCCGGCTTAGGGGCTCATTCACGATAGGTAGTAGGAGTGCCTTGCGCGACCCCTATTGTTCCGATCAGCCTGCTTTCACTCTTCTGCCTGCCTTATCGATAAGGTTCAAGAATGTCCTCCTCTTAGCTTGGGCTTTGCTTCCTTCCCGGAACAGGCCGTAGTCAGCAGCGCCAGTAGTAGGAAGCAGGAAAGGAAAGGCAAAACATGCCATCACAATACCTTAAGGGTTCTTCTCTCCCTCAAAGATGCTGTTTATCAGGTAGACCGCGAGCAGCAGAACCCCTACGATCACCAGTAAGGAAGCCTTGGAGGCGAAGAAAGGGGTATAGAGCAGAGATAGGGGCAGCCCAGCCAACAAGAAGGCCAGCAGCAAGCCTAAGAGCAATACTTTCATAACGTAGAGTAGTTATCGGATCATGGAACCGGATGAAGGGTGCAGTGATAGAGGCACTTACCCCCTACTCAAACTTGCGACCAACCTGCCCACCTCAACCGCATGCAGTACACCCACTACTCCTTCCGCGCCTTGCCTTTTGCCGACCAACTGTCCGCTATCTGGCAGGAGGGAACGTTTCTGGCCCGCCGCTACGAAGAAGAAGATGCCGTAAACCTATACTACTTCCCCAATGGATTCTTCGTGGAGCTGTACTACGACCAGCTCGCCAATGCCCTCGTCCGCACCCGTACGTTCACCAGCTACTCATCCCTGCTAGACTACGCACCGGGCATAGAGTTGAGCACGTTGGGGCTACCGGACCAGCTCTATTGACTAAAATTATTGGCATAATCTATACTAATTAAGTTAGCAATACGTATCATTGCAGCAAACCCACCTGTGTTGTTGCCATGAGCCGAGTCACTATTCTAAATGTGTTGCGGAAGCCCTTGCTGCTTCCTTTCTTTCAGTCCCGCGTCCCGGCGGGGTTTCCTTCCCCGGCGGAGGATCATTTGGGTGTCAAGCTGGATTTGAACGCCCTGCTCCTCTCCCACCCCCAGGCCACTTACCTGGTGCTGGTTGAGGGCCACAGCATGACGGGCGGGGAATCCGGCATCCGGGACGGGGCCCTGCTGGCCGTGGATTGCCGCCTCCAGCCCCAGTCCAACGATGTGATCATTGCCGTGGTGGAAGGCCAGCACACGGTCAAACGCCTCGTGCAGCGGGGCCCTGATTCCTGGTGGCTGGTCCCGGATAACCCCATGTATCCGGCCATTCCCATCGGGGATGAGCCGGATCTGTTTGACTGCTGGGGCGTGGTCACCCATGTGCTCACCGAAACCCGTCCGGGCAAGCTCTCGCGCTATGTTCGCGTTAGTTGATGGCAACAACTTCTACGTGAGCTGCGAGCGGGCCTTTCAGCCCCAGCTGGAAGGCTTGCCGGTGGTGGTTTTGAGCAACAATGATGGCTGCGTGGTCTCCCGCTCAGCCGAGGCCAAGGCCCTGGGCATTCCCATGGGCGAGCCCTTCTTCAGGATCAGGCCCCTGGTGGCGCAGCACGGGGTGCGGGTGCTGTCCAGCAATTACGCCCTGTACGGGGACATGTCGCGGCGGTTGATGGGTTACCTGGCGGACGTGGCCCCGGAAGTGGAGATCTACTCCATTGACGAAGCTTTCCTGAACCTGACGGGCATGGAGCGCTGGCTGGGTGGACTGGAAGCCTATGGTAGACGGATCCGCCGCGAGATCCGGCAGTGGACCCACATCCCCACCTGCGTGGGCGTGGCCCCGACCAGGACCCTGGCCAAGCTGGCCAACCGGGTAGCCAAGAAAACGCCAGATCTGGAGGGCGTGCTCTACCTGGACTCCGAGGAAAAAAGGCAGTGGGCGCTGGAGCAGGTAGCCGTCGAGGATGTGTGGGGCATTGGGCACCAGTACGCGGCCAGGCTTCACGCCCACGGGGTAACTACGGCCGCCCAGTTGGCCCGCGTGTCGGAGGCCTGGGCGCGTAAGCACCTGGGCGGGGTAGTGGGTGCCCGGCTGGTCAGGGAGCTGCAGGGCGTAGCCTGCCACAGCCTGGCTCCGAGTGAGGATGGCACCCTGTCGCGACAGAGCATTGCCTGCACCCGCACGTTTGGTCAGACCCTGACTGCCTATCCGGAGGTGCTCAGTGCGGTCGCTACTTTTACGACCAGAGCAGCCGAGAAGCTGAGGCGGCAGCAGTCGGCTGTGCAACTGCTGACGGTCTTTATCAGCAAGAACCGGTTTGGTGTGGAGCCCCCACCCTACACGGCTTCCGTGACCCTCAGCCTGCCCGTGGCCACGAGTGACACGGCGGAGCTGATCCGCTATGCCCGGGCCGGACTGCGGCAGATCTGGCGACCCGACACGGCCTACAAGAAGGCGGGGGTGGTATTCGACGGGCTGGAAGCGGCCGGCCAGCAGCAGCTGAGCTTGTTTGAGCCTACCGCCCAGACCCGGCAACGCAGCAAGCTGATGGTTGACCTGGACCAGCTGAATGCGCGTTATGGCGCGGGAAGCGTAGGGTTTGCCGTGGCTCAGCGATACAAGTATAGTAAGGCGCCCTCCTGGGCGGGCAGGAAAGAAATGCGGACGCCCGCCTATACCACTAATCTGGAAGAGCTTTGGCGGATCAACATGGATGGTACCCTGTTGAAGAGCAGAGGGTAAAAAGGCCCCATTGATTATCCCACCTACCGATAAGCGCACGTGACCTACTGGCGCAGGTGTGAGTACTTAGTCCTTGCCGTAAAGCAATTGCCCGCCAGGGTAGGCGGCTGCAGCCTTTTGGAGTTGATCGAAAGCCACCCGACTGACGCCTTGCCTGGCGGTGGAGTAATTCGCCTTACCGGTAGTTTGCTTGCCGGAAATCGGGTAGTCACCCTCGATGGTTATGAGGCTTTCCGGGCCTGCTGAAGTATGTGCCCGAATGGTCAGGGTACTCGGGGCACCAGCGGAGAATGCCTTAGGCTTAGTGACAAGCGTGATCAGTTTTCGATCCAGCGTGGCAATGCTATACCCCTGAGCCGTCAGCACCCGGCTCAGCTTCACGAGTGCATCCTGGCCATTGTCCGGGGTACGGATTATGATCACGTCTGCCTCCTTGGGTGGCGTGTCCATCATCATGGTTTGCGCCTGGGCCACCAGACCAATAAAAAGAAGCAGCAGCGATAACAGGATTATTTTCATCGCCCCAAACTACACAAAGCCGGGCATTATACCTGCCTTTGCTGAGCTAAGCCGCGAAGCTAGCCAGTGTCAGTGGGCCCGGTTCGGAGCTTTTATCGCCTTGGTACGAGCGTAGGTACTGGGGCTTGCTAGGCAGCAGCGGATATGACTAGCTTAGGGGCTCACTCACCTCTACTTTTTATGGCACACGTTCACCAACGCATTATCACCCAGGCAATCAAAGTGTCAAAGGACACCGATATGGAGATTGCCGCTGATTCCCAGGTTGGAAAAGCCTTAGTTGATGGCTATAGCATCACACAGATCAGTCAATCAGTGGTGGCAGATGCCCATCCGTATGGCTACCAGGGTCCACGTAACGGCACGATGTACGCGCTCTTTGTGCTGGAAAAGGAAGATACGCGTGGAGAAGAACTCTTTGGTGCTGCGTAGCGAAGTATCTTATAAGAACAAAAAGCTCTGACCTCACTAGTCGGGGCTTTCTTTTTAAAAGAATAGTGGCGCCTCAACATGGATGGTACCCTGTTAGCCAGTTAGTAAGGACTCGTATGTATCTGGTTCTACTTGTATGTACTACAGACGAAGTATGTAATACATACATTGAATACTAAACAATTATTATATGTAATAAATACATTACAAACTATACATGTTGTACATATGCAGTGTGCGTAGTATATATTGTTTGTCGGGTGTGTATTGAATACAATGTGTATTATTGAGCCGCACTAAAGCTTTGCTTCTGATGAAGACTATCTGCTTTGCCAATCACAAAGGAGGGGTGGGCAAGACGACCTCTACGTTGAATGTAGGTCAGGTACTGGCCAGCCGCGGCTCCCGGGTGCTGCTGATCGACAGTGACTCCCAGACCAACCTGTCCATGTCGTTCGACCGTCAGGGCACCAGGCATCTGGGGGAACTGCTGGAAAGCGACGGGAAGGTACCGATTACCGAGCTGATGGAGGCAGTAGGGGAGGGGCTCCACCTAGTAGCCGCGTCCCCCCGCCTGCAGATGGTCGAGAAGCTGATGGCGGGCAGCTCCGGGCTGGAGTTTGTCCTGCGCGAGGCCCTGGAAACGGTGGAGGACCGGTTCGACTACTGTCTAATAGATACGCCCCCCTCCCTGGGGGGGATAACCTACTCCGCTCTGATTGCCGCGGATGCGGTCTTCGTGCCCATGCAGCCGGAGTACTTTGGCTATAACGGCCTGACCTCCCTGCTGCAGGCGTGCGTGCGGGTGCGCAAGCACTACAACCAGAAGCTCAAGGTAGGGGGGATATTCTTCACCAAGTACTCTTCGAGCTACCGTTCCTCCATGCATCATCAGTACGTGGACCTGATCAACGGGGACGAGCAGCTGGCTCCCCTGGTGATGAATGTCAGCATCCGGCAAAACAACAAGCTGGGGGAGGCGCAGGCCATGCATGAGCCCATTCTGGCCTATGCGCCCGACAGCAATGGCGCCCTGGATTACATCTCTCTCACCGACGAACTACTGGCCCGGTTATGAGCACCCCTCCCAAGCGCAACTTCACGGCTAAAACAGCCCGCCCTACCATTGACACCTCCGCCCTGTACGGCATGGAAGAGGTGCCGGCAGCTCCTGCTGCCCAGCAGGAACCAATAGCTTCCCAAGCGGCACCCACTGTCCCAGCGGAAGATGCCGGGCAGGAGTGGGTGCAGTTCAGCACCTACCTGCGCCGCAATACCTACCTGCGTCTCAAGCAGGCTGAATACTGGGAGCCAGGGTTTATCGTGCGCCAGCAGATTGAGGGGGTCGTCAGTGACCTCCTGGACAAGCTGGAGAGCGCCAACCGCAGCCTGCCGGAGGACCAGCTGCAGAAGCTCCTGCAGAAAAACCGGAAGCTGCGTCCCTGATAGTCTAAAATAGTATTAAAAACCGCGTTTTTAAAGCGGAAATGGACTTTTTTAGACCAGCGGTCTTCACCCTATCTGCTACAAAAAAGACGTTACTAAAAAACGCTACTAGCTTTTTTTTATTACTACTATTAAAGAGTATTATGGGTGCTGTATCTAGCTGATTAACAGGCCGTGGGAAGGCCCATCTGCTACAAAAAAGACGTCATCTGCTACAAAAAAGACGTGGACCTGCTACAAAAAAGACGTGGACCTGCTACACAATAGCCGTTTGCGCACCCTATCTGCTACAAAAAAGACGTTGCTGCTTCATGGATCCTGCCTCAGACAAGCGAATCGCCCAGCATAATGCGCTCATCAATGCCCGGTTCAGCTTCGTACCGTTGCAGATGCGCCTGTTCGTTGCGCTGCTGTCGCGTATTGATTTCGAGGATATTGACTTCAAGGAACACTTCATTCCGCTGGATGAGCTCGTATTTGACCGCCGGGGCGGCTCAGCCTATGAGCAGGTTGATGAGATGTGCAAGGGCCTGGCTTCGTTTACGCTCTACATCGAGGAGTTGGAAGAGAAGACGCGCAGGCGCGGGCGCAAGCCCAGCTACACCTACATACCCCTGATGGCGGAGGCAGGCTACCGGGCCGACCTGGGGGGCGTAACGGCGAGCTTCAACCCCAAGATTATGCCTTACCTGCTGCAGCTGCGGGAGAGTGGTAATTTTACTACTGCTGAGATTCAGCAAGTACTCAAGCTGAAGAGTCCCCAGTCCCTGCGCATCTACTGGCTGCTGAAGGAGTACGCGGACTTTGGCCGCCGTACGATCAGTGTGGAGGAACTACGCTTTGTGCTCGGGATCGAAGAGAACGAATATCCTCGTTTCTCCAATTTCAAGGCCCGGGTGCTGAATAAGGCGCAGAGCGAGATTTCGGGCACCGACATACCCTTCACCTACGAGCTGGAGCGGGAAGGTAAAACGGTCGCCCGAATCAAGTTTCTGTTCCGGCAACTGGCATCATCTGCTACAAAAAAGACGTTGCCCGTGGATACTGAATGGGCTGAGGCCTTACTGCAGATTGGCCTGAGTCAGCGCAGCATCATCTCCATTGCCACTCAACTGGAGAACGATGAGTATGACGTAGGGTACATCGCCTTTGTAGTACGCATCGTGGAGAGCCAATTTCGAAAAGGCAAGATCAAGAAGCCCGCCGGGGCTATCTACAAGGCGCTCGCCGAGAAGTATCTCCTAGAGGACTATGTTCTGGCCAGCAAACCCCGCTCACAGGTGAAAAAAGAACTACCCAAGGCTATGGAGAGACAACCCGAAGTTGCCTTCCGGTTGAGCGAGGTACGGCAGATGTATGATAACCCTGGTCCTTATGCCCAGCGGCGAAAACGAGCTCCCAGCTTCGAGGAACACGTACAAGAGGTGTACTATAATGAGGGCTTTGAGAAAGTACAACGAGAAGGAGAAGACTGGTTGGTAAAAGCATCCAGCAAGAGTGGCCTCGGTTAAAAGGTTGGTACAGAAGTTAAACGAGGCGCTTCCAACCGGGATAAATACCCACTAAAATCCTGCATGCAGCGGCTATCATGCCTGTTTGTTCAGCGATACCTCCGTATTTCTGTACAATTAGGCTGACTGCCTAGCAGGCAGCAATTAAGACAATGAACGGGTCGATTCGATACAGAAAACTTGTTCAATAATCAACGTACAATCAACTTATTCGTCAAGACAGGTTGATTGTACGTTGATTGCTTAAAGTGCTTACCCAATGCTGCTAAACGTCTGGTTTTGCAGTGGAGACGCTTTGCAGTGAAACCACTAATAAGCTCGCCGATTAACTTTTGGACCAAACTTTTAGCCAAGGCCAATGGTGTGCCCTTTTGCCTGGCTACCTGTCTTACCAGCTCATAGGGGAGAGCCCGGGAGCGTACCAAATGGCGCACACGAACTTTGTTGTTATCTTCGTGGTGTGTTTACAGCACCTGCCACCCCATGAAACTTCGCGACCGTTATCCGCAGTTACAGGACCCGGCCGTCGTGAAGGCGATGGTCGTGCGCTCGGTCTATGCGTCCATGGCCCTGGAAAACCAGCTCGTGCCCCTGCACCGGATTGAGGCGCTTTATGACCAGACCGCGGTATTGCCCACTCCTCCTACAGGGGCCGGAGTTGCCCGCTGATCAGCTGCTCCAGCGGGCCTAAGTCATACTCGTCGCCCTGCCTGATGGCCTGCAGATACGCTGTCCGGCTTTCGCCCTGCTCCCGCTGATAGAGCACCACCTCCTGGTACCCATAGTTATACGCCAGCAGATTGGTAAACAGGCGGGCGGTACGGCCGTTGCCATTGGTGAAGGGATGAATCGCCACCAGCCGGTGGTGCGCATAGGCCAGCAGCGCAGCCACCTGTTGCTGGTCGGGTATGGGCAGTTGCTGCTGGCGGTACCGTAGCTCATCCATGAACTCGTAGAGCAGCTGGGGAACCCGGTGAGCGGCAGGAGGGAGGTACGCCCCGACGTTGGGAACCTGTGTCCGCCATTGCCCGGCCCAGTCGTATAAATGGGCGAAGGCCCGCCGGTGCAGCTCCTGCACTAGCTGCACGCTGAGGACAACCGGATACTCCATCTCCTCCAGCAGGAAGCGCTCCACGGTGGCTACCCCCAGCGCTTCCTGCTCGTTGAGTTCCTCTTTCGTGGTAATGCCGCGCAGATTATCTTCCGGGGCATCTGTGTAGTGACCCATAGCGCAGCGTCAGGTTAGTGGATGGCAGCGTGGAGCGAATGGGGTGAATTACATCCTGCCGGAGGGAAGGTAGTAAACCTACTGCTGACTGCCAGGTGAAACGCAGCCAGCAGGCGTAGCAGGAGGGACTGCGGTTGCTTTCTTCTCCAGCTCAGCGAGCAGGATGTTTGCATTTTCCTCGCTCCAGACTTCCTCCTTCAACGTTGGGGGAATCCCAACGAGGCGCGTGAGCTCCTCCTGCATAACATCCCGTACATAGCCGGCATACTGCTCGGTCGTGACAATGCTGTCATGCACCGTGAAAAGAGGAACGCTGTTATGCTTCTCCTTTGCAATGCGCCTGGTAACCACTTGCAGGATGATGTAAGCTTCCAGCAGTTGGAGCAACCGGGGCAGGATCGTTTTATTCCCACGTTTAAAAACCTGGAAGACCTGAGCAATCGTTGGGAACAGCTTGGTGAATTCGGTCTTCATGGGAGAATGGTAGCCATTTCCTGCGAACAAGACTTCAAAAATAGCCGCCTTCGCCTTGTCTTTGCTGTCGTACTCAGCGCCCAGTTCCTGCCCGAACACCTTGCGTAGATAAGCATATAAGGTACCCGTCGAAGTTAGGTGCGCAAAAAGAACAGCATCCTCATTGTCAGCCGATTGGACCAATTTTACTAGAGTAGTGCAGGGGAATGGCTCCCCCGCTCTTTTTCTCTCCTCCTTTATCCTCCTTCCTTCCTTCTCGTACCTTAGCCCTTTTCGGCTTTTTTTTCCTGACCCTGCTCTTCTCCGCCTTGATTTTCGACTTCCGCTTTATGGGTTGAGCTGGTGCTCTCCTGGTAAAAGGCCGGTTGAAGGAGAATATTTGCCAGGTAAGGCTGACTGTTCGCGATGTCTATGGATACCCGGGGTTGGCCTTCGAACGTCAGAAAATTGCGCAGGGGCCCACTCATGTTGGTCAGGGTGGAGTGAAACCGGTTCACCTTGGAATCGACTGACGTCCGCAGCTCCTGGTTTTCAACACACAGAATATTGTACTCGGTGTGGGCGTGTTGCTCCCGGGGATTGCTGTACTCTTCCGCCGGCTTGCGGTAGGTACCCTGAGGTTGGGTCCTGGCCGGCTTTTTCCGCTTCTTCCTTTGTTTCACGGTTCGCAGCACGGGGTAGGCCTGCTGCAGCGCCAGTCGCCGGGCTGCGAACAGCCGGGCTGCTGCCCCGTCTATCTGTAGCCCTTTGTTGGGCTCGAGCCATCGGAGCAGATGCGCATGCCCGGCGGGAATTTCCCGCAGAATCGTCGCTTGCCTGCGCCTGAGTTTGCGAGCAAGCGTCTTGTCTTCTACTAGGCCTTCTTATAGCAG
>NZ_FWWW01000114.1 GCF_900176135.1 Hymenobacter roseosalivarius DSM 11622 | reverse complement strand
AACCTTTTCATAGCAGGAGGCGAAGCACCATCTGGGCGAAAAAGCACCCGAACGCGACCGGCACACCCCTGCGATTCTTCGACTGGGGGGCTTTTTGCGGCGGTTGCCCGCGCTTTCCGGCAACCCGGAGCCACCTCTTTTTACGGGAGCAGCGCGGGCGTTAGGGCCAGTCCGGAAACCTAAACTACTCGCGGGCTTTACCTACTGGTACTTCCAGGCTGGGCGCACGGAGGGGAATGGTCGGGAAGGACTTGGTGAAGAAAACGGATGATTACCAGCGTCAGAAGGGGCTGGAACCTCACTAAACGAAGAACCCAGCTCTTTTTTAAGCCGGACACCTCATAGGTGCCGGCACCGAAATCATACAGGGGCCCGGTTTGCTCCTGATCCAAAGGGCTTTTGGCTGCCTAAATAAGTAGGCCAGCTTACCAGCTAATTTACTAAAATATATTTAATTAATTATAGCGTACTTATAGTAGTGTATCGCGCTACCCTAATGAGTATATGTTAGCAGCGCCAAACCCCAGTCGCTATTAAGTAAAAAAGCCTCCCAGACTCCATTGGGGGGCTCTTTTATTTTGTTTAATGATACTTAGGCCGTACAGACAGCTGGGCAACCCCATTCTGGCAGCCCCGCGCAGGCTTAGTTCGCTTTGATAATCCGGTAATGCTTAACGGTGACGCCACTACCCACCATTAAGGTGTATACGCCGGCTGGCAACTGCCTGCCCAGGCTGACGGGCTTCCCGGTGGGCACATCGTCTGCCACAAGTACTACTTTGCCCAGCATGTCATAGATCTTTACGGTGTGTTTACCGGTGTCCTTCGCTTGTATGTGCAGTGAGAGCTGGTCGGTAAAGGGGTTCGGATAAACCTGTACCTGCTCCGCGGCCCAAGCGCCTGCTCCGCCAGGCAGCGTGGCCGCACTGGTCTGGGCGGCCACGCTGCCATTTGCCACCCGGAAACTAATGGTATAGGCATTGCCGCCACTGTTGGTAGCGTTGGTCGCGTATGGCTTTGCTGACAACGTGTAAGCGCCGATCTGCGGCCGCCAGGCACTGTTTTTACCTTCGACGATCAACGTAAATGGGACCGCTTTATCACTGTTCGTGCGTTGCTCCGTACCCGTCAGGGTAAAGTCTACCCGGCTTACGGTTGCAGTGCCAGGTTTGGCTCTGATGTTAAAGCTTGTCCCCTTCATCAGGTCGATGACGCCCCCTTCAGCAAGCTCTGATTCCGCCTTGGTAGTGTTATCTATAAGCATAAAGCTGACGATTTGCGGGCCAGCCGGCGCTGGATTAACGGTCACGTTAACATCGTCGAAAGCACTTGCTCCACCATTATCAACTACTGTTAAGCGGAATGTGTAGCTACCGGCCACCAGACCGCTGACGGTTAAATTTTGCGTAGCCGCCCCGCTCAGCGTAGCCGCTTTTCCACTAATCTTGGTCCAGCCGTAGCTGCTGATTGTTCCGTCAGGGTCCGAACCCTGACCATTTAATGTTATTAAACTGGTGGTAATAGTCTTATCCGTGCCCGCATCCGCGGTAGGTAGCTGATTGGGCATGGACGAGCAATCTGGATAAAGCGTCACTTCTTTCTTCGTGGCTAGCCCCAACGCATCCGTTACCGTGAGGCTAATCCGGTACGAGTAGATTTCTGTGCCGCAACCCAGTGGGGTAATCGTGGTAGTGGTTTCCGGATTGGTATTGATGGGCTCAGGGTGGTTGTGGTCGTCATGATAAAGCGTCGTTTGCCACTCATACGTAAGCTGACTACTGCTGTGTTCCGGATCTGTGACAGTAGCCCTTAAAGGATAAATGGTCGTTTTGTCCATTGGGTACTTAGTGCCATCAGTCGGACTAGTGATCGAGACCTGAGGCGGCATATTGTTAGCTGACATGACCAGGGAGGTCTGCCCGCTGAGCGAATTGTCTTGTACGGTCAGCGTAACCGTATAATTGGTAGGGCTCCCTGCCGCATAGGTATGGATGGGGTTGGCGGCCGTACTGCTTCCTCCATCCCCGAAGCTCCACGAGTAGGTTAAAGGACGGCCATCCGGGTCATACGATTTATCGCCCGTAAACTGTACCGTGAGCGGTCCGGGTCCATAGGTCTTGTCGGCGGAAGCGACGGCGATGGGCGCGCGATCAGGAGCCCGGTACACTATTTTCCGGATTTCGGACGGATAAAAACTAACATAGTAAAGGGCCCCGTCGGTGGGGTGAGTAGTCATAGAAACGACGACCGCATTGTCAGCGATAAAGTCTTTGACAGCCAACGGTTTGTTAGTGGCATCTACACTAAGCGTGCGAATAAATCCGGTCACGTAGTCGCCAAAAAAACAGGTGTTCCGATATTCCGGCGGATAGTCGTTTGCCGTATAGAAGGCCCCCGCTATGGCAGAGCCCCCTCTGAAGAGTGGACCCGGAACCGGCGAGGCCGGGTCATTCAGGTTGATGGTAGTGGCTGTTTCTCCGCTGAAGGTGCCAGTTCGGGAAACCGGGTCAGCCCAGTGTGCCCAGTCAATGGTAGGGCGGCTGTGCATGAACGTTTTAACCGTAGCAGGCAGGGCCTGGCCCGTACAGGGGTTAAGGTAAGTAGCCGTGCCGCTGGCTGTCTGCTGTTTAATCAGGTCCTGGAAGTAGAAGTACTGCTGAGTGCAGCCGCTGGTCCCGTACGCCGGATTGGGAGCGTATGTATTGTAGATATTTTTGCTCCAATATCCATCCTGCTTCTCTAAGCCCTCAAAAAGTGGCCAGCCAAAATTCATTCCCGGCCTGGTAGCGATATTAAGCTCCTCCCAGGTATTGTAGCCCACATCACCGATGTACAGCACACCCGGTCGTCCATCGCCGGGAGCAGTACTGCCCGAGCCGGGCCTGAGTGTTATTCGGAAGGGGTTGCGCAAACCCAGTGCCCATACCTTCGACTGCACTGAGCCTGGATTGGTCGACTGGTAAAAGGGGTTGCTCGGTAAGCCATTCCCCGTTTCCGGATCGAGGCGCAGCACTTTACCGTTGTAGCTTTCCAGCTGCTGGGAGCGTAGGGCCCCGACATTTTGCTGGCTCGGGATGATACCGTCGGCTAAAGCCTGGGTATAATACGTTTCGCTGGCACTGCCCACATCGTCGCTGTTATAGCTGGCGCCGTCGCCGGCCGAGACAAGCAAGGTGCCATCGGTGCCAAACACCAGGCTCCCTGTTCCATGACTATTATGTAAGATAGGAATGCCTGTTTCCTTCGTGGCGCCCAGCAGAATTTTGCGGCTATTTGGATTAACGCTATAGCCAGTCGTGGTTTTCGTGGCCGTATAGCGGGTCAGGCGGTTTATGGTAGCACTTTGGTAGTCATCAATGGTAGAGCTATAATTACTCGTACCAAAATTCATCAGATGATGCCGGTCGACGGTATAAAACAGGTAGAAATACCCGTTCGTATCAAACTGAGGGTGAAGGGCAAAGCCTAGTAAGCCGAAGTCTCCCCAACCGCCCACCTCCTCCCGGATATTGATCAGCAGGCTTCGCTGCCCGTTTTCCACTACCCACACGCGCCCGGGCCTTTCCCAAACGAACATCTGGCTACCCGTTTTATTGAAGGCAATACCTACGGCTTCATCCCACTGCGCGGCTACGGTTACGGAGGAAAACCCGCTGGGGGGCGTTTGGGCAACTACCGGTTGCCAGCAGGGCAAGCCGAGTATGAGCAATAGAAGTAATAGTCTTGTTTTCATGACAGGGTAGAGGTTGCCTGACAATCTCGCTTCAGATCAGCAGGTGTGGGTGGTAGTAAGATGATGGACCTTTTTCGCCATGAGCGGATAGTGGGTAATGCGCTGATAATGAATGAGTAATGCAGGTGCTAATAAGTGCATCGTGGCCGATCAGGGGCTTAAGGGGTAGTTTTTTGCTATCCTTTCAAACGTGGTGTTCGCCATTTTACTGGCTCCTGGGGGCAAATTCTGGCGCGGGGCTGTACCACGAAAACCATAAGTAACTGTCAGAAGAGCTCAAGTATGCATCTCTGCAATTCAGCAAGTGTAGATGATGAGCGCTTGTTATAATTTGAAATATAGAAATAATAATTATAAATAAAGTAGTTTCGCTTTTATAAATTTTGCAATTATTTATATAATTATTCGGCGTACATAGTACGTGTCGGGTATTCTTAAAAGAATGGTAAAACCTACCTTGATTTTATTTTAAATAAATTCTGACTGTATTTGCCCTTAAGCAGAACCGTAGCCTATGGCCTTCTAAGAATATTTTCGTTCGGTTCATCAAATAAGCAAATAAGGTTATGTTTTGCCTCTTATGCTCTCCACTATTGGCTACTATTCGGTAGGTATATATTCCTAAAGAGTTTTTCTAATAGGTAAGAGATGATGGCCTGTTAGCTTACCTGGATGCGTATCGAAACATTTCGCAAAAAAAGCCCCCCAGCAGCATGTTGAAGGCTATTGGGGGGCTTTTTTGCTTCTATTGTAGCTGCAAACAGCTGCCAGCATCTTGATTTACGGGCAAGCAGCCTTTGTCGTCAGACTCCCGATCAGGAGGCCTGCAGCTGGGGCTGCCACTGCTGCAAATGCAGGGAAGAGTCGCGGAGGCGAAGCTCTGGCTTGAGAACGATAGGTGGGGGGGCGTACTGGGGGCCGCGCTTACAGAGCTGCAAAAACAGGCGGACCGCTGTTTCGCCCATCTGTTCGGCCCGCTGATCTACGGCGGTTAGGCGGGGGGTGGTCATGGTGGTGAAGGGCTCGTTGCTGAAGCAGGCCAAAGCAATATCCTGGGGCACCCGCACGCCTTGCTCGCGCAGCACTTCCAGCGCGCCCACCGTTGGGATGGCATAGGCCGCAAACACCGCGTCGGGCGGCTGCGCCAGCCCTAGCAGGTGCTCCATGCCCTGGCGCCCCGACTCCTGACTTAGGGCGGGCAGCGCGTACACCAGCTGCTCATCATCAGCGGGCAGGCCATGCGTCCGAAGCGCCTGCGCGTAGCCCAGGTAGCGGTTGCGGCTGGTGTTTAAGTGTTGAGGACCAGCTAAATGCGCTATCCGCGTGCAGCCCTGCTCAATCAGATGAGTTACTGCCTGGTAAGCGCCGGAAAAGTCGTCGAGCACGACGCCCGTGCTGCCGGCCAGCTCGGGCATACGGTCGAAAAACACCAGCGGCGTGCCCTGCTGTCGTACCTGCTCAAAGTGGTCCATCTGGTCGTGTGTCGTGGCCGACACCGATATCAGAATACCTTCCACCTGGGCCGAAAGCAGCGTTTCGACGTTGCGCCGCTCGCGCCGCACGTCTTCGTTTGATTCGCACAGCAGCACGTTGTAGCCCGCTTTGCTAGCGATGGTTTCGATGCCATGCATTACGGCCGGAAAGAAATAGCCTTTTATATGCGGGACAATCACGCCCAGGGTGCCGCTGCGGCCTTTGCGCAGGGCAGAGGCTAGCTGGTTGGGCCGATAGTTCAGCTCCTGAGCCAGCTGGCGCACGCGGGCTTTGGTCACCTCGCCAATATCTTTTTTGTCGGCCAATGCCCTTGATACCGTCGCTACCGACAAATTTAGCGCCCTGGCTATGTCGATAATGGAAACACGCTTCGGATTAGGTGCCATACGTTGAGTTCTAAAGAAAAA
>NZ_FWWW01000115.1 GCF_900176135.1 Hymenobacter roseosalivarius DSM 11622 | reverse complement strand
GGCGGCGAGCACCTTACAGATTACTACGGCAACCGTGACTAATGCCAGCTGCACGGCAACAGGCAGCATCGTCGTAACGGCTGCGGGCGGGATAGGTGCTTATAGCTACCAGCTTAACAATGGAGCCTTTGGCACAAGCAATGTGTTTAGCGACTTAGCTCCGGGCTCCTACACGCTGACCGTTCGGGATGCCAGCGGCTGCTCCGTTACCCGCTCTAACGTTACTATCCTCAGCGTGCCGAGTAACTTGGTTTTGGCGCTCTCAAACCTGGTCAATACTGACTGTACTACTTCCTTGGGGGCTGTCACGCTGGCCGCTAGTGGTGGCACGGCGCCCTACCGCTACGTGCTTACCAACGGCACAACGGAGCTAACGAATGCGACGGGTAGCTTCTCAGGCCTGCGTGCTGGCACTTATAACGTGCTGGTAAGTGACGCTAGCGGCTGCACCACGACGTGTACGACCATCCAAGTAGTCATCAACGCGGCGCCCACGGCGCCTAGCGCTCCTGTCGCTGTGGTCGTGCAGCCCACCTGTTTGGTAGCCACGGGTTCTCTAACAGTAAGCTCGCCCATTGAGGGTGGCACTTATACCCTGGTTGGGGTGGGTGTAACACTCACCTCTAACACGGGCGTATTCACGAACCTGGCGCCGGGTGCTTACAGCCTCAAGGTGTCGCTTAATGGTTGCGTCTCCGCCGCCGTGGCGGTGACCATCAACGCGGTGCCCACGGCGCCCGCTCAACCAGTCGTGACACTCGGGCAGCCCACCAGCTTAGTGGCGACGGGTTCCGTGACAGTAA
>NZ_FWWW01000116.1 GCF_900176135.1 Hymenobacter roseosalivarius DSM 11622 | reverse complement strand
ACCGAACGAACAAACGAACGCGGAGTAGCGCGTCGTCGTCTTTTTTGTGCCCTGGGGGGCTTTTTACTTACAGGCTGCTGTCGTAGTCAGAGGCGCTGGAGGAGCTGCTGCCCATGCCACCCCGATAGCCTGACTGGCTTCCCGATTGATTTATCGAGGAGGAACCGTAATCGCTGCCACTGCTGCTGCCAGAGCGGTAGCTGCTGCCGCTATTGCTGGAGCCGCTACCTGGAGCAGGACGGTAGCCGGAGTTAGATTTATCTGAGTCAGAGCCGTAGCTGCCGCCTGAGCCATAGCTGCTGGAGCCGTAGCTGCCCGTGGAGCCATACTTGGCTGACTCGGAGCTAACAGAGCCGCGATAAGCCGATTTGTCTTTTTTGCCGCTCTTGCCTTTGTAGGTCTTGCCTTTGTAGGTCTTGTCTTTGTCGCTGCTCTTGGAGCGCAACGCCAGCCAGCTTAGACCACCGATGAGCAGGGCACCACCTACAATCTGCTGTGTGGTAGTAAGCTTGCCGAATTGAGTAGTGGCTTTGCTGCTCAAATCTTTTACCGACTGGGGCAGCTGATTGAGCGTGTCATTCAGACCTAGCTGATCTACCCAGCTTTTAACTGAACCGCCTACACCGCTACCGCTGCCTTGTTCGCCACGGTTTTGGCTTTGGTTTTTGTTGTCATTCTGACTGTCTGAGTCATTTAGGCCGCCACCGGCGGTGCTAGCCGAACCGGCAGCGCCCGATGCTTTGCCAGTTGAGCCTTGCGCCGAAGAAGTTTTCTGGGAAAAACCACCAGCGTTTGCGCCAGTAGAAGAGGGAGTAGATCCGGGGTTGGGTTGATTTGGCTTGTTTTCCATAATAGTGGTGAGGGTGAGGGAGCGAATAGTTACGTGCGACCGGCGGGTCGCACTAAAGTCTATATCGTATTTCCCCGGAGCCGGGTTGCGAATAAGCAATACTTTTTCCGGGGGTCGAGCCGCAACTTTCATTCGTAGGCACCAGTAAGTCAGCCTAACAACTCGCTCTTCAACCACCCTAAAAAACAGACTTTTATGGCTCATCAATCTAATTCGGCCGTGGCCCTTATTACGGGGGCGGCTAGTGGCATTGGTCAGGAACTGGCCCATCTATTTGCGAAGGATCAATACCAGCTTATTCTGGTCGATCAGGACTTAGACGGCCTGCAGCAGTTTGCCGGGCATCTGCGCAGCGTCCATCACCTCGAGCCTACCCTACTCACCCAGGATTTAAGTCAGCCCCAGGCCGCGCAGCGCGTGTACGACGCTGTAAAGCAGCATAACTTACAAGTGGATGTACTGGTAAACGACGCGGGCTTCGGCGAGTATGGCCCCTTTCTGGAAGCTGATGCGGCCCGCAACGTAGCCGTGATTCAAACCAACATTACCGCCCTAGTGGAGCTTACCTACCTCTTCGGGCGCGACATGAAGCAGCGGGGCCAGGGTCGGATTCTGCAGCTGGCCTCCACGGCCGCTTACACGCCTTCGCCCAACATGGCCGTTTACTCGGCTACCAAGTCGTTTGTACTGTCCTTTTCGGAGGCTTTATATAA
>NZ_FWWW01000117.1 GCF_900176135.1 Hymenobacter roseosalivarius DSM 11622 | reverse complement strand
ATTATGCCCCCGCCTGTGGCAACCCTACCCGGTCGTCTTCTTTTATGGTTATGGAGTCGAAGAAGTTGGGGGACAAAAAAAAGCCGCCGGCAAGTGCCGGCGGCTTGTAAAATGCAGGCCCAAGCGGGTGGCCTACTGCGTTACCACCCGGACGATTTTGGTACCAGAGCCCGTAGTTAATCGCAGTTGGTAAACACCAATGGGCAGGCCCTCCCTCACCACGTCAAGCTGAAAGGTGCGACCGGCTTGGCCCACGCCTTCGCTAATGCGGCGCACCAAGCGGCCCACGTTGTCGTAGAGCACCAGCGAGTACTGCTCGCCTTCGACAACCTGGAACTCCGCGGTGGCCCGTTGCGTGAACGGGTTAGGGTATACCTCCAGTGAGCCCGTGCGCTGCTGCAGACAAGCAGTTGTGATGGACAGCAACGTGGGGCATTCGACGGCGCATCCCTGGGCATCAACCACCCACAGACGATACGTGTTCGCCGCCAACCCATTGAAGGTAAACTCCCCGCGCACTTCCGGCGAAGTAGCCAAGATAGCGCCCGTGGCGGCTAAGCGGAGCTGGTAGGTATAGGGCGCCGTTCCGCCGGCGGCACTTACGCTCGCTTGGCCGGCCGTACCCCCGCAGGCATTTACCGTCTTGGAGAAGGTGACACTCAACGCAAGGGCGGGTTGTGTGATGGTCACGGTACTGGCCGTAGCGGAGCAACCATTGGCGTCCCGGACCAGGACGGCGTAGGTGCCAGCTGCCAGATTCGTGAAAAGACCCGAGCCATTGGAAGTCCGACCGTCGAAGGTGAAGGTATAGGGAGCCGTACCACCGACTGCCGTGAACTGGACTTGACCCGTAGCTGTCCCAAAGCAAGTGACAGCCGTGACGGTGGACCTCAGTGAAATCATGACCGGCGCCGCATTGATGGTGACGGCTACCGCGGCCGAAACGAGCCCGTTCAGGGCTACGCTGAGGCTATAGGTGCCGGCGGCCAGGTTCGTGAATACGCCCGTGTTAGAGGTCAGTGTTACACCAGCCGTTACCCCCACTCCCACTAAGGTATAGGTCCCCCCGCTAAT
>NZ_FWWW01000118.1 GCF_900176135.1 Hymenobacter roseosalivarius DSM 11622 | reverse complement strand
TGGGGGGCTTTTTTATGGTAGAAGGTGATTGACTACTTCGCTTTGGCAGTCGCTTTCTTGGCGGGCGCTGCTTTCTTCGTGGTTGCCGCCTTTTTAGTCGCTGGCTTCTTCGCGGTCGGCTTTTTCTTGGGCGTAGCCGGCTCATCCACGGTTTTCGCGGGCGTTTTCTTGGCGAAGCGGCCGCCTTTGGCGGGCTTATCCGGCGTTAGCTCGGCCAGTTCCAGGCAGCGTTCCAGCGTGAGTTCCTGTGGGTCTTCACCCTTCGGAATCTTTACGTTTTTCTTGCCTACCACTATGTAAGGACCGAAGCGGCCATTGAGCACCTGCACATCCTCGCGCTCCGGGAAGTCCTTGATCAACCGCTCAGCGTCCGATTTGCGCTTGGCTTCAATAAGCTCAATGGCTTCCGAAACCGTGAGGGTATGCGGGTCCTGCTCCTTGGTAAGCGAGTAAAACTTGCTGTCGTGGCGGATATAAGGGCCAAAACGACCGAGAGAAGCCGTCATATCTTTTTCCTCGAACTGCCCCACGATGCGCGGCAGCTTAAACAGCTCCATGGCTTCTTCCAGCGTAATATTCTCAATGAACTGGCCTTTGCGCAGGCTCGCGTACACGGCTTTCTCCTCCGAGCCTTCCCGCGGCTCAATCTGCACGTAAGGGCCATAGCGACCCAAACGGGCCGTTAATTTCTGGCCGGTTTCAGGGTGAATACCAATCTCGCGGTTCGAGCCCAGCGTGCTGCGCTCAATATCTTGGCCCCGCTCAATGGTTTCGTGGAAGGCTCCGTAGAAATTAGAGAGCATGTCGCCCCACTTCTCCTGGCCATTGGCAATGAGGTCGAATTCACCCTCTACTTTGGCCGTAAACTGGTAGTCGATAATAATGGGGAAGTGCTCAACTAAAAAGTCATTGACGACCATGGCCGTGTCGGTCGGAAACATCTTGGCTTTCTCGGCCCCGAAGGTTTCCGTTTTCACTTCCGTTTTCACCTGCTCGCCTTCTAGGGTGAGCACCCGAAACTTGCGCTCTTTACCTTCACGAGTATCTTTTTCTACGTAGCCGCGCTTCTGAATCGTGCTGATAGTAGGTGCATAGGTAGAAGGACGCCCGATGCCCATTTCCTCCAGCTTCTTCACCAACGATGCTTCCGTGTAGCGAGCGGGCGGCTGAGCATAGCGCTCCGTAGCGCGCAGTAATTGCAAAGGCAGCTGCTGGTTTACCGTCAGGGGAGGCAACCCACGCGAAAATGACGAGTCACCTTCCTCCTCCTCATCGTCCTTCGACTCGCTGTACACTTTCAGGAAACCCTCGAAGGTAATTACCTCGCCTGTAGCCGTAAGCGTGATGCCCGGCTGCGTGCTGATGCCAATAGTAGCCACGGTGCGCTCTACCGTTGCGTCAGCCATCTGCGAGGCCAAAGCCCGCTTGCGAATCAGGTCGTAGAGGCGCTGCTCCTGGGAGTCAGAGCCTGCTTTTACCAAAGCAAAATCGGTTGGCCGTATAGCTTCGTGCGCTTCCTGGGCCGAGGCAGACTTTGTTTTAAACTGGCGCTTGTGGGCGTATTCATCACCATAAGCCCGGCTGATTTCAACCTGAGCCGCTGCCAGCGCATCCTGCGACAAGTTTACGGAGTCGGTACGCATGTAGCTGATTTTGCCGGCTTCATACAGCTTCTGGGCCACGCTCATCGTTTGGGCCACCGAGAAACCGAGCTTGCGGGATGCTTCCTGCTGAAGCGTAGACGTGGTGAAAGGCGGCGCCGGCGAGCGTTTGCCAGGCTTCTTCTCCAGGTTTTCAATCTGATAAATGGCCCCCACGCAACGAGCCAAGAACTCCTGCGCTTCCGTCTCCGTTTTAAAGCGCGTCGGTAATTCGGCCTCCAAAATTGCCCCCCGGCCCGCATCAAAACGCGCCGTGACACGATAAGCAGATGAAGTTTTGAATTGATTGATTTCCCGCTCCCGCTCTACCACCAGGCGCACCGCCACCGATTGTACCCGGCCGGCCGACAAGCCCGTTTTAACTTTTTTCCAGAGCACCGGCGACAGCTCAAAACCCACCAAACGGTCGAGCACACGGCGGGCCTGCTGGGCATTTACTAAGTTCAGGTCAATCTCCCGGGGGGAGGCAATGGCATTGAGAATAGCGTTTTTGGTGATTTCGCGGAATACAATCCGGCGCGTTTTGGCGTCGGTCAGGTTTAGCGTTTCCGCTAAGTGCCAGCTAATGGCCTCACCCTCCCGGTCATCGTCACTCGCTAACCATACTACTTCAGCCTCTTTTGCCAGCTTCTTCAACTGAGCAATTATTTCGCGCTTGTCAGCCGAAACCACATAAGTAGGCTTGAAACCGTTGGCAATGTCAATAGCGTTATTATCCTTAGGCAAATCGCGCACATGACCGAAGCTGGACTTGACAATAAAGTCCTTACCCAAGTATCCTTCGATGGTCTTGGCTTTGGCCGGTGACTCAACTATGACTAAATTTTTGATCATATAAAGGGGATTGACAACGAAATACAGGTGGGTATCAACTAAGAAACGACCTAAGGGGGGCAAAAGTTGAATTTTGCCGCAAAGATGATGGAATAATCCGGCCTCTCACCTATACCATCTTAATTATCCTTGCTCCTTCAAGCCCAGATCCAGGCTGGGAGAACTGTGTAAGAGCAATTATTATAGGTAAGTAGTTCATCAGCCGTTGGTTGAACGATTCGTATATGATCGTTCATTTCCATTGTTGCGGATGCCGCTAGTTTATTACCTTTGTAAGTCTGGCTGCCGGTCCACCCGCCGGTTTGTTTCAGCAGTGCCTTTCTAGCACGCTTCGCAATCTACATTTTGTATGGCTTCAGGTAAGACTACCAAAACCACAACTCCGGTTTCCAATTCATCGGCAACTGCCCCAGATAAGAAGGATACAGCTGCCGGTAAAACGTTGTACACCGGCGCGGTTTCACCCCTTGACGTAATCCGGACTAACAACGACCTGACCCGCAAAAGGGGGGGGTCGCGCGGCTCAATCGACACGCAAGACCCTGGGTATGTAAACGACCAGCTCAATCGGGTGCTGTATGCCCTCGATGCCTTTAAAAAAGGCGATGTTTCGGTGCGCCTGACCAAACAAAACGACGACATTTTTGCCGAGATAGCTGAGGCTTATAACTCGATGGTGGAAATGATCGGCGGGGTGGGAGGCGAAGTATCGCGCATCTCGAAAGTTGCCGGGGTAGAGGGCAACCTGAAAGCCCGCGCTTCCGGTGAGAATGCCTCGGGCTTTTGGCGCGACATGATTAATAATATCAACGGCTTGATGGATAGCATCGCCGTTCCGGTATTGGAAGTAGGCAAAGTACTGAAGAACATCTCCAAAGGCAACCTGGATGAGACGTTCCAGATACCGGTTTCGGGCGACTTCAAAGTGATGGCCGAAACCATTAACAAGACCATTGACAACCTGAACCTGTTTGCCGGTGAGGTAACGCGCGTGGCCCAGGAAGTGGGTACGGAAGGCAAACTAGGCGGGCAAGCTTCGGTACCGAACGTGGGGGGCATTTGGAAGGAGCTTACGGACAATGTAAACTACATGGCCTCGAACCTGACGAGTCAGGTGCGGGACATTGCTAACGTGGCCACGGCTGTAGCCAAAGGTGACCTGACCCAGAAGATTACGGTCGATGTGAAAGGCGAGCTGCTGCAACTCAAGCAGAACCTGAACCAGATGGTGGACTCGCTGAACCTGTTCGCTGGCGAAGTAACCCGCGTGGCCCTCGATGTAGGTACGGAAGGCAAACTGGGCGGCCAGGCTTCGGTGCCTAATGTTAGCGGCGTGTGGAAAGACCTGACCGATAACGTAAATAATATGGCCTCGAACCTGACC
>NZ_FWWW01000119.1 GCF_900176135.1 Hymenobacter roseosalivarius DSM 11622 | reverse complement strand
CGTCAGGTTCGAGGCCATCGTATTTACGTTGTCCGTCAGGTCCTTCCAGGTACCGCTGACGCTGGGCACGTTAGCTTGTCCACCCAGAATACCTTCGGTACCTACCTCTCGTGCCACACGGGTTACCTCGCCAGCGAAGATGTTCAAGGAGTCCACCATGCGGTTGATGTTGTCCTTCAAATCCAGCAGCTCGCCTTTGACATCAACTACTATTTTTTGGGTCAGGTCGCCTTTGGCTACGGCCGTGGCTACGTTGGCAATGTCGCGCACCTGTAAGGTTAGGTTGGCGGCCATCGTGTTTACGTTGTCGGTGAGTTCCTTCCAGGTACCACCAACGCGTGGTACGTTGGCTTGCCCCCCAAGCTTGCCTTCCGTACCTACTTCGCGAGCCACACGGGTTACTTCATCACCAAAGATGTTCAGTGAGTCCACCATCTGGTTCAGAATGTTCTTCAACTCCAAAATTTCCCCCTTCACATTCACTGTCATCTTCTGGCTCAGGTCGCCGCGGGCTACGGCCGTGGCT
>NZ_FWWW01000120.1 GCF_900176135.1 Hymenobacter roseosalivarius DSM 11622 | reverse complement strand
TTATACGCACCACCTGGGCGCCAAATATGGCAGCGAAAACCTTCGGGCGAGGGCGTGAAATGGAATACCCAGCTTCTTGCAATAAGACCCGTACGTCTTCTATCGCTGTAATAGGAAAAAGTCTTTCGCGTAGCCATCGGGTACGGGCAGAATTTGCCGGGGCGCGAGCTGCCGGGGCGCGAGCTGCCGGGCAAACTCGGCCACCCGTAGCGCTGTCAGGAAGGGGGCCATCACGGGCAGCAGCACCAGCGCCACGCCCTTGCACTGAATCAGGTCCGCCGCGAAAGAGCCGACTGGGTTTAGGGTTTGCACTTGCCCGTTGATGAGAAACGCCAGCATCTGGGGCAACTCGCTGTCCAGAATGGGCTCGTGCGGCACCGGAACAGCTTGCCGATGGAAGTGGCCCAGCGCCGGCCTCCAGCACTTGCACCGGCCAGCTGTTCCTTTTCCAGCTTCTGCTGCGCACGACGCGCAGCGAGCTGACGCGGCAGTTGCATCCTCCCCTTCCTGCGCGAGCACCGCTCCGTGGTGGTCAAGCGGCGCTGTAGCCAAGAGCTGCCCCCCGGGACCCCCGGCGAGTACGGGGGAACGTTGCCCGACGGCACGCCCTTACCCTGCTCGCGCAGCTACGCCGCGCGGATGCAGCAGTTGTGGCAGCGGTCCGCCCCGGATGGTCTCCTGCGCGGCGGGCCCTGGTCGCACGGGGGCCCGCCATTCATCCCCCCCCTAGGCCATCT
>NZ_FWWW01000121.1 GCF_900176135.1 Hymenobacter roseosalivarius DSM 11622 | reverse complement strand
TAAAGCTTATGCGGGTTAATTCGCGGAATTCGCGAGCGGGCGCACGCGGTACGCGCGGTGGGGACTGCGCACGCGCAGGTTGTGCAGGCCGCAGGCCACGACCATGACCGTATCGCGCGCCCACTCGCCGCGCAAGCGCAACGTGTCACCGACTATGCGCAGGCGCTTGATGCCGCTGTGGGCGTGCTCGATGACCACGCGCAAGGGACTGAGCAGGTGATTGTAGAGTTGTTGCGCAAACGTCAATTCCCGCTTCGGGGGCTTTTTGTGGGGCATCTCCACCAGCACCCCGGCCGGGGCGTGGCCCTGCAGGCCCAAATCCTGGCGCAGCACGCTACCGGCCGGCAGGTGCAGGGCGTACTCGTCGGCCATTTTCTTGTCGTGTACCCGTCCGCCTTCCGTGGGGGAAAGGAAGTGCACGTACTGCATATCGTCGCACAAGGTCATGTTTTTCAGGCGGTGGGCTTTTTTTTAGCGCTATATTCGGCGGCCTGTGCGTCGCGGTCGGGGTTGCGTGGCACCCCGCGCTCGACCCCGTCGTAGGCAAAGACCTTCTCCGGATGCTGGGCCAAGTGCCGGGCCAACTCGGCCCCGTCGCGCACGGGCAGCAGCCCGCGCCGGCCGAGCACCTGGTTGAGCACGCCCAGCAGGGCCGTGGCCAGGCGGCTCACGCGGGTCTGTGAGACACCGAAACTGGCGGCCTGATGTTGCTGCAAGCCGTTGCTTTTGAGGTAGGTGAGCAGGAAAAAGAGCTTCGTGTCGCTGCCTGCCAGCGCGGCATTAGCCCGCTCGGCGTGGGCCGGCAACCGCCGCTTGCCTCCGTCGAGCGTGTGGTAGCGGTGGTAGCCCTCCCAGGCCGGCGCGAAGTCGGTGAGCAGCTCGTCAAACTCGGCCGGCAACAGACTGGTCAGGGCCAGAAACTGTTGCGGCCGCTCGCGCAGGGTCAGATAATCCATGCCCAAATTTACGGTAAAGCCTCGCGGGGTAACTTAGCAGCATTCTCCGCATTAGGTCTA
>NZ_FWWW01000122.1 GCF_900176135.1 Hymenobacter roseosalivarius DSM 11622 | reverse complement strand
ATGAGCGGGGGCAATACCTGCGCTCCGTGAATAAACACAACCACCTCATTCAAACTCTCCTGATTCGCCCCTATGGCGAGGTCCTTGCGCTCTACAATCTGGATTCGGTCCATGCTGTGCACATGCGCCTAATCATGCAGGATTTATACTACGATGACCGCTATAAGCTCGAGCACAACCACTTTCTTTTTATGGCAGATACGTTTGCCATCGACTACGCCGCGCGGGGGTATTTCTTGCTCACCAGCCGACGGCAATCAAAAGTGAAACATGTGTTGGTCCGCAGTCCTCGGCAACACCGCATTATTGGTACGAAAAGTCCCTTTCTGTAAGGCGGCAACAACTCGTCGAGCTACCCCTAAAATGGTCGTATAAGTCCAATTATGTCAAGCAACAGATGGCCGCAGGGGCTCCCGCGATGTTCCAGCGGGTGTTATGGACTGCGCTAAGCCTGTTGATATTTTCAAGCGTTACCAGGACAAATGACTCTTTTCGGGATCAAGTGCACCAGCCTCGTTGTAAGCTATCTCTGCCTACATGCTATTTCCGAGTTCCTTTGCCCGGGATGAGCCGCAGAGCCGGCATCAAAAAAGCCCTAGCTGATGAGCTAGGGCTTTTTGGTAGGACCGCATGAACTTAGGTTGCCAGCATAAACTTAGAAGCCTAAGCCAACCGTAAAGCCAAGACTGCTTGATTGGGGTAAAGACCCAATAGCTGTTAGTTTACCTGTTTGCAAATCGACAGAATATAAGGTGTTGACAGGATTAAATAGGAGACTCACCAAGGCATAGCCTATATTACTGGTGCCGCCAATGTCGAAACTGCCTGAACCTATATTATCTGGTGCTAACCGAGCAATCTCTACTAAATTCCCATCGTTGGGGGGAGTTTGTTGATACAGGGTACTAGCAGTCGTTTGCCTACCTATGAGTACCCGACCAAGGTTATATAAAGTTGTAGTAGTCGCGCCTGCGTAATTATTGGAGTATGCAGACCCAAAGATAATGCGTTCGCTGGGGTTGAGAGGGGTATCCTGGACGACTGAGCCATCCACAGGATTTACTCGCAGGTTCTGGTCACTACTCGTCACAATGCGTATGCGGTCAGCTACTGGGTTGAAGTCAAAGCCGACGCTGGCACCAATTACGGGGATGCTTAGGGGAGCGATAAGAGTAGCGGCCCCTGACGAGGCATTGATGGTATATAGACCATTATCGCTACTTAGGGCGTAGAGCTGGCCATTGGCAGGTCGAAAATCCAGGCCTTTTATAAACGCATCTGATGCCAACCCGGTAATAGGTTTAGATACCAGCGTAGAGGGATTGGTAAGGTCAAAAATTAGTAAGGTGCTATTGCTTAAGGCGTTGACGGCGTAGGCCACGGGTCGGGTCGGGATGGCGATACCAGTATAGCCGGCGTTGGCCGCATACTGGGCTAAGGGGCGAGCGGCGCCAGTGGCTAAGTCTAGGGTAAACAGCGTAGGATTGCCATTAACCGTGTACAGACCTAAGGCCGTGCCCGTCCGGGCATCAATATCGAAGCCCCCATCGCCACTAACATTTAAGTTTAGAGCACCCACGGCCACGAGCGTACCGTTGTTGGGCGGATCCTGGCGGTAGAGTTGATCGGTGGCCGGGTCCAGGTCATAGAGCACCGTGGTTTCTGCCCCGGCGACGTTGTTGGTATAAGCGGCCCCAGTGATCGTCGCCCCAGCGGCCCCAGTGATAGCGCCATCCGTGTTAGCGACGGTGCCCGTTTCGGGATTCAGGCGCAGGTTCTGGCCGGTGGAAGTAACGAGGCGGATGCGGTCGACCGTGGGGTTGAAATCAAAGCCCACCAAATTGCCCGCCACGGCGGGGGTGAAAGCCGCGCTGCCAATAGCTCGCGCCACGCCCGTGTTCTGGTTGATCACGTAGAGGCGACTGCCACTGCTCACCCCATAGAGCTGGCCTGTGGCGGGCCGGAAGTCAATGGCTAACAAGGTTTCGCCATTGCCAAGGCCCGTAATGCTGACCGAACTGGTGCGCGTACTGGGGTCCTTGGTAGAATAGGCATCCAGCTTGGTACCGCCCGATAAGGCGTAGAAGGGGATGTCTAACCCTAGATTGGGGAAGGTAGGAATAACAGGGGGCGGAGTGGGTTTGGGGAAGTACTGCTCCAGAATGTCTTCGCAGCTACTCAGCGAGGACACTAACAGCACGGCCACGCCCCATTTGGCGAGGGAAGAGGATTTTAGCATAGAAGCAAGATGATAGGACGAAAGGAAGAATGAATAGTACAGATCTAGTTCCCCCTACGACTACCGCCCCTATTTGGATTTAATAAGGCTGTTAAATTTATAAGTAAGTCCCTGCGGGCATCCCCACCCACTAGGTAAGTGGCCCATAGTCCTTGCCCCCGGCCTACAGCTAAGTCCTAGAATGAGGTGGTCGGGTGAAGCGGGACAGAATAGGGCCTTACCTTTCTTGTCTGATGGCTACTCCTCCCAAACCGACCAAGCGGCGCACCTATGATGCGGCCTTTCGCGCCGAAGCCCTGCGCTTGGCCAGCGAAAGCCGTTCTACCCAGGCGGCCGCTCGGGCCCTGAATATCAATGTCAAGCTGCTCTACAAGTGGCAGAAAGCCGTGCAAACGCCCGTAGCCGCCGCTCTTGGCGCCAGTCTAGACCCGACTACGGCGGCTGAACTGCGCCAGCTGCGGGCCACTAATCGGCGGCAGGCTCAGGAGTTAGAGATTTTAAAAAAAGCCATCGCTATCTTCTCCAAGACCGACGAGCAATGAGCCGCTACCGTTTCATCGACCAGCACCGCGGGAGCTATCCGGTCCGTCGCCTTTGTCAGGTGCTGGCGGTACCGCCTAGCCGCTATTATGCGTGGCAGCAGCGCGCGCAGCAAGGCCTCGGGCCACCAGAGCCGGCATGGGAAGTGGCGTTGGACCAGACGTTTGCCGCGCATAAGAAGCGCTATGGCACCCGTCGATTACGCGTGGCCTTGTGCCAGCAGGGCCACCACGTAGGCCGCCAAGCCCTACGCACGGCGATGCGCCGCCGGAGCTTACGCGCCTTGCAGCCCAAGGCCTACACCCCCCGCACGACGGATTCCACCCACGGGCTGCGCTGTGCCCCGAATCGCTTGCTCGACCAACCGCCGGTCGCACAAGCTAACCGCGTGTGGGTGAGCGACATCACCTACTTGCCGCTGGCCAGCGGCGACTGGGCCTATCTATGTGCGTTCCAGGATATGGCCAGAAAGCACGTCGTGGGCTGGCACGTGATGGCCACCATGCCGGAAGAGTTGATTACGACGGCCTTGCAGCGTGCCCTGTTGGCCCAGCAGCCAACAGCTGGCTTACTGGTGCACTCTGACCGAGGTGGCCAGTACTGTGGTAAGGCCTACCGCGCCCTGCTGCACCGGCACGAGTGCCTGCGCTCGCAGAGCCGCCGCGGCGAGTGCTACGATAATGCCCAGGCGGAAAGCCTATGGTCGCGGCTCAAAACGGAAGAACTCGAAGCCCGCGAATGGCCCGTATTTACCGACTTAGCTGATGCCCAGGCCAGTGTCGCCGACTATTTTGACTATTATAATTACCAGCGCCTGCACTCCAGCATTGGGTATCAATTGCCGTATCTCACTCACCAACAACTACTTTCATCAACGACCCTAAACTGTCCTGCCTAACCGGACCACCTCAGAAAACCCATTATGTTCACTAGTATTTTTTGGGCTGTAAGTGGCAAGCGGTCGCCAGCCCCCGTAACTCCCGGACAGCGATTAGCCCGGCGTTATCGGGCGCGGCCAACAGCGACATCTACAGGCACTCCCCTTCCTCGTCGTGCTAATTAGTGGCCCCGCTGGAGGCGATACCAACGAATAGCTTCCGGCAGGAGGGCAAAGATAAAGGGCTTTTTGCTCTCTTGGTAGGCTTGCCGCGTAAGCAGGTGATTGGCTAGCGCCAACGCTTTCATTTCTGCATACTGGGCGGCTTTGGTGGGGTGCGCCAGCAGGAAATCCCGAAACGCGAGATGGCCCTCGATGTGGTCTGCCCCCAAGCAGAAGACGTGGACATGATGGCTGCGCACGCCCCGGGAATCCTTCTTTTGAAAATACCGTCGACCCGCGATCCCGTGCTCGCCCTTGGCCGTGTAGCCGAGTACCTGCATCCGGGGGGCAGCCGCGTCCACCGCCGCGAGCGAGGTGACCACGCATAAAACATCGATGACCGGTTTGGCGAGAATCCCGGGAATGGCGGTGCTCCCAATATGATGGATGGCCACTATCGTGTCGCCGAGTGCCTTGCGTAAGGCACTAGCCTCCAGGGCGAATTCACTGCACCAGCGGGGAGTATAGGGAACCAGTTCCACGGCCATACCACTCCGAGTAAGGTTGTTGTTAAACGAATAAGCAAACTTCTGGCTGCAGCGTACCGTCGGGCCGTTAGAGGAAGCTGCGTAGGGTAACAGGTGGGGGGCAGAGAATAGTTGAGGAAGAAATGAACTAAAGGAAGGACTGCAGCAAGCGGACCCAGTGGAGCATGCGAAGCTACGGGATTGCGCAATCAATAACTTGCGGCTGCTTCGTACTCATTACCTGTTGCTTGTATATGACTCCCTACCGCGCAGCTCTTCCATCGATGACAGTATCCCGCCGGCTTGGCTGGGTAGGGACCGCTGGGCACAAAGCAGCCGTTCTACTTGGCTTTTTGGGGTTAATCATAGGAGCAAATGTACTCCAGGACTACTGGCACGCAGCAGCTCATCAGTACCCATTCTATTTCTCAGAATCTATCTTGTTTAAAGTTAACTGGGTTCTATTTGGCCCCATCGCTGGGGTCCAGCTTTTTTTTCTTAAAAGACAACACAGTCCCCTGAGCCCAGCTGGGGCAGTAGTCGCCACCCTGGGTATTGCCGGGTTGCTGTCCGCCCTGCACAGCCTGTTGTTTGCGCAAGCGGTGCATATGTTATCGGCCTTGTTTTTTGACCACACTTACTCGGTCGGCATGCTCCTGCGCTACTCCCTTTCCGACGAACTGGCCAAGTATGCGCTAGTCTACCTGCCCACGGGCCTGCTGTGTCTGCGCCGACCCGCCCCGCTAGTCGAGGCGCCCAGGCGTACGGAAACGCCCCCACCACCAAGCGAAGCCCGCCAAACCCTTGTGGTCGGGTCGGGGCGGCACACGACGGTCGTGCCGGCGGAAGCTATCGTGTCCATTAGCGCCGCCAACCCCTACGTTACGATTCACACCCACGACAAAAAATACCTCTATTCCGCTTCCCTCAAGTCCATTCACCAGCAGTTAGACCCCGCGCAATTTGTCCGCATACACAAGTCCGCCATTGTTAACCTAGCCCACGTGACGTCTTATACCTCCCGGTTAAACGGGGACTACGACGTGCGGTTAAAGAATGGGCAATTGATCCGACTCAGCCGCACTTACGCCGCTTCGTTCAACCAGCACCTGGCCCAGTTCTCTGCTAGTAGGGCGGCTAAATCCTCGGGTTAGGGTAGAAAGTCCTCGGGTGAGCGGATTGCGTTTTGATACGTAAGGTTTTGCGGCATGATTTGCCGCAAAACCTTACGTATGCACTACCTCCCTTATGCCCTCCTGTCGGGGCCCGCTTTGGCCTTGGCGATGCTGTTCGCTGCTTGCGGCGGGCCAGCTCCACCCCCTGCGCAAGAGCAGCCCCCGGTCCGTGCTGTCACCCAACAGCTGGTCGGCGGTCCGTGCGAAGGCTGCGAAGCGCTGTATGAGTATGGGACTAAACAGTTGGCGCCCACGGATACATTACCCGGCTATCACGCCAGCGAGCCCAAGCTCCTGCTCACGGGCGTGGTGCGGGCCCGCGACGGCCACACACCGGTGGAAAACGTAATCATCTATATTTATCATACCAGTCGCCGCGGCCTCTACGAAGCCCGCGCCGATGCCACCGGCTGGGCGAAACGGCACGGCCACGTGCGAGGCTGGGTAACAACCGGCAAAGACGGCCGCTTTACGTTTTACACGTTTCGGCCCGGCCCTTACCCCGATCGATTGGACCCGGAGCATATTCACGTAACCCTAAAAGAGCCTGGCAAGAACGCATGCTACCTGGATTCCTACGTCTTCGACGATGACCCCCGGTTGACGACGGCCGAAAGGAAGAAGGTAGAAAACCGAGGGGGCTCGGGCATCACCCATCCGCGATGGGAAAACGGCCTGCTGGTCGTGCAACGGGACCTGGTCGTAGGGCTAAATATTCCCAACTATGATTAAAGCCGAACTCCTGGCAAGCATCACCTACCTGACGACCGTTTGGATGGCAGGCACGATGGCTGATGCGCGGCAAGCGGCAGGTAACGAACTACCAGTTTCCTCCTTGGCGGCCCGCCGCGACACGGTTCGCATCCGTTTAGCCCGCTCTACGGTTCAGTGGAAGGGTACCAAAATGCGCGGCACGGGTAAGCTCGTGGATTTATCATAATGCGATTTCTCGGACAAAAGCCAGCGGCTGTCTTCCCCTAGGGGGCGGTCGCTTTGACGAAGAGTAGCGTGGTCGAGCCTTCGCCGTCCGCTAACCGCTGCTGCACCACATATCCTTCCTGTCCCAGCTTCTTGATGAGGCTATAATAGGCTTCATTTAAATGCACTGCCGTTTTTTCGGGGAAACCTCGGACATCAATCTTCATCAACTCACTTTGGTTCTCCCCCCGGGTAATGATTATACGCCGGAGCCCTAGATCAACGCGCACCACCACGATATCGGTTTCGGCCCACGCCCACGCGGGCGAGCTGCCCAGCACCAGCAGGCAACTCACTAAAAAGAATAGTTTTTTCATCGGCTTGTAAGGTACGCGCCCCGGCCTTGCTGCACAAGGGAGCGCGGGCGCCCCAGAAGGGCCAATCGGCGTACGGGGGCCCCTAGTGCCGCCTGTTCGTTACGCCCGCACGAAGGCCACAAAAAGTAGGCCTTGGGTAAAAGTTTGGTACAAAGGTTAAACAACAGGCTAGAAATCGGCTTCCACTTGACCATAAATTATGCTCTAGCATCCTTATAGTGGGCTTTTACATAGTTTTTCGGAGAAGTTCGAACTCGCCCTGAAGATTACGCGATAGAGGGTGGCGCAAGAGTAAGAACAGAAATTTCCGTTAGGGCAGCCTGGCCGGATGTCGGCGCGGATGCAGTGTTGCAGGAAACGGGCGTTGGTCAACGAAAAAAGGGGGTTGGTCAATTGGAATGTAGCGAAGGGAGAACGGCGGCTTCTTTTGAGCCATCAAATCATTGGAAGACCTACTGAAAACCACTCAACGACAAACGCCTCCTCGATGAAAACGCTACTCACTTTTTTGTTGCTATTTCTGACTATCAATGCCCTTGTTGCCCAATCCCGCGCCGCGACTGCCCTACCTCCGACGGACCGGATTACGGTAACCGTTCACCCCGGCATTGAGCTATTCACGATTGTGCAGTTACTGGCGGGCAAGTATCCGATGCCCAACAAGTCGGTGTACGCCAAAGAAACCGAGGCCTATTTTGTCCCCTTCGCCAACCACCCCGCCGTGCAGCAGGCCCGGCGACTGCAACAGGTATACAGCGACCTGCCCGAACTAGGCTACTGCCTCGATAACTTTCCCGACGTGCGCCTCCATTACCCGGCGCAGTCGAACTGGTACACGTTGAATGACAGAGACACGATACAGACCTACATGCGGCTCTGCAAGCAGTTTGCTGAGGACAGCCATTTCTGGGCTTTTTACCAGAAGCACCAAGCCGATTACGCTGCCTGGGCGAAACCCATGCAAGCCCGACTCGCCGGTGAAGGCCTCGTGGACAAGCTCGATTCGTTTTACCGGCTCCGCACCAAAGCGGCCCGCTGGACCGTTTTCCTGGACCCGCTCAACAGCTGGGGGGCTCACGCAATTACGGCCAAAACCCTCAACCCGCGCTACGCCGACCAGGTCGTCTATAACGTGGGCTTTCTCAACAACGAGTCGACCGACACCAGCGTACCCGCCTTCAACCTGGGCTCCGAATCGGTGATGATGGTCTGGCACGAAGGGAGTCATATTTACACGAATGCGCTTCAGCAGAAGTATAAGACCGATATTGCGAAGCTGGCGTACTTGTTTAATAAGGCTGACGCGGGCATGAAGCACAACAACATCCACGACTGGGCGCACTGTTTCGATGAGAACCTGGTGCGCGGCATTACCATTGCCTTGTTCCGGCAGCACCAGTCGCCGAAAGAAGCCCGCAAACAGGCCGCGCAGGACATAGTCGGTGATTTCCAGTACGCCGGCGATATTGCCGACGTGATTTCGGCGAAGTATACGGGCCGGCGGACCGACCAGAATTTCGAGCAGTTCTTCCCCGAAATTTTTGCGTACCTGGCCCAGAAATATCCCACCGCCGAATCGACGAACCAATGAGTGCTGCCCGACCGCGCTTCTTTCCCGAATGGCCCGTTCACCTGCTCATCTGGACGTTGCTGCTCGTCAAAGATGCGGCGGCGATGTACGGGGCGCCCACCTACCCGGTCCCCAAGACGGAGGTGGCAACGTACGGGCTCCTGGGGCTGGGCTACCTACTCATCAACGCGGCCGCGTTTTACTTGCCGGTGGGGCTGGTAGCCCGGCCGTTGCGGACGAGTGCGCTGGGGTGGCGGCCTTTTGGTCGGGCGGCCATGGGGTTGCTGCTGACCCTGCTCCTGCTCACGGGGATGCGTTACGGGCTGGAATTTCACGTATTCAAACCCCTGCTCGGCTTCGACAACTACCAACTGAACAACGCCTTTACGGCGCATTGGTTTGTCGAGAACAGCGTCCGGTATTATTTCGATTACGTGCTGTACGGACTGCTCTACGCCATTATCCGGCATAACTTGCTGGCGGAACGGCGGCGGCGCGAAACCCAGCAAGCCAACACCACGGCCGAACTCACCTTTCTGCGCTCGCAGCTGAATCCGCACTTTCTGTTCAACACCATCAACGACATCTACGCGCTGGTGTATCAGAAGTCGGACGCCGCGCCGGGAGCGTTGCTGAAACTCTCCGAGTTGCTGCGCTATATGCTGCACGAAGCCCACCACGACCGGGTGCTGCTGGCCCGCGAGCTGGACTACCTGGACGGGTTGATCGAGCTGCAACGTCTCGGCACAAAAGGCAACCTCCACCTCGACTACCAGCTTCGGGGTGTGCTGAATGGGCAGACCATCGCGCCACTGCTGCTGGTGTCGTTCGTGGAAAACGCGTTTAAACACGGGGTGCTGAACAACCCCGCGCAGCCGGTGACACTCCACCTCACCCTGACGGCGACGACCCTGGATTTTTGCCTGCACAACGCCAAGAACGAGCAGCAGAAGGACCAGCTAGGGGGCATTGGGCTGACCAACGTGCGGCGGCGGCTGGCGCTGCTTTACCCTACTCGGCACACGCTGACCGTGGCCGACACGGTCAGCGATTTCCAGGTTACGCTCCACCTTGACTTATGATGGGCCCCATTCATTGCTTAATTGTGGATGATAAACCGCTGGCCATCGACATCCTGACCGACTATGTGGCCAAGGTGCCTTGCCTGCAGCTGGCCGGCAGCAGCGAAAATCCAGTGGAGGCCCTGAATTGGGTGGGAGAGCGGCGCGTTGACCTGGTTTTTCTGGATATTCAGATGCCCCAGCTGACGGGGCTGCAGTTCATGCATGCCTTGGACCGGCGCGCGCAGGTGATTCTGACTACCGCCTACGCCGATTATGCGCTAACGGGGTTCGAGCACGATGTCATTGATTACCTCCTCAAACCCATCCCCTTCGAACGGTTCCATCAGGCCGTCCAGAAGGCGCAGCGGCGGCTGCGCCCGGCACCGGCCGAAACGTCCCGCCCCTACCTGTTTGTCAAAACTGAACACCGGATGCAGCGGGTCGATTTGGCCGATGTGCTCTACCTGGAGGGCTTACAGAACTACGTTATTATCCATACAACGACGGAGAAAATCATCACCCGGCAAACGCTCAACAGCCTGGAAGCAAGCCTGCCCGCGGCGGCGTTTGTGCGCGTGCATAAGTCGTTCATCGTTTCGCTGGCCCACATCCACACCGTGGAGCGCAGCCGGATTTTTATCCAGGTAGAAGCAGGCGTTCCTCAGATAATTCCCGTCGGTGATGCGTATCGGACCACCTTCTACAGTAAGCTGTAGCATGGTTCTGCCCTCCATGCACCCGCCTTTTTCTACCAGGTCTATTCACTCGATAAAGATACCGCTTTCCACTCCCCGGGTATGGTAAAAGTAAAGGTGAGGTAATTTAGCTAAGACGAATAGAAGCATTGATGCCAATAGTTTCTGCCAACTATCGTGCTACCCCCTTTAACCTTTGTACTAAACTTTTAACCAAAGCCAAAGTAGTAGCGGCAGCGAATAGAGCCGGTTCAGCGGGCCACTTAGCGCACCAGACTCAGCTTGAGCCCCAATTCGGGCGTGAATTGGGGAGGGAAGCGGTAGGTCGTATAGCGGCCGGTGGCGGGCTCATAGCGCCCGCGCCCCAGATTGGCTACGCCAGCCCCCACGTAGGCATCCACCAGGCCATGCCCGCCCAGCCGCCGCTGCAGACCCCAGACGGCTGTCAGGGTGGAGTGGTCATAGCCCAACTGGCCCCCCGCCGGGTTGCGGTAATAGTACCACGTGCTGGTGGATTGCAGGCCCACGTAGTTGCCCGTGAAGGGCCCGCTGGTCCGCCCCTTGGCTTGGCGCTTCTGCTGGTGATAATACCGTCGCAGGCCTACCTCCGCGCCTAGTTGCCGCAGGCGCAGGGCCAGCCCGTCGCGGTAGTAGCCTCCCCCGAGGTTGAAGCCGCTGAACCCATTCGCGTACAGGTTCCAGCCAGGCCGCAGTACCACCTCCGCCCCCAACACTACGGGCACGGTTAAGCCCGGATAGCCGCCCCACTCAAAGCCCCGCGTCAGCCCCGTGCCCAGCTTGAGCAGCCACGGGCGGGTGGTGGCCGTGGAAGATAGTGTGCTGGCCGAGTCGCGGGCAGGGACTTGGGCAGCGGCCGGCCCAGCCAGCAATACCACTACGAAGAGGGGGCAGAAGAGGAAGCGTAGGGTCATGAATCACGTCGGATATAGATAAAGAACTATACAACTACGATGGTGCTCAAATATTGCCCGGCGTGCGCGGCCTGTGGGTCCAGAGTGGCCACAGCTCCCCTTAACTTAAAGGTTATGCCAGTAGCTGCTGATATGATGGTAGTTAGCATAATGCGATTTCTAAGACAGGCTATGAAACGTAGCCCTCATCTGCGGTGGTCTAGGCGTGGCGGACAGCAGATATACTGGTCCTTCTTCCGGCCGTCATGCCTCGAGCACCTGACTTAGGGCGCGTTGGCCAGCTCAATTGCCTTCTCCAAAAATTCGTCCCGTCCCGCCCGAACGCCCTGAATCGTCTTCTCTAGGTAGATCGTGGGATGGATGCCCACGCCGTGGTGCTGCCGCCCATCGTGCTTGCGCACGTCCATGCCGGTCCAGGCAATGCGGTAGTTGCCGGGCAGCGTAAAGGGATTGACATTGCCGTTGGTGCCGGCCGTGGGCTGGCCGATGATGGTGGCCAGCTGATACCCCTCCACAAAGCCCATAAAGCTTTCGGCGTAGCTGATGGCGCTGCCATCGGTGATAAAGATCAGGCGCGCCGTCAGCTGCGGGGTCTTGGGTTGCAGCTTCCAGCTCAAGAACTTATAGCCGGCGATCTGCTTCTGATCGGGATAGATGTACTGGGGCACCCGCATCCAGTGGCCTGCCGTATCGGGGTGGGCCAGCAGGTGCCGCAGCAGCTCGTGGTTGCTCTTCGGGTAGCCGCGCAAATCGCAGATAATGGCTTTGGCCTGGGTGAGCTCGGGCAGCAGCCGAGTGATAGAATCCATCGGAATCTGGTCCAGGTTCAGGTAGTAGATGGACGGCGAGAGGCGCCGCGATGCTGACCCCTGCCGGGTGGTGGCGTACGAGCTGATAGGTTGCGTGAAGTGCAACGTCACGCGGCTAATGGCCGCACCCGGCCCCTGCACCTGTAGCTGCAGCGGTGCCCCCGCGGGCCCACTGGCCGTCTCGCGAGCGGCTACATAGCGCAGCCAGCCCGGAGTAGCCGCCGAGATATACTGCTCGGCTTCCCGGAAATAGGCTTCCGCGGGTTGCCCATTGATGCTCGTCACGATGTCGCCGCGGCGGATGCCTAACGAGTCGCCGGCGACCTGCGTAATCACTAGTTGCTGTTGGATCCATTCCCAGGCCAGCGGCAGATACTTGACCTGCGTGGCCCGCCCCACCGGCAGCACGCTGACGTGGCCGTCGTGCAGCCGGGCCGTGAGGCGACGCAGGGTGTTGAGGTACTCGGCCTCCGTTTGGTCGGGGTAGGCGGCGCGCAGGGCCGCGGGCAGCGCCGTCGGCCACTCGGAGTTGGTCACGGCGAAGTAGGGGTAGAAGTGTTGAAACACATTCCAGGTGATGGCCACATTCGCCAGGCGCACCGCGCGGTTTTGACTGGTCAGCTCGGCCGCCGACAGCTGCTGGAGGGCCGCTTGCAACGTAGCTAGTTCCTTTTTATCGGCGGCGGGGAACGTGGCGTCCTTCGTGCCATACAGGGCCAGGGGCAGCACACAGCGCAACCCACTGCCAATGTCTTCCTGCACCAGTTCGCCCAGCGCCACCTGGCGGGCAAACAGGGGCTGCTCCGACCCGCTCACTGCTTCTGGCTCCCGTTGGGTCGAGCGGATCACGACGCTCTGCCGGCCTTCCACCGCGCTGGTATTGCTCACGGCAAAGGCGTAATCCGGGGTGTAGCTTTTCGCGTCGGGCTTGCCCGAAATGCTCTGCGGGTACGTATCCACGGCGTCAGCCTCGAAACCGGTCGCGAAGATCGTTTGCCAGCCCTCCTTTTCCCGGACCGCTACCTGCATGTTATCGACCTGCACCTGCCCGCGGCCGCTAAGCATGGCGCCAAACACCAACCTGACCGCCTGCGGGTCAATCGTGCCCGTTATCTCGTACTCGCTCCAGTCGTCCCGCGTGATGGGCCGGTCGCTCATGTTGTCGAAGAACCCCGCTTTTTTGTTGGCTACGTCCACCCGGGCCCACAAGGCACCGGGTCCCTGGCCGGGCGCGACGTTCCGTACGGAGGCCGAATAGCGGAACTGCTTGCCCCGATGGGCCGCGACGTCCACGGATTTAGTAAGCGTGCCGAAGGTGGGTTCAGCCGCTTTCACGGCCTCGGGCCGGTGTAAGCGGCGACTATGGTAGGGGCTGCGCGCGCTGCCCTGGCCCATGCCTAAGTGCTGCCAACTAATCACCTGGTAACCCTGCCGGTCGGGGGGCGTGATGTCCTGGACGGAAAAGCGGGCCTTCTTCCCCACCCCGACCAGTTGCAGGGTCGGGGCGACGGGCCGGAACAGGGCGAGGAGCGTCGTACGCAGCTCCGCGTTGGTCCTGACCCCTTCCACGCGCGCCGCGCCCAGGACGGCCAGCTTGTCCCAATCCACGGTCGCGGCTTCGTCGGCGGGGTGAAAGTAGCGCACATAGCCGTAGAGCCGGGTAAAGGTTGCCAGGTTTTGGATGGTGCGGGGCGGGGGTGTTGGCGCAGCGGTGCTCAGCGTGCCCAGTAGTAGGGAAGCCATAACGAAGAAGTAGCGCATAGCGTAGCGATAAAGGCGAAAGAATAGGATAGATAGCCGCCAAGTTACAAGCTCAACGAGATAGAAGAGCAGATATTTTAAACCGCTACACGGTTCAAAAAAAGAGGGCGAACAGACCAACCGTTGGGGTTCCTATACCCCAACGGTTGGTCTGCCCCGTGAAGCAACGTCTCGCACTTATCAGACCCTATGGACCTCGGTTAAAAGATTGCTACCGAAGCCAAACGAGGCGTTTCCACAGGGGGCAGCGCGGGTGGAGGCGAAATCAAACGCTGGAAATGAAGAAATGGTCTTAGTGAACATAATGGCCGTAGCTGTTGCCAAACGCTGGTCGTAGGTTGAGAACAGGGTATTTGAGCCCCCTCCGCTACCAACGAGGGGCTCACTTCCAGCCTTTTTAGCCTCTGCTAGTTGCCCATACCACCCCCGGGATGCGCTGCCGGGAATGTTGCAACCGCCACATAGATTCTCGGACCGTTCCTGGCAAATCCCTATGCCGTTCGCCCACCATGAATAGAATAAATTCAAGATTCTTATAACCTACATTACGTTAAGCAACAATTTAAAGAAAGCAGCCACCTTGACAGACGCGACTTTTCTGCCTTTTGTCTAACTAGCGGCCTCTGTACAAAAGCAAGCTACCTTTCCTCTTTTACGCTTCTAAATGTGGTACTTTACGGCCATGACTAAAGTGCGAAAAGCGGCTACTCTCCGTTTATCCGAGGAAGTTCTTCGGGCCGTTCATCGAAAAGAGTATGACGTGCTGGAGCAGCTGGTGAATAGTAGCACCGTGCATCTAACCGACAGCATGGGCAGAAGCTTACTCTCGATGGTCATCAACCACGGGGACGTGCCCATGCTGCAGTGGTTGCTCACCCAGTCCCCGGCTCTAGACTAGCAAGACCGCAACGGCTGGAGCGCGCTGCACTATGCGGCGCAGACCTATGCGGTGGCGATGGCAGAGTTGCTGCTACAGGCCGGGGCAACGGTTGACCTGCCGGACGCCTATGGCAATACCCCACTATGGCGAGCAACGTTTGAGTCGCACGGTCGGGGCGCCATGCTAAAATTGTTGCTGGCCCATGGGGCGGATCCTGCGCAGCAAAACCACAGCGGTGTAAGTCCCTTACAGCTAGCCGAGAGCATTGCCAATTACAACGTGAAGCAGTTCTATGCACTCTAGGAATCCTGGTCAGTATTAAGTAGTTATGCCCCTGTAACACTGAAACTAGCAGGGAAATGAATGTTAGCTGCCGCCCGCTGGAACATAGCCGGAGCCCCTGCAGCCGTTTGTCAGTTATCATAATGGCGATTCTCGGACAACAGCACGCCCAACGGGACGAAAGCCAGCGGCTTTCTTAACGTCGGGCGTGGGCGCTTTGACGAAGAGCAGCGTGCAGAAGGTATCGCCCCCATCCAAGCGTTACTGCACCACATACCCTTCCTGTATTAACTTGCGGACGAGCCGATACTAGGCTTCATTCAGGTCCACCGCCCCTGTATCAATGCTAAAAGCATTATTACCAAAGCCGAAAAGGGAAAGTGCTGGTTAACTATAGTTAAGCTGGCGCAAGTCAGTTGAAATGCGTTGTTTAAGGTATAGTTCCAAGCTGTATTCTGCCCTCACCGATAGTAACGCCGCGCTCTAGGGGGCGTTTGGCCCACGAATAGTCCTTCTGCCAATAGTACTTCTGCCGCAAGTACCTGCCCGCCCCCACCGTAGCCTCACCCTTTCTCCCCGTCGCGGCGAGGTCATAGGTCCGTCACCCTTCGGGAAAGCACGCTGGAGACTTTTTTTACTTTGCTACGCTAAACTCGCCTACGCCCATGCCGGGCGTACCACCGTCAGATAAGCCCTCCACGGCCACCCGAAATGTGCTTACGTCGTCGGAGCAGTAGAACGACACCTGGGTTTGGCCCGTGGCGTCAGTGCGCAGGGCGGGCGCCCAGTAGAGCGTGGTGCTGCGGTAGTCGGGGCGGGGCGGGGCCGGTTTGGCGGCACCCTCGTAGCGCGGAGCATAAAACGCGCGGGCCCGGTAGTAAGCCGGCAGCACCGCCGTCACGATGCCGGGCGCGGGGGCTTTGGAGTAGTCATAGTTGCTGCTGCCGCGCTTGGTAAAAATAGCAATGACGCCCCCACCAGCACGGCTGCCGTAAATGGCTGCCGAAGGACCCTTTAATACTTCTATGGTCTCAACATCAAAAATCGGAATTGTATTGATGGCAGTTATATCAATCGGAATACCATCTAGAATAAATAACGGCCCATTGGAGTCCCTAACAATACCCACAGAGTTACCCCGAATCCCCACCCGATAATCGGGGCCAGGGCCCACCGTTACGCCGGCCACTCGCCCTTGCAAGAGCTGCAATACGCTTTGGAAGGAACTGCTGCCCGGAATATCATCCGGCTTGATCACCGCATCAGCCCGTGAGTACAGCCGCCGGGCATCAACGGGCGGCTTTGGTATTTTGCGGCCCTCCACCGTTACGCCTTTCAGCAAAATAGTTTTCGTGGTATCGGCCCGGTACTGGCGCTGGGCAGTTAGCTGCTTTTTGCTTTGCTCCAGATAGGCTGCCACAACCGGCTGGGGCTGCGACGGCAGCGGCCAGGTGAGAGCCGTAACGGTGGGCCAGCGCGGATGGAGCTTTATAAGCAGGTTGCTGCCGCCCTTTTCCTTGCGGGCCTGTACCACCACGCGGGCCGTGTCTTTGCCTTCGAAGCCGCCCACCACAAAACTGCCATCGGCGTCGGTATTGGCTACGGCCATTCCCTGGCTGGGTCCCGCCTGAAAGATAGTGAGCTGACTTACACCGGCCGGTTTTTCATTGGGGCGCACCACTTGCCCGCCCACGCTCAGGGTTTGCTCCAGGGCGAAGGGTCTGGGGGGCATTTTATCGTCGATCAGCTCTTGCCATACGAAGCGCCGCCAGCCTTGGGTGAGCAGCAGGTTGTCGAGGTGTTGGGCCGCTTCGAGGGTTTTATTCTGAAAGTAGTAGCCTGGATTCTCCACGTAGCCCCGTAGATCGGAGCTTAGCAGCAGATGGGTCAGAATGGTGGTTTCGGGGTTCTCAGCCGCGCCGGTCGCCTGGCTATTGGTGACCGCCAGGGAAAGCTGCGCGGCCACGGGCTGGCCGGCGCCATCGGTTACGGCCACTGTCAGATTAACTTTTTCGCGGGGCGCGTAGGAGGGTTTATCGGGCGTAATGCGCACTTGCAAACCTGGCTGGGAATCAACAAAAGCCAACCGCTCGCACTGCGGCGCCCCTTGCCCATCAAACAGGGTGAAGTGCGCAACACCAGCCGGAAACTTGCTTTTTGCAATCCGAGCGGCGTAGCCTTCATTGCCCGAGAGCTGACCCTTGGCAACATAAGCCACCGTGCCGCGCACGTGCACCATCAGCGTTACGTTTTCGGTGGCAGCCGGCGCGGCGCCCGCTTGGCGCTGCACCCCCACATATACAAAGTCCTTGGCCTGGGTTACTTTCATTACAAAGCCAGCGGGGGCCACGGCGGGCAGCGCGTACTCAGCGCGCGTGCCATCGGGCAGCACGGCGGCGGCCTTGTATTGGCGCCCCGGCTGGGGCGTCAGCAGCACGGTGCCCATGCCCGCGTGCGCGGTTTTGAAGGTGCTCACCGCCTGCCCCAGATCGTCGGTGAGTTGCCCACTTACATCTATGCCGCGGCCGTAGCCATCGGTCGCTTTGAAGGCAACCACGGCGGGCAGCCCAGCCACCAGATTGCCACCTTCCGGGAAAAACTGCACATCGGTTTTGGCCGAGATGGGCGCCGCTTTGCGAGTCACTGACCTGGCGCCGCGCTTATTGGCGGCCGTAGCGGAGGCGGCTTCGGGGCTGGCCTGCCACACGGGCAGGCGCTTGGAGAAAAAATAATCGGGGCTGAAGTTGCGCATCCAATTGGTATAGGCACGCACCGTGTAGGCTCCCTGAGCCAAGGTATCGGCCAGCTCGAAATCGGCGGCGGCCGTGCCTTGGTTTAGGCGCAGCACGCGCTGGGCTACCACGCGCTGGTCAGGCCCGACCAGGTCCACGTACAGCACCCGGCTCACTGTATCGGGGCGGTGCTGGGCGCCATCCACCACGTAGGCCTTCAGCCAGATCGTTTCACCGAGGGCGTAAAAGGCCTTATCGGTATGTAGGTAGCTCTTTTCCGGAAAGCTGCGCACGTAAAATCCCTGTAGCCGACTAACCACTTGGCGTAAAAAGTCGTCGGCGGGTGTTCGTTGAAAACTACCTAACAGGAGCAGTGTCAGTAGGCCGACTAATCGCAGCTGCAGGTAACGGGGATATCGCATGTAGGTAGTTTAAACAGGCTTATTAAGGAACAACTAGATACATCATCGTATTATAAATTTCCGGCTCCAACTGTTCCTGGACGGAGAGACAGCAACCAGCAGGGCCTCAACTGTACTGCTATGATTAACATAGTTACACTACAGAATTTTAATACTTATAAACTCAGTACGCGGACTTACCCAACGGGTATCCATCTTCACAAGCTCGCGTCGGCCCTCTGCGCAGGTAAGGAGCAGGCGCCGCAGCCCCAGATCAATGCGCACCACCACCAGATCCATCGCGGCCTGCGCCCACGCTCGTGAGCTACCCAGCACCAGCGGCCGGAGTCGGCCCAGCAACTACGGGCCACGATGGTGGACCAGGTGTTTTTGCCGCCATTTCCCGCACGCTGGCTAGGGTTGGGCTGTCCTTGGTCCGTTACAGTCGTGCCAGGGGGAGGAAAGCGAGCGACTTTTCCACTTTGCTCCTGTAGGGAAAGCCAGGTAACGTAATAGCCGTGCCGGTGGCAAAACTACCAGCCGTGAATCGCTTGGGTCACCTCGGTGCCTAGGAAGATCTAAACCGGCAGGAGGAGCGCTCCCCGTTGGCAGCTGGTTGGGCTCGCATAGGTTGTTGTCAACCTACTGCCTGACTTTTGCCACCGCCACAGACCTTCTCGGACAGAGCGTTAGCCTGCTCGTGGGCCTACGACCTCTCCTGCGCTGTATGGCCCGACCCGAGCCCCTTTCGGTCACGGGCGCGACCCAAAGGAGTAGCGCACCCCCGCGCTCACGCTCGGATTCGCCGCGTGCAGGCGCCGGGGACTCTGCACTTGCCGGTTCAGTACCGCCTCGGCCGTGACCTGTAGGCCGGCCCCCACCTGGTAGCGCACACTCGGGCCCAGCGTCAGGCAGACGCCCGTCGCCCGGCTCGTGCCCAGCTCGTAGGGCTCGCCCGATCCCGCCGTCATCGACTGGCGCGCCACCGCGTGCACCAAGCTCAGGCCCCCGAGCACATCCACCTGGAAGCGCTGGGCGGGGCGGTTGAGCAGGGCGTAGCGGGCCAGCACCGGCACGAGCAGGGCGCGGATGCGGCTCGTCCGGGTCCCGTAGTCGACCACCCACTGGCCCGTGCTCGGATCCAGGGTCTCGTAGCTCGCGCGGGTATGGCGGTAGTCCGTATCATAGGCCGCGCTCACTTCCACGCCCCAGCGGGGGCGCAGCTGCACGCCCAGCGTGGGCACGAAGGACTTCAGGTTGACCGCCCCACCTTTGGGCAGGGGGCAGCCGGCGAATAAGCCCCCCACGCCCACAAATACTTGGGGCGAGTGGGCCCGAGCAGGAGCATCCGGGGTTTGCGCCTGCCCTACCCAGGGAGCCAGGACGAGGAGCAAGCTACCGAACAGGGTACGAGGAAAGAGCATCGAGGGCGACTGAAAGACGGAGGAAGGCCCAGCTGCTCCCGGCTAGGGGAAGAAGCTGAAGCAGCAAAAGCGGTCAAATATAGCCGTACTGGGACCGAAGTCAATAGAACTTTAGCGATAAAATGGGTAAGCAGAGTATGGAGGCCCTATCTTACCATTGGTCATTAACAAGAACTGTGTTAGAAGTCAAGCGGTGGGAGCGAGTTTTGAGCTAAAATCAGCTTGGTAGGGCACGCCCGATTTGATGATGGCAAAGGCCTGCTTGAGCAGCTTGTTGCAGACCGCAATCAGGGCTAGTTTCTTGTTCTTGCCCTTGGCCACGAGCCGGTCAAAGAGGGCCGCACAGGCCGCGTTCGTTTTCTTCGCCGAGAAGCTACACATAAAGAGCTTACCGCGAATCAGCCCCCCGCCCATTTTGGTGATGCGCACCTTGCCCCGGATGCTGGTGCCGGAGGTGTGTTCGCGCGGCGACAAGCCGGCCATGGCAATGAGCTGCCGGTAGTTATCGAGGTGGGTGAAGCCCCCAGCAAAGAGCAGCAGCATACCCGCCGTCTTGCGCCCGATACCGGGAATGGAGCATAGCAGCGTCATCTGGGCCGCAAAGCGCAGTTCTAACAGGGCCAGCAGTTCGGCCTCGACTGCATCCACTTGCTGCGTCAAGCTTTTAAGCGTCTGCTGAAGACGTTTCAACGCGAGCTTGCTGATAATAGGTTGGCGTTGCAAGGCCTCCAAGGCATTACTAACCATGGTTTTTTGCTTGAGCAGCTGCTCGCTCACCTGTTCGAGCTGCCGGCACTCGACCAGTACCGTTTCGTCGGGTTGCCAGACTTTGACCGGTTGCTGCTGGCCATAGCGCAGCAGCCACTGGGCATCTTTGCGGTCGCTTTTGCCTTTGCTTAAGTGCATCTGGATAAAGCGCTTGATGACGAGTGGATTCAGCACCGCTACTTGCCCACCCTGCTCGTGCAGGTAATAGGCCAGGGCCAAATTATAGGTGCCGGTGGCTTCCATCACAAACCGGCATTGTGCCCCACAGGCCTGCACTAGCTGCTGAAAGCCAGCTTTACTATTGCTGACTTCCAGGTGCTTGACGTGGTCATTCACGTGGTAACAGATGGCCAGCGTGGCTTTGCTCACGTCAATGCCAACGATGGGAAAGGGCGATGGGGAATCCATAGTGGGGCAGGTTGAAGGGAAGGGAAGAGCTAAAAAGGAATTCTAGGGAGTCTTTTATTATCCTGATACAGGCTCTGTGGCCTCACGGAACTGTCCAAAGTAGCCCTAGAAAAGAGAGGGGATTGTCATGTTAAACGAGCTCATAATGGCCCCATAATCGATGAATCTTACTCCTCCCTTTTCCTTCTCAGCAGCCCTCATTACGAGGCACATGCGAACATAGGATAACAAGAGTTATAAGCGGGGTCTTGAGAAAATCGTAGATTCTATCCACCTTTTCAGCTGAAGTAATACATAACTTTACTGCGATAGCCTCTGCATTTACCTAGTTAGTTGTAGGCGATAGCAGCGTGCGCATCTTCGTTATCATGTTTCCTGCACCAAGCAGGACGTCATGGTCTGTTTCGCATAAGAGCCACGCATACTTTTTGGATACGAGATAATACTCAAAGGCATAATGTTCGTCAAGAAGGCGTTCGATGGCTTGGACAGTGCCTTCAAAGAGCCAGAACTTCGTGTCACATGCCACAAACCATACCTTCTCCGATTCCTCCACCAGGCTGGGTAAAACCTTATATGCTTGACCATTCGCAAAAGGCAGCTGACAGTAAGGTTTCTTTAGGTTATCCCAGGACCAGGAATAGGGACTAGTAGAATTGTATTGGATAAAAAACGTGGTTTCTATCCGGCGCATAATAGAAGGCCAGGTATGAATACCAACGGCAGCAAACTCCGCCTCGTCTAGACCCAACTGTCGTGCGAGCTGAAGCAAATTGTTTTTGAATTCGGTCATGACAGATACCCCCTAGAAGGGGCGGGAAAGATACCGTCCTTGGGTGAATTATGAGCATAAACTGAAATCCTGCACTATTATAAGGTCCGATAAAGCGGGCGGCGTTATCGGACCTAAACTTAAAGAGTGTCCATTGGCGATTATAAGGTCTGCTAGCTCGGGGGCTGTCTGGCCCCTGCTGCGTGCTTCCCGCTATGGCACTAGTTGACTATACGTCGTAGAAACAGCAAATCTATAGTGCCCGTGCTTTTTACTCGACCGAGAAGGTCTAATCCAAACCTCCTTATTGACCTATAATAACATAGGTAATACTAGTAACATGAATAATATCAGTAACACAGGTAACATAAGTAACACTGTGAGTTGTGTGCTCTAATGTTGGTTACATTATTGAATCACAGGCTATACCCTTCCGGCGGGGTGACTGCCGTGAGTTGATAGGTCAATGATTTTGCGTGCTGGCCACGCATAAAATCAAGGAATACGGTCAAGTCCTCTGCGACGCGGCTTTGTTCCAAAGCAGAGAAATAGGCCTGCCGGTCTTCGCGGAACACGATAGTCAGCGGCTGACGGTAGTACCGCTGCACGTAGTTCATTAGTAACCGAGAGGTGCGCCCATTGCCGTCGTTAAAGGGATGAATACTCACCAGGCGCTGATGCGCCTCAAACGCCAACTCCAACTGCTCGCGCAGGGTGGTGGCTACCGGCATTCGAGCCCGCAGGTCGTCAGTTAGGGTTGCCACCATGGCCGGCACCTTTTGGGCGTTGGGGAAGGAACTGGCTCCGACAATAAAGACGCTGCCCCGGCGCAAGTCCCCTTTCGACGGGTCCACCGTACCCAAGGCTGTATTGGTCAGTCGGCCGGTAGACTGCATCACGGCCGCCGCTAGCTCCCGCAGCAAGGTTGGGTCGGGAAGCTGCCGCGCATCCGCCCGCTGTAAGGCCAGGTCTAGGGCACGGGCGTGGTCGCCCAGCATGTCGTAGCCGGCCAGCGGCTTGCCCGGTCCCAGGGTAGGGGTTGCCCCGAGCAGAAAATCAAACGCTTCCAGTACCGTTACGCGGGAGCCCTCAATCATGGTCGAGTGCGCCGACACCATGACCTGGCTTAGCTGCTGGCTGGTCCGCTGCCGGCCAGGCGGCAGCTGCTGCACCTGATCGGTCAGTTGCTCAATCTCCGCCCACGTCATGCCGCTTGGCGGAGCGTGGCCGCCCGTAGCGCCGCCACGTCCACCGTGGCCAGCGGCAGCGGCGCGGGCAGGCCCGCGCCGTAAATTAGGTCTGCGGCCCACGCCGCTAAGTCGGCCGCGTAAATCATGCGCCGTCCAGCCTCGTCCTGGTACTCAGTTTTGCCCGCCATGAACGCCTCCAGACTGGGACGCAGCGCCGCCGGCACGTCCACCAGGGCCTGGTCGGCCAAGGACGGATGGAGGAGCCCGTTTAGGTACTCCCGAAGAGCCTGATACGCATCTTGGGTGGAGGAAGTCATGGGAAGCGAGTAAGGCGGGCCGCACGCGCAGCCACCAAAAGTAGCGATTCTAGCCTGATTTCACCCTATCCCCGGTTCCGTATCGGACAAGTAACATAAGTAATATAGATAACACAGGTACGATAAGTAACACGGGTAACACATTATTAACTACTTTCGGGCCATGAGCAAGATTCTCGCGTTTACAAACCAAAAGGGAGGGGTAGGCAAAACTACGTCCACGGCGAACGTCGGGGCGGGCCTGGCCCGCGTTGGCCAGCGGGTGCTGCTGGTGGACCTGGACCCGCAGGCCAATCTGACCAAAGGCTTGGGCCTGCTCGAGGCCGAGCAGAACGTGTACGGGGCCCTGCTGGGCGAGTATCGCCTCAAAGCCTACTCGCTGCGCGAGAACCTGGCGCTGGTGGCGGGCTCCCCCGCGCTATCGGGGTTTGAGAAAGTGAAGGGCGACGAGCTGGACCGCGAATTTTTGCTCAAGGAACTGCTCGAACCCGTGCGGGAGCGGTGCGACTACATTCTGCTGGACTGCCCGCCGGCGCTCGGCTTGGTCACGCTCAATGCCTATGCCTGCGCGCAGGCCCTCTATATTCCGCTGGAAGCCCAGCTGTATGCCGCCGACGGCTTGGCAAAAGTATTGGAGTTGGTGGGCCGGGTGCAGCGGCGGCTAAATCCGGAGTTAGCCGTGGGGGGCGTCTTCTTCACCCGGCACGATAAGCGCAAGGTGCTGCGTCGGGATACGGCCGAGCAGTTGCGGGCGCAGCATCCGGGCTTAGTGCTCGATACTGTCATCCGCGAGAGCATTGCCTTGGGCGAAGCGCCGCACCTGGGCCAAGACATTTTCACCTACGCCCCGCAGAGTGCCGGGGCCACCGACTACCAGGCGCTGGTCGCCGAAATCCTTACCCGCTAATCCGCTACCTGCTTCCCATGCCCAAAACCTTCAAAAACCTGCCCCGCCCCGGTGAGCACCCTGCTCCCAAGCCCACGTCGGAACGCGACTTTTTTGATCTTAGTGACGACCGCGAGCCAGTAAAAAAGGCGGCTGAATCACCAAAAACGGTAAGTAGTATCGGTAACACCAGTAATACGAGTAATACCAGTAATACTGGTAATATAGCGAAACCAGATAGCGTTGTTTCTCCCGCCGCCGTGCCCGCTGCTGCCAGTGCCGCACCCGATGGCGTACGGCAGACGTTCGTGCTGAGCCGGGGACACTTGGAGCAGCTGCGGGATTACGTGCACGCCCGCCGGGTCCAGGGTGAGTATACCTACTCGCAGAAGCAGGCCCTCCAAGAAGCCTTGGACTTGCTCTTCGCCGGGGCTGCCCCCGCCCCGCCCCGCCCCGCGCAGGCCCGCGAACAGGAGCAGCAGCGCCGGCAGCGCATCCAACAGGGACGACAGGCCAGCACGGGAAAGTAACCCAGCACCGGGGCCTGCTACTCGCCGCGCGCGGTAAGCTTCTGGGTCGGGGTGGGTCTTGGCAGGGGAGGAGGGAGCAGCAGCCCTACTTCCCTTGTTTGGCGGATGGTGTTTTCAGGCCCAGGACCGTGAGTAATAGCCCGGCCGGGTTCTTACTGGCCTTGATCTTGTCGGTCTTAAGGCGGTACATGAATTTGAAGAGTTCATTGATGAGCTGCTCGTCGCCCGTGATTTGGCTGACCAGCTTGGGGTCTTTGATGCCCAGCCCTTCCAGGTGGCGCCGGGCCATGAGCAGCTTGGCTTCCTCCGGGGTTTCCTCAAAGGGAATCGGGAGCTGCTTGGGTTGCTGCTTGGTCACGTAGAAGCGCACGGCGTGGAAAGAGCGGCCCTGTTTCAGGAGGGTATAGCCAATCTTGAGCTCCGTGTTCTCGTTTATCTGCCGCACGGCAATGTCCAGCACCTTGGCCTTCAAATCGCTGATGCGCTGAAACTGATCGGGCTCCTTGCCCTTGGGGTCCTTGAGCTTGAGCATGAGTTTAAACTCATCCAAGTCGTAAGTTTTGGTTTCCCCAATATCCTTCCACTGCGAGGCCAGCTGATAAATCCGCTTGGCGTACTTGCTGGAGATCTTCAGGGCCGAGAACAGCTGGTAGGACGTGAAGTTGTTCTTGAGCTCGAACAGGTAAGGCCGGATATCCTCCGAGAGGCGAATGCGCAGGTGGCCCTGGCCCTTGACGTACTCCACTTTTTGAAACATCCAGAGCTGCACATAGCTCTGCTCGTTCTCCACCTCGAACATGCGCGAGCCCATGGACTCGGTGGCTTCCTTCAGTTGCTTGTAGTGCCACTCCCGACCCGTCATGGCCACCACTTCGCTCATGTGGATCTGATACTCCTGGTTGGGTTTATCCTCCCGGCGCAGCTTGGAGAGCAGAAAGAACAGCAAGTCCAACTGGCAGGCCGTGTAGTCGTAGCGCGCCGTGGTGATGGCATTGTGTTGGCGGACTTCCAGAGCTTCTGAGGGTTCCATAGCAGCGAGGGGTGGCGGACAAAGATAACAAAGCACCTAAAAACTACAACTGTTTTTACAAGGCGTTTTTAGCTGATAAAAAGTCGTCGCTCGCCCCCAGATTGACTGATAAAAAGTCGTTTTAAACTGATAAAAAGTAGTAGTTCACTGATAAAAAGTCGTTTTAAACTGATAAAAAGTCGTTTTAAACGCCTGTAACCACTACAAAATCAGATAGTTGTGCGTTCTGCAAATAGACAAATACTTAAAAATACACAAGTTGTTGTTTCGCGCGAGGGGAAAGGAATAGCTTTTAGGACTCGTGCCAGAGCGAGCAAATGGCACCCGAAAAACAGCAAAACAAGCGGCACAAAATAGCCTTAAATGGGCGCGCGGCGATTGTACTATTTTAATACTTGTTTATACTTTATTTGATGGATAAAGTAAAGGCACCTGTCTTCCCCTAGCACCTGAACGTAGGGTGGTCTTCGCCAATTTGCCGGTAGTTCTCCGTAGCGCGAGGCCTCGCCTGGGGGGCACAAATGAATTACGACTTTTTATCAGTCGGATTAGACCGAAGGTACGGTATCCCGTTTCTACTACCTTCTCAGGGCCTGATTCTGAGCTGAAGAAGATAAATGACTGATAAAAAGTCGTTTTTAGTAGTCATTTATCTTTCGCGACCAGCGAAGAGGGTACCGTCACTACACAGGGAGGGGTAAACAACTAGGGAAAGCCTCCGACTTTGCCTTACCCAGGTTTGGCAGGCGGCGGCTAGGCCGCAACCAAGTCCCTACCAAAGGGGGCTTCAGCCGGCAGGGGCTGGTCAGAGAAGCTGTCCTCGCCGTGCCGGTTCAGGAGGCGGTAGGTGAGCCGTCTTCTCCGCGTTCTGTGGCCAGGTCGTGCTCCCGGGTTTTGGCCTTGGTTAAAAGGTTGGTTTTGCGCAGGAAGTCCTAAGCAGCAACCTACGGTGGAAGATCACGGCCTACCAAGCCAAGCACCGGTTGGGGGCACACGATGACGCGTTGCCGCTCCTGGTGGTGCCCTCACCGGGGCAGGCTATAGCAGCCCCGCACGGGACCGGGCCTATTTGTACTTTCCCTCCCGCTAGTTTCTTTTTACTTATGGCCAGATGGCCAGACAGTCCGACTGCAACGCCGAGCTCCTAGGCGTCCGAATAGCTAGGGGACTGAGCTTTAACATAGCCTAGCCTCATCGCTTTCCAGGATCACGGAAGCGCGGGCCACCGTCCTGCTGTCCCGCCGTACCAATGGCCCCCTACTATGAAGGAACAAGTTCACCCTGGGAGGAAGTAACAAGGTCACCGGGTTACTGCCTTACAACAGGACAACCTTATAGGAGCACCGCCATGGGATACTACCGCCCCCTAGTACCATAGCTGTTGGGCGACTAGTCACCCAGTGAGCCTTCCCTTCCAACCTAAAATACTTCACCCACGATTAGCCCCATCCGACTCGTTCTGCGTATCTTGTGCTGGCGGTAGGGAGCAAGATAGGTTTTGCTCGCGCAAAACATCTTGCTTTTGGCTCCTATCGTCGCCAAAAGATCCCCCTGACTAGTCACTGCCATGCCGGAACTACCTGCTGACTCTGCTACTACCCCGAAGCCCAAGCGCCTAGGTGGCCGGCCCAAAAAGGATCCCGCTGATAAGCTGAAGAGTATCACCACGCACGTATCCGTGGCGCGCTACGAGGAGCTGGAGGCGGGCGCAGCGGAGGTGCGGCAGCCCATCTCGCAGTATGTGCGGCCCCTGGTGGAGGGGGGAATCAAGCCCCGGAAACGGCCGGTGCTCCAGCTGTCGGGGGAGCAGGAGGGCTACCTGCGGCAGCTGGCGGGCCTGGCAAACAACCTGAACCAGCTAGCCAAGAAAGCCCACCAAAGCGGGTTTGGGGCGGTGGGGGAAGAGGTAGTACAGCAGGCCAGGAGAGTTAGTCAGTTATTAGACTATTTCGGGGACGTCGCATGATCAGCCGTACGACCATCGGGCGCAGCTTCGGGGGGCTGGTACGCTACCAGTTCGAGGGGCGTAAGGAGTTGCCCAGCGACAAGCAGGCCGAGGTGCTGGCGGCCGTGGGCGTGCGGGCGGACAGCGCGGCCCACATGAGTACGGACTTCAACCGGGGGCGGCAGCTGAACCCCAACCTGGGCCAGGCAGTCTGGCACACTAGCCTGAGCTTTAACCCGGACGACGCGGCCAAGCTCGACAGTGCGAAGATGCGGGCCATTGCCGAGGGCTACGTGCAGAAGATGGGGCTCGACAAGACGCAGTATGCCATCATCCGCCACCACGACCAGCCGGACAATCAGCACCTGCACATCATCGCCAATCGGGTGGACAACGACGGGCAAACTATCAAAGACGGGCAGAATTTCTACCGCTCGAAGCAGGCGCTGACCGAACTGATTCAGGAGCACGGGCTGACCGCGCCGAAGGGTTTAAGGGTCGAGAAGCAGCACCCGGGGCAGCTGCACGGGGTGGACCACACCCGGCATGAGCTGCGGGAGGCGCTGCGCACGGCGCTGACCACCACTACCGATGGCAAGCAGCTACGGGAGACGCTAAAGGAGCAGGCCATTACCTTCAAGGTATTCCAAACCAAGGAGGGGAAGCCGACCGGGATCAGCTTTGCCAAGGACGGGCAGACGGTGAAAGGGTCGGCGATTGGCCGGGAATACAGCCTGGCCGGGATCGTCCGGCAGCTCGAAGCGAACCAGGCCACGCGCCAGGCCGAGGTGAGCCGCCAAGCGGCGGCGCAGCAGGCGCGAGAAGCCGCCGCCCAGGCGGAAGTACAGCGCCAAGAAGCGCAGCGGCAAGCGGCGGCGCAGGCGGCCAAAGGGCCCGAGCTGCCCGCCATTGAACGCAAGTGGCAAGCGGCTTATCATACGTACACGGTCGGGATAGCGGCCCAAAACGCACGGATTCAAGCCCATAACCAGGTGGTCGATTCGTACAGCGCGCACTTGAAAGCGCATCCCAACACCGAAGGAATACAGGCCGTCGTGCAAGCCATGGGCGCCGCTACGGGTCTGGGCGGATTGAAAATGGAGTTGGAGCGCCAAGCGAAGAGTCTAGCCAGCCACGCGTGGAACGTCGCGCAGACGTACGGTCAACAGAAAGACCTACAAAAGCAGGCAGCAGGAATACTGGGTCTCGGGCTCGGAGCCAAGGCCAAAAAGGCGCAGGAACAGCTGGCGATTCTCGAAGCCAAGGGCCGCTATATCCCCGAGGATAAGCACCGCATGTTTGCCATTTACACGGCGGAGGCCGCGAAACCGGCCCCGGTGCCGGGCTTTGTGGCCTCCGCCTATCACCAGCCCGCGGTTGTGGCCCTGAGCCTGGCCGCCTACGCGGTCCAGCGCGAGGCCGAGCGCCAGTTGGTGGTGCGCGTGATTGAGCCAGTGAACGAAATCAAGACGACGGGCCGCGCCGAAGCCCTGCACCGCACGCTCCTGAGCAAAGGGGCGACGCTGTCCATGAGCCACACGGTCGATACCCAAGGCAACCGGGTGAGTGAATTGGTGGTGCAGTACAACGTGCAGCAGCCTAGCCGCGAAGTGAAGGAGATCAGCCTGGTGCTGGATTGGGCCGCTAAGCAGCCCGGATACGAACTAAAGGAGAGCGCCGCGGACCGGGCGCAGCGCCAAGCTCCCGGCCAGCAGGACAAGCAGCAGGAGCAGGCTCGGACCCCCGGTAAGAGCCGGGGGCTGGGGTATGGTCGATAGGCCAGCTGGGACGGTTAAAGAAGAACCTCTTAAACAGATAAATATATACTCGATGCAGGATAATGGTGCTACGCTGAGCCCTTTAGCCGACCAATTCCTTCTCGCAACTGGTCGAATCAGCCACCGAACTAAGTGCTCCCGGCGTAGGTAGTTGCGGGCTGCTAGGTTGCGCCCGGGTAGCCAGCGTGGCACTGAGCGCCTGCGCGGTGGCGACCACTTGCGCCGGGTAGTGCAGGCGCGCCAACAACCGAATGGCATTGCGCGTGGTCAGCGGACCCGCTTTGAGGCGGTAGTCGAAATACCAGTCTTCCGCCGTGACCGTCTCGCAAAAGTGGTATTCGACATAGCACGACTGCAGTAGCGCGCCCAGCTCCCCATCGTGGGTGGCCGCCACGACCCAGCTGCGCGGCTGCAAGTAGGCCAGCACGGCCGTATTGGCGGCGATGCGCTCCTGCGTATTCGTGCCTTTGAACAGCTCATCCAGCAGCAGCAGGTAGCTGCCGGGGGCCGCCTCGCAGGCCAGCAGCAACTGGCGCATGGTTTCGGCTTCAACCAAGTAATAGCTTTTGCCCGTGGGCAGGCTGTCGGCCAGGCTCAGGCTGGTGAGTACCCGGCAAAACGGGGCGCGGTAGGCGGTGGCCGGGCACGTCGCGATCGTCTGGGCCAGCAGGGCATTCACGCCCAGCGTGCGCATAAAGGTGGTTTTGCCCGCCATATTCGAGCCGGTAAGCAATACCCCCTGCCCGGCCAGGGTCAGGTCATTGGGCACGCACCCGGGCACCAGCGGGTGGTAGCCGGCCTGCAGCTGGATGCCCGCGGCCGCCGGCCCAAAGTGCGGCACGCAGGTGGCGTGGCGCTGGCGGAAGCTGGCCACCGCCAGGGCACAATCGACGTAGCCGACCGCTTCAAAAACCGTCCGAATCGCGGGCGCGTGCTGTTGCACGGCCACCCGGCAACGGGCATACAGCAGTACGTCGAGCAGCAGCAGCATCTTGAGCAGGTCGAACAGATACAAGGCGGCGGCGGCTATATCACTTTGCAAATCGGCTTCCACCTGAAAGAACGCGACTTGCCGCACGAGGGCCCCCAGCCGGGCCAGGGGCGCGGCCAGGCGCTGCAGCGGCCGTAGGGGCAGGGCCGCCCGCTGCAGCGCCTGGCCCGCCCGGTGCAAGCGGCCCAGGTGTAGCAGGGGGCGAACATTGCGCTTAATCCGCGCGTGCTGCCAGAAGTGAAACACCCCATTGGTGAGGGCAAACGCCATCGTACCGAACCAGAGGACGGGGAGCCAAAAGCCCCCGAGCACCGTGGCCACCAGCCCCAGCGCGAGCAGCGGCGCGAAGCGCGCGCCGGGCAAAACGGGCAGGGGCTGGCCGCTAATCAAATCGGTCAGGTAGTACGCCTCTTGGGCCGTCAGCTGGTCGAGGGCGAGCAAGGCGTGCCCGCGGGCCCCGGGTTGCTGGGCCAGCAGGGTGGCGGCCGCCTCAAACTCGTGCAAGGGGGTCTCGTCGGCGAGTGGGCTGCGCAGGCGGTGGTACAGGCACTGCTGGCCGACCCGGCTCACCGTGGCATCGAGCAGGCCAAAGAGCAAGTCGCCGTTCAGGTCCGCCCAGGTTTGGTCCGGCAGGCGGTGGTAGGCGGGCTCGTGCTGCACCGCGTCGTAGTAGCGGCGGGCCAGTAGGGGGAAGTGGGGGGAGGGCGCAGCTGGCTGGTGCCAGGCCGCCTCGAGGCGGCGTAAGCGCGTGCGGGAAGAAGTCCACATAAGAAGTAAGGAGAGCTACCAGGGCGGGGCGGGGAGGTGGGGCCCCTAGTACTTATAAGTAGCACGAAAGGTAGCGAAGCCTTGCTTACCCGGAAAGGAGCACGCCGGACAGCGCGGCGCGGCGGGCCGAAAACCGTACCGATCTCAAGACGAGTCCGAGAACGATCATTATGTATAGCATAGGTTTCTACAGTTAGGTTTTGGGCAGCGGCTTGGACATTATGTAAACGGTCGTTTAATAAATGTCCAAGCCCACTATATTTGTCTTGGATTCCTCTCCCAACCGCCCTCATGCATGCCGTACGTCGCCTACTACCGTGTCAGTACCCTGCAGCAAGGCAAGAGCGGGCTCGGGCTGGCCGCCCAGCAGCAGATGGTGCGCAGCTTTGTCAAAGAAGAAGCGGTGCTGGGGGAGTTCGTGGAAGTGGAGAGCGGCAAAACGGCGGCCCGGCCCCAGCTACGCGCCGCCGTGCAGCTGGCCCAGCGCCGGGGGGCGGTGCTCGTCATTGCCAAGCTCGACCGGCTCTCGCGCAACGTGGCCTTCATTGCCTCGCTGATGGAGTCGGGGGTGGAGTTCGTGGCCTGTGATCAGCCCCAGGCCAACAAGTTTACCGTGCACATCTTCGCGGCCCTGGCCGAGCAGGAGCGCGACATGATCAGCGAGCGCACGCGCCGGGCTTTGCAGGTGCTGAAGGCCCAAGGCCGGCAGCTGGGGACCCCCGCGAACCTAACGCCCGCGGCGCAGGCCCAGGGGCTAGTTATTCGGCAGCAGAATGCGCGCACCCACGAGGCGAATCGGCAGGCCACGGCCTTGATCCTGGCCCGCCTCGCGCAGGGACACGGGTACAATCAGATTGCCCAGGAACTGGAGAGTTTGGGCTTTCGCACCCGCCGCGGCTGCCGCTTCACCCACAAACAAGTCCAGCGGCTAGCCCAACGCGCTACAGAGTAGAATAAGGAGAGCATCAAAAAGTGTGGGGCAATTCAAATCTAGGTTCAGCAGCTATCCGCCCCCTGAGTGCATGGACCGGCCAAGCAACAGGAGTGCCCCACACTTTCTAATGCTCTCCAAGAACACGTCCGTGTCGCTCTCGTTCGCGACGTAGGCCTGCACATAGCCCGCCTGGGGCACGAACACGCGCTTATATAAGCGCTCGTGAGCTGCTGGGCTATATAGGCGCAGTCGGCGTCGAAAAGCAAAAGGCGCGAGTACGCCTTGGGCATGACACGAGGCTGCTGTTGCAGGGCCGGGACCAAGTCTCCCCCACGGTCAGCAGCAAATGCTTAAAAAGAGATCGAAATGTTGCGCTAGTGAGTCACACCCTTACCCGAAAACCAAACTATGAGGACGCGTTAGTCTATGTGATTTTTAATGCTTTTAACGTTTTATACTCCCACTGGCTTAAAAGTGCTTTGGGGTTGTCGCTATACAACAGTTCAATAGTGTTATTGTACACTTGGCTTACCCACTCATTATGCAAATCTTCTTTATTTTTAATAAATGATAACAGCTCCTTCAACTCATTAGTAGCTGTCTGTAATTCTGCATATACAGCTGAGTATGCCACCATCTCGAAATGACGATAAGAACTTTTCCTGTTCTGATAAAAGCTTTTGTATACGTTCACCGGTTTTTGGTGAGAAGTTAAAAAAGCCTTTGCGTTAGCGTTTATCTGCAATGCTATTTCGTTCGCTGTAACTTCTAAAGAATCCTCATTGAATTCCCACCATTGCTTTTTGTTTTGGGTCTTTAAATTTAAGCTAAATGATAAATCTATGGTATCCGACGGCACATATAAAGGTTGAATAAAAGCAACTATTTCGAATCTATTTGAGGAGAATCCTGAACTGTTGAAATAGATACCTTGAAGAATTCCATTATCAACAGGACCATAAAATAAGTGATTCTTGAGCTTCCATGTTGATAATGATGTATCTAGATATTTGGAAAGGCCTTTGACTACCAATGTTTTTACGTCTTTGCTTTTCATCTTATTTCACTTATCTGGTTTGCTTTATTTACTCCAGGTACATTTTTAATGTACTTACCTACTTGACTATCACTCAGCTTAGCACCGCCTGTTTTCAAGTCGAACACTTGCCTAACCTGCCCATTGGAGCGAGTCAGGACTACATCTGCACGAGAGGAGCCTTTGGTTCCGTATGGAACAACTCTTCCACCTAGATATGATCTTTCTGTAGCAACATTCTTCAAGCCTTTTGCATCAATTAAAGTCTGAAATTCTTTATGAGCTGCAGTGCCAAATCCTTTTTGACCAGCAACCTTTCCTGTTGCACTAGTAACATTCTCTTGCGCTTCGCCTGCAAGTTTAGTCAAGGTTTTTCCAAGCTTTGAAACTTGAGCGGCTTCAACAGCTTTTCCTGCAAGTGCACCACCCAGCGCTGAGCCTACGCCAATTGCAGCGTCTTTTGCTACAGATTCAACTGTTATAGCTTTACCCTGTATAGCATTACTGGCAGCTCCCCCTACAGCATTTGCCAAGCCTGAACCTGCAGCAGTAGTTGCTAAACTTGTTCCTGCTGTTAAGCCTGCTAAGCCACCAGTAATTCCCCCCTGTAGAGCTGCTCCTCCGACAGCATTCCAATTTGTGACAGAACCATTATTATATAATTGCATACCAGCTTCGATGCCGCCGCCTAGCAAAGCACCAGCTAGAGCGCCTGCCGCCGCAACTGGACAGGTTGGGCAACGTCCATCCAAGTCATTAAAGCGGACGGCATTGTCCATTCCAAACTGATAAGTAGTCCAGCTTTCCTGCTCGGCTTCCTCGGCATCGGGGTCTGTGACGACCCACCGGCCCAGGGCCGGGTCATAGAAGCGCCAGCCGTGGTCGTGCCAGTTCAGGCCAAACTCGTCCTGTTTCTCCTTGCCATTCCAGCTGTACTGGTTCAGCTCTTTCAGGCCCGGACTGCGCGACAATCCGACTAAGTCGAGGCCAAAGGGATCGTAGTGGTTTTCCTGCACCTGCAGGCCCTGGCGGTGCTCAACCGTGACGTTGTCGAAGAACACCTCCTGCTCGCTCTCGTTGGCCACGTAGGCCTGCACGTAACCCGCCTTCGGCACGAACACGCGCTGATACAGGCGCTCGTAGCCCCCCTGCGCGGCCGTGCTTAGGAGTTCATTTTTCTCCTCGATCAGCACCGAGTCCTGGTTGTAGACCAGTATTCGCAGGTAAGCGCTAAGCACCTTCTGCACGATTTTAACCCAATTAACAGCTAAATCTCCACTAGCCTTATGCTATAACACTTATTCAACCTACCTGGTTGATTTAGTAAAACCTCTATACTTGTGATTATCCACTTATGCAAAGCTGACCATATCGCCATCTTGGGGTACGCATGTAACTTATTACAAGCTAAATAGTGGTGCTGTTAATTATTAGTTTCCTCTAAGTATGTACAAATACTCTTCAAATAGGAAATTTTATTATCTAGGGACACACTTTTAGCAGTGTCTGCATAATATGAATATTCCTTTAATAAATCATTAAAATAAATAGAATTAAATATAATGATATTTTCTTTATCCTTTATGAAGAACCTTTCATGAGTATGGGAAGCATCGATTCTAAATATGTAAATACCGTTGTGTGAGTCACTTGTGTTAAAGAGTTTTTCGACAAAAACATGACCAATATTACCGGTTAATCCATCTTTTTCCTTAGCATAATTAAATAAAAATGTTTTCTCTTTATCCAAAATATGCACACTTAAAGGATGATTTTTTTTATCTACTAAATCGATCCTTTTTTCATTGCATTCATGAAATATAAATAAGCATAATAGAGATGTAGCTGCGTTTTTTAATTTATTTATCATGGTTATTTTTTCTTATATTGTTCAACAATTTTTGCCCCTATTTGATCAGGTATTTTTTCTCTATCTGATTCAGGACGCCTCCGATTATTAAAATCCTTATTAATTTCTACCTTATTAGTAGCATGAACAATTTCATGCCCTACAGTTGCACCTATTGCTTGCTTTTCACTTAGGCCCGCATACTTGCCACCCGGCTTGGTACTTGCCTTTACACTTCCCCTATAAACAGTTATTGAAGCCACTTGTGGCATTACAGTACCGTCCTTTTGTTTTATATAAGAATCTCTTTGAGTTCCCGCAGTTCTAAGAGATTTTGAACCATTTTTACTAGTTATCACTCTAGTTTCATTTACAGTAAATAAAGCAACTCTTACACTTGATGACTTCAGTGTACTCAGTTGTTCTCTTCCTTGAGGAGTCAAAACTAATGTGCTTGCTATCAATTTAATATCATTCGTTGCATTGGGAGAAAAAGTAAGTTGATTATTTTTGCCCACATTTACATCTACGTGGTTTCCTTTAGGATCAACAATTTCTCTACCATCAGGATCATAAAAGCGCAGGGCGTTGTCCATTCCAAACTGATAGGTGGTCCAGCTTTCCTGGTCGGCCTCCTCCGCATCGGGGTCGGTGACCACCCATCGTCCCAGGGCCGGGTCATAGAAGCGCCAGCCGTGGTCGTGCCAGCCCAGGCCAAACTCACTTTGCTGCTCCTTGCCATTCCAGCTGTACTGGTTCAGGTCCTTCAGGCCCGGGCTGCGGGACAAACCGACTAAATCGAGGCCAAAGGGATCGTAGTGGTTTTCCTGCACCTGCAGGCCCTGGCGATGCTCGACCGTGACGTTGTCGAAGAACACATCCGAGTCGCTCTCGTTGGCCACGTAGGCCTGCACGTAACCCGCCTTCGGCACGAACACGCGCTGATACAGGCGCTCGTAGCCCCCTTTGGCCGCCAGACTCAGCGGCACCTCCTTGTGATCGATCAGCACGGAATCCTGGTTATAGACCAGTACCCGCAGGTAGGCCCTAGGCACCTCCTGCACCAGTTGCTGCACGGCCGGCACCATCGCCAGGCCCAGGCGCAGCAAGGGCAGCACCCGCACCTTTGGGGTGCCCCCATCGCCCGTGGACATCGTGGCCGGCTGCTGCTGGAGCACGGAGGCCACGAAGGAGGCCAGCAGGAAGTTCCACTGACTGTTCGTGACCGGCTGCTGGTACATGGCAAAGGCCGTCACCTCCACCGTGTCCCCGCGGCTGACCACCAGCTGCTTCACCGGGCCCAGCGGCCGGGGCTGGGTGCCCCCGGCATTCAGCAAAGCCACCCCGTCCCCGCCGTAGGCGAACTGCATGCCCACCGTCTGCCGAATGGGATAGGAAACGCTCACCGAGTCGAACTGCTGCTGCTCGCGCGCCAGTTGGTCGGGGTTGGAGTCGAGCATGGCTATATAGGTGGTGCGCTCCCCGGGCCGGAAAGCCACGCGCAGGTTACCCAGATGATCTTTCAGGGTGTACTCGTAAGCGATCCGGGGGTATACCTGTCCCGCGGCATCCTTCCGGTACTGCACCAGGGCCCGGCCTTCGCTGTGGGTGAGCCAGCGCAGGGAGTCGCGCTCGTACTGCCAGCCACCCGCGTAGTCGGTCTGCACCTTCTCCTTCGTGCCTTCGAAGGCGAGCTTGGCCACTTTCTGCCCCGAGGCCGCGTAGCGGTACTCCAGGGCGTTGCCATTGCTCCACTCGATGCGCTCGGGCAGGTGCAGAAAGTTATAGCGAATGCTGGTAATGCCCTTGTTCTTATCACTGGTCAACGAGCCGGCCGCGTCGTAGCCGTAGTCGGGCGTGGTGCTGCCGCTGGTGGCCCCATCCGTGAAGTCGGGACGCTGAGGCACCTTCGTGCCAAAGGCCGTGGCCGCGGGCGCCAGATCATCCACCCGCCGCAGGCGGTTGCTGGCGGGCTCGGCGCTGCCACTGGCCGCCTCGTAGCGGTAGCGCAGGTTGTCTGTCTCGGCGTACTGGGCCGCCGCGAGACGCGAGGCCGGCTGCACCAGCCCGCGGCGGCGCAGCGTCAGCAGGTTACCCCCCGCATCGTAGCTGGCGGCCCAGAAGCGGTAGTTCTGCTTTTCCGCGGACCAGCTACTGGTGGGGCTTACGCTGGTGCGGGCCACGAAGTTGCCCTGCAGCAGGCGGCTCAGCTCGTCATAGCGGTAGCCGTAGGCCCGCTCGATGCCGTCCTCAGCCGAGCGCCAGCGCTGCCCGGCGATGTTGCCGTTAAACTGGGGCAGGGTAAAGCCGCAGTCGTAGCTGAGGGCAAAGCTCCACAAGTCCTGGGGGTCAGGCTGGGCCAAATCGTTGATGCCGGTCAGCCAGCCGCGGATGTTGTAGCGGTAGTCGACCCGCTGCAGGGGCGCGGGGCTGGCGTCCGTAGGCAAGGGCACGGCAACGGCCGTGCCGGCCGCGGCCAGCGGCAAGGTGCCGCCCAGCTGCTTTTCTTCCAGCTGGCCCAGCTCGTTGTAGGTGTAGCGGGCCAGCACCTGGGGTGAGGCCCCCTGCAGCTCCTGGGTCAGGGTCAGCAGGCGCCCGGCATGGTCATAGCGGCGCTGCTCGCGCACGGGCAACTCGCCCTGCTGGTCAGGATCCGTGTGCACGGTGTAGGAGGTGAGGGCCTGGCCCGTGAAGTCAAAGCGGGTGGAGACCACATCCTGACCGCCGCGGGCGTTGGTACTGCTGACCTGGATGGGCCGCAACTTCTCATCAAAGAAAGTCGTGGTGGTCAGCCACGCGCCCACCGCCCCGTCGGCCTGGCCCAGCACCCGCACCAGGGAGCGGGTGAGCTGGCCCGTGACCCGCGCGTCGGCTTGGGGAACCTCACTAGCGGCGCAGGCCAGCGCCGCGGCCGTCGGGACCTGGTAGGTGACGTCGGCCTGCCCATTCTGATCGAAGTCGTAAGTGTCGTAGTAGCTCACGCTCAGCAGCTGCGCGTCCACCTGGGCCGGCACGTCGGGGAAGGAATTGTGCGTGTAGTAGGCGCGGCTGAGTACGGGGCTGGCACTGGGCGTCTCGAACAGGGGTTGCTCTTGTTCGCTGGCCTCGTCGGCCCGGCCCTGCAGCGTTTGGCGCAGCTGGTCCGCCGAACCCGTCAGATCGGGAAAGCGCACCAGAGCCGTGTAGATCACCCGGCCCAGGGCGTCGTACTTGGTCACGACCCATTCTTTGGTAGCCTGCTGGGTCACGTCCTGGGTGAGGATGGGCCGGTCCAGCGCGTCATAGACCGTGTACTGGTAGCCGGCTTGATCCGGAATCTGCTTTTCCGTGAGGCGGCCCTGCGCGTCGTAGTGGTAGCGGAACAACAGGCGCTCCACGCCCGCGCCCGTCACCTGCCCGTTGTTTTTCCGGATCAGTTGCTGCGCCTTAGGGGGCACGACCGCCCGCAGGCGGCCGAAGTCATCGGTGACGTAGTAGGTGCTCAGCCACTGAGCCGGGGCGTTGCCCCCTACTTGGGCCACTTGCTTGAGCACGACCCGGCCTTCCTTGTCCGAGAACTCCCGGGCCGTCTGCTGCTGCTCGTCCTGGCTTTGCTTGACCCAGAGCTCCCCGGGGGCGTAGAAACCCTGATAGACGAGGTCCTCACGCTCGCTGCCGTAGCCGGGCTGCCAGCGCCGTACGGAGTCCACTTCCGTATTGGGCCGCTCCTGGGATGTAATGGGTCGTTGGCTCATGCTCCAGCTCTCACCGGGGCTGCTCTGCGCTAAGACCCGGTTGAGGGGCGAAGGCTCGAAGCCCGTCTCGGCGTAGGCCACTCCCGTCCGGGGCAAGGTGGCCGTTAGACCCGTAACCGCGGGGTCGGAACTGCCCCCGGCGTAGAAGGTGTGCTGCTCGCGGCGCGCATCGGGCCGGTAGGCCCCGTCCGCCGTGGCGGGCGCCGAGTAAGGCAGAAATTGTTTGGGTTCCCGCCCGAGGGCGTCATATTCCTGCACCTGGACTAGGTCCCGGCCCGTGGGCGAGGCCTGGCGCTGCACGGTCTGCACCGGCCGCCCTAGTCCGTCTAGGTACTGGGTCGTGACCTGCACCTGCTTATGCGTGCCGGCCGTTAGCCGGCTGGGCTCCGTAAACGCTTCGCGGGCCGCGTAGGTGCGCACGTAATTGACGGGGTCTTGCGCATCGCCCCGACTCGTCGGGGGCACCGCCGTGATCAGCGGCGAGCAGGATCCCTCCACGGGGGAATTGGTAGCCAGCGGCGCGTAGGGCAGCTGGCTCAGATACACGCTTTTGGTGTAGAGCGTCAGGCCCGCCACCCACCCGTTGGTCACCCGCAGCCGGTACTCGCCTTCCGTGGCCTCGTCCCCGGGTCCGACGGTCACGGTGGGGGCCTGCTGGCCGGGCAGCGCCGTCCAGAACTGGCCCACCCGGCGCTCCCACTGGTAGACGTTCTGCTGCCCGCCCATCGAGCGGGTGATCGTCACCGGCTCGCCGTGCTGGAAGTACACCGTATCGGCCGGGCCCGGCGTGCGCTGAGGCGCGTAGTAGAAGGCGGGCTGCACGGGCTGACTGGGCCCGGTGAAGTTGCTTTCCAGGGACGCGAAGTCCAGAAAGTTGCTATTCACGTAAAAGTCACCGGGCACGCGGGCCGCCCCCACCCAGCTGGGAAGGTCCGTGAATCGGTTCTCGCTCAGGTAGAGCGCGGCCAGGGGCAGTTGCGTTAGGCTCCTAGGCACGGCCCCCGTGAAGCGGTTGCCATTCAGGCCCAGCTCCTGCAGGGCCGCGAGTTGACTAAGGCCGGCGGGCACGGGCCCCGTCAAGCGGTTATTGCTTAGGTACAGGGCCCGCAGGTTGCCACCCGCCAGCAGCGCCGCGGGAAAGCCGCCCGTGAGCTGGTTGTTGCTCAGATACAAGTACTCCAGGCGCGTCAGCTGGCTCCAGTCCGCGGGCAGCGACCCGGTGAGCTGGTTGTTGTTCAGGCCCAGGCCCCGCAGGGGCAGCTGCCCCCAGCCTTCGGGAACAAAGCCCGACAACTGATTGTGGTTGAGATAGAGTTGAGTCAGCCGGGACAGCTGGCCCAGGCTGGCGGGCAGCAGGCCCCGCAGCTGGTTATGCATCAGGTAGAGGTAGTCCAGGTCTTGGAGCTCTCCGATGCTCGCGGGCAGGGGACCGCGCAGGTTATTATACGCGAGCTGGATACCGCGCAGCTGGCCTTGCTGCACGTCCAGCCCGTACCAGTTCTGACACTGGCTGATGGAGCGCACGGCCCGCCAGGCCGCGTCCCCGCTGGGCCAGTTCTCGTGACGGGTCCAGCTGTCCCCCTGCGTGGCCTCGTAGAGCTCGCGCAGGGCCCGCAGCTGGGCAATATCCCCCGGTTGGGCGTACACGCTCTTGCTGTACAGCGTCAGGCTCGTCACCCAGTCGTTGGTGCCGCGCACCCGGTACAGGCCCGCGGCGGTCGTATCGGCCGCGGCCAGCACCAGCACCGAGTCGGTGGCCCCACTGACGGGTTGCCACTGGCCGCTGACTTCCCGCTCCCACTGGTAGTGGGTGCGGCGCCCGCCCAGCGAGCGCGTCAGCCGTAGCGTGTCGCCCACAGTAAACTGGACCGTGTCGGCGCCGGGCGGCGTGCGCTGGGGCGCATAGCTGAAACCCGCTTTTATTGGTTGACCTGGACCCGCAAAATTAGGTTCCAAGGAGCCAAACGGGAGAAAGTTAGAGGAAGTACTCAGTGTTGTCAGGGGGCTTGATGCCACCCAAGCGGGGAGGCGAGTCAACTGGTTACCAGCCAAACTCAGCGAGGTGAGCGCCGGTAACTGGGCCAAGGCAACCGGGACCTCTCCAGTAAACGAATTGTTATGCAGTTGCAGCCTGGTCAACGCTCGCAACTGCCCCAGGGCAGCGGGTAACGGTCCGCTTAGGCGGTTGCTGTGCAGCGATAAGTGGTCAAGCAGCACTAAATTCCCCAGCTCCGGGGGCAAGGCTCCCGTTAGTTGATTGACGGAGATAATCAGCAAAGTTAATTGCGTCAGCTGACCCAGGGTGATGGGAATCGGCCCCGAGAGCTGATTGCGCCCCAAATCTAAAAAACGTCAACTGGCGCAGATGGCCAATCTCGGGGGGAATCGCGCCCGAGAGTTGGTTGAGGCCGATCCACAAAAACTGCAGCTTACTGAGTTGCCCCAGCGAGGGGGGCAGGGATCCGCGAATACTATTATAGGGTAGCTCCAGATGTTGCAGGCCCTGCAGCTGCGCGATCGAGGCAGGTAATACGCCTTGCAAGCCGTTCGTGGGCAGGGAGAGACGCGTTACATCGTTATTGCTGATGGTGACTCCATGCCACGTAGCCGCGTCGGCTAGAGTGGTGCCACTTAGCCAGTTTGTACGATTCGTCCACGTAGGGCCACCCGTGGCGGCGTAAAACTCCCGCAAGACGCGCAATTCGGTCGAGTCAGGCACGAGGCCCTCCGCAGAAGGCGTCTGGGCCCACGCGCCGGGCCCAGCCAAGAGGAGAAGAACGAAAAATAAAAGTAGGCGACGCAGATAGCAGGGCAGCATATACCAGGTAAATCAGACAGGGAAGGCAAGCGAAAGGGGCAGCAGGAACGCGAAGGCGCTAGGGCTGGGTGGCGTACTGGTATTCCTGCTGGGAGAGGATGCGGCCCTGCTCGTCGCGCACGCGCAGCAGGCGCCCCAGCGCGTCGTACTCGTAGTAGCTGGTGCGCCCATCCGGGCCGGTTTGGGAGGTCAGGCCCACCAGCGGCTCATGCGTGTAAGTCGTCATCTGCGCGCCCACCGGGTGCAGGCGCAGCTCATCCACTAGCAGAGACGGGCCGGTTCCTGTCGCCCCTAGACTTACTTGTCCGACCGACGTAAAATGCAGACGCGTCCGATACTGCTGCCAGTCACCTGGGGCGGTGGCTATTCGGTTAGGCCCGCCGGCGAGCTGCGTGCCCCCCGTGACTTGAAGTTGGGGAATGCCGCTACCCTGCACCCAAAAGGATAGCTCGTAGTCATCGGCCGGAAGCTGCTCACTGGAGATGACACTTGACGTGGTGAGTAAGTAAGCCCAGCGCCCGGTGCGCCCGCCCGGCCGTCGCGACCCTCCCGCGCTTTGGTCGTAGCGCCATCGGCCGGAGTTGGTTGATTCAAAGCTGGTGGCCGCGACTTGACTGAACTGGGCATTGCGGGCCACCATGAGCAAGTGCTCCTCTATTTCATCCCATAGATAGGCATTGCTGCGGTCGGCACTAGCCGTAATCTGCAGTGGGTTGCCGAGCCTATCGTGTAAATCATAGGAGAAATCCGGCTGATAGCTGGGATCGGCGGTAAAAAGCCCATTGCTAATCCGGGCCGGCCTGAAGTTGCTCGACGGAGCCGCTAGACGCGCTGCATACTCTTTCTGGCGTACGGGCACTGCAGCGGCCGAATAGTCAAAGCGAGCCGCCTTCACAACCTTATTCTGACGGTACTGAATTTCTTCTACAGGGGCCGTGAGAATACCTTTGCTGCGTAATTTGAGCAACGCGGCCATTTGCCCATCCGGAGACGAGGAGGATAAATCCAAGTCCGAGGGATAGGTGATGTGGGTCGAGGCCGAGTCCTGCGGCGAAAAGACCTGGGTCGTGATAGACGGTTGCAGGTGCTCGAAATTGGTGACGTAAAAGCGCTTGGTCGTTTGAAAAGTATCCGTGGACGCGTACCGCGTTTCAATTTCTTTGCTCAGGTAACGGACGACCGACGGCAATTTATAGAAGCCATAATCATACTCATTGCACCCTCCCAGTGACTTCAGATTTTTTACAGTCCGGATGTATACGCCTACGATATTGAGGTCGTGCCGGGCTTTGGGGGCCAGTTGAAAGTCCCAGAAATCTTCGGGATCGTGCAGCAGGGCGTACACGTACTGGGTCTTTTTGACGGGACTGTACACCCCCCCTTGCTGGACGTAGTGATCTACATCCGTGAGCTGTCCCCGCAACCACGCATAGCTGGTAGGAACCAAGCCCGGCATGGGCTTGTACACATCATCCCGCCCGTTTTCATAGGTGTAGACAGTTTTCCCTTGGGTTTGCGCCGTGTCTTGGTACTGCTCGATTTGCTGGTAATACACGGGAGCTTCCGGAAACCCCAGTGTATACACCTGAGAGCCCATATACACGCTCCAGTCGCACGAGACGTCGCCATAGGGGCTTGATTTGGTGGTATACATTTGCCGGCGATACGGCTGCACCTGATTCGCCTGCGTGCCCTTGAAGCGGAAGGAAACCGTTTTTACCAGCCGATTATTCGAATCATAAAAGCCCAGTTTTTTGCAGCGAACGCCGTATAGGGGAAGGCGGACTTGGCTGGTGATCAAGGTATCGTAACGGACCGAAATGAAGGCCCCATCTTGCTGGCAGGCGCGGTTGTTAACCGTGACCCGGTATGTCCCCTTAGGCATGACGAGGGAGGTGGTATCCGAGGTGCCGGAGGCGTGGAATTGAAAGCTGGTGGAGGTTAACGGCAGTTGTACGATAGCCACGGTGCTACGGCAACCCGTAGACGTGTTAGGTAGAATCCACGAGATACTGCGTTTCCGAGTATGGCCGAGCACCATGGTAGTTTGGGTGGTGGTATCCATACCCGCATTGAGGGTTGCATCCGCGTACGTCGTTCGCTTAATGCTCGTGGTGAGCTGATGGGGTGCTTCGTAGGTGATGCGTTGCTGGCCGCCCGTGGGGTAACGAATGGAACGAAGCAGCGCAAAGCGGCAAGCCAGGGAATCGGGCTCGCGGTCCGCATGTAAGTCATAGGATAGGTCACCAATTAGGTTTTGGTTACCATCTCGTCCGTTATAATAGCCAAAATGATCTTGGGCGAACGAAAGGCGAGAGGGAACGGCTAAGAGGGTGTCGTAGGAAAAAACGTGTGGAGGCAGGGTATTTTCCTGCACGCTAAGCAACTTCAGGCGGGCGTATAAATGTTGCGTGGCCGTATCCGTAACAGCATAGCGGGCGGTCTTGAAATAGGAATGAGCAAAAACAAAGTTTTTGACCGCCTGGCCTGCTGCGGTGGTAACGGTAAGGCCGGCTATCCGGTTAGTGCCGGGATTATCTAACCGCTGCTGGGCGTCATAAATAACATCGAGCCGACCCGTCTTCGCTTGGATGGACGTGAGGCGCGGGGCCGTAAAGCTCTGCTGGCGCACGGTATAAGCATCCGTAATCGACTTGGTGGAGCCGTTGTCGAGGCAGCTGTTGAAGTGAAATACTTCCAAGTCCGTCCCTAATTCCTGGCGGTAAAAAACACTTTCATAGGTCAGTAGAATTTCCTCGCCATAGGGGTTAATGATTTTACTGAGGTAAAACCCGGATATGTAGGGTCCGCCATTCGTTGGCCGGACTGTCGACCCATTGAGGCGTGAAATAGTGGAGGTGCGCTCGCGTTGATCAAAAATAAAGTGATTGCCCGAGGCGTCGACTGCCTCAAAGTATGGATCATCGGCAGCCGTGCGTTTGAGGAAGATGCGTATATTACTATGGGGTATGGCGTAACAGGCCCCGGTGGAGTCCAGAGCAAAAGCGGTTTGCGCTCCCGGCATTTTTAAGTTAAACTCGTCGGGTTGCGAATCTAGCAAGCCCTCATTCACCATTTCGGCGTAGTTGTGCTCCGCGTTTACGGGCGAGGAAGGGTTAGCTCCATCGCACCATAAATAGCCTGAGGAGCTGGCGGGATACTTACTCAGCGCGGGATGAAAGGAGCGGTGCCCTCGGTAGCTGTCGTTATATAAATCCGGCTTGCCATGCACCGTCACGGAAATGACCCCTCCCGCGTCCAGTACCCAGCCTAAGCCAACGTTGGAAGCGGTTTCATTGACGCGAATACCATTCCCGCCGGTATACACTAATTGCACCGGTACTTGAATTCCCCCTGCCGCCAACGTATACAGGGGAATAGAAAATGGGGCCTTGCCTGTCGCACTGACCGTAGGATTTAAATCTACCTTGCTCAACGCACCGGCCTCCGGAGAAGGAGGAATCAGCTTATTCTCCCAGATATAGGGGGCGGGCGAAACAGCCTGTTGCGCGGACGCTATGGGAAGGAGACTACAGTAACCAAGAATAACGCCCAGCAGGGCTCGTACGGAGTACAGTCGTACCATATGGCTTCGTAAAATACGGATGCAGATAATCAGGTAATCGGGGCTAGCTGAGATTTGCTTACTTACCGAGACGCGGAAAGAGCAACAGGGTTAAGCAGGCTTAAAAGGCAGTCCATTTCTGGAAAAAATATAATATAAGGGAGCGATTGAACGAGTTGCCTAAATCAGCATGATGGCTCCAGCTAAGTATCAAAGCGAGAAATATAGAAGAGGTTTGCTACCTAGAAGCGAGCTGGTTTCTGAGGGTAGCATCATATTCAATCAAGGCAACAAGGTTAAAATATATTTATGTATAATACAAATATTGTTGCTAAAAATATAACTAATCTTCTTAATAGCTGGAATTAATGATTTCTTCAGCTTTCGGGTAGTGCGAGTAAGTCAGATTTAACTATTGCATGGTTTGGCATAGCGCGTAGATGTAAATAGTATTTTTGAAGAGCCAACTTCATCTTATCTAATCATTGTACATAAAGGTCATGATCTCCTTAACTACTTAGAAAAGATATAATTAGAAAAGCGTTATATATATACCTGCGACCGGTGTGACTATTGGAATAGTGAAGAGAGGTTTTGGAATTGCTTCGTCTGCATCCTTGGTGTACCCGAAAGCAAGGCGGTCGTTGATCCAATTGGACGATGCCCAACCCCTGATAGGGACACTGGTTTGTCCTCAATTTAAGGAGCGGTGACACGGCCTGGTTAGTTCTCGCCTTTAGCTATATTCCTCTCCTTGACCGGCTAATACTCTTCCTCTCTGGCACCCTCTAGGCCTTCGGGAGCTCGACGAGGGCTGCCAGAATGCCCGGCGTCCCGTTCCGCTGGGTCATGGTCCACCGGCCCCTAGGGTGGGGCTGCGGACTTTCCTGCTTCCTGAGCGCCCTCCCCACTCGTCCTTCGCCCTCACGTCGTCAGGGGCTCTCTGCTCTTGCCTAGTAATGGAGTGCACACAAGGAAAGGCTAAGAAGCCGGAGGTAACAAAGAATCGAAGCGCCTAGCACCAGCCGCATTCCGGTGTAACTTGCCCGCATGAAAAAAATGCTCCTCGTTCTTTGCTTGGGGGGCTGCCTAAGCAGCTGCGCTAAACAAGAAGAAACGCCCTCGCCGGCCCCTCCCACCCCGGCCGTCACCCTCGTGGGAACGTGGACGGGCATCACGGTCCGGGATCAGGAGGACTATCATGACAGCACCCCAGATCGGGATGTCACCAATAATATGCCGGCCGGCTTATTCACGCTTAAATTTACGGCCGAGGGGACGCTGAGCGCCACCACGCCCAACGGCACGCAAATCGGCACCTACCGCCTGGATCAGCAGGTGCTGACGACTACGTATAATGGGCGGGCGCATACCTCCACCGTGGAGGAGTTAACCCTCCGCCGGTTGGTCCTCAAGCAAGTCACAACGGATGCGCAAAGCACCTTCACGACGACGTACACGTATGCCCGCTAACTTTACCCCACGGGCCCGCGCCGGGCGCCTTTAGGGGGCGGATAAACGGCACGATCCTCTGGAACACCTCGGCGGTATCACTGGTCGCAGACCACTGGCGGAGAGAAAGTAAACACGGGCTCAAGCAAGGGTGGGGACGCGTAGCGGTTGCGCCCGGCGATAGGCCAGCTCGTTCTGCCGCAAGGCCACGAGCGCCGGCACAGCGAGGCCCAGCAGTTCGCCCACGCGGGTGAAATGTTGCAGCGTGGTGTTCTTTTTCCTATTGGCGGATTTACACGCTAAGCAATTAACTAGCTGATTTATTGCTTATTGCCAACGGCATACACCCACCTTATCACAAAGGATTTCCTTTCTGATAAGCTCAGGCTAGCCTTCTAATTGCTTGGAATCGACCTTTTCTTACCTGTCTTTGAGCCACACTTTTTGATAAGAGGTCATTTTCGGGCTTAGCGTGTAAATCCGCCAATAGGAAAAAGAGCCCCACTTAGCGCCTGACCCAGTAGGGCAGCAAGTAGTAGTTTCTTCATGGGTAAAATCTACTAGAAATACGGCCTAGTGCCAGGGCGAAGGGCTGAGCAGTAAAAGAAGCGCTATCCTCACCCCCTAATTCCTGCCGGCTAGACGCCCGCGCAGCCAAGTGGCCACGAGAGCATCAACTAGCAGGAGTAGGAGTAAACTAGCCGAGGAAATACCATCCAAACACGTTCTACGTAGCACGTACTTCAGCGCTACCTATCGTGGAGGAATACCACGTTTGTAAGCTATGACAACCAAGGGGTATTTTGTTACTTATTCCAAGACGCGGTTTATAACTCTTCTTATGTTTAGCGACTTTTTCGGGAAGTAAAACAGGGCGTGTTATTTTGATATTCGTAGAAACCTCCAACTTGCTGTGTCTTTTCTCTCGCTGGCCAACAAGCCATAACCCGAACACCGGATGAAGCGACTAGCCCTGTTCTTAAGCCTGCTGACCGGGTGTAACGCGGCCGATTCGCCGATGCAACTGGAGGCGTATTTGACGGACCATGGCAAGGGCGTGTATTGGGATATCGTCAGCTCCACTG
>NZ_FWWW01000123.1 GCF_900176135.1 Hymenobacter roseosalivarius DSM 11622 | reverse complement strand
CTGTGTATTCATAGCGGGCATTAGTTAGGGCATTATGCTGGCGGATTTCTAGTTCTTGGTTCATCTGGATAAGTAGTTAGCTGATTCAGCTGCAATTATAACCCTTAAAACCACCATCTAAAACAAAAGTGGTTTTTAAAGGTGGTCACAAACACACCAAAGGTGGTCGATAGATACACGAAAGGTGGTTTTTACTACACGAAAGGTGGTTTTTACTACACGAAAGGTGGTTTTTACTACACGAAAGGTGGTTTGAAGTGTCTGTAATATGCTTATAATCAATTAGTTACAAGCCCCTCAAATAGAACAAATAATACAAATATCACAAGTTGTGATTCGCGCGAGGAAAAAGCTTTCAAGAGTTGTGGATAACTCCAGTCGGAAAGCAGAAAGCAAAAAACAGCAACGTTCTAGAAGCCAGTGACTTGCGCGCATTTTGTAAATTGTATATAATTGGTAATCAATGGTATATGAGTGAAGTAGATGGACTTATGTACCCTCTTGCACTCAGGAATACCTTCGCCCCTGGGGCCGTGGGGGAAGAAGCCCCGAGCAGCCGGTGCTCCCAGTGTAACCCCGTTGCACTAGATGCCCGTAGGAGAAAAAGAAATAGTATCTTACCTGTATGCCAACTACCTGCCAATACTGCGCTACCGTGTATACCCCCCGCCGCAAAGGGGGCCGGTTCTGTTCCACCAACTGCCGGGTAAGCGCGTGGGATAAGGCTCAAAAGTCCGAGGAAGGGCAGTGGTTGTACCAGGGCGAAGAGTACTACCTGGCCCGCAAAATCGACTTCTTGGGGGAGGAGGCGGGTAGGCTCTTACCCCAACTCGGCGATACGATTACCCCGGACCAAGTGAAGCAGATACGGACGCTACTTGACCGGATGCAGTACGAACGGGGCAACTCGGTAGTACAACGCATTGTGAAGGCTAATTCAGTCCCCCCAGGAGGCACTAAGCGTAAGGCGGTAGCGTAGGTAGGCCCCTGATAGCGTAAACTATAAGCGTAAAAAATAAAGCACAAGCGTAAATGCCAAACGTAAGCAAGCGTAAAGTTCAAGCGTTGTGTACTCACTAGACAATTTTAGGCAGCCGAAGCGCTGCGCTTTCGGCTGCCTAAAATTGTCTGTTCGGCCCTGCGGGCACCTCGTTCTACCCCGTGGTCCCCGGCACCCGCTACCGGTATGTTGACCACCCTTTTCCTCTATCGCCCCGATGCCCTATGCCATCCTGCGCACGGCCAAACTCAAGAGTGCCGGCAATATCAATTCCCTCAACGAGCACCTGCAGCGGCTGCGGCCTACGCCCAACGCGGACGCCGAGCTGACCCCGCTCAACGTGCAGCTGGTGGGTAGCCAAGACCTGGCGGCCGATGTGCAGGCCCGCCTCGACGAGGTGGGCTGCACGGTGCGCAGCAACGCCGTGCTGGCGGTGGAGCACCTGCTGACGTTCAGTCCCGAGTTTTTGGATATTCGCAAGGAGAACGGTAAGTCAGGCAAGCCCGCTCTAGTGGTCTATCCACCCGAGGACGGGGCCAAGCTGGCCGGCTTCCAGGCCCGGGCGATGGAGTGGCTCAGCGAGCGCTACGGGCCGGAGAACGTGGTGAATGCCGTGCTGCACCTCGATGAGCAGACCCCGCACATCCACGCCACGGTCGTGCCCATCGACGCGGTCGGCAAGCTTAATTGCCGGGCGATGCTGGGCGACCGAAAGAAGATGCGCGACATGCAGACCAGCTTTGCGGCGAAGCTGGCCCCGTTGGGGCTGCAGCGCGGAGTGGAGGGCAGCCAGGCTCAGCACCAGGAGGTAAAGCGCTTTTACGGGCTGGTGAAGGAGCTCAACCCGCAGCTGGAGCAGGAGGCGCAGCGCCAGGTGGCCCAGCAGCGCATCCACCAGGCCGGGCAGCAGCACAGCCGAGGAGGTGGAATAGGTAGATAAAGGCCAACCTTGCTTAAATCACCATTTCGCTAAACAGGCTTTAGGGTAGGTTTACTTTGCTAAGCGCCCTGATAGGCACAACACAACCCAGGAAACTATAAGCGCGAGCTATGAGAAAACTACCTTGCCTTCTATTCGGTCTGGCCACCGTGCTGCTATCCGCCTGCGGTCCCCGCGAAAAGGTCGGATACTACCCGACGGGGGAGGTGGAATACCGGGCGCCACTTGATGGGCAAGGGTTGTTGGAGGGGGAGCGTAAATCCTTTTATAAAAGTGGCCAGCTTAAAAGCATTTCGCCTTTTCATAAAAACCGCGTCACCGGACTGGTAAGGGAGTATTACCCCAACGGGCAGCTAAAGTCAGCGGAATACTTTAAAAACGGAGAAAATTTCGGCCTGGTGAAGTGGTATTACCCGACCGGCCAACCCAAGTACAACGCAACCCGATACGGAAAGGTCTACGCAGACACAACGCGCTCTTATCACCCCAATGGCGAATTGAGCCAGATGATTATCTACGACGGCAAAGGGCGGCGAATAGACTTTGGGGCGTGGCATCCAAATGGCCGAATTGACACCACCTACTCCTACCCCTTCTTTCTAGTGGACCGCGACACGGTGCCCGAAGGCCAGGATTACACCTTTGAAATGGTATTGGGGAACCGGCTTTCCAACGTGGTGAACGTGGAAGTGCTGCGCCCCACAACCGGGGTGGACAGCACGAAAGGCGTGTATTCCCGCACCCAGTTCATCGTCCGCCGCCCCGCTGCCGGCCGGCACACAGTCACAGTTCAAGCGCGCAACCTCTGGTCCCGGAAGGGGAGCGATACCATCTGGATTTACCAGACCATCCCGATTAGCACATCCTTTTGGGTGCAGACCACTCGTGGCAAAAAATGACCCTCCTTTCGGTAAACGCCTAACAGCTGGCCGCTGCAGGGCTGGAGGAGTTTAAGAAACCCATCTACGATTCAGAGTTTACGAAACGGGCCGAGGAGATGAGCTTCGTAAACGCCCAAACCGGCACCCCCGGTCCCCGGAAAAGTACCACGCTGCTAAGTAAGTCAACAAGAGTCTTATTCCTGTCTTTTTCCAAGAACCCGCATATAACTCCGATTACGTTAAGCGACTTTTCCGCGATTGCTGCCTAGCCAGCTAGGCAGCCCTTTTCTGGCTAGGGTTCCACTCGTTGGGTCTTGCTACGGGCCCGTGCCCCCACCGGGTGCTCCCCGGCACGCGCTTCGGGCCCGTCGAGTCGGGCGTTGTCTCCCCCGAGGGTGTTGGCGTAGCTAACGAGTAACGACAACTCCCGGGCATTGGCGTACTGCAGGCCATTCTGCCGGGCATAGGTGCGTAGTTGCTGCGCGTGCTGCGGAAAGTGTTTCAGCACGTCTTTGGGCTTGCGTAACTCGACCACGCCGCCCCTCACCGGGTAGAGATAAAACACCGACACGAAGCGGCACGTGGCCCTCCTGTGTGCTCTGACCCTACGCGTGCCCTCGTAGTATTCTCTGCCCGTACTCGTGCCCTCGTAGTATTGGGGTATTAACAGGTTGCAGTCCCTCAGATTCTCGCGTCGCAACAACTGGACGGGCCCTGGGCTGAGTTGTTCGTAAAAGCGCCAGGCCTCCTTGGTGGCGGGCACTTTACTAGGGGTGGGTAAGGTCAAGAAAACCCGCTCCAAGGCCACGTAGGTATCCCCCGGACGCTGGATAGGGGCCTCTTTGACGGCAAAGGCGCGAACCTGCTGTGCCGAGAGTGTGTAGGTGCTGTCGTTGACAGAACGCACGATGATGACATCCGCGCCGTAGTAGAGGTCGAGCGTTCCGGTGAGCCTCTGCCCCGTCGTCAGCACCACGGCCGCCGTCGTGAACGGCCCATTAAGGCCTAGATACGGGGTGTTCTGCGCTCGGCTACCCGTACCGAGACCCAGGGAAAGCATCGCTCCGATGAAAACCACGCGCATATTTTTACCTTTTTGCCATCGGCCGGCTCCCGGCCCTGGGGGAAAGATACGAGCGAATGCCCCAAGTAGTACCCGATCAACGAAACCGGGCGTTGGCACACCCTATCTAAGGTAAGACACGGGTGGCTTTTGACCGTCATATAAGTCGAATTATCCTATGTTCGCCTACTCGCCGTAGAACCGGCTGTTGAAAAGGAAAAGAGGGGAGTAAGATTCATCCATTATGGGGCCATTACGAGCTCGTTTATCATGACAATCCCTTCTCTTTTCTGGGGCTACTTTGGACAGTTCCGTGAGGCCGCCGAGCCTGTATTAGGATAGTAAAAGATTCCCTGGAAGTCCTTTTTCTACTTTTTGTCCACGCTAACCTAGCCCCCTATGGATTCGCAATCAGCCTTTCCCGTCGTCGGTATTGATGTGAGCAAAGCTACGCTGGCCGTCTGCTACCAGGTGGACCAGCAGCTAAAGCACTTGGAGGTCAGCAATTCGAAGGCCGGCTTCCAGCAGCTAATGAAGAGCTGTGGTACCCAGTGCCTGTTTGTGATGGAAGCCACCGGCACCTATAATCTAGCCTTGGCCTACTATCTGCACGAGCAGGGCGGGCAGGTAGCGGTAGTCAACCCCTTAGTCATCAAGCGCTTCATCCAGATGCACTTGAGCAAGGGCAAAAGCGACCGCAAGGATGCCCAGTGGCTGTTGCGCTATGGTCAGCAGCAACCCGTCAGAGTCTGGCAACCGGAGGAAACCGTGCTGGTCGAATGCCGGCAGCTCGAGCAGGTCACGGAGCAGTTGCTCAAGCAAAAAATCATGGTGAGCAATGCCCTGGAAGCGCTGCAGCGGCAACCGCTTATTTAAACTGGCCTTGAAGCGTCTGCAGCAGACCTTGAAAGCCTTAACGCAACAAGTAGCCGCCGTGGAAGTGGAATTGCTGGCTTTATTGGAACAGCGCTTTGCGGCCCAGATGACCCTGCTGTGCTCTGTTCCCGGCATTGGGCGCAAGACGGCGGGTATGCTGCTGTTATTTGCCGGCGGCTTTACGCACCTGGATAACTATCGTCAACTGATTGCCATGGCCGGCCTTTCCCCGCGGGAACACACGTCGGGGACGAGTATCCGCGGCAAAGTGCGCATCACCAAGATGGGCGGGGGCTTGATTCGGGGCAAACTGTTCATGTGCAGCTTCGCGGCCAAGAAAACGAACGCGGCCTGTAGTGCGCTTTTCGACCGCCTAGTGGCCAAAGGCAAGAACAAGAAGCTGGCCCTGATTGCCGTCTGCAACAAGCTGCTCAAGCAGGCCTTTGCTATCGTCAAATCGGGCGTGCCCTACCAAGCTGATTTTACTTCTAAACTTGCCTTAAAGGCTTGACTTTTAACACAGTTCATGATAAGTAAACTATGATTTACGAGCTGCTTTACGGCAAGCACTCATTTCCTGAATGGGATCCAGCGAGGGAGCAGGTGGAGTGGAGGTACCAGGTGTAAGAGGGAAAAGGCGAGCAGAAACCACCCGCTCAACGCGTAGAACAGATGGGGTGAGTCTCCTCCTAGAAGCAAAGAAAGAACGAGCAACCCTAGACCAACGGCTGCTCCCCCCAGGGCGAGATACCAATGCTGTTGCCACCAAAGGCGAAGCCTAGCGGAGAAGCGCAGCGGTAGTCCGAGCAGGAAGCACCCGAGGATGGTTAGCAAGCATAATGCTGCTCCTAGCAGCGGCTGCCAGATGGTGAAGCCCACCAAGTTGTCCAAGCCTCCGCGGTAATCGAGTAAGGCCAGCACGAGGTACAAGACCAGTAGCACTCCAAAGGTGCTCGCTACCTGAAAGCAGAACAGCAGTAGCTGGAAGACGCTGAGCACGGGACGAAAGAGGATAGCTTGTTTTTCTACTAAAGACGAAAGTTAGACAAAAGGCAGAAAACGCCCTTCTGCCAAGGTGTCTCATTTCTGGGAATATTTTCTTAACATAAAGTATGTTCTCGGACTCGTCTTGGAATCAGTGTAGGTGCGCCCGCATGCGCCGGGTTGCACTTTCCCCCGATGGCTCCCGGTTTTACCGCTGGTAAACGATGACCGGTCGCCACTGGTGGCTGGTGGCCCAGGTGTTGTTTTCCCTCAAAACCGTCGATATCCGGCGCATCCTGACCCACGCCGATTACAGCAAGCTGAGCAAAAAACAGCTGCAAGACCTCTGAGGGCCTTTTCTTTCCCTTTTGTTTTACCTTCCAAGACCGTACCCGTGACGCTAACTACTGAAGCCGAGCACAAAGCCGCGGTGAAGGAATTCCGGCTGCTGGCCACCGACGAAGAAGCCCACTACGCCCGCCTGCTGGTGCTGCGCGACGCCATCCACGCCTTCGAGGAGGCCAACGGCCACAATCCCGGCCCCCCGACCACCGTGGCCGGCCGGCTGCAGGTGGAGATGTGCAAGCGCCGCCTCAAGCAAAAGCAATTGGCGCAGCTGCTGGAGGTGGGCGAGTCGCGCCTGAGCGAGGTGCTGCGCGGCCGGCGCCCGGCCAACGTCGACTTTCTGCGCCGCATGTATCAGAAGCTAGGCATCCCGGCCGCCGAAGTCCTGGAATTGACGGCGTAGCCGTTCGGCCAGTCGGGAAGGCCGCTAGTTGGATAGCCCATTTAAGCGTATCTATGTGTCTTACACCGTGTAAGACATCCTGCTATGCCGCCCAAAACCCGTCTGACAGAAGCCCCAAGTAGTAAGACAAGCCCCGAAACAAGTCTTACAAAGGCAGAAAAAAGTAAGACATCGCCTGAAATCGGTCTTACAAAATCAGAAAAAAGTAAGACAGCGCCTAAAAGCAGTCTTACCGAAACCAGTACTAGTAAGACAGGCAGTGAATCACGTACCGCTGAGCCCCTTATGGGGAATAAAGCCGATACTACAGGGGAGCGTCCGCCCAAGCCGGTCAGTACCACGGCCGTGACCTGGTCCATCCGGGGGGTGGAGCGCGAAACGCGGGCCTTGCTGGAGAAGGCCGCGGTGCGGGCCGACAAGACGATGGGGCAGTACTTCAACGACGAGGTGCGGGCCTTTGTCCAGGATGAACTCCGCCAGGCGGAGGCCCCGCAGCTACCGGCCAGCCCCCGCGACCTGCAGGTGCAAGTGGAGCAGCTGACGCAGCTGGTCGAGGGCATTGCCTCCCGGTTAGCCGAGCCCGCGCGAAAGAGCTTCTGGCAGCGCGTTTTCGGCAAGTAGACGGGTAAGCCCTACTTTTTGGTGGCCGCGTCGAATAGCGGCCCATTTGCGGGCTTTCTTCCCTATCCCAGAGCCTTACTTGGCGGTGTAGTGAAAGCGGCATTGCAGCACGTACACTCCCGTCGCGTCAAAACGGTAAATCAGGCGGTGCTCCCCGCTGATGCGGCGCGACCAGTAGCCGGCAAAGTCGTGTTTGAGGGGTTCGGGCTTGCCCGTGCCCGTAGTGGGGGTGCGCAGGCACTCCTTGAGCAGCGCCCGAATCTTGCGGGCCATGGCCTTATCGGTGTCGAGCAAGTACTGAAAATCTTCCCAGGCCGCGGTATCCCAGCTCAGGGTCATATCGAGGCCGGCAGCGCGTGGGTTTCCCGCTCACCCCGACGGTCGCGCTCTAGGGCGGCGTACAGGCGTTCCGCATTAGCCGGTGAGGAGAGCAGGTGGGCGGTTTCGTCCGGGGTAGCGGTCTTGGCGGGTTGCTCCCGCAACTTGACGAAAGGCAGGTTGCGCAGGAGCTCCAGCAGGAAGCCAGCGTGGCTGTCGGGTACTTCGAGCGTGATTTTCATGGTCTGTAAAGATACGAATTAGCCGGCAGGCTTAGCCTTGCTTAGTAGTCGCTGCGTCGAACAGGGGGCCGTTAGTGGGCTTTTTCAGGCCCAGGATGGTGAGCAGGAGCCCCGAGAGGGAATGCGCCTTGGCGTGCTTGCCGGTTTTCAGGTCGTGGGCGAACTTATTACAGGCCGCTACGTGCGCCGCGCTGGCCAGGATGGTGGCCACTAGCGCCGGCGTGGTGATGCTCAACTGCGCGAGCAAGCGGCCGGCGTTCTCCACCTGGTGCGGGGCTAGACCTATCGGAGAAGCGATGCTTGGCTCCAAGTCGAACGGGATAGTTTCCGCTAAAGCTTGCGGTTTGACCGTGAAAGTGATGTTTTTGAAGGTTTTCCCGCGCTTTTCTAGCTTATAGCTGACATTCAGTTCAGTGTGCTCATTGATTTGCTTTACGGCTACGTCCAGCACCTTTTCCCGCAACTGGCTGATTCGCTCCATTTTTTCATTACCCTTCTCATCAAGCAGTCCGAGCATTTTTTTGAAATCTTGTAGGTCGTACTTCTTCGTTTCTCCTAGGTCTTTCCACTGACTACAGATTTGATAAATACGCTTAGCATACTTGCTGGTGAGGCGGAGCGCAGCCGCCAGTTCATAGCTGGTGAAATTGTTTTTGAGTTGAAATAGATAGGGTAAAACGTACTTGGTTAAGTCAAACTCGATGATCCCTTCTCCCTTGAGATAGCGGATTTGTTGAAACATCCATATCTGCCGGTACTCTTTGGCGTCTTCCACTTCCAGCATGCGTGAGCCCATATCAGCTGTGGCTTTATGCAGGTAAGCGCCATTATATCTCTTGCCTGTCAAATTAGATAACTCCTTGATATCCAATTTATATATGGTGTCCTTTTCATCCTTGCGTAGCTTGGAGATGATGAAGAAGAATAGATCTAGCTGCAGTT